>JBGSOM010000033.1:0-29076 GCA_041739135.1 Pirellulaceae bacterium
ACCACCTGCGCCATCACCGCCAGCCGCTTCCGCTCGTTCTTGCTCATCAAAATCGTCTCCATGGCAAATACCTCCTGAGAGGTAATCATGGGGACATTTCTAATGAACGCTTATGGGGTCATTTCTATTGGCGCATGACAGAAAATTCTAGCGCATTGACTTGAACCTGCAGAGGTCAAGAGCGACAATCTCCGCAGGTTGAAGCTCGACGGGTTTATCCCGTGACTTACATACACTTTTGATACTCTTGAAATTCGTCCCATGGGTTACGAGCGAGCCGTCGTCTTCACGAATAAAGTCGATACGAATACGCTGTCGAGTGTGATTGATGCTGCCCAAAGCAGATGGCCGACCATTTCCTTACCACTCTCTAACCGTTCCTACCGTGACAGAATCCTGTTCGCACCTCCAGAGCTAACGGACTACCTGTTCAATGATGACGAAAGCTACGAGGCTGCTAGAGAAGCTTCATTTATGATCGCAGATGGGCTACAAGAATTCTCCCGATCATTTCCACTCGTGCGATTTGCGTACATCTTCGCCGATTGTTTCGGTGGAACCTGCCTTTATTCTGGCTTCGTAATTCAAAACGGAATTGAAATCCAACGGATAGAAGGCGAACGAAAAGGGCACCGGAAACTCTTGCGCAACGTTGGCTTTTGGACGTGGAATTACTTCCCTCCATTCGCCCGCGTCTACTTCCAATCAAATTCCGAGTGAGATTGGATCTTGGATAGTGCCCTGCGATCGCCTAGCTTAGCGGTGGCTGGATTTGCCGTCTGTTTAGCATGTTGATGACAAGCAGCGCGTCGACAGGGGTCAAGTGACCATCACCGTTAATGTCGAAGTCGGTTTCATCAAGAGGCAACTCGCCGTTGGCTTTCGCTCGCAGAGCATTCAGGATAAGCAGTGCGTCCAGTGGAGAAACTCGGCCATCACCGTTAAAGTCCATCGCAAGCGCATTCGGATCTAGACTTTGTTCTTGTGTCGTTGGCTTGTCTTCAGGCGTGGAGGAAGCGGGAGCACTGACATCGGGGACTGGCAGTTCGCTGGAACTCTTCGGCACCGGAATTCCGGCTAACAGGGCAGCCGCGGACACGCCGGTCACTGACAAGGAATAATTCGAAACTGCTGCGCCGAATGGGAAGACGCGAATATAGTACAAGCCTGCCACCAAACCATTGACGGTCAGGTCCTCGGTGCTGGTCGATCCCGATGTACCGGATTGAATCAAGCGACCGAAACTGTCGAGAATGTGAAGGTCGATATCCGCCGTCAGACCAGTCAGCAAGAACCGAACGTTACGCGTCGAGGTCAACGTAAAGCTGTAGTAGTCCTGGATATCAGCCGCTCCACCCACCGCGCCGCTCGCGGTCAGTGCAGTAGATGCCAAGGTACCCAAGTTGTTTCCTCCGCGCACCAAATCGTCGCCGTTGAAGTCTCGCGAGATTTCGAGAATGTAGTTCGACGATGCACCACTCAACTGGAACACGCGGATGTAGTAGGTCCCCACGGCTAACTCAGGAGTCGTCACGCGTTCGATCGTATTGCCAGGCTGAGATCCAAACACAATCACGTTTCCGAACTGATCAAGAATCTCAACACTCAAATCGGTCGTCATGCCGCTGAGGTTCAATCGCATATTGCCAGCGGTATTCAGTTGGAATCGATAGTAGTCCTGAAGATCCGAAGCGCCCACGGCGCCGCTTGTGCGCGCTGTTGGCGACGTGCCGCTCGTCAACGCGGATAGCACCACCGCGTTGCTAATCAAATCATCGCTGGCCGGCGTTTGGCTGACCGCCAGAAGGTAGTTTGTTGCTGCGAACAAGGTGTTCACTCGAATGTGGTAGGTGCCCGCCGCGAGAGCGGTCGCACTTAGGTTCTCGATCAGGCTGCCTCCCAGCAAACCGCTGGCAATGACTCGGCCGAAACTGTCTTCCAGTCTAAGGTCAGCATCGCCTGTCAGGCCGCTTAGATTCACACGCACATCGTTCGTCGCGCCAAGCGAAAAACTATAGTAATCGGTTCGGTCCGATGTTGAGTTTACGTTGCCCGTTCGCTGGATTGTTGGAACGGTCGCCGAAAGTGCCCCCAGACTGACCGCATTGGTCAGCAGATCATCGCTAGCGGGATCGATCGCTACGGCGAGTTCGTAGCTCGAAACCGAAGCACCGAAGGCAATGACTCGAACATAGTAGGTTCCAGATGCCAAGCCACTAGCCAAAACACTCTCACTCAAGTTGCCTGAGTTTGTGCCAGATACAAGCGTTCTTCCAAATTCATCCAGCAAGCTGACGTCGTTATCTTGCGACAAGCCAGTCAAATTCACTCGCACATCCGTTGGAGCGGCCAGTCCAAATCGATACAAGTCCTGAATGTTACCAGGGCCTCCAATCGAATTGCGGGTAAATCGAAGGACCGGCAGAGTCGTTGCATTGGCATCGCCCAAAAAAGTGGCTTGAGTGATTGAATCGTCGCTGGTCGTTGCAAGACTAACCGTCAAATCGTAAGTCGTCAGCGCCTCGCCCGGTGCCGTAAATACGCGCACGAAATAAGTGCCAGGAAACAAATTCGCATTCAGTACATTTTCAACACTCGTACCCGGTAACACGCTCGAGCCGATGACCACACCGTCACTGTTGAGAAGCTCGACGTTTGCATTCGTGCTCAAAGCGCTCAGGTTCACTCGCACACTCGAAAGACCAGTTGACACAACTCGGTAGTAATCCTGTTTGTCTTCACTTCCACCGACCGAATTGTTGAACCGGGCCGTGGGCGTAGTTGTGTTCAACGTGCCAAGATCGTTGGCGTTGACGATCAGATCATCGCTCGCAACAAACGAGCTAACGGCCAAATTGAATGGCGTTGCCACGCTTAATGGCGAGACTACGATCTGGTAGGTGCCTGCAGCAAGTCCGTTAGCGAGCACAGTCTTGATCTCTGCGGTTGCGATGACAGTACTGCCGATGCTCTGACCGAGGGAATTCGTCAACCTAAGATTCGCAATGTTCGTAAGTCCGCTCAACGCGACACGTACGTCTGAGGTGGCTCCGAGCGTGAAGGAATAAACACTCGGGGATTGGAAGGTGTCGCTGGTTGTGCCATTGGCGATTAACGTCGGATTCGAAGCACTTAGCGCGCCGAGGTTGATCGCCTGCACAGTTACAACCATCACCTTGGAAGCGGTCTTCGCCCCGCCGACTCCCGTGTTGTTAAGGTCGTTCACATTCAGTCGTAAAAAGGCGGGGCCTGTGATGCCAAACACCGATTCAAATGAACTGCCATTCAGGGCCGCGTTTAAGTCGGCGACTGTTCCACGGACCGTGAAAGAAGACGATCCGTTGCTACCGGTGGTCACCGTGAGGCCGGTCAACCGGCTCAGCGTGAACTTTCCATTAGTCGTTATAAAGGCAACCTGAATTGATGCTTCATCTGCATCCAAATCGGAAACGCGTATCAAATTTCCATTTGCTTTGGAAAATACGAGTGGAGTTCCGACAGTGGCTGTTGCCGCATTTTGAGCACTGATCGTTGGGGCGTCGTTAACGGCGCGCACATTTTGTCTCGCTAACGCAACACCAGTACTGTGCGCCTTCACTCCTCCAGTAGCGTTGGGCAAGCTCAAGTTGACTCTTTGGCCTGGATTGCCCGTGGTTTGGTCCCAAGCGGAGAACTCAATGCTGCGCCCACCGTTGAAGTGCGCATCAGGAACGAACCGAACTCTCGCAGTTGAAGGGAGCAATCGCGCGGTATCAACTCTGACATTTCCGAACCGCTCCCAAAGCAAACCGCCGTCAAGGCTGAATTGCCAAATCCCGTCGATGTCTTGTACTGAACGAACCGCCATGCCTCGGAGCGCGCCCGCGTCTGCGTCACTTACGTTCGTAAGCAAGGCTGAAACCAACGTCCCAGATGGATTGGTGTTGTCCTCATTGATCAAAGTTAATGTAACAGGCGTTGGCAATAAAACCGGCGCATCGTTTACCGGTGTGACATCAAAAGCTATAAGGTTGGGCGTCAAATCGAGATTAAGCCCTGCAGGACCGTTGTCTTGAACTTGAAACTGAAACGACGCATAGGAGTTGCCGTTTGCGTCTGCAACGGGAGTGAACTTAAGCAGTCCCGCGTTGATACTGGCAATCGAGACTAGCTGATTGGACGCAACTGCGACGTTGCTCAATGTTAAACTGCCAAGCGATGGCAGGCTCGTAATGAGTAAGCCAGTGAATGTGTTGGAGGGAGTATCGTTGGGGTCGCTGAAACCGAAATCGGCAGCAGTGAAAGTGAAGTTAGAATCTTCACTGATCGTCACCGTCTTGTCGGTTCCAGATGGAGGTGTCGAAGTGGATGCGACGATAGTAATAGTAATTGATTCGATCAAACCGAAGGAATCCATCGCATCAACTCGCAATTCACCTGAACCGAATTGCCCAACGTTGTAGTCCAATAGCAATTGGTTGGTGGCGGTGATCGAAACGGAATCGAACGAATTCGCTCCACTGACGACGGTGACCGAGTATCGCAGTGTTGAAGCATTCTCCTGTTCATCGCTAAACGAGCTTGGAAGATTGATCACCCTACTCTCTTCCGAGAGGCTCCGACCAATCAAAATATCTCCCAGCGGCGTTGGCGGAGTCACGAAGTCGATCTTACGCTCGGCGCGAATGGCTTTGCTGTCCAGGCCGTAAGTGATCAAGGTCGATTCGGCGGAACCTGGGTTCAGAGATAGATTGATCGTGCCAATACGAGCTTGGACGTCGCCAGCCTCGGCGGCGTTACCCAAATCTTCAATGTAGACATCCCGCAGGGTCCATTCACGAACAGGTACGAACTGGGAAACGCCACCGACAACCGCATTGCCACGTTCGATGATTTTGATTTCTGGCAGTTTGGTCTTCAGCGCGATGGCTGCAAACAACCCAGGAGTTGTCTCATCCATGCGAGTTGAAATCTTGAACGAGCCAGGAGTCGAAATGCCGCGAGGCGCCAGTGGGGCTGACGAGCCCGATTTGCCAACAGCCTGCTCAACCTTGTTGGCGGTGCCGAACGCATAGCCATCCAGTTCTACTTGGCTGCGAGTCGTGCCGTCGAAGAACTCCAGCACCATGGGCGGGGCACTGTTCGGTGCGAACTGGAAACCACCAAGACCGCCGGTCTGCGTCGTGTTGATGTCGACGGCGAGATCCCAGTCCACGCTGCGGGGGGTCCCAAGCCCGGTGGCAGTAAGCGGTGTAAAAGCCAATTCGGCTCGAACTGTGGGGGCCAGGCTCAGCGAATTCGTCGCACTCGTCGCCGTGATCTCGTCCTGGTAGGCATAAGCGGTAGCGAAGACGCTGGTCAGCGTGGCGAGGTAAGCTGGGTTCTCTGCCTTACCTGACGGCAATGCCAGCTTTGTTGTTGGAACAACTTTAGCGCTAAGAAGCTGACCTAGCATCGGTGCCGAGGGTAGTCCGTCGACTTTTACCGACAGGGCGGAGGCGTCGGGGTCGCCCAACGGCCGTGCGCCGGTTTCCGTGGTCTTATCGACGGGCAACACTGCACCCCAGGAATAGGAATCGATCGCAATGAAATTGCCACGTCCTTCTATTTTCATTTGCAGAATTGCGGCCTTTTCGGCGTCTGCGGTAAGCGTGTTCTGGAAATTGCCACCCGTATTCCCAAAAATGCCACTGAGAAAGTCGAAATCTGCTTTGGCCGCGTTCTGTGTAGGCCCGGATCCCGTCTTTTCCGGGGTCTTCAGAGTGATCTTCGATGGATTGAATGAGATGCGATCGATTTCTTCTGACGAGTTACCCGGCCGCATGTGGCTGGCGAAATCGGTTAGGAAGGCGTCGGTCAATTCCCATTGATACAACTCGACTTTGTCCTCCCCTACGACTTCGTACCGTTTGACCACCGCTTTATCGATCGTGGTTCCCCGAGCTGCCGCGGCAAACAAGCCCGGTGAATGAATGCCGCGAGGAATCGTCAGATCAAAAGTGCTGGCCGCCAGAGCGCCAGCATTGGTATCAGCAGATCCCGTTAGTGCAATTGGACGACTAGCACTCCACTTGGCACTAGTCACCGGAATCTCGCTGGTGATACCCGCTTCCGTGATTTCCAGTTCGAAGAGGGTGTCAACCGTTTGAGCACCGAAGCTAAGCTCTCCGGTGGAATTACCGGTGACTTCATTGAAGTTGCCGCGCGTTGTCAACTCAGCGCTTCTGCCATTGAAGGTTTGCTGGATAATTTGAAAGTCGAGCGCAAATGTGACAGTCGGTTCTTCAAGGCCATTTCCAGCGACAGCGAACTCCACAACCGCGGCGTTCGTGAGCGAGAACACGTCCAGCGGTGCTTTAAGGTTTGATGTGTTCTGCTCTTTCGCAATGACCGTCGGCAGCACGTTTAACTTCGCGAGATTGCCCAAAAGCGCCGGAGTTGACGGCCCAGCGGCCAGCGTCACCTCCATCGCCCCGACCGTTGTCTTGTCCTGTGTAATGCCTTTCGTTCCTATTGTCGTCGGTTTGCTGACCGCCCAATCGATTTCATCGTAGCGAACGCGTCCTAGTGTCCCGAAGTCCAGATACGAAGCGACCGGCGCCGTGTCGGCCGTTAAAGGGTCCGCGGTCCCGAAGGTGGCCGCAGGCGTCACAACGTTGCCCGCTTCGTCCCAAATGGTGGTCAACGTGTTACCCTGCACGCCAGTTTTCTCATTGAACTCGGTGACCGCGAGTTCGATCTTAGAGTAGGACAACCCCAGCGTATTCGTCGGCAACTCGCTTGCTTTCGCGCTCAGTCCGAATTCAGAAATGAACGCGTCGTACAAGTTCCACTGCATGAGGACCTTGTTCACGCCTGCGACGTTGGCTCGGTCAGTGATCGTCACTTTGCCCAGATTCGTGCCTGCCGCCGCACTTCCCAGCAGCCCCGCAGTCCCCGAATCGACATCGCGAGTGATCTGGAACCCGCTCCCCTCAGCCTTCGTCAGTGAACCTGGGAGCGCGAGCACGTTACCCGCGGTCTGGGCACTCCACGAGAAGTTATCGATCAGCAGTTTTTGGCCCCCGATCTCCAGCACCGTTTCAATGTTCAGCGGGTTCGAACTGGGTTGGTTATTTTTGGAGTTGTCAATGTTGCCCGGCCCAGTGATTGCGCTCTTTGCCACCGCACCGCTTAGCAAATCCCAAGATGCCGTCCGGTTGGTGACTCCGTCGATCGTTGCCAATGACTCGTTGAAGTCAACCTTCGCGAAACTCAGCGAGCCCGATTCGCTTTGGCCATCGGTACGGAACGAGGTCAAACGACCGCTGCCCAGTTCGAAGCTGAGCAAGTTCTTACCGGGCGTTACCACATCATCCACCACTCGCAACTTTGCCGCCGTGCTGTAGATCGGCGCAAAACTGGCTTGCGAATACAGATCGTTCGAAGCCGAATCCACAGGCTTCGTGAACTTCAGGTCACTGAAAACGATCGGATCGTTGAAATTGCTATTGGCATCCTCATCACCGCGAGAAAATCCCCACGAGAACTCGGTCAGTTCAATGTCCGTGGCCGTCGCTCCCGCTCCTGAAGCGTCACCGTTGATTCCGGGGATATCCAGCAAGATCGCCGCCAACAGACGCCGCGACTCAAGTTGTTCAAGCCGCAGTTTGTTCGCGTTTCGGCGTCGGTTCCGAAGAGCCGCACCGGTTCCGCTGGCGGACCAAAGTCGTGCAAACCAGTTCTTTTTCGCGTGGGACTTGGATTTAGGCATAGTGGTGGCGATCGCTGCTGGTTGAAGAAAAAGAGCGTTGACCAGTACAGTACGCCCCCACCCGCCGCGTTCTGTCAGAAAAAGAGAAGATTTTTTAAACCTTCATGCACCCCGTCTCAACGCGACGACAGATGTCCCCAGTCGCAAAGCGATGACACGCAATAGCCCGGGACGCGAGTCCCGGGACCATGCGACAAACCCGATCCCGAGTCCCGAAGGGATGTGTCCCTCAGTCGCGAAGCGACGACATGCAATAGCCCGGGACGCAAGTCCCGGGACATTCGACAACGCGCCGTTCCCCGAGTCCCGAAGGGACGGCATGTGTAATTCGCCACCGTACGCCGTACCAAAAATGCATCAACCGCATGGCACGCATGCCGTGCCTTCGGCACTCGGAATGCGCGCGGGGATGTTTACCTGGGACTTGCGTCCCAGGCTAATACATGCCGTGCCTTCGGCACTGACAAACCGTCACCAGTCGCGAAGCGACGGCATGCATTAGCCCGGGACGCGAGTCCCGGGACCATGCGACAAACCCGATCCCGAGTCCCGAAGGGTATGTGTCCCCAGTCGCGAAGCGACGACATGCAATAGCCCGGGACGCAAGTCCCGGGACATTCGACAACGCGCCGTTCCCGAGTCCCGAAGGGACGGCATGTGTAATTCGCCAACCTACGTCGTACCAAAAATGCATCCACCTAATCGCACGCATGCCGTGCCTTCGGTACTCGTGCGACGTACCCTTGGGCAGCATGTAATATATTGACGTCCAAATCACCATCACGATTTGTTCGGGGGCAATACATCCGATGTCAACGCACCATGGCATTCTTATCCACGTTGTATTCTCCACCAAATTTAGAAAACCGCTATTGGCGGACAATTGGCGAGACGAATTGTTCGCCTACATCGGCGGTATCGTACCCGATCACAAATCAACGCTATTAAAGGCTGGCGGCATCGAAGACCACATTCACTTACTCCTGCGAATTCATCCCGAAATTGCCATCTCAAAGACCATGCAATTATTGAAGACCAATTCATCCAAGTGGATCAACGAGCAATGCAAAATGCGAGGCAAGTTCCAATGGCAAACCGGTTACGGCGCGTTTTCGGTCAGCCAATCGATGTCGGAGACCGTGAAGAGCTATATCGCCAACCAAAAGGAACATCATCAAAAACAGACGTTCGAGTCGGAGTACCTTGGTATCCTCGACAAACACCTGATTCAATATGATAGGAAATACGTCTTTGAAATGGAGATCTTGGGCTAAAACGCAAGAAATGCATCAACCGCATGGCACGCATGCCGTGCCTTCGGCACTCGGAACGCGCGCGGGCATGCTTACCTGGGACTTGCGTCCCAGGCTAATACATGCCGTGCCTTCGGCACTGAACATCGGATCGGTCGCCCAGTCGCGAAGCGACGACATGCAATAGCCCGGGACGCGAGTCCCGGGACAATGCGACAAACCCGTTCCCGAGTCCCGAAGGGACGGCATATGTAACTCGCAACCTACGCCGTACCAAAAATGTATCCACCGCATGGCGCGCATCCCGTACCTTCCGCACCGGGAGCGCCTTACCTTCGGGCTGCCCCTACGCGATCAAAAAACTCTGGTTGGCGAGCTGCTTGAGGATCAGAGGCAAACGAGCTTGCAATTGCGCGCGGATCTCGTTCGGGTTAGTCAGCACATGACCTTCAAACTGCACCGAGATCTTCTCGCGAGCAACGTGTTCAATCAACATCTCCAACAACTGCCCTGAATCGAACGATCCATCCAACTTCGTCACGATCCAGCGTGCGACGGAATCGAGCGCGATGGCACTGTGCATGCGATTGGTCACGCGTTCGTTTGATGCCGCTTGCTGCCGAGCCAACGGACAAGCGACCGGCCGCTCACTGACATCCGCTGTGAACGTCGGTTCGCTAGTGTGGAGAGTTATGGCGCCGAGAATAAAGGCCTGCGTCAGCGATTCCGCAAGCGCCCGCGACTCGCGCTCATAAGCGTCTTGGCTTTGCAACACCATCGAATCACAACCGAGCCCCTTTCGCACCGCGGCTTGCAATTCATTGTAGGGAACCGAACGCGGCCACTTCACTCCCATCTGCACAAACGCTGATTTCGTTTGCGGATCGCGAATAGTCAACTCCGATCCGTTGCCGGTCTTGATGATCAAGGGCTGATGCTCCTGGTCCTTTGTCGGCGGCCCAATCGGCATGTGAGTCGCTAGACGCAGTCCGCTGATTCGACTGGCCATCGCCGTTCGATCGACCGAGACTTCGCGATGACACATCAATGTTTGGCGAAACGTACGCCGCGAAAAGAAATCGAGGTACTGCTCGCGTTCGATTATTTCCATCTTGGAAAGCACTTCCGCGATTTGCGGCGGATAGCGTTCGAATTGCAAATTTGATTGTTCCACTTCACAGAGGTACTGCAACTCATGCTTAGCGATTTGATCTGCGAACTGATGGAAGTAAACCGGTTCGTTTACCTCTTCAAGTTGCTCATGAAAGAGATACGACTCATCGCTGACCGACAGCATCCGAAATTCTTCGTGCAGCGATCGGCCGTAAGCGCTCTCATTGCCGGTTGCTTGGGTCATAAAAGTTAAGAACGCTTTGGCTTGTTCGATCCGCTTCGCAGGTTCTGTAAATCGCTTAGTATGAAATAACATCATGTCGCGAATCATGCGACGTTGATGCCAGCCGGGAAACGTGTTGTAGCTGACGATCGCAACCCCCTGAGGCGCCAGATGGTCGCGACAAATCTGCAGAATCTTGTCGCGAACGACTTCAGGAACCCAGGAGTAAACGCCGTGTGCGATGATGTAGTCAAATGGCTCGGAGTCCGCGGGGAAATCGAGAATACTTTGCGCACGCAGTTCGATGTTTTGTAGGCCCAGTGAGTTTTTTAGGCCCAGTGCTTTTTGCGGACCCAGTGAATCGACAACCGCTTGGCCAAGTTCGATTTGTCGCTGGGACAAGTCGACTCCGACGCAGCGGCATTCGGGATAACTAACCGCGATCGGAATGAGGTTACCGCCCTGTCCACAGGCGAGTTCCAGGATTCGCGATTTCGCGACGGGCGTCGGTTGTAACCCGTTGAGTATGGCCAGGGTCGCAAGCCGATCTGGGTGCGTTTGCGAGTGCGTGTAGCTGGGATAGAGCACATCGTCATAGCTGGTTGTTGACACGTGGTAGGTTCTTTAGCTGCAAGAGAGTATTTTGTTAAGCCAGCGGCACCGGTCCCGTAAGGTCGCCATGTTCCCGAGTCGCGAAGGGACGGCATGTGTGATTTCCCGCGATGACGTCCGCCCATCGCGACAATCGCGGCTATTGCTTTTCATTCTGTTGTGACTTTTCGTCTGTAGGCACCCTGGCGACACGTAGGCCGAGGTCGTAGTAGGTCCATGGTTCGGTGGGTTGCAAAATGTCAGATGCATGACATCTTTCGGAGGTATCGTTCCAGCTACCGCCATGAATGAACCGACTTGGCTCATTTCGCCAACTCGGCGCGTCATGACACCATTCCCAAACATTGCCGTGCATGTCGTATAGACCTAGTTTGTTCGGCGCGAATAATCCGATGCGACAAGGCCGATTCCAACATAAAGCGTGCTGAATATTGGCGTCGTCCGGCGTCAGCGTATCGGTCGCAGTCTTTGTGAAGTAGTCAAACTCGCCCTCGGACGGATCGTTCATCGGGCCGCCACGACAGGCATATTGCCACTCGGCTTCGGTGGGAAGGCGATAGGTCCAGCCCGGTGTGGAATCCAGTTCGTTCAGCTTCTTCAGAAACTGCTGACAATCGGTCCATGAGACTCGTTCGACAGGCAGTTGCTGCAGCAACTTATCAGGCAGATTCTTCACTGTGTCATCGCCGTCGGCACCGCGCGTAAACCAACTGGGGTTCGATCCCATGACTTTGACCCATTGTGCCTGAGTCACTTCATACATGCCCAGAAGAAATTCTTCTTCGATAATCGTCTCGTGATTGCCGGTGGTTTCATTTTCACTCACTTTGCGCGCGAGCCACGCTTTGCCTTTGGGAATCGCAACGAACTCCATCCCAATGCTGTTCGTGAAGATGGGTGACACGGGTCGTTTACCGCTTTTCTCATGAGCGAATTCTCTTAGGAAATCCGATGCGCGCTGATCATTGACACGCACCAAAGTCTTGATGTCACGCAGTATTTCCAGATCCCGATCCGAAACGATGTCGAACTTTACCCAAGTCAACGGCATGTCGCGCAGTGTACTGAAGTCGGTGACTCGGCTGCCACCTGCAACGAACTCTTCGAGCGGCGCACCTGCGATTGGACTCAAGTCAGACACCAGCGTGTTTTCGCACAGCAGCCTTTTCAGCGGCATGCCTTCGAGTGGCGACAGGTCGGATACTTCGGAGAAATTGCAACACAGGTATTCCAGCGGAGCGCCTTTCAATGGCGTTAAATCCATCGGCTTGCCGTTACCACCGATATTGAGTTGCGTAAGCGGCATTCCTTTGAGCGGCGAAAGATTCGACCCAGTCCATGACCAAGCCAAAAGTATCCGAAGCGGCATCCCAGCCAGGGGACCGAAGTCGACGATCGGGCAACCGTCGGTATGCAACTCTTCGAGCTGCATGTCCTTCAGCGGCGACAAGTCGCGAAGTCGCGTGTTGTTGTAAATGTAAAGTCCCGTTAACGGCAAACCCTGAATCGGCGAAAGATCTGCTAAACCTTGATCAGGCGCCCCATTACCAACCATCCTCAAGCCTCGCAGATGTTTCAATTCGCGCAGCGGGTTGATGTCTGTTACGTTATCCGTCTTGAAGTCAATCGAAACTAGATGACCCTTCTCAAACCTCGGAACCATGGCTCCATCGAACCCAGGATTCGCGGCTCGCATCGCTGTCAACAATCGCTCGTACTGCTCGGCGGGTGCGATCAAAGGCATCGCATCTAGAACTCCCTTGCCGTCCTGAACAATGCGAACTTCACTGTCGAGCACTTCGATCATCAAACCGATGCGATCACCTTTACGAACCACCAATTTGTCCGTTTCGAACTCGAGTTCTTTGCCATCCGTCAACGTTTTAACAATCTTCAGTTTGACTTTGCCCGGCTTCAGCCTCAGCGGCTGGTCGTAAGCGCCCGTAACTTTCAGTTCGTCGTCTTCAAAGCCCAACTTGATGGAAGGATCATTGCTTTCGATACGAACTATCCGTCCGTCTGGAGTCTGCCAGTAGAAAACACCAGCGACGAAAAACAACATTGCGGCAATCAGCCAGCCGCCAGCTACAACCAGCTTGCGTTTGACAGGCGTGCGCTCAGCACGCACAACTCGACTTGGAGAAACACTGATTGTCGTAGCGGTTCCTGAGTCGATGGCGCGTTGTATGTCGGCCAATCGATCGATGACTTCGCGAGCCGACTGCGGGCGCTGGGACGGTTCCTTCTCGAGCAATTGCATCGTAAGTGCGGACAACTCAACGGGAACCCAACTGTTTTTCTCACTCGGCGGGATCGGCGAATTTATAGCCAGAGCCATCAGTGTCCCGACGGTGGTGTCGGACTTGAACGGTATCTCGCCTGTACACAGTTGATAGAGCACACAACCGAGCGAAAACAGATCCGCGCGACAATCGATCTTGCCGTTGGCTCGAGCTTGCTCTGGCGCCATGTAGGCCGGCGTTCCAATTATCGTCCCAACTTGCGTTAGATGCACGTCGTCGACTTCCGCAGATGCTAATCCGAAGTCGAGGATCTTGACTCGAAGCACACCGTTCTGCGTCTCCTCAAGCCATAGATTTGCGGGTTTGATGTCGCGATGAACCAAGCCCTTTTCATGCGCACCCAACAAGCCGCGAGCCACATCGCGTGCGATCAAAATCGATTCTGCGATACTGAAACTGCGCCCCTCTTGCAAGACTTGATCGAGTGAATCACCGCTGAGCAATTCCATCGCCAGAAACGGAACACCCTTGAATTCGTCGACTTGATACACCGTTACGATGTGATCATTCTTTAGACTCGCCGCAGCTTTGGCCTCACGCATAAAGCGATCGTGCGCCGCTGGGATGCTCGCCACCCTCGGCAACATCAGCTTTAGTGCTACGAGTCGACCGAGCGTCGGATCCTCCGCGAGAAAGACGGCTCCCATGCCGCCGCGGCCAAGCACCCGCAAGACTCGATAGCGCCCAAGTCGCCCGATCTCATCCGGCAATTCGGGAGGAACGAGGAAACTCAATCCAAGATCATCGTTCGACGCGCCCTCGGCTCGCCCCTGTCCAAACTGGCTTAGTCCAGAATGGCCCTGCCTAAACTGGCTTAGTCGAGCTTCGGAATCCGTAGCCGGTATTTGCTTCAGCGTCTGCATCAGCAAGTCGGGGATGGTCTGCATCAGTCGCTCGGTGGGCGAGCTTTCTCCACGCAAAGTGCTTACGAGCGTATCATCAGATCGCAAATTCTGAACTTCGTTTTGACAGTGCTCACAGCTCTCTAAATGACTCGCATAACTGGAGAGTTCCGGCTCCGCGACTCGCCCATCGACCAATTCGCTCAACAACTTTTTGGAAGGGCATGGCGAATTGTCCTGCATTGTCCGGTTCCCGCTGCAGCTAAGGCAGCCTCTCAATTGCTTCAAACGCCTAGACCAGTGCTTTCGGGACACTGGGCTTTCAAGACACTGGGGCGAAGACTAGTACGCAGCCCGATCAGCTTTCTATCGGAAAACAGAATTATTTCTTAATCCAGAATTTGATTTAGCTCCTGTCGCAGGCGACTTAGAATGCGTGACTTGATTCCGTAGACCGCACCTGGACTGATTCCAAATTTCGTTGCCACCACATCGGGCGAGTGCTCATCCAGAACGTATTCCCGAAAAACCTGTTGCTGCTGGACCGAAAATTCACTTTCGATCAACCGAAACGCCTGCCGGATCAGGAAACGCCGTTCTTCCTCGTCAGCAACTTGCTTGCTGACATCAGCACTCCACGAATCGGGTAACACCAGAATGGTGGCATCGAAGGTGACCGCCTCGCGCTTTCGCAGTCGCGATCGATAGCGGTTCAAGAAAATCGTTTTAAGCCACGCGTGAAAACTCCTCCCGCTATCGTACTCGAACTCCGGCAGCTTTCGCCAAAGTAGCAGAAATACATCTTGCACAAGATCGGCTCGGTCGGATTCTTGCTGCCCAAGCTGCTGTGCCCAGTGAAACAAGAGCGGAGTATACAAATCGATGAATCTCGTCCAAGCCGATGTTTCTTCGCACGAGCGCAGGCGAAATATCAAAGTGGCGGGAGTGACTTGCATCTTTAAGTTGCTCGGGATTCGACGAACCGCCACTGCTTAACAGGCAATCCAAAGCCTGCCGCAGTCAAAGTTGGCACCGATTATAGTCCGCTACCGCTCGCAAGTGGGTTCGCACTGCATCACTGAAGGCTCGAATGGCTTGCGGTTAGCGGTCAGCCATCTTGAATACGATCGATGCATCGAGGTGCCTATGCTTTGGAGGGGCTCGCGACAATGTCTGGTTATGAGCCGTGCCAGCTGCTGCGGTCGCCAAAGTTCATACGCCGGATCGATAGCTGGAATTGCAGCGAGCTATACTATTCGCTTCCGAGATAATCCCCCAGTTACTCTTCGGCAGGTTCAACAAATGCCAGAACATCCGCGTACCTCTTCGACACTGGTCGTTCAACGGTTGCTCGATCTGTTGCAAGCAGGCGATCAAGAAGCATCGGGTCAATTGCTCGACGTAACCATGGGACGGCTTCGTATTCTTTCTCGGAAAATTTTGGCCGACATCCCTAACGTTGAACGATGGGAAGAGATTGATGACTTGGTTCAGAATAGCTCGCTAAGGCTGTGGAAGGCGCTTGAAAAACATCATCCGCCTGCACCGCTGGACTACTTTCGACTTGCCGCTGCTATAATTCGCCGCGAGTTGATCGATTTGTCCAGACGTTATTTCGGTCCGCATGGTCTGGCAGCCAATCAAGCCAAGTCCTGGTTGCAGAGTAGCCAAAACGCATCGCCAGTCGAGCTGATGGGGAATAGCACCTACGACCCGGTGAATTTGAGTAGCTGGACGGAATTCCATGAGTATGTCGAAAAATTACCCGACGATGAACGCATCCTCTTTGATTTATTGTGGTACCAAGGCATGACACTCGATGAAGCTGCCGATTCGATAGGTTCATCTGAGAGAACAGTACGACGGCATTGGCGACAAGCCCGAATGACGCTCCACCAAAATCTGCTGGCAGATCGAGCGGCCTGCGAGCCACCTGCCCCGACGCGAAGTCGCATTGAAGGCGAAATTTAGATTCTTTTTAGCTTGGCTAGGAACTCCCCTCGCAATGCAAACAACTTTACATGAACTGCTGGACCGCTGGGAGGAAGGGCTTGAGAATGGCCACGCGTTTTCACCTGAGCAGCTCTGTAAAAATCATCCCGAATTGCTCGACGAACTGCGAAAACAGATTCAAGTACTGCAAGCGGTTGACGCGAGATTTGGTGCATGGTCACCAAGCAGTGAAGGTGAGTCGCAGGACGCACAGCACTCTACAAAACTAGATCAAATCGTTCAGGTCACAACGGCTTTTCGTATCGATCGACTACACGCAACCGGCGGGTTGGGAGAAGTCTATTTGGCATGCGATCCTCAGCTGAATCGCACGGTTGCTATCAAGTACCCTCGCGCCAATCGCTTAAATAACGAACAGATGGCACGATTCGAACGCGAGGCTCAAGTCACAGGTCAGCTTAACCACCCCGGCATCGTGCCGGTATTTGCTTTGAAACAAGATAGCCATGGTCAGCCGTGTTATGTGATGCGGTTCGTTGAAGGTCCGACGTTGCAGGATCGAATCGAGCAACTGTTCAGCGAACCATCATCGGCCAGTTTCGAGTTTGCATCGTCACTGGCAATGCGGCAATTGCTTCAGAGTTTTGTGTCGTTATGCAATATCGTTGCGTACGCGCATGAACACGGCATTGTGCATCGCGATATCAAGCCCGCCAATGTAATACTCGGTAAGTTCGGCGAAACAATGTTGATGGATTGGGGGCTGGCGAAAAAACTAAGCGAACCAGAGCCTTTGAGCGACGCAGTGTTTTCGGTGTCGGAATCAGCGGACACGGTTGTCGAACGTGCGCTGAAAACCCGCGCGGGACAATTCATGGGCACGCCGGCTTTTGCAAGTCCCGAACAGCGTCAGGGGCGAGTGGATCTAGTGGATTCCCGAACCGATGTCTATTCGCTGGGCGCGACATTATTCAATATGATTACCGGGTCTGCCCCTGCTAGCGAGTCGATGCTGCAAATCGAACGTCGCGCTAGTTCCGCTCGCACGGTACCGCGCCGACTATTAGCCATCTGCGAGAAGGCTCTTGCAGCGGAAATTGAGCAGCGATACCAGTCGGTGGAGAATTTGCGAGAGGACATCGAACGCTACTTGGCGGGTGAACCAATCAGCGTCGTCAGTGAGACAGTGTGGTCCAAACTTGCTCGTAGCGTGCGTCGCAGATCCGGCCTTGCCGCCGCATTACTGGTGGGAGTTTCTGTGGCAATCATAGCCGGCGCCGTCGGTAGCGTACTGCTGAGTCAAAAAAACCAACAATTACGAACCAGCAATCTCGAACTCGAATCTGCTAACGCCAAGTCCGTTGCTTCTCAACAACGTTCCGCTTCAACCACCGATCTGCTCGCTCAATCCATCCGGGCAGCAACCCCTGAGGTCGCACAAGGCAAAGAGCCCACCGTCCGTCAGTTACTGGAGAATACTTCGAAACAACTGCGAACGGATAGCAGTATCAATCCACTCGTGGCTGCCGACACACATCAAATTCTTGCGGAAGCGTTTCTTTCGATAGGCGTCTACGAAACTGCGCAAGAACACGCAAACTTGGCGACTGAACTGTACAAACAACATGCAGGAGAAAATAGCTCAGAAGCACTGCACGCTCAAAGCGCTCAAGCACAACTGCTGTCGCGTCGCGACCAAGACAAGGAGGCGATTGAGTTGGCCCGCGACGCATTGGAACGCGGGCGCAAAGTCAAAGACTTAGACCCTGAAACGCTAATCACCTTGATCGACATCTATGGTCACGTTCTTTCTTGGGCTCCGTCAGCAAATTTTGCCGAGATTGTGAATATTCATCGCGAAGCGTATCAACTTGCTATTGAAAAACTTGGCCCGAAGCATCGCAAGACTTTGCTTGTAAGCAGTAACCTGGCGGTGGCCATGATGGATGCAGAAGACTATGCGGGGGCCGAAGCACTACTGACTCCTACATACCAAGCACATGCAGAACTATTGGGAAAGTCGCATCCAGAAACGCTAGTCGATGGTTTTAACTTAATCGCCCTCCGCTTCAATCGCAATGATTTTCAAGCAGCCAAGGAACTCGCCATTCCTCAGCGGGCTATTTATGAGGAGGTGCTTGGAACGCATCAGCGGACTATTCGCCTAGGGTTGCTGATCGCGCAAATTGAACTTGCCTTGGGGAATCCTGCCCTTGCCGAACAGGAAGCTCGCACCAATCTCGAGAAAGCGATTCACACTTTGGGACCTACACATCAACATACTCTAGAGGCCCGCGGAACGCTTACCTCCTCGCTCGTCGCCCTCAAGCGTTTGGATGAAGCGGAGTCGCTGGCAACAGAGCAGTTTTCAACAACGAATGAGCAGCTTGGCGGGTCACACAGCGCTACACTACAAGCGGCAATGCTTCTCTTCGACGTTGCTGAAGCGAATGGAAACGTGGGCGCGATGGAAAAGTGGTTTGATAAATTGAAAGGCTCCCAATGGGAAAGTGGAGCTGCAGAAACACTGCGAGTGTTCAAGGAAAAGAATTCCAACAAGTGAAGATCTGTCTTGAGGGCAAGGGCCCCGCGCAGCCTCCTCATCAAACAAGTTAGCTCCCAGCGGCATCACCGGAGATAGCGGCTGATTTCACGACAGCATCTCACCTCTCTCGCAGATCGTCAGCATCTTTACCCTCCCAAACTCAGTTTGCGAGATGCAGCCCGCACGAGCGTGGCTAGTCAGGTGAAGCCAGAAGACACAGCGACCAGCGCAAGCCGTGCAAAATCTCCAGAAAAAATTTGGCCGCATGTTGGACTCGTCTTCGATGGTTCTAGTGTTCCAAAACACAACTCTTCTAAAGCACTATCGAGGGAAACATGAAGATCAATTCGCTGTTTATCGCATTCGCTGCACTACTGCTCTGTGCGCAGTCCAGCTTCGGGCAAGGAGGTCCTTATCTCCTTGACTACATTAGCCCTAAAGCTTGGCCTAATCCAGTCTTTGATTTCCAACCAAATTGGCTCGACCCTTACTTCCCAACAACAGTCCTTCAAGGGCAAACCGTCTGGGTCGCCTCGCGAAGCCAACTGCAGCTAAAGCAGAAAGACTACTACGTCTTCTTCGACCACCTCAAGCAGAACGGTTCATCCGAGGGTGGCTGGGTTTCTTCCAGTCAGCACATGGCCTATCTCAAATGGGACGATCCCAACGATGGAGATAACACCAGTTACTATTACCCATCCCAGGGCGGTTTCGACACGATTTTCGACGCCATCCCCTTCAGTCAACTCAATCCACAGTGCTTTGAGAATTTCAATGGCCCCTACTGCAAAGTCGCCGACAACCCGGCGTTCGTAGGAAAAGTCGGAGATTACTGGGTGGCCTTCAGTGGATTGACGCGAACGATGGGCGGCCAATTTAAACAGTCACAAATCGACAAAATCAAGAGCGTTAATAAATCTCGCAACAACGCGACGCTGAAATCCGATCTGCGAGCCCCCCTCGTCAATGAATTCCTGGCCTTACACCCAGAACTAGCGAATGAAATCCCCGTCGATACCGTAGGCAATACGCTGAACAACAACTCAAATTCCAACAGCTACGCAGTTGTCTGCCACATTCTGCCGAGAATCGCACCAGAAGGAAACGGATGCGGACGCAACGCTTACCGCAATGCCCTGTTGATCTCGAAAAAACTGAAAACGCAAATTGACAAGGCAGGCTACCCTAGCCCGGGATTCATCATGTACTGTGAATGGCTAGCGACCAAGTACAACAAAAAATTGCCTCAACCCAAGCCGCCCCAGCCTATCACTTATGTCGAGATACAAGACCGCAGTGCGCTCGCTAGAATGGATATTGAATATCTGTCAGACGATGAAACAAGAGCACTACTTGAATATGCCAACGACCCAGACCGACGCTAAAATCCCTTTGTGGGTTGATCAGAAGCAAAAGCTGCCCTGAAACATTTCATTTTCCGACGAAGACTGGACCACCATGTACGCGAGCGACATCGAGATCATCCCAAACGTTGGGTGGGCGAATATCAGGCTTGGCAATACCTTTGACGAAGTTCGCGATGTGCTGGCAACAAACGAGCATGTGTATGAACTGACCGAAGACGAATTCACTCTCGATATCTACAGTCCGGAAACGACCTTCTACTTCGACGACTCAAATCCAAAACGTTTGGTTCAAATCGTCTTCTATAATAAAGACTATCGAGTTGACGGCGCGCCCGTAATTGGCCTGCCACTGGATGAAGCCTTGCTTCCTTTCCGCGTCAAAGCTTTCGAGGATACGCTTTGGTCGGCCGTTAGTATTGAAGAGGAATTTCAGAAAGGTAGACCGCTTCCAGATTCGAAGCGAATCCGCCACGTCTCGCCGAAAGAGAAACTTGAACACGCAACGCTGTGGATAAAGAACCAGGGAGTTGGTTTGGTAATGCTCTTCGGAGTGGTACACGCGATTGCCATTCGCCGAAGTGGGTACGAGCCGAAAGTAGGCTGTGGTAACTTAAATTCCGAAACCATGGCCGAAGCGGGAAAAGCAACACTTCAACCGCTACCAGAGTATCAGCCAAGCACGACTCAAGCTGTAGGGCCGCCCAAGCCTTCGCGACCATCGAAGTGGATGCTACAAAGCCTATTCGGTTTGCTGGCGACGATTTTCTTAGCCGTTCCAGTCTATATCGCTTACTGTGATTTCACCGCATGGAAGCAGGCCCTCGCCGTGACTGGAGTAGTGGTCGAAACAAAGCCTGAAGGGGCGTTCCCAGTTGAGATAGTCGTCGAGTATTCCCTAACCGATGCGGTCCAGCGCCGAGTGACAATCCTTAGCACTTACACCACGGCCCGCGAAGTTGGAGCCGAAGTTGAGCTGCTATACTTGCCAGACCATCCAGAGCGAGCGATGACTCAGATTCAAGCTCGAGACGACATCTGGTCAATCTCCCCGTACTATCTAGTCGGCAGCGTCGGACTAGCGACAGTCTTTCTGCACATGGCTTTTCCAAACTACATACGCTTGAACTCTCGCCGAAAATAGCGATCCGGAAATAGCGACTCTGCGTAACCACGGGCCTAAAGCAAACGCTTTGGCTGAGTACTCGCGTTGCGATGGCGGTCACCGCCGAGAACTTGCGCCCGTCTGTATTTCAGCTTAGAAACTTCCCGCAGCTAGGCGCAACTGTATGGCCGGCAGTTGACATATGCCTATACCCTCGTACGAAGACCGTACGCTGGTAGCCCTTTGTCAAATCCAGAACAGGCTGCAATCGCTTGCCTATTTCCCCTTCGCGGTTGTGAGTCTCGTGAACAGGTTCGATCAACGACTATAAGAAATTTAGTCGCTGGCGGGGTTCTTGTTCAGTTGTCTCGTTACCATTACGCGTCCCATGGTTGCACGATGAACCTAGACTCTAGCGACTATGGTGATAGTCGATCCAAAGGTAGTTCCACAAACAGAAAAGAGCTCCGGACACTGCGTCGATTGGCTCGCGTCTGAGAGGACCTCATGCCAACGCAGTCTATTCGATGAAGTCGACTGTTGACGGCGATCATCCTTTGGTTTCGTGACCCCAAAAGTGACAAGCATGGGGAGAGAAAGCAACTTATCTAGATCTTGAGTCCTATTGGTCGGCCACACCCGATACCTTCGAGTGAAATTGATCCTGTGCCATGCAACAGACTTGGGGATTGGTGATCGTCATCTATCAATTCGAGCTAGGATGGCCTTAAATTCTGGCAGATCATTAAGTGGCCTTAGGTCGATTTCGCTCTGCAAGTACACATAGTCACCGTACTCCTGTTCGACAGCTTTTTGAATTGGGGCAATGGCCAATTCGAACTGTTGTGGTCTTTCTGCGATATTAGCGGATCTTGAAGCAACTTGTGCTTTGGCACACGCAATCTCTATGAGTAACTCATTGTCGACATCATCTCGCGACTGGTACTCATCAGCTATTCTCTGAGCCTCTGCGGGGTCGCCGACTTGCGCTTCGGATAGCATCAGCTCGACTCGGTATCGATCGTTTTTTGGATCGAGCCTGACGCGATTGCGACGCAGATTCAATGCATGAAGCCCTGCTGCTTCCGCACCGGGATCGCCGACTTGGCGCCCCCACTGGCAGAACCGATAATGTGCCAGCGCGTTTGTGCGCTGGAATTCGCTATTGCCGGGGGCAAAGGTCAACAGCTTGTTACTTGATTCAACCCCTTGTCTCATTAAGCCGAGCGCCTCATCAAGCTGCTCTTGCTGTGCGAGAAACTCACCTAGTACCCCGATCATGCCGCAGTATTTGTGCAACAAGCTTGCATTGGTAACATCCCTTTCAGAGGCGACTTTTGATTCGTCATGCAGCCGACGAAAGACAGATTCTGATTTCGACGGTTCACCGAGATGGTAAAGCAAGGTCGCGGACGCGAGTTGCGAAGTAGAGTAAGCGGTATTTACACGAACAATGATTCCACGCCGTTCAGCTTCGCTTTTCTTCAATAGCCATGGATCAGTACCCTGAAGTTCGAGCATGCGTTTGTAGCCTTTGTCACTAATCGCAAAGTGCTCCTTTGCTTCCTTCAGTTTGCCGATGCGGTAAAGCGTAACCGCCAAGTCGTGGTTGGCTCGAGTGAGCAAATCTGCCCTTTGAAATTCGCTGTATTTTCCCAACCCCTGGTCATCGGCTCTCGAGTTATTCCAGATATCCGTTGCAATAGCCAGATGCTGCCGGTGATAATTCAAACTGGCTTGCATGTCGCGGTAGAGTTCGCGTTTTAGGTCGCCAAGAGCGCGAATGATCTGTGCAAAGTTGTTTCGAGCAGCATCCGTTTTCTTTAACAACGCTCTTTCTTCGAACTCCTTTGCCGCTTCGAGATAAATGCGTTCGGCCTCTTCTTTTTTATTTTGCTCGGCATATCCTTCAGCAAGTTCTTTTAACAGCGCGAGTCGCGTTAGGCGCGCTTGTGAATCAGTTGGGTTTTGCTTAAGCACCTCGCCTTCAAGCATCGGCAACAGCATTGCTAACATGTTGTCGCGGGTACCTTCCATGCTAGGCGTTTCTTCAACATTTATGCTGATGACTTGTTTGAAGAAAGCTTGCACCACCTTGACGATGCTGTCCGCACGACTGTTCGCAATGGACTCTTGTTCCAGAGCCCGCGACTCGTTTTCTTTAGCAATGACAGATTGGCGAGTGACCTCTTCTTGCGACTGCACGAGTTGGGTATTCTTTTCAGCCAGTTGCGAGTTCTTTTTGGTCAGCGCTAGTGCAGACCATGTCGATACTGAAGCAACCGCTATCAGTGCGACGGAAGCTGCTACAGTCAAAGAGGCGACCAACGGATTCCGTCGACACCAGCGCCACAACTTCTCGGTGCTTCCAACTGGACGCGCGAGAATGGGCTCGTTGTTTAGAAAACGAGAAAGATCGGCGGCGAGCGCGGTGCAGGAGTCATAGCGTTTGGCGGCATCTTTTTGCAGCGCTTTGAGGCAAATTGTCTCAATATCAATTGGAAGTTTGGGCTGTAGCTGTCGCGGCGGTACTGGCTCGCTATTCAGTACCTGCATAATTGTTTCGACTGGTTTCGGTGCCAGAAAGGGTGGACGCCCAGTCAGAAACTCGTAGAGTATCGCGCCAATTGAATACTGATCGGTAGCTGGCCCAAGTTCTTGCACCGCGCCCCGCGCCTGCTCGGGCGACATGTAACTCGGCGTTCCCATGATAGTGCCGGTCCGAGTACTAGCTGAATCGTCGTTGTCTTCCAGTCGTTTCGCGAGACCGAAGTCGGTTACTTTGGGAACACCATCACTCGTCATCAAAATGTTAGCAGGCTTTAAATCCCGATGCAGAACTTTGTGATCATGCGCGTACTGCATCGCTTGGCAAATAGTTATTGTCAATCGTGCGGCTTGCTGGGGATCGAGTGGTTTTCCTGCGAGTTGGCGGTCGAGGCCTGCTCCGTCGACGAACTCTAAGGAAAAATAGGGTAAGCCTTCGTGTTCGCCGACTTCGAAGATCTGAACTATGTTCGGATGCTGAAGATGTGCAACCGCTTTGGCTTCGACGATAAATCTCGCCAGCAATTCATTGGATGCGTGGGATCCAGCCAGCACCATTTTCAATGCGACATCGCGCCCTAATGTCTCTTGACGAGCCTTATAAACGATGCCCATCCCACCGCGACCAAGTATGCGATCAATTGCATACTGCCCAACCTTCTTCGGCATCCGTGCTGATGGTCGCTGCGCGAAAGATTCGATAGATCGAGCCGCGCTCCCCGCATCGGTATAAGAAAAATCTACAGTTTTTTGATCAGAATTAGGCTGAGCGGCGTTACGTTTCTCTTCGAATGCAAGTGTCTCACCTTCCGGGTTTGCTTGCGAAGTAGGATGACTGTCGCGCCCTAAATTCAAAGTGGGATTATCGGCATCGCCAGTCATAGTGCTTACTCGCGGCGATTCTCGTTGACTTGATTCCTCGACTAGTTGGCCGTTGGCTGAATGCATGTCGGATTTACTGCGTCCATCTCCCGAGCGTATCGCGGAGTCGTTGGGCGCCATTGTTTCGGGTAGATCATTGCGATCGCATTCGTCGTGTTCAGGTGTTGCCATTCTTACTTACGGTCCAGTACCAAAGGTTAGTAAGCGAGTTCGAAGTAAATTTCACTGTTGAATTAGAGATGCACATGGAGCAGCCAGCCAATGAGGCAAAACGATTGTTCACCCCGCACACTACTAACGCTTAGCTGACCTGTATCGTACACGATATGCGGCGCACATTCGACACTCGTGCAATCACGAGTGCGCTACGGAGTAACCCTCGCCAATCGAAAGGGTTTCCACGACATTTTCCGTTGCGTTGGAACTAGGCGGATTAGCAGTACAAGCGACTCTTGGCAGCAGCGGCAAAAGGCCGTATTCGAAGGCGAATAGTCCGCCATCAGGCGGGTTCCTACCGCTCCGCTCAGTTAAAGTAGGTGTTCGAGAATGAACATAACCTGGGTAGGGGGAAATTTGGAACGGAAATTTCCGTTTTTGTGGATTGCTTGTTAGATCTAAGGCACTAGATTGAGCACCTTGGCCTTTGGCGGAGGGCCGTCACATGGCCTGCTTCAGGATCCGTAGTGCTTTTTTGTTAGGCAAGAGCGCGGAGCCTAAATGCCATCTGCTGTACGACAACTTGGAGCCCGATCTCTTATGACCGCACTAGAAACAGGTCTTCGCAAAGGCCCCTTCGTCAAAACGCTTGCTTACAGCAGCAGACAAAACGCCATTTCTTCAAAACTCAATGCTCCATACTGCACTGCAAGTGTCGCTTGATGAGCGTTCGATAAGCGTGTGCATCGCAAGCACACCAATTGCATCTGACACCTAATTTGCTTCACTTCCAAACCTGAGCCTGCGAAGCAGTCAAAAGACAGTTGATTACCATGAAAAAGAAACAAAACATTAATCGATGGATTAGAGCCTTGATTGGTAGGCTCTCCAAACGGTCCGTTAAAGTTGCTGCTGTCCAGTCTAGAAGAGTCCATTTCCGAATGGCTGTACGGGCCTCGATTCGAACACTCGGATCGAATGTCGCTCGCGAGGTAGGTCGTGTCGTAGAGTCCAATTTTACATTTGCAAGGTCGCCAAATGTAGGACCGCCTTCGCCGCGATTGCGACCAAAGTTTGAGTCACTGGAAGACCGAGTACTGCTAGCAACCAATATCGGATATGTACGCCAGGACACGAGTGATTTTAACCAACTGCTTGGTTTTTATTTGGACACAGAGACGCTTAACGGCGTCAGGAACGCCTCGCCGGAAATTTCGTTCAACTTCGGATTAAGTGCGGGATCCAGTGGCAATGGTGGTGGAAATGATCAAGTTTTTGCCGGCGATTGGGGCAACCTAGGGTTCGACTTGGTGGGTGTAGCTCGAGACAACACTGGGCTAGGAGCAAAGCAGTTTTTTCTTGATACCGATCGCGATGCGGACGCAGAGTATGCATTTCAGTTCGGCTTCCCAAGTGACATCGTCATTGCTGGCAATTTTGACGGCAGTTCTTCCGACGACGTTGGAGTTGTTCGATCTGTTCCAGGCGGATGGCAGTGGTATTTGGCCTATGCAAGCGCGGATCCAGCAACCCCGTTTCCAACCAACGGGGTAGTTACGCACTCGGCTTCGTTTAGTTTTGGTTCGCCTGGCGACGTTCCTATAGCTGGTGACTTTAATGGCGATGGACGGTCCGACATCGGGGTCGTTCGAAACGAAGTTGGCGGTTTTAAACGCTGGTACATCGTATACGCCCAAGCTGGCGCTAACCCATTTCCAAATAATATTTCCACAGTACCCACTCCTAGCGTTACCTATGATTTCGGCTTGCATGCAGATAAGCCGGTGGTGGGCGATTGGGATAACAATGGGAACGACAACCTAGGGGTCGTAAGGAATGATGCGAACAATGCCCTTTGGTTATTGGATACGAGCTTTGGTGGTTCGCAAGAATTAGGGATGACCTATGGACTCTTTACCGATCAATTCATCACTGGCCAATGGCCTGACCGTGTCTGGGATGGTGGTGCGGCAACCTTAAATTGGTCAGACGCAAACAACTGGAGCAGTAATGTATTGCCCGATTTGAGTAGTACGATCGTAATTGATCAGCCAGGCACTCCGACAATTCTGCATAATAGCGGAGTTCAAAATATCGGTTCCATTTTCTCTAACGAAGCGATCAGTGTGACTGGCGGCACACTTATCGTGAATCACGCTTCAGATATGGCTGCGGTAGGGATTAACGGGGGTGAATTAGTGCCTCATGCACCACTGGGTGCTAGCGCCTTCTCGATGAGTTCCGGTGGGCTGTACCTCGAAGCAAGCGATCCACTTGGCGGCCTTGGTTTGCAGTTAAGCGGCGGTTCGGTCGTAGCAGCCGGCCACCGTTCGCTCACCAACGACATGAATATTAGTAACACCGTCAGTTTTGGCGGAGCCGGTTCGCTTGCTCTTCACGGAACGATACTTGGGAGTGGTAACTTCCAAAAAACGGGAGCTAATTTTGTCCAAGTTCTGGGCGCGAATACCTACACAGGAAGCACAATCATCAACGGGGGCGAACTGCTACTCGGCGGATCGAATCGGTTGCCTGACACACCTATTTCGATCGCAGTGGGCGCCTCTCTCAACCTAGCAGGAAACAACGAGACAGTCGGAGCGTTGAGCGGTGCTGGGTCGGTGTTGCTCGGCTCGGGTGCGGCAACATTTCGTACAACTACTTCGGCGAGCACCAACTTTTCCGGCTCAATCACGGGTACAGGCGTTTTCAATAAGGCTGGAAGCGGATCGTTAACGCTATCGGGTGCAAATAACTACACAGGCGATACGCACATCGAAGGCGGCCAACTCATTCTTGGAGCAAGTAACGTACTTCCTAACGCTAGTTTTGTTGATGTCCAAGCTGCAACCACACTAAATTTGAACGGATTTTCCGACACAGTTCTTGGACTGGGTGGTAGCGGATCAGTACTCATGGGCAGTGGAAGTCTAACAGTTGGTAGCTCGGCAGATAGCAGTTTTTTTGGAGTCCTTAGCCAAAGCGGAACCGTCATCAAGCAGGGGAGCGGATTGTGGAATCTACACAACGCTAACACCTTCACGGGCGGACTGAATATCACAAGTGGCACCGTTCGAATTCATGGCCCCACGACTCTTGCAGACACGCTCCCGGTAGCAATATCTTCAGGCACAACGCTAAGCCTCAACAATCAAAATGAGACCATCGGTTTAGTCTCAGGACTAGGGACTGTTAACCTAGGATCAGGAACGCTAACTACGACAGTAAGCGGTAACGCCACGCTAACGCCTGAGCTCACTGGTACTGGCGGCCTGACCAAAGCAGGCAGTGGAACTCTTCTCATTACCTCAGCAAAGGCATACACAGGCGCTACGACTGTCGCTTCGGGTACGCTGATCGTTAATACAAATCTAAACAATTCCTCGGGAGTTTCAGTCGCAAACGGAGCAGTCCTGAAAGGTTCAGGCACAGTGGGTGCTACGACAGTGAACGGCACGCTGGCCCCAGGCAATAGTCCAGGAATCCTCACTACGGGCAACTTGAGCCTGGCGTCTGGCAGTTTTCTCGATATGGAAATCGGTGGAGTTACACCGGGAAACGTTGCGGATAGTCATGATCAAGTCGTCGTCACGGGGACGGTCAATATTGCGGGAACTGCAGATTTAAATATTGTATCCTACGAAGCGTTCGTGCCCTATTCTACAAATCCAATTGTGCTTGTACGGAACGATGGAACCGATGCCATCGTTGGTACCTTTACCGGCAAACCCGAAGGTTTCGTCTTTTCAAATTTCTTGGGGTCTGGGCAAAATCGCAAGTTAACTTATGTCGGTGGAGATGGGAATGACATTGCCTTAGTTGTCGATGCGCCCGTGCCACCTGCGAGGATTGGAGATCTTGATCGATCATTTGGTTTGGGTGGGATTGCCGCAATTTCTATTGGCAACTCCAATCTTGAACAGGTCTTCGATGTTGCTATTCAAAGTGACGGGAAGATAGTCGCCGCTGGATACTCGAATGGTGACTTCGCGATCATTCGATTACTGAGCGATGGCACGCTCGATCCTAGTTTTGGTGGGGGCGATGGGATTGTAACCACCGACTTCGGGAATTTTGACGTAGCTTACACTTTGGCTATGGACTCTTTAGGCAACATTTTTGTTGGAGGTAAGTCAGAGACTGTTCCTGGTGTAACCGGCACTTTTGCTTTAGCAAAATACAACTCATCCGGTGCACTCGAAACAACATTCGGTACCGCAGGAAAAGTAACGACCGACATTTACGGCGAAGACATTATTCGCGATTTAGAAATCGTCGATGGCAAGATTATTGCATTGGGTTATTCGTAGCTGTCCAAACTGTGCGCAGCAGCGAACGCGGGTTGTTTGCACATGAGTTTAGAGACGTGATTCGCGTTAAGCGTCTGCGTAGAGAACAACGCGATCAAGGAGACTCTTGCCGGTTATTTCAGGCGCGGGTTTAGGC
>JBGSOM010000034.1:0-9772 GCA_041739135.1 Pirellulaceae bacterium
ACCACCTGCGCCATCACCGCCAGCCGCTTCCGCTCGTTCTTGCTCATCAAAATCGTCTCCATGGCAAATACCTCCTGAGAGGTAATCATGGGGACATTTCTAATGAACGCTTATGGGGTCATTTCTATTGGCGCATGACACGCCAGTGGGCTCGAGCCTTTCACGCAGTTTGTAGGGCTGGCAGCTTTGGAAGCCGGTTTTGAAGCGATTCGAATCTTGAGTGCAACGGAGCAACGGGCGCCAAACCTCGTTATTTTTCCCGCAAATCTTCGATCATCCAGCTTGCTAGAGCTTTTACCCTGACTTTTACCCAACTTCTTTCCTGCATTTTTGCATGCTTTCCTACTTGACTTTCTGCTCTTTCAATCCGATACTTCTTTTGTACTTCCCATTCCCCCGAGGTATCACATGATGCTTGCAAAATCGAAGGTGACGAAGTCGAAGAAGAGTCCTGTTAAATCCGTGCGCGAAATTGCGTCCGGCTACAACATCGTTGAAGGGCGCCGCGGCGCTATGGAACTGGCCGAACGCAGCGCGCTAGGTTTCAATCGACCGATGTTTGCACGACTGCTGGCAACTTCGGAACGCAATCTGGCCAGTATCGAAGCAGGCAAGTCACCAGGCGCTGCTGTTCTCAAGTCTCTCACTGAATTGCGGCGGTTGCTAGAAGCGCTAGGCGAACTCTTTGAGGTTGCAACAATCGGCGAGTGGTTAAAGACCAAGAATGACGCCTTTGAAGGACGCAAACCGCTCGAGGTCATTGAACATGGCGAAGTGGATCGTATCTGGCAAATGATTTTCGAACTTCGCAGCGGTGGCGCGGTCTAACCTCCCGCACTGCCCTCTTACTGCCGCCAACGAAGAATCGGATTCTCTTGGCGGCGCTCGGCAACTTCGGGGAACATCTGCTGCAATGTGCTTTCCAATTGCGGGAACGGCACACGCTTCATATCTGGGCTATCAAGCGAACCGCGCACGGCGATCATCATTGTCGAAGCGTACGGAGATTCTGACAGTAAAGGGTCAATCACATTGCGGACGACATTACGTCGCCCGACGTAGGTGTATAAATCCAACTCAATCTCACGCCGCAAATTTGTCCAACCCTTGCCGACCATTCGCAGCACGTCGCCTTCACACGCAACGTTCAATGGAATGTGGTCGCCGTCCATCTGAAACTTGATATCGGCCGTGGTGAAGGCAGCATCGTTGTTGCTAACTGAACGAGTAAAACTGAGCAACTTGATCATAAACGGCAACTGATACAGCTTCGCATCGCTTAAGTGGATACTGCCCGCGCCGTGATACGTTTGCGTATTCCAAGGTACCCCGTTAAAGTCCAACTCAGCTTCACATAGTCCAGGAGTGGTCGCGCGATTCACGCCGACGTCTTGCAACAGAGCCGACAGTTCAGCGCCCTTCAAGTTGGCTTTGACATAGAATTTCCCGCTGTCGAGTTGACCATGCCCAGAAACCACTAGCTTGCCAGCTAACGCATCTGCACTCATTTCCATCGACTGCTCACCAGAGGCCTGCGGGAGCGCTTCGCTGATTGCGCGGCCGAAGAATAGACGACTGCCGACGAGCGCAAACGGCCCCGTAACGCGAGTCACCGGAACTCCTTTCAGAGTTACCGCGTCCATGAAGACTTTGCCCGACGCCAAGATTGTTTTGCCGTCGTTCTTGCCTTCCAACTCAATCGAGCCGCGCATGGCGTCGACATAGTTTCCTTCGCCCAGTTGCCCGTCCTCAATATCCAGTTGGCAGTTCCACGAAGTCGTAACGCCCTCTTCTGCGCTAGGCGTCAGAACAATGCGACTATTTCCAAGCACACTCATAGGGCCGCGAAAATCCAATCGCACCAAGGATTGACGAATTGTGGCGGGCAACGCCTGCAAGAACTGATTGTTCACAATCAAACGCGTCGATGGCAACCAGTGCATATCAGCAATCCATTGCTGCTTGACCGGATCACGAATGCAATCGCCTTTAACCAGAATTCGACTCGCACCGTTCGACGCTGATGCGGACTCGATATGAATCTTGCCTGGTGAATATGTGACATTACAAGCCACATCCGTCAACCAGAAAGGAAACTCGCGAGGATACAATCGCAGCGATCGACCGCTCGTTTCGTTTGACGAATTCTCTTCGCGCAGCGATACGGCGAGCTCGACTGGCTCCGTCGGACTGGTCCGAACCAGCGTGACGTCAATCGCATCCATCGCGCCAACCGGTTGCAATTGATTCCACAAGAATTGAGCGTCGGGCGGTAGAGCTTGCTGCAGCTCCTCATCTAACTGGACGGCCAATGCGCGAAATTGCAAGTTCAACGGAACTTGCCCCTTCTTAACGGCCAACCAACTTCCGTTGCATTGAATGCGCCCACTTCCGTTGCGTCCTTCGAATTGATGCAACCGCCATTCGTCATCGTTCCCTTCAATCCGACCACGAATCTCGTAGATGGGATACTCAAAGCCGTCGTAGCGAATCTTGCCGTTATAAACGCTTGCATCGATCGAACGATGCCATGTGTCACCGGGCGCTGAACTGCGTTTGAACGTTGCACTGGTCAGTTGAACTACGCCGGCGGGATGCAGAGTTCGAATGAAAGACTCGGTAGGGCTCTGTGCGCCACCGACGGGCGTTAATGCCGAAATTAATTTCTCATCAACAGCGACTGCGCCCAATGTCCGGCACGCTACCTCGCCAACCCATTGCCCACCTCCGGCGTTGATCAGCAGCACCGCGCCCTGAACTGGTTGGCCACCAGCCAAACCAGACAGCAATTCGCTGCTAACACGTCCGTCAGCGTACATCACTTTCCCAGTTACTTTTTCCAGCCGATAAGGGAACAACCACGGAGTCATCGATATGCCTTGACAATCAAACGTCGCGACAGTCGACCATCGTTTTCCGTCGAACATCAATTTCAGTTCGGCGTCAGCGCTTCCTTCCAACTGCAAACGATCCCAATAAGTTTGCCACGATGTTGGTAACGAATCGTAAAGACGTCGATCTAACTCCAGTCCCGATGCGCTTGCGAAAATCGTTATTGGTACATCTGGCGTAAAGCCCTCGATGTCTGTGCCGAGCGTCAGCGTGGTACTGCCACTGGTCGCAACCAAGTCGCGCAGTTGCAACTTCGTATTGTTGCAAAAGAATTTGCCATGCATGTGATCGAGAGGATAGGGCAACCGAGCGTCGCGCAGTCGACCATCTGAAATGACGCCGTTCTTGACTTCGAATCCAGGAGACATCAGCGGTCGACTGAAAACTTCGTAGTTAAACGAAGCCTCGCATTCGAGACCCGCAATCTGATTCAAGTAAAGCGTCGCTTGCGGCGGCAGTTTTTCGATCAACTCGTGTGTGAACTCAAAGTTCTCAACTACTCCGTCGACCTTCCAAGCTTGCTTTTGCGAGTCCAACCAACCTTGGGTCGTGATACGTCGCATTAGACCACTGCTGCTTGCCGAGAAGTTGATCGAGAGCGCCGAAGCTGAACACTCGTCGGTCAACGACGGAATCTTCGGTGTGACGAGACCTTGGATGTCATGCAATACAATCGCCGTCGCTTTCGGCGAGTTGTTGGGATACACCTTCATCAACGCATCGTGAACTGCGATCGTTGGCGTACAAGAGTTGGCGGCAGAAACCATCTTTAAATCTTGGATCGACCATTGGCCACCAGCCTGCGGCCACACATCCATCTGCACACCGTGCAAATCGATCCTTTTAATTTGTATCGATTGCTGTACCCAGTGCGCGATATCCAAGTTGCCAGCGAGCACCGCGCGTTCGCAACTGATTACTTGGCGGAATTTATTGGTCGCGCTGTTCACTACAGCTAGCCGAAAGTCGTTCACGACCAAGTCACCTTGGTTGTTGTAGGTCACACGACCAAGGTAAACGCTAGCGCTGGGAAAAGACTCTTTCAGTCGATCCGTCACGGCAATATGCAACTGTCGATTGAATTTTCCGATTACAGCCTGATAGCTGAGAATGGCGGCAACTGCAGCTAAGACGATGACTAACCACAGTAGCGCTGGCCCACGCCGCGGACAATCTAACCCGAATCGAGTCTGCGTTACAGTCGCTTTCCGTGGCGTCGCTGGTGAATGCGCAGCATCGACCCCTGAGCCCCCTGGCCCGCTTGCATTCGAGTTTTTTACTGCGATTCGAGGCACTTCCATGCGCCCTAAAACTTGTTAACCGCGACGAGACTTTTCTGTGGGCAACTTCGAAAACAACAACTTCGACATTCCCAAGCCGGCTACTACCGTAAGCACAAGCACCGCTGGTTCACGATAGCGAATCGAACCAACGAAAATCATGTGCAGCAAAGTGAAGTAGAGTGTCGGCGTCCAGAATAGAACGGACCAACTGTCTTCCTGACAGTTCCTCCAACTATGTCTGTGTACCCAAGACCCCAACATCGCCAAGCCAACGATAGCGAAACATCCGACCGTCACGAGTATCCGTAGAGTAGCTGATCCGACGTCGCCACCGTTAGGCCAAAGACTCCATGTTCGTAAGAATTTCCGCCACGCTAGCATTGCAACCTTATCGGGATTCGCTCGGCTCCATTCAACCGCCGCTTTCTGAGCTCGCCGATTCACCCGAAATTCAAATGTGCTCCGACTTTCGCCGCTACTAGCAGCATCTTCCGCCTTCTGCTCCGCCACGAATCGAGCCATGAACTCCATTCCTTCGTCGCTCGCCCCCGAAGCCCCTGCATGCAATCCGTCGTACAAACTCGGCCCGACTTGCAAAGTCGTCAACACAAACTCGCCCGTAATACTCGCATTGCGAATCCACCAAGGACTCATCGTCATCGCAATACCCAGTGCGGTCATCGCAAAGATCGTCGCATGGCGACCGCGTTTGGGACCAAACAAGATGCCGACACCAAAAATAAACGGCGCGAACAAAAACCAACTTGGTCGCGCCAAGACGGCTAATCCGGCCGCGCAGCCCGCCAAGAAACCGAACACGTTGGAAATTCGCAACGAGTCGCTGGTCCAAGCGCGTTGCCACAGCAATAAATGAACGAGCATGAGCGGGATGAAGACGGCTTCGCTTAGAATGACAATGCTAATTCCAATCGCGCCAGGATAAATCGCCGCTAGTACTCCGCTGCACAGAATCGCCTTACTTACCCACTGCGGTTCGACAAGATTCTCCGCCAGCGACTTGGCGAGCAACATCACGAAGAACACAGCAACCGATCCCAGCAAGCAGCCTACTAGTCGCGCCACCCAAACCGCTGTCTGTTCGTTTGCGATCAACGTCAGTGGAGCCAGAACAAGTGGGTACACCGGAGCTCGGAAGATACTCGCGTCTGGACTGCCGTATTGGTAAGGCAGGCCACGCGCCATTTGTGATGCCAGCGTCCAGTAACTGTGACTGTCGCCCAGCCGGAAGAGTTGTCCTTCGGATTCGGCAGCTTGTTGCCAATAGGCAGCCGCCGCAATCCGCAAGACCAAAGCTAACATCACCACAGCGAACACGCTTAACCGCGTCGTTCGCTGCATTATTGAGTAACCTCAATGGCCGAGCTATTGGCCATTGTTTTCGTTCTCATCTCGCGCTTGTTGTTCATCATCATCTTCCTTGTCGTCATCCTTCTTGCGATCGCGAGCCTTTTCCTTTTTCGCTTCGTCTTTCTTGCCATCTTCCTTCTTGGATTCTTCCTTATGCGCTTTCTGAGCCTCAGATCGTTGCTGTTCAAGCACCGCGCTAAGTGCCTTCTTCGCTTCGCTCAACGACTGCTCAACAAGCGACTTTTCTTTCGAAAGTTGCTCGGCTTTCCGTTTTACATCAGCAGTCTGAGAAGCAGCTTTGTTCAGCTCTTGAACCACGCGATCGCGTTCTTGTGAAGCTTGCTTAAGCGACTTCGTAGCTTCGCTCAATTCCCTTTTCAGCTTCTCGATCTGTTCGTCTCGCAAAGCCATCTCTCGCTTCGCGTTCCCTTCACCACGACTACCTTCGGCTTCAGCTTTCTCGGCACGCGCTGCCTCCTGCTTGGCAGCCGCTTCTGCTCGAACGGGTTGTCCGCCTCGTTGAGGACGCGTCTTCAACTCTTCGAGCTCTTTCTTCAGCATCTGCAACCGCAGTTCAGCTTGCTCGCGGTCCTTGTTGAAGTTCATTTCGGAATGTTCGAACTTGAACTGCATTTCGCGTTCTAACATCTTCAACTCAGTTTTCAGTTTAAGGTTCTCTTCCTTCAACTGCATAAACTCACGTACCACCGGCGATTTGAAGATGCGTTCAACAACATCAAGCTCTTCCTCAACGCCTTGCATATTTCCGCGCGGCCCGAATCCCGGAGGACCGAACCCCGGGGGACCAAATGGCATCCCGCCTCGATCAACACCACCGCGCATCCAAGGTCCAGCGTTCTGACCGTCGTTCTGATCTCGACGCTCGCCTCGCTCCCGCGATTCTTCGGGCCCGCGACCATCTGGACCACGACCTTCTGGACCACGACCTTCTGGACCGCGACCCTCCGGACCACGACCCTCCGGACCGCGATCACGTTGTTGACCGCGATCACGCTGCGGTGCACGATCTTCATCCGCGCGTTGCGCCGCAGGCTCAACCACTGCTAGCGCAAGCTCTGGTGATTCCGAATCAGCGTTCTCTTCATCTCGCTTAACTTCTGATTGCTGGTTTGGTGCAACGTTCGGAGTTTCACCCGCAGCTTGAACAGGTGGCTGGGCAGGAGTGGCTTCAGCAGGAGTTGCCTGAGCAGGAGCTGGCTCAGCAGCGGTTGCCTGATCAGCAGTTTGCTGAGCAGGAGTTGCCTCAGCAGCAGTCTGCGGAACAGGAGCGGGTTGAATGACAGCAAGTGGAATAGAATCCGGAACTGCTGACGGAGCCGGCTGTGCTGGCTGAACTATAGCTGGTTCAACAACCGGCTGCGCGACGGATGATTCCGCTTGCTGGACGATTGGTTGAGTTGGCTGCGTCGTTGGTGGAACGGGTTGCGCAGTTGGCTGCGCAACTGGCGGCTGCGCGACTGGCTGAACCACCGGTGCGGGCGGAGCAGCTTGAGCCGGGCGGACAATGACTTCGATGCGATTCGGGTTGGCAGGCGATACCGTGGCACGAACTGTAATGTTGTCGCCGCCAGAAAACTGCGAATTCACCAGCGTCGTTGGAACGGCTGCAGAGCTGTGAACGTGAGCGGGTCGAGCCGATTCGATACCGCCGAGGACAAGGATGCGCCCCACACCCGGATAATACTTGGGCAGAATGATGGCGTCAGAAAAGTTCGTGATCGGTTGTTGAGACACTAAATGCGTTGTCTGCTGAGCACTGGCGAGCGGCGCGAGTCCATTCAGCGAAGCGAGCGACAATGACGCTAATGATGCACGCAAAAACCAACGAAATTCAGTCGAATGCTTACTCACAGTGGTTACTCCCGGTTTTTCAACAGTCCAATCCCGCAGACGCCCATTGTAGCATAAACTGTTGCCGATCCGATCAGCCAAAATTACCCAATCAGCGCTGACCTATCGCCGCAAGGCTGCAAAAACCACACAGGCACACTCGCGTCGCAATTTCTGACGCTAAGACAAACGGAGTTCGTACATGTCTGAAATCAAACGCATTCCTATCCGTAGCGAAGTTCCCGCCTCAGATTGCTGGGACCTGTCCACCTTGTACAGCTCGGACGAAGCCTGGGAAGCGGATTTTAAGAAGTTCGAGACCGAAATACCGCGCTATGCGGGTTTCCGAGGTCGGTTAGCCGAAGGCGCGGAAGTGATCGCCGAACTACTCGATTTCGATCTCGAAATGGACCGGCTAGCCGAACGCCTCGGGACCTACGCTTTCCTCCGCACGACCGAAGATCAAACGAACAACGCTTACCAAGCACTCACCGGCCGATTCCAAAATCTCTCGGTCCGAGCTGGACAAGCGGCCAGTTACATGCGTCCGGAACTGCTCGCGATCGACCCCGAAAAAATGGAAGCGATCATCGCCGCTCCCGTCCTCGAAAAGTACCGTCTGCTGTTGCAACGCATCTTGCGTTACCGAGCTCATACGCTGACCGATACCGAAGAATCTCTGATTGCCCTGCAAGGTGAAATGGCACAGACGGCCACCAAAGTCTTCCGTCAATTGAACGACGCGGATTTGAAGTTCGGTGAAGTTAAGAACGAGAAGGGCGAGTCGGTCGAGCTGAGCAACTCCACTTTTGGTCAGTTCATGATTTCGCAAAATCGCGGCGTTCGCAAAGCAGCCTTTCATCAGTACTACGAACAATTTCAAGCACACGAGAATACGCTCGCCGCAACACTCGCCGGAAGCATTCATACCGACGTGTACTACGCTCGAGCTCGCAAGTACCCATCCGCGCTGGCCGCGTCTCTGTTTCACGACAACGTGCCCCAATCGGTTTACGACAATCTGATCGGCGCCGTACGCAATAACCTGCCCGCAGTTCACCGATACATCGATATGCGTCGCAACAAAATGGGGCTCGAAGAGATTCATCACTACGATACCTACGTTCCCATCCTCAGCGACATGGAACAAGACCGCCCTTGGGACGATGCCGTCGAAACCGTCATCGATTCGCTCACACCGCTGGGCGAAGATTACTGCGCAGTACTCGCAAAAGGTCTCCGCGGTCGCTGGTGCGATCGCTATCCGAACAAAGGCAAACAGAGTGGCGCGTTCAGTTGCGGCACTTTCGACGCGGATCCGTACATTTTGATGAACTACAAATCGAACGTGCTCAACGATCTGTTCACGCTCACCCACGAAGCTGGCCATTCGATGCACAGCTACTATTCGTCAAAGACGCAACCTTTTCAGTATTACAACTACACGATCTTTGTCGCCGAAGTTGCATCGACATTCAACGAGCAATTGTTGACGCACTATCTCTTGCGCAGCACAACGGACAAACGCCTCAAAGCCTATTTGCTGAACCATGAGATCGATAGCATCCGCGCGACCGTCGTTCGACAAACGATGTTCGCGGAATTCGAAAAGACGACCCACGATATGGCCGAACGTGGCGAGCCGCTGACGGTTGAGTCGTTTCGATCCGTGTATCGTCAGTTACTCGACGCTTACTTCGGAACTCAATTCGTCGTCGACGATCAACTGTCGCTCGAATGCTTCCGAATCCCGCATTTCTATCGGGCCTTCTACGTTTACAAGTATGCAACCGGTTTGTCGGCAGCCATCGCGCTGTCGCGACGAGTGCTCGAAGGTTCAGGTTCGGAGCGCGCGGATTACTTGCGATTCCTAAGCTCCGGTTGCTCGAAAGATCCGCTTGACCTGCTTCGCGACGCTGGGGTCGATATGGCTAGTCCGCAACCGGTCGAAACGGCTCTCAAGCATTTCAACGACCTGGTCGCTGAACTGGAAAGCCTGTAGGGATAACGATCAGCCGGAAGACGCTAGCCAAATGGCACTCACTTTAAGCACGTAGGTCCGTATCTCCGAGACGGACATTGAGACTTTAGATAGGTTATTGCGAGTCTCGGAGAGACTCGCCTACGCGACAGACGCACAAAGTGAGTGACATTGCAATGGCACTCACTTTCGAAGATCAGGTGTTGATTTCGTTGGTTTTTTACTTACGACTGCCAAGCAATTAGCGCGTGAAGCAGCTTTAGACATGGCTTCCTGCTGTTCTCTTTGTCGGACCGCGGGCGTCCTCGCCCGCTTGCGGCGCTCGATGACGTCAATTGAAGAACCAACGTCGTGGCTTTGAGTTCCGAATACGTCCACTTCAAGCTCCGCATAAGTG
>JBGSOM010000042.1:0-14131 GCA_041739135.1 Pirellulaceae bacterium
ATCCAGAAATTTTACGAAATAGGACGGAGAGCGACAGATGAGATGAAAGCTACACTAAACATTCTATACGATGCAGTTGTCCCAAAATGGAATTATGTCGCGCACCCAGATTGCGCTACTAATTGATTGGCCGTTCCTAAAGGGAATGGATCCGTTTACCTACGAATCCAACCATGGACCACTAACGGTGCAACAACCACAACTTTCAACTACCGGGATTCAGACAACTTGCAAAGTTCCAACCAACAAGACAATTGCCTTGTGCAGCGGACCGATTGTCCGAGAAACGGTCGTCGAGCAAAGCGTTCCGCTGATTGGGCGGATCCCTCATGTAGGCAAACTTTTTAACAAAACTGCGAAAGCGACTGAGTCGATATCTACAATCATCCTAATTCAGTGTCAGGAATACAAGGCTGAAAGCCACTAGCTACCGCGACGACGCGGCCACTGCGGGTAACGCAAGCGTGGTATGTGAAATCGAATGCAGCTAGATGTTGGGACTGCCACACCAATCCAATTCGCAGTCCGACTGCTGACTCGAACACGACGTAAGCCGTAGCGACGGATCGACAAATAAGGCATGCAAAAGTGAAAATCGGCTCCCTAAGTATTCCCGCAACGTTGTGACGAATACTCTCGAAGTCTCAGGGTTATGAAAACTTTTACATGCCAGTGCTCAAGTCCAGTTTAATCGACCGTTGCACTGCCCAAATGTGTCCATTTCAATTCCGCAGTCCTGCAAAAGTCGAACAAACAGATTGCACAGCGGTTGGTCGTGACCCTTCCGCAGATCGACGTATCGGCCGTGATCGTAACCACCACCTGCCAGAAAGATGGGCAGGTTTCTGGCTTCGTGCGAGTTAGCGTTACCGAGGTTGCTGCCGAAGACAATGGTAGTATTGTCCAGCAAACGCGAGCCGAATTCAGCCGGCCGTTTAACTTGCTCCAACAAGCTGCCGAAGCAACCGACAATACCGGCTTCGATCTTCTCAAGTTGCCCGATCTTGGTGGGGTCTTGCCCGTGATGAGATAGATTATGGTGATCGGCAGAAACACCTGCAACCTTGGGCACGACCGCGTGATCCTGCACCATCACGGTGATGACGCGTGAAGAATCGGTTTGCACCACGAGTGGCACAAGGTCCATTAACAACTGCGTCCTTCCAATCAAGTCGGATGGATCGTTAATGTCGACCAGCGGCGCGACATCGACCGAAGCCTTGGGTTTGTTCATCCAGCCTTGAGCGGCGGCGATCTTTGTTTCGGCCTGCCGGACAGATTGAAAGTAGTCGTCGAGCAGATGATTGTCCGACGCGCTGGCTTGGCTGCGCAGCTTCTTGGTTTCACTGCCCAGTTGATCCAGAATGCTGCGACCTTCGCCGAGTCGTCGTTGTTGCTTGTGTACCTCGTCGGGCTTGCCGTCCAAGAACATCTTCGTAAAGACGCTGGCCGGAGATGTCTCCGCCGGGATCATCACGCCGCCGCTGGAGTACGACTGGCTTTGAGCTTTGCCGGTCCCCAACGTCACTGACGCGAAGCGAGTTGCGTTGCCAAAGTGATTGGCCACTACTTGATCGACAGAAACCGTGTTGCGAAAACCAGCCATGCCCGGCTTCCGCGCCGCCGTCAACCAAGTCATTTCGCTATCGTGCGGTTGCCGGCCAGTTTGATCCTCGTGAGAGAGGCCGCCGAGAAGCGTGAAATCGTCCCGATGTTCTTTCATAAGTTCCAGGTAGAGCGTCGACTCGTAGTTTGGGCCCTGTGTCTTCGGCCACAGGTTCGGCGAGTGCAATCCGAGTGCTGTGCAGACAAAGATCAGCCGCTTGGGCGGTGTTACGCTACTGGATGCAAACGCTTGCGTCATCGACTCCAAGAAAGGAAGTGCGAGCGAAATACCGGACGCACGCAAGAAGGTGCGGCGATGGAGTGAACGCGTGATCATAGGTTGACCCCAATTACTTTTGGCGGAATAGGCGGCTGTGAACGACGGCGTGAATCAAATCTCGCACCGGATAATTGTCTGCTTCGGTTTGCTTCAGGATTGCCTCAATGACGTCGCGATCCGCAAATTCGATCTCACCACCAGTCGAGTAGACAATCAACTGGGACACAAAGTTGCGGGCAATCTGTTCCTTGCGGTCCATCAGGAGTTTCTTGAATTCAATGATGTTCGTGAATCTGCGACCATCGGCTGTCTCGCCGCTGGGGTCGACGCTCGGTCCATCGTGATAAGTCGCTGGCGAAAACTTCGCATAGAAGCCCTCGCCCGGGCCGCTCGAACGGTAATTGGTGCGCAGCCTTCCGATCGGATCAAATGACTCGAGCGCAAAACCCGGCGGGTCAATCATCCGGTGACAAGCTTGACAGGATTCGTTGTTGCGATGCGCCTCCAGAATTTCACGAATCGTCGTCTTGCCGCGCGTGTCCGGCTCGATCGAACCAACGCCCGGTGGAGGTGGCGAAGGTGGTGTCCCGAGCAGATTGGTTAGCACAAAGTTGCCACGCGTTACGGGCGAAGTCACCGTTCCATTGGCCGTTGTCTTTAGTATCGCTGCTTGTGTCAGCACACCACCGCGCGGACTACCTGCGGGAAGTTGCACCTTGCGGAAATGTTGACCTTGGATGTTCTGAAGGCCGTAATGCTCGGCTAAGCGGCGATTGACAAACGTATAATCTGAATCGATCAAGTGGTTTAGCGAAGCATTTTCCCGAATGAGATGGGCGAAGAAGAGTTGCGTCTCTTGAGGGAGCGCATGGCCAAGGAGTTCATCGTATTCTGGATAGAGCTTGGCATCGGGCGAAGTCGCATTGATCTTGTGCAGTCGCAGCCATTGGCCCACAAAGTCGTTGATGAAGCGCTGCGACCGAGGGTCCTCCAGCATTCGGTCGACTTGTCGCGAAAGTTCCACGTCGGTATTCAACGTTCGGATGGAAGCCGAGTCGAGCAACTCAGCATCCGGCAAACTTTTCCACAAAAAGTAGGACAAGCGACTGGCCAACGAAAAGGAGTCCAAGTCTCCAGGCTGACCTGCATGCATGAGAAACCGAGGCGAACACAAAATAGACCTCAAGGGGACGCGGATTACTTCCTCAAAGGGCAACCCCTCCTCGATGGCTGGTCGCGCAAGTTCAACAAACGATTCGATTTCCGCAGGTTGGACTGGGCGACGAAACGCACGCTCAGCAAACTTGCCGACGATCTCCCGCACGTGTTCAATCGGCTGTTTGGAGAGTTTGATTTCCGTAGCACCTGTCTCCGTACTCGTCACAAGTTCAACCCCGTGCAATAGGTCACGAGTACTCTTGGGTGGCCATTCCTCGTGAATCGGTCCGGCCACACCCAGCGATCGAATCGCCAATCCCGGACCTTGATAGTCCTTGACGTTGATGGCCCTAAGCGCGATGTAGGCTGCGCCATGATCATCCGCATGCATCGTCACATAGAAGCTGTCGCCTGGTTCAAGATAGACATCGGTTTCAATGTCCGCTGGCTCACCGGGATCGAGATCGCCCACTTTGATAAGGCTCGCATCGCCACTGGGCCGCTTGGCAATGATCTTGTAGGTAACCGGCTGTTGCGCTTGGAAGGCTTCGAGCTGCGCCGCGATTCGGTAGTTCCCGGGCACCTCGATACTCACACCCATCGATCGGTATGAATGAATCAGATAGTCGTTCTCGACAAAGACCACGACACCTTTCTCCAGGCGTCGCATGATGTTGCCGCCTTCATGCAGTTTCTTGTCGTCGAAGTAGCGGAGGTTGGCACTGTTCAAGAAGTCCAGCCTTACCTCACGATACGGATTCGGATCGTGAGCAATGGCTTGCGCCAAGGCTTCATCCGCGGCCTGCAAGAGGCCATCCACATGAATCGCGGATAGTCGCTGAGTGTTGCCTACCGTATCAAAACTTCCCGATTCCACCTCATCGGGAAGATGTTTTGTTGCATCCCATTGGATGCCCAACAAGTCCTGTACCGTGAATCGATATTCAGCCTTGGTCAGCCGCCTTGCTGGTACACGACCTGCGCGTTGCTGTTGCGACAAGCTGAATTCTTGCAGCCAGTTCTTGAGTGCATCCGTCGCGGCGCTGGCAATCTCAACATCGGGGCGTGCTTCGGATTCCGGAGGCATAGTGCCGTCTCGTACGCGATCGAAAACATGAACCCACTTTCGCATCGACTCCGGGTCGGTCAAATCGCCAGACAACGATTCAAGATTCAGCGCGGTCTCGGTACTCGCATCATGACAGTGAATGCAGGACGTCTGGACGAGTTGTGCAACGGCTGGGTCAATCTCAGCCGCTGAACTAAAGGCAATGATTTGCATCCCAGCGAACAGCGAGAGCACTGGAACCACCAGAGCAACCAAACTGTGCTTCGACCGTCTCATCGCTGTTGTGGCGCTATATGAGAAATGGAATTCGATCATAACACTTTATCCGATAGTCTCCGATGAGTTACTCGCCAGCGATTCATTTCGTTGAAAGCGATAAGAATTCCGATTGGCAGCAGAATACCAAGGATTCTGTCGACCAACATACCTTGCGTGGGACCACTCATTCAGTCTTTCCAATTCTGATTGAACGTTCCTTAAAGACATTGCGGATTCGAGCATGCGCATCGCCCAGCACCTCGAAATCGAGCTCCAGGTTCAGCGATTGGTAAACATGTTCGTAGACCGCTTTCCATTCTGAATCTAAGTGCTCGGGGGCCAACTCTAGCGGCGTCGCACCATAGTTATTGAGTTTGGTCGGGTCAGCCCCAGCGTCCAGCAGCAGCTCAACAATGTCTGGCTGTGCGAAGAAACAGGCTTGGTGCAAAGCCGTACCGCCTGACTTATTGCGAATCTCCAGATCCGCACCTGCTTGAATCAACAAACTTGCTGCATCGCGGTTTCCGAAAGTGGCGGCCAGCATCAAGGGTGTGTTTCCACCGACTTGTTCTGGCACATTCAGGTTATTGCCACCAGCGAGATGTTTTTGAATCGATTGGATATCGCCGGCGATCGCTGCATTCAGGATCACGAATGGTTCGGAAGCCTGTTCGGCCGCGCGGTCACCTCCAACGAGCAGCTTAAGAATCGTCAACTTTTCGCCTCGAATGCGATTCAGGTCGAGAGGAGTCTTCATCTCGACTTCTGCCTGACGAAGATGGGCTTCATAGTCTCTGGTCCACGGTGCACCAGCACAGTCTATCGAGCTGAAGCCATCCGTATTCCGGGCAAGCGGGTCGGCTCCATGAGCCAGCAACGCGCGCACGACGTCGGTGTGTCCTAGGAACACAGCCATGTGCAACGCAGTATTGCCATACCTGTCAGTCAACCTTACATCGGCATTGTGGCTCAGCAACAACTGGGCAGCCGCCGTCTGACCGAACACCGCTGCGATGTGCAACGGTGTGTAGGCTTCTTCCGTTCTCGCATCTACAGCGACACCCTGATGAAGTTCCGCATCAAGCATTGGCAGATCACCGTTTAACGTAGCGATCCAAATACTCCGCTCGGTCCACGAAACGCTTTTAAGTAGCTTCCCGAACGATGGAGCCGCCATTGCTGGTCGAGCGGGAGGGAAGTCCACTAAGTAGAACGACAAAAGAATCGCCGCAGCCAAAGTTGAGATCCCAGCAACCCATTTCCAAAGCCCGGAAGTATTGGCGTATCGACCGGGCTCATGATTCAAACGATACGAACCTGATGCATCGATGTCATTGAGTGACTGTGCTTCCTGTCGCAGGTGCGCGTCGATCTCGGCTTGCAGCAAGAACTCGTGCTGGAGTTCAATTTCGCTTTCCAGGCGATTTTCAAGCTCACGTACTTCTTCTTCCGTCGCGATCGCTAGAAGGTACCTCTGAATGAGTTCACTGGGACGCATATTCATGAAACCTCCCCAGCAAGGCGTTGGCGAACGCAATCAATCAACTGCTCGCGCAACCGCCCCAACAGCTTGTAAAGTGCATTCGGTGATTTTTCCTGACGCTGGGCTATCTCCACCACCGATTCGGTCGCACGATGGGGTGCCAGCAGCAACTCGCGATGCTCCGTAGAGAACTGGTTTAGGCAGAGGTGCAGCGCTCTGCCACGTTGGGTCACATCGATTTCGGAGCGACTCGCGTCTCGATCAGCCAACGTTTCCAGAAGTTCATTGCTGAGCAAAGGTCGCCGTTGCCGGAGTTTCTCCAACTGCTTCAAGCATTTGAAGCGGAGAATCACCTTCGCCCAGGGCACAAAACCGTCCGCACTCTGCAGCTGCCCACGTTTCTGCCACATGGTGACACTGGCTTCCTGCAACGCTTCGTCCACCAAATCCCAAGCGGGCACTAGCATACGCGCAAACGCACGCAAGCCCGGCTCATGCTTGACGAATAGGGCCAGAAACTCCGTTTCAGACAAATCGAATTGTGGTTTGGACTCATTCATACGCACTACTATCCGTATTCAACTCTCGAACCTGCCAAATTCTGAGAAAAATATTTCCCTATGGGCATCTGCAAGAAATTGCTGTTTCTCTTACTTAGCATTGCTAAGTTGCGAGTCTTGTCAGCGGGTTATATGACGCTGATTGGCCGTGTTACGTAGAGAGTTGGGCGAAGTTCGTGAAACAGGTGGTGGGCTCCTCATTTTCCCCACAACGTTCGATCTTAGCAAAATCAATTTTTAGCTCGAATAGCTCGCGAGTGACGACGGCTGACAACTCCAAGCCCAACGTAGCGGGTTTGGGCTTTCTTCGCCGTGGGTTCCGGTTTCGATGATTTGCGCCTACAATCTGGCTCGATCTCTGTACATGATCTCTGTACATGATCTCTGTCGGTTTCAGGCGTAGGCGACCAGCTTTTCCGGGTGTGTGAATAAATGAAAGTTTTGATTGTTGGCAACGGAGGTCGTGAACACGCACTGGCTTGGAAGATTAAGCAGAGTCCGCGCGTCACGGAAGTCTTCGTCGCTCCAGGCAATGCGGGAACGGCGCTCGACGCGGTCAATGTACCGATTGCTGCCGAGGACATCGCTGGTCTGATCAAGTTCGCGAAAGCAGAGAAAATCGAGTTGACGGTCGTTGGTCCTGAAGCGCCGTTGGCTTTGGGCATCGTCGACGCGTTCGAATCTGAAAAGTTGCGTATCTTCGGCCCTTCGCAGGCTGCGGCGCAGTTGGAAGCGAGCAAAGCGTTTTGCAAGAACTTGCTGCGTCAAGCGGATGTGCCGACAGCAGATTTTCAGGTCTTCCGCGACCCAGATGATGCGATGCGTTTTATCAAAGGTCGCTTTCCGGGCGAGCGCGATCGCTGTCCAGTGGTTGTGAAAGCGGACGGCTTAGCGGCTGGTAAAGGTGTGATCGTTTGCAAGCGACGTGACGATGCGTTGGATGCCATCGATCGAATCTCCCGCCGCAAAGAGTTCGGTAAGGCGGGCTCGCAGATGATCATCGAGGACCGTCTCGACGGTCCCGAAGCGAGTGTGCTGGCCATCACTGACGGGCGCACCATCTTGCCATTGCCGCCAGCACAGGATCACAAGCCAGCCTTTGATGGCGACACTGGCCCGAACACCGGCGGCATGGGTGCATACTGTCCGACACCGGTTGTCGATGACGCCTTAATGGCATGGATCGAGGAGCATGTGCTTGTTCCAACGATTCATACGATGAAGCGAAATCGCAAGCCGTTTCGCGGCGTTCTGTACGCGGGGCTGATGATCACGCCACAGTCTGGCCCCAAGGTGCTCGAATACAATTGTCGTTTCGGTGATCCAGAGTGTCAGCCGCTGATCATGCGATTGAAAAGCGATCTGATGGATATTCTTGAGGCAGTTGTCGATCAAAAGCTTGATCAAATCGATGCACCGGAGTGGGATCCACGTCCGGCTTTGTGTGTTGTTATGGCCAGCCAAGGTTATCCGGGCGATTACCAAAAGGGGCGACCGATTACTGGTATCGAAGCAGCGGATGCATTGCCCGATGTCAAAGTTTTTCACGCTGGAACGCGACTGGAGAATGACGCTGTGTTGACCGATGGCGGCCGCGTCTTGGGCGTCACTGCGGTCGGTGACTCGATTTCTGTCGCTAAGCTTAACGCTTACACAGCGGTACAGAAGATCCGCTGGGCAGGAGCTTGGTGCCGCAAAGATATCAGTGACAAAGCGCTGCAGTATATTGCAGAGCAGTCCGCTGAAGCTAATTAGTGCTTGCTCAACTGGTCGCAAAAAGATCCGCGAACTGAGGTTCATCGAGCATTAGATCGCTAGCGCGCTCCGCGAGTGCAGAAATTGTTAGCAGCGGATTGCAGGCGATGGAGGTCGGCAAAATCGCTCCATCGACCACGTATAATCCGCTGTGAACTCGCGGCAATCCGGTTTGGTAGTCCACATCACCACCATGGCGACCATCAAAGACCTGGCCTCTATCGTTGACAACTCCATGCAATGGATCGTCCGCCATCGCGCATCCGCCTAGAGGATGAACAGAGATCATCTTGTCGTCAAAGATTTTCAGAAAGCGATAGTTGCCTCCAAGCGCGTTCGCGATCTGCTCAAACTCGGAACGAATCAGTTTGCGATAGTCGCTTTCAAGTAGCCCCGGCCAGGAGACGACACCAAATCCTCGATCATTGAGCGTAATACGACCGGCGGCGCCGTCGTGTCCCATGCCCAGCAAAATCTGTGTCGATTCCATCAGCGGATCGAGCATTAACGTGCCGATCGCATTCGTGTACGCTCGGGCTGCAGCACCTTCTTGAATCAGCACGCGTCCGGCAAGCGGCCGATAAGGGTAGGTGACATTGGTTTGAATAGTCGGTCCAACGGGCGGGCAAGGCGCTGTGTAAGCCGACTGTCCGGCAACGCCCGTACGGCACTGGCTGTTTGTAATAAAGCCGAGCGCATCGCCGTTGCCCGTCCAATTGCAACCAAGTCGTTGCGTCAGCTCGAGGCATTCTGATTGCGATCGCAACAGCAGCTCAGAGCTTCCGAGACTGCCCGCGCCTAGGATCAAGATTCGAGTCGTGGTTGAACCCGGACAGCGAACAAAAGATCCGTCAGCGGTAGTACGCGTTACGGTGAAGTAAACTCGGTACCCCGCACTCAACTTTTCGATGCGGTGAACTTCCGTTTGTGTGAAGAACTGCGCACCGGCGCGACGCGCCATAGGGATATAGTTCATCGCGAGCGAGTTCTTTGCGCCAACATTGCAGCCTGACAAGCAATCTCCACAGTCGATACAGCTGCGCTGGCGCATGCTTTGTCGATTGATGATCGGCAAGCCACTGTTTAGGCCGTTGCAATTTGGGCCAACGAAGTTGGTACCAAAGTTGTTTATAGCGCGCGTGACCGTCAGCGTGGCTGGTTCGAAGCGAGCGCCGCGGTAAGCAAGTCGCTCTGCGGCGATCCGCTGGGCGAGCATCTTGGAGCTGTAATCTAGCGGCTCGACCCTAGCGCCTAACTCGGCGATCGCCAGTTCAAAGTAGGGATCGAGAAACGCGCGATCGCGGAGGGCTTGCGGCCAAACGGGTTGATGAAACACATCTGGGTCGGGGCGATAAGCGACGTTGGCATTGATTAACGATGAGCCGCCAAGACCCGAGCCGGCTAAGATCGAAATTTCATCGAATTGACGCACATCGAACAGGCCAATCGGATCGTGCGTTTCACCTTTGTTTCGGCCAAGCAGTTCGAGTCGCGATGCGTTGGTTACATCTTTCAACCGATCTGGAAATGTGCCTGGTATCCACTCGCGTCCGCGTTCGAGTACGCCCAGACGTGCTCCTGGGCGAAGAGCGGCGGCAAGTCGAGCGGCGGATACAGAAGCACCATAGCCGGAACCCACGATGAGAATATCAAACTGAAACGGAGACTGGCGCGCTACCGGCATCAGCAAACGTTCAATCGGCGTGCTCAACTGGCCGCCAAACTCGGCCATGTTTGCGTGATAATCCGTGATCGCAGTCAATTTGAAATCTGAGCCGCCGGTTTGTCGCCGCCCCAGCATTTCGCTCAAGGTACCTGTCGGCAGATCTGCTTTCGCCAACGAACTTGTTGCGGCAGCAATCGCGGCTGCAGCGGACAGTCGAATTGCAGAGCGGCGATTAAGCGATGAATGCTCAGCGCTACGCGCAGTGTCGTGGCTCTGTGAGTTTTGATCAGTCATAAAGCTATCAATTGGCTCGACAAGAACGTAAGGCAAACAGACGTCGTACTTACTCGGCACTACTCGCCCAGTCATTCAGTCTAATCGGCGGATAGTAACACCCATCGTCGGTGTTTTTTCACGCGAATGAAAAGTTGCCTGAGAAGATACAGGGAAGACCAGCAGACGCATGTGGATAGCTGCAGAAAAGTCAAATACATGCAAAAGTTGAATGTGAGTGGCGATGCAAATTGTCGCAATCGCCACATCGCCAGCCGCGTCGATTACAATTCGTACACGGTTCGCTGTCATTAAATTTGGAAGCCAAAAAGTCTCGGAATGTGTGCTATTTGAATCCGCAGCGATGCAGCACACTTCGACAAAACGCCAACTTCATACGGGAGTCTTCGATGCGGGCAAACATATTCTGCTTACAAGTCATTATCGCTTGCATTGCAGTTGCTTCGACTCCATCGGTTCGCAACCTAGCGAACGGTCAGGAGGCTCAGAAAGCGTGGCGTCCTAGCGATCAGAACGCAGCGGCAGTTGAACGTGTTAGCGAGTCCGCCTTGAAAGCGCACATACGCTTCCTGTCGCATGATCTTTTAGAAGGCAGAGGTCCCGGTTCGCGTGGCGATGAGCTCGCACAACTTTATGTGGCAACGCAGTTGGAGGCGATGGGTTTGAAGCCGGGCGGGGCCGACGGCTCTTGGTATCAACAGGTGCCTCTCGTGGGAGTTACAACGCAGGCGCCTGAGACCGTTGACTTTAAACGCGGCGATCAAGTTGTAACGCTGAAGCATCGTTACGACATGATGTTATCCAGCGGCAAGCAACAAGAGAGTGTTAGTGTTAAAGATGCTGAGTTGGTTTTCGTCGGATTCGGAATTCAAGCACCAGAGTACGAGTGGGATGATTTCAAAGATGTTGATGTGCGTGGCAAAATTCTGGTCGTGATGAATAACGATCCCGAAGATGATCCAAAGTTGTTTGCAGGCAAGCGTCGGCTTTACTACGGACGTTGGGATTACAAGTATGAAATGGCGGCCAAAATGGGTGCTGCGGGGGCACTGATCATTCATACAACTCCGTCAGCCGGTTATCCCTTCCAAGTCATTCAAACTTCGTGGAGCGGAGAGGAATTCGAGCTGGCGGATGCTTCGGGGCCGCGCATGAGTCTTCGCGGTTGGTTAACAGATGAATCCGCCAAGTCGATATGCAAGCTGGCCGGCAAAGAACTCGACGCACTTCGAAGCGCGGCGCAGTCGCGTGACTTCAAGCCGGTTCCGTTGGGTGTCACGATGTCTGCTGCTGTAACTTGCAAGGTGCGTGAACAGACAACTGGGAATGTGTTCGGTGTACTACCTGGAAGCGATCCGCGGCTTGCGAAAGAGCATGTGATCTTCATGGCTCATCACGATCACCTGGGGCTCGCCGCTGAGCGCGACGAAACGGGCGACAATATTTACAACGGAGCTATCGACAATGCCTCTGGTACCGCGAGCTTGCTGACGATTGCAAGCGCGATCAGTACACTCGACCCTAAACCGAAACGTTCGATAATGTTCGCTGTTGTCGGCGCGGAGGAGCAGGGTTTGTTGGGCTCAAAATTCATGGCTGCCAACCCGCCCATTCCGCCTGGACAGATGGCTGCGGTGATCAATATTGACGGAATCAATTTTTTAGGCAGGACACACGACCTGAACTTAATTGGAAACGGCAAATCGAACCTTGATGACGTCATCGAAGCGGTCGCGAAGATTCAGAAGCGAACCGTCGTTCCCGATTATTTTCCTGACCGAGGTTATTACTACCGCAGCGACCAGTTCAGTTTGGCAAAAGTTGGAGTTCCAGGTGTCTATTTGCACAGCGGAATAAATGTCGTCGGTAAACCGGATGGCTGGGGCAAAGAGCAGTTGGAAATTTGGGTCGAGAAAACCTACCACCAGCCCAGCGACGAATTCCAGGAGAGTTGGGATTTGGCCGGCGCAGTGGATGACGCACAGTTGCTAATGCATGTCGGGTTGGTGGTCGCAGCTCAAGCGGAGATGCCGAAGTGGAATGCGGGCGACGAGTTTGAAGCTGCGAGAAAGCAGGCCATTTCTGCTCTTTCAGAATCAGAGTAGGGTAATTGGGAATGTGACCGTCGTTACCTATAATGTCTATACTACGAGTGATCGTAGACCAAGTTTTCTGCACTGTTGAAACGCGGTCAAACCCGAGGATCGTCGATCACATTTGCCTTGCGCGAGCGAGTGCGGGTGTGGATGACTGGTATTTCGTTTAGGCTTGACCAAAAAGTGAATCACCACAAGGACAAGCTTTTGATTTGCAACTTGATATCGTTGGTAGTGATTGACCGCGAATAGCAACTTGGAGAGCGCGATGAAGAAGATCATTGCATTGGCGGCTTTGGCTGGCTGTTTCGGAATGATTGGATGCTGGGAGTATGAGTTGGCACCGAAGTGCGAGGATGACATTATTGTCGGAGCTCGGATGGACCTGTCGGCTGAGACAACTTCTACGAACCCAGAATTTCAGGTTAACTGATTCGACGACTGCAGTTTTCTAGGCGGTCGCTAACTTTGGAGTGAACGAACAAATGAAAAAATTCTTGACCACATCGGCACTTGCTGGATTGACTTTGCTTTCAGCAGGGTATTCCAGCATAGCGACGGCGCAAACCAATGCCGCTACTTCAGATACTGCTTCGAAAGTGAAGTATGTTGCGCAAGCGAAGAAGTGGGGGACATTGAAGGCGAAGTTTGTTATTGAAGGCGATGTTCCTGATCCAACAAAAGTAAACGCTGCAGCAGATCCGTTCTGTGCTGCATTCCCAATCATGACGGAGAGTCTGATTGTTGGAAAAGACGGTGCGCTCAAGAACGTTGCGCTCTTCATGGACAAGAAAAGCAAGACGAAAGATGTTCACCCTTCGTTAGAGAAACCAGCCGCTACGCCGATCGTTCTCGACAATAAGAACTGTGTGTTTGTACCGCACGTCTTATTCGTTCGACCTGGTGAGACGATTAAAGTTACCAACAGCGATGGGACCGGTCACAATGCCAACTTCAATTTCTTCAACAACCAAGCGGTCAACTTTTTGGTTCCTGCTGGTGGTTCGAAGGATTTGAAGATTGAAACGGATGAACCCGCTCCTATCCCTGTTGAATGCAATGTTCATCCATGGATGCGAGCTCACTTGATTGTACAAGAGCATCCAGCGATCGGCATCTCAAGCGAAGATGGAGTGCTCGAAATTGCGAATTTGCCTGTTGGACCGGTTACTCTGCGAGCATGGCATGAGGTGGGCAAGCTCGACGAGGTGACCATCAATGGCAAGAAAGTGAAGTGGAGTCGCGGTCGCATGGACATCGACATCAAAGAAGGCATGAACGATCTCGGTACGATTACGATTGCTGCTGATAAGTTCAAGTAACTTCGTAGAGCTTGGCAATTGAAAACCGTTGAAACTAGTCGCGCGAAAGTGCGACTAGTTTTTTTTGATCTCGCGACTACCGGGTATCGGTCTGCCGAGGTGTGCGGTGAGGCGATTTTTGGAGAGATGCGCTAGATAGGTGATTGCTATAAAGTTGCTTTCGGTGATAGCAATCTCTCTCGTAAACTCACTTTCGAAAAAGCGTGAACAAGGCCTTAAAGTCGCCTTGACCTTAGTACCTATCTGCCTCTATCTTCACCTCCGTCGCTGACAGGGACTCGCAAGAGAAACTGCCAGCAACACAGTTGGAAGAGGTGTGATTGCACTGAACATTATTGACACTTCCGGTGACAACAATGTTTGCGATCAGGGAAAAAAGCTCTTGTGCACGGATGCCGAGTTTGCTATTTCTTCCAGAGGCCAACTAAACGAAAAAGTATCCGATGTGATGAACATCGGTTACGGATAAAGCGGTGATTGAAACATGGAGGTTTCGATCGACTCCGCTCTAAAAAGAAATTTGCTCCCGGATAGTAAGCGCGCAGTCCTCCGCCCCCCTGGGACTCGTTCACAATCCGGGAGCTT
>JBGSOM010000097.1:0-39684 GCA_041739135.1 Pirellulaceae bacterium
CTCGCTGGAGCCAGGAGCACTACAATGATTAGCCATCACCACAAATCTTCCCAACTCCTTCCAGAACGTTGTTGAAATACAAGTCAATCCTCCGCTACACTAACGTCCGCTCAACCTGCCGCTCCGCGGCTTACTTGAACAACTGGATGAACCGAAACTTTCGTCGACTTCATAATCGGATTCTCGATGTTAAACCTGCCTGAATTGAATTTGCAGCACACGGTGCAATGGATTCGAATTCCGGCGGAGCTCGATGTGCCTGTAACAGCTCGGGTCAAAGCGATTCTTGACTCGGCAGCGATGCGGCGGCTGACGCGTATTTCGCAGTTGGGATTAGTTAGCTTGGTTTACCCTGGCGCGACCCATTCTCGTATGGAGCACAGCTTGGGCGTTTATCGTTTGGCTGTGCAAGTGCTTACCCAGTTGAGTCGTTCGCCTCAGAGTGAACTGACGTTCGACGAAGGCGAAGCGAAAGTGTTCTTAGTCGCTGCGTTGGTTCATGACATCGGGCATTGGCCCTACTGCCATCCGTTAGAAGATATGCAGTTGGATTGGATGCCACGGCACGAGCAGCTGGCACGGCAACTGTTGTGCAACACGGAGCTAGATCGGATACTGCGCGAGTCATGGCAGGTCGAGTCTGAGCAGGTCGCTGATTTTCTGGCGCCGCCCAAGCACTCAAAGCGGACGTTGTTGCAGAGTCTGCTGAGCGGACCGATCGATGTCGACAAGATGGATTATTTGCAACGCGACAGTTTGCATGCGGGCGTTCCTTATGGTCGCAACTTCGACGTGGGTCGCTTGATCAACAGTCTCTGTGCCGGTGAAAATGCGGAACGAATTGCAATTACGGAGAAAGGCAAGACGGCTGCGGAGATGATGGTGTTCGCGCGGTACGTGATGTTCAGCGAAGTTTATTGGCATCACGCGGTTCGGAGCGCGACGGCGATGTTGCAACGTGTCGTTTTCGAATTGGCTCGAAAGGCAAGTTCGACCGGATCGGCGGATAACTTTGCACCAACGACTTGGCTACAGCAGTCCGAAGCCGAATTCATGGAAGATCTGCTGAATCGCACACGCGATAACTTGCAACTTCATGCGATTGCGGAAGGCTTATTTGGCCAGCACCGAAGACTCTATAAGCGATTAGCGCAGTTCAATTTCGCGGAGAACGCGGCTGTTCATACGTCGCTCGCACGACGACCTTACACCAATCTAGTCGCTTGCGCCGAAGAACTCGCCGAGCGGTTAAGCTGTTATGCTTCGCAGCCGATCTTGGCAACGGACGTGCTGATCGATGCGCCTCCAGTGAAGCTTGAAGTTCAGTTCGATCTGGGCGTGCGACAACGAACCAATTCGGATTCACCAACTGAAATGCAGTTCATGCCGCTGGGCAAGTTGTCGCCGGTGGTCAGTTCGCTAGCGACAAACCAGTTCGATAACTTTGTGAAACGAGTGCGCGTGTTTGTAAACCCTGACCGCATCGATTCGATCAAGATTACCTCGAGTCAGCTGAGCGATGAATTGCTGGCGATTGCTGCGAAGATGGAATGAAGTTGGAATGACGGAGTTGAATACAAGAGTATTGGATGATGTTCAGGAAGCGGCTCAGTTGTTGCGTCGAGGCGGAATCGTGGCATTCGCGACCGAAACCGTGTTTGGGCTGGGCGTCGATGCAACGAACGAAGCGGCATTGAAGAAGCTGTATGAAGCGAAAGGTAGGCCGAGCGACAATCCGTTGATCGTTCACATTGCGGATGTTGATCGATGGCCGATGGTGGCTAGTTCGCTGCCAAGTGTGGCCGAGCGTCTCTTGCGAAAGTTCTCGCCTGGTCCGTTAACAGTCGTTGTACCAAAACATGATTCCATTTCGCGGGCTGTTACCGCTGGTTTGAATACCGTTGGAGTGCGCATTCCGGGACATCGGCAGGCTCGTGAGCTGATTGCGTTGGCTGGGGTTCCGATCGCGGCGCCGAGCGCCAATCGGTCCGGGCGGCCTAGCGCAACGACATGGCAGACGGTTCTTGAAGATCTCGATGGCAGGATTGACGCAGTGCTGCGCGGTTCGACTTGCGAAATCGGAATCGAGTCGACTGTGGTGGATTGCGGCGTTGATCCGCCGCGCGTACTGCGACCGGGCTCCATCAGCTTGGACGCATTGCAGAGTGTCGTACCGCAGGTGCTTGCCTATTTGCCCTCGATCGCAGCCGAGCCTACCGTGAACTCGCCAGGTCTGCGACATCCACATTACCGCCCCAACGCTTCGGTGCATGTTGTTGTTTATGCAATTGAAGCGGACCAGCGAATGAAGGCTGGTTCCAGGTCTGCAGAAGAACTGGAGCAGCACTTGGCGAACTGCGCCTACTGTGGGCTCGACGAATCAAAACTGTTTAGTTATCTCGGCGATTATCGGAGGTTTCTGGATGTCAACGAGTATGCGCATGAGTTCTATGAGTTCATGCGGAGAGTCGACCGGGCGGGGATTCAGCATCTTTATTGTCAGCGACCTGAGTCCGAAGGCGTTGGTGCGGCGCTACTGGATCGACTGACTCGCGCGGCTGAAAAAGGCGAAGTAGGCGGCATTAGCGGTCAAGAAAATTCTGGAGTTGTGCAAGTGCTCCCGCAGGATCTTGAATCAACGGAATGATACTTGAGAGCAACAACGCGGATCCAATAAAAAGTAGGGGCAATCCTGCGACTGAGCTTGGGCAGGTGGTGCGACTGCCGATTTTCACGAACTCACGTTCCAATTGCATCCAGTGCTCGAGATTTTGTAGGTGCCCGACGTGGGTTGCTTGTTGCACGCGCGACGAACCAGTGCCCTCGAGCGCAAGCTGCATGCCACTACTTGGCATCGACAGAACGTTGGCGGACCAATGCGTTTGATCGTCGATCAGCTTCGCAGACTGGAAAAGCACTTCGCGGAACTGAAGGTGATTGAGACCGTAGGCGATCAGTCTCGGTTTGCCGCTGAGCAATACCAAAGTCAGTCCCAACGCATACAAACTCAGCAGCATGACCCAGACCCACTCGTGCCAACGCTCAACGGCTTGTGGTGGCGTGAACAACTGCATGGGACCTACGGCGACAAGACCGGCCGAGGCGATGCCAAGTGTGAGCGTGTCGCGCCAACCGCTTGTCACCAGCGGTCGAGTTCGGAGGCGTAGCACACCGATTAAGATGAAATAGATCGCAACTGGGATAATTGCGACCGCATACTGAACATACATAAAGTTGCCAAAACAGGTTTGCTAAACGCCTCGCGCGATACGCTGACCAACCGAGCATGCCAAGTTGCTGCATGTCGCTATCGCATGCTGATTGATCTTGCAAAATTCTAACGCACTATAGCTGCGATGGCAATTTGAAAGACAGTGTGCTTGCAAATCCAGCTCGCATCAGTAGGCGTTCTTTTGCTGCAAAACGACTCCGAATGTTCGAAGCAGAATCTTTAAATCCAACCACAGCGACCATTCGCGGATATAGCGATGATCGAAGTCGACGCGTTTCTGCATCTTGTCGAGTGTGTCGGTTTCACCGCGAAATCCTTCGACTTGCGCGAGCCCTGTGATGCCTGGCTTGACCTTGTGGCGAAGCATGTAGCCTTTGATAAGTTTGCGATAGTGTTCGTTGTGAGCTGACGCGTGCGGGCGTGGTCCAACGAGCGACATCGTTCCTTCCAACACATTGAACAACTGAGGCAACTCGTCGAGCGAGGATCGGCGCAAGAAGCTTCCGATCGGTGTCAGCCGCGAATCGCCTTTGGTGGCTTGCTGTACCACAGCGCCATTTTCACAGGTGCGCATTGACCGGAACTTCCAAACCCAGATTTCTTTGCCGTCGAGACCGTAACGTTTTTGACGAAAGATGATGGGCCCACGCGATGTCAGTTTGACCATCACCGCGCAGAGAATCATGAGCGGCGAAATCAGCATGATCCCAAACAGTGCAGCGCTGAAGTCAAAAGCGCGTTTCGACCAACCATCGACACCATAGAGAGGTGTCTCGAAAACGCTGACAGCCGGCAATCCGCCGACGGAGCTCCACCGTGAATGCAGCAGCTCGAACACGAAAAAGTCGGGAACGATGTATACGTTCGCCGTCGTATCCGCCAACTTTTCAAGGATCCAACGAATGCGACTTTCGGCTCGCATCGGCAAGGTGATGAAAACTGTGTTGACCTCTCCCGCTTGCACTTTGGTAACGAGATCGTCAAGTTTACGTATGGTGTAGTTTTGCGATTCAAGGATGTCGCTGTTGCGCTGTTGGCAGCGATCGTCGAAGAAACCAACCAGTTGCAGACCAGAGCCGGGATTGCTTTTAATGTTCTCGAGCAGTTGTAAACCGAGCGTATTGACGCCGACGATTGCGCATTTGTTGACCGCCCAACCGTTACTATGCAGACTGTCCGCTGCTACACGAATAAACATTCTAGCGAGGCAGATGTTCGATCCGCCCAGTAAGATCCAGGCGAGCATACTGCCACGCGCGAAGTCGGTTCCTTGTCGAGTGAAGAACGCTACGCAAGCGAGGATCGACAGACTGACGACCCAGTTGACGATCACACTAAGCAACTCACGCGCGGGTGTGTTGCAGCGATCTTTGCGGTAGATTCCGAGCACTTCACCGCTGAGTACAAATATCAACCCCGCAGCGAGAATCGCGTTGGGCGTGCGATAGTTAAATGGTTGCTGTACCAACCATTGACTGAGGTACAGCGACGCTCCGATTAGGACAACGTCGCTGACACGTTGCAGGACGCCAAATAGCGAGTGATGTTGACGGATCGAGATGCTGTTCATGTTCGTTTAAACCAACGCGAACGAGTTCTTAAATTCTGTAGCAAGCGAAAGTGCACTTGAGCAAGCTTAGGTCTAACATTCGCAATGTTTGCGGTGGTCGGGTCTGTGGCGGCGTATAGTCAACCGTGGACGGTCGCTATAATCGGATTAGTCGCTACTGTCCGACGAATCGATCTGCGGCATGAGCCTTCCTGGGCGCATTGCGTTTGAACCACAAACAATTGAACTTTGAAGTAAGTAAAAAATGGTCAAAATTCCAAGTAAACTCGAAGATCTCTTGCCTCCTGCCGCACTTGGGAAAATTCTGGATGCGTTGAATCAGCCAGGACTGTCCGGCGTTTTTCGCGACGCTCTCAGTCGCGTTGGCATCAAAGACTCAAGTCCTGTTGAGCAAGTGCAAGAAGCGTGGGAGCAGGCGCGCGATTGGGTCGGCAATCTCGCCAATCGATTGGTCAATCCTGTGCATGCCAGTCCATCGTTGATCAATGCAACGGGCGAACTCGCGCGGGTGGAGTGGCAAGGCTTTCCGATGGCACCAACAGTAGCTGAAGCATGTAGTGTGCAAGCGGTCAGCTTCCATCACTCAGCGCGCCTGGAAGATTCAGCTCAACATGCAGCGACGAAAATATTGCATGCTGAGGATGCCCTCTTTACGAATTGTCTAGCGAACGCACTGCAGTTAATTGTCCGGCATTTTCAGAAGTGCGCGATCTCGCGTGCGGATACCGTACGCATTCCTGGATTCGGTGACATTGGCGGCATGCTTCAGTTCCTTGGCGACAGGGTTCACGAAGTTGGCGCGACCAACGGTGCGACCGCGGATGATTGGGCAAGAGTAATTTCTTCGAGCGAGCATGCGATCTTGCTGGTCAGCCCCAACAGTCTTGTCGACGCAGATGCTATCGCGCAGCGCAATGCAGCGTTACAAGTTGCCAGCGCTTCTGGTGCTGTCGTGATCGAACTCCTAGTCGATGGTGTTTGCGTAGCCGGCGATCTAAATGCGGTGGTTCCATTCCCAGTTGCAAAGCAACGTTTGGAATCCGGTGCGGGTCTTGTCGTGTTGCCCGTGGACGGACTTTTGGGCGGCCCAGCCGGAGCGTGCATTGCTGGCAGAGGGAAATTGATTCAGTTGCTTCGTAGCGCCGCGATGAATCAAGGAGTGTTACTAAGAGGCGCAGCGCTTGCGGGTGCTAGTGCCGCGTTCGAGCGTGCTGCACTCGCGTCGCCGCTGGATACAAGTGTCGTCGATCTGCTACGCGCTAACATTCTGAATTTGAAAGATCGCGCGAAACGCCTAGCGATGCAGATATCTGACAGTGAACATGTCTCTGCAACCGAGATCATCGACCGCGTCAATCCGCTGGGAGCGTCTCCTTGGAATCGCTATACAACCGAGAGTGTGGCGCTCCAATTGACGCCGCGCAAAAGTGCAGCGAACTTGATGAATGTTCTGCAAAGTGGCGAGTTTGGTCCGTCGGTGCTATGCGTCGCAGTTGGCGAAAAAGTGCTTGTCGATCTGAAGTTCGTTTTACCGCGGGATGATCATCAAATCGTTAAAGCGCTCAACGCACTGGAAGCTAAAGCGGAAGTTGATGTGAGAACCGATGCCGCTTCAGCGAGTTGATTCGCTGCGGTCGGCGGCTTGTTTGCCGCGTACGATTCTTGCGGGCGACTTCCCAGTGGCGATCTCAGTGTTAGGATTCCTAAAGCTTGCGACGAAATCGTTCGAGCTTTGAGTATAATGCGATGGTCGATATTGGATGTCGCTTTCCCGTTTCCACGTGTGATTTTAGGTGTTTCATGCTCAGTTTGAGGAAGTGCTTCGCGGCTCGTTTGAATGTTCTGGCGCTGGTATTCAGTTGTGCACCAGTGCTTTGTAGTTCAGTTCAAGCCGATGATAAACTGCCACCTGTCGAAGTGAAGGATAGCGAGGCAGCGACGGAAGCGGAGATGAAGCCGTACACCGAGATCATTGAACAAACAGATGCAACCATCGATATGTTGCCCATCCCAAGCGGCAAGTTCATGATGGGCAGTCCGGAGAGTGAAGAGGGGCGCCGCGAAGATGAAGGTCCGCAGCACGAAGTCGAGATCTCGCCGTTCTGGATGAGCAAAACTGAGATTACTTGGAATTCGTACGACGTTTGGGCTTCGGACTTGGACGTTTATCGTCGCGGCGTGTTGAACTTGCAACTTTCACCGCGCGACGCGCTCGCCGATAAGTATCAGGTTAGCCAGCCGACGAAGCCGTACACTGACATGACATTCGGCATGGGTAAACGCGGTTTCCCAGCGATCTGTATGACACAGCATTCCGCTCGCACGTTCTGCAAATGGCTGAGCGCAAAAACGGGACGTTACTATCGGTTGCCAACCGAAGCCGAATGGGAGTATGCGTGCCGCGCGGGCACGACGACTGCATACTCGTTTGGTGACGACCCCGCGCAGCTTGACGAGTATGCTTGGTACTCTGAGAACACCGATGCCAACTACAAGAAAGTCGGCAAGAAGAAACCGAATCCTTGGGGCCTGTACGACATGCATGGAAACGTTGCCGAGTGGGTGCTCGATCAACATGATGAAGACGGTTACGGCGAGATCGCTGGTACTGCAAAAGACCCGCTCGCCATTCCAAAAACGCTCTATCCGCGAGTCGTTCGCGGCGGCGGTTGGGATAAAGATCCAGCCGACCTACGGAGCGCTGCCCGCGAGGGATCGACGGAAGATTGGATTGCGCAAGACCCGCAATCGCCCGTCAGCATTTGGTATCTTACGGACGCGTTGCATGTTGGATTCCGCATCGTCCGCCCGTTGAACGAGCCGACTGAGGAAGAGAAAGAGAATCGCTGGGAAAAATCTGAACCAGTTCAAGTTGAACGCGTCGGCGTGAAAGAAGAATAAAAGTTGTGATTGAGGCTGATCGACGCGCCGTTGCTTTAACGTCGCACGAGGACATCTAATACCCTACCTGTTTTTTACCCACCGGAGTTTCCGTATGACTGATTCTAAACTTATCGCGTCGCGTCGCAATTTTGTGAAGACCAGCGGCATCATCACGGCCGCCGCGACAACGCTAGCGACTCGCCCGATGACTGTGCATGCTGCCGAGAACAACACCATTCAAGTTGCTTTGGTTGGGTGTGGCGGTCGTGGTACCGGAGCCGCTTCGAATGCGTTGTCGGTTCCCGAAGGCAACCTGAAATTGGTCGCGATGGCAGACGTCTTTGAAAACAAGATGAGCGCCAGCTACAACCAACTGGAGCAATCGTTCAAGGACAAGATGGACGTTCCGCCCGAGCGTCGCTTCATCGCTTTCGATGGCTACAAGCAAGCGATGGATTGCTTGAAACCAGGCGATATCGTAGTCCTCTCAACTCCGCCAGCCTTTCGTTGGGTGATGTTCAAATATGCCATCGAGCGCGGTTTGAATGTCTTTATGGAAAAACCAGTTACAGTCGATGCGCCAACCAGCAAGCGAATGCTGGAGCTAGGCGAGCTTTCAGTGAAGAAGAATCTGAAAGTCGGCGTTGGACTGATGTGTCGACACTGCGAGACGCGCGAAGAGCTGTACAAACGAATCAAAGATGGCGCGATCGGTGACATTCTAATGTTGCGAGCTTATCGGATGGCTGGCCCGACCGGTTCCGCTGCTACGGGACCGAAACCGAAAGACATGTCAGAACTGATGTATCAAATCAATCGTTTCCATGGCTTCCTTTGGGCCAGCGGTGGTGGCTACAGCGACTTCCTGATTCATAACATCGACGAGTGCTGCTGGATGAAGGATGATTGGCCAGTCGAAGCGAAAGGATCGGGCGGACGTCATTATCGTGGCGAGATGGTCGATCAAAACTTTGATTCCTACGCCGTTGAGTACACGTTCGCTGACGGCACGAAACTGTTCCTCAACGGTCGCACTCAACCAGGTTGTCACAACGAATTTGCATCTTACGTGCATGGTTCGAAGGCAGCAGCAACGATCTCAGCAGCCGCTCATACGCCAGCTAAGTGCAAGATCTACAAGGGCCAGAAGTACACGCCCAGCGACATCACTTGGGAATATCCAGCCGACGAAAAGAACCCTTATCAATTGGAATGGAATCATTTGATCGCTGCGATCCGTGAAGACAAACCGTACAACGAAGTAAAACGCGGCGTGATGGCTAGCGCGGTAACCTCGATGGGACGTATGGCGGCCCACACCGGTCAAGTTGTTACCTTCGACGACTTCATGGATTGCGAACATGAATTTGCACCGGGCATTGAAAGCTTCACTTTCGATAGCGAAGCTCCAGTGAAAGCTGATGCCGATGGAAAGTACCCAGTGCCGCAACCTGGATTGACGACTGAGCGAGAGTATGCGTAACTTATCCAAGTCGATATTCACCAACCCACCACGAAGTGCATTCTGGTGGGTTTTTTTATGCTTTAACCAAATCGCAATTAATGGGACTGGGTATGAAAACACACACTCGAAATTCTGTTGGCAGTCTCGTCGTCGTGCTGCTTATTAGTTCATTGGCGTTCGCTCAGGTGCAGATCGATATCCGCGAACTGAATGAAAGCAGCGGGTTGGCGTTTTCGACGCGAGCGGATGACCTGCTGTTTTCGCACAATGATTCCGGCGATAGTGCACGCTTGTTTGCGTTTGACCGCACCGGCAAACTCACTTACGAATTAGAAGTCGAGAAAGCCAAAGCCAAGGATTGGGAGGATATGTGTGCTTTCGAACACGACGGAAAGAACTGGTTAGCGATCGGCGACATCGGCGATAACGAATTCAAGCGCGACAGAGTATCCATCTACGTAGTCAAGGAACCGAAGGAAAAGGCAGGCGACAAAAAACGCAAATCGGAGGTGGAATTCGAATTAATCGTCAAGTATCCGCACGGGCCCGTGAACAGCGAGTCGCTGGCTTACGATCCGATCAAGCACTCGTTTTTGTTGCTGTCGAAAGAGAATTTGAACTGTGCGTTCTATGAAGTAAAGATTCCAGCCGATCCGAAACGCGAAGTCGAAGTTCAAGCGAAGTTGGTTGGACAGCTTTCGATTCCGATGGTTACCGGCGCGGCTATTTCTCGCGATGGGAAACGACTCGCAATCTGCACTTACGGTCCCGCGTGTTTGATCGATCGCAATGCTTCCAATCTAGAAAAACCGTGGGAAATCCCTGCGGAGCAATTGGCAACAAGGTTCTTTCCCGTTCCCTCACGGCGGCAAGGTGAAGCGATCTGTTTTTCACCGAGCGGCGATCAAGTGTGGCTGACAAGTGAACATCTTCCCACGCCATTGATCGAAGTGCAGCTGCCGAAAAATACAGTGCGTTAATGAATTCAAGTCGCAACAACAGCTAAGTTGCGGCGTTCATAACCCGATCAAAAATCGGTGCGCGTTGTTCGGCCGGACTCACTTGATTTGATTTCGATCCAGTCGATTTCGACGTTCTGCGAATCTTTGCTGTTCTGATCTTTGGTGTGCGGCAGATAAAGGCGCACGATTCCGAGCGGACCTTCGGCTGGCAATGAAGTGGTCACTTCCTGCCAACCATCGCCGGTAACTTCAAACGGAGAACTGTGCGGTTGGCTTTGCGTTCCGCCCGGTAACCAATCGACGCGGGATATGCCTGCTGCAGACTTCATGCGCATCTTCACAACGCTCGGTCCGCTGTGTTTAGCCGCGGAAAAACCCAAGAAACTGCCCTCCGTCAATCGACTAACGACCAAGTTTCCTGCTTTAACTTCCGCTGAGCAAACGCGAGGCTTCCAACCTTTCAGAGCTGCATCGTCTTGCGTCTGCGCAGTCTTCGCCCCTGCTTTCGGCGCATTCGACTTTCCAGGCGGACGCCTCCCTTCTAGCTCTGGTTGGTATTTGGCTGGATCGAAATTCGGATTGATCGCAGGCACAACCGCTTGAGTTTCCTTCAGAAAGTTCTCAATCAGTGCGTCCAACTCTTTTACCAAGTCCGGTTTCTTCGCTGCCAAATTGTTGGCTTCGGAGATATCCTCTTTCAAGTTGAACAGCAAATAGCGATGCGCGCCCGCGTCCCCACCATGAAACACCCGAATTAATTTCCAATCGCCGCGATGCACAGAAACACTCGGCGGCAACCATTCTGGAACTGGCGGATTGTGCGGAAAGTATTGAAACACAGCGCCACGATCCAGCGTTTCACCCTTCAGCGCTGGCAAAATGCTCCTACCATCAAACAACTGATCCACCGATGGCTTAATACCTAATCCAGCCAACAACGTTGGATAGTAATCTTCGCTTTGCACCATCGTCTCACACCGCGCACCCGCCGCAGTGATTCCAGGCCAAGCGATAACGCAAGGTACTCGCGTGCCACCCTCAAACATCGAAGCTTTGCCACCGCGCAGCGGCCGATTGCTCGTTGGTACTTCGCCATCCACTTCGCTGTACATGTTGCCGCCGTTGTCCGAAGTGAACACGATGATCGTTTTCTCAGCGAGCTTCAATCGATCAAGCGTATCGAGCAATGTGCCGATGGCATCGTCCATACTTTCAATCATCGCCGCGTAAGTTGGACAACGTTGCAGGTCGTTCGGATCTACACGACCGCGGTGTTTCTCAATCAAATCCTTCTTGGCATTGAACGGCGCGTGAACGCTGAACATCCAATAATTCAAATAGAACGGTCGATCCTTGTTCTTCTCAATCCATACGCTTGCTTCCTGCGCCATGCGGTCTTCAATATGTTGATCCGGCACATCAGGATCGTGATCAAAGTCTTTGAACTTCCACGGCGCAACGTAGCTCCCCGCTGGCCCTGGTCCGGGATGATGAGGCATGTCGACGTCGAAGCCTTGTTGTAGCGGCGAGTAAGGTTCCGCTCCCAAATGCCATTTGCCAAAATGCCCAGTTGCGTAACCAGCCTCCTTTAACGACTCGGCCAGTGTTCGGTAGTCGGTCTTCAATCGCGTCACAGGTTCTGGTTGAATCGACTTTAGGCCCGCGGCGGCCGATTTGCCCACTGAAGCTTGAAGGACAACTTGCGGCAAGTGACAGTTCGGAGTCGTAATGCCTGTCCGCGCTGGACTGAGCCCTGTTAAAACTGCCGATCGCGTAGGCGAACATAACGGACTTGCCGAGTAAGCTCGGTTGAAAACCATTCCGCGCTTCGCCAACCGCTCAATATTCGGCGTTTGATAATAAGTCGTGTTGCCGTACAGAGTCGTATCGCTCCACCCAAGATCATCCGCCAAGATGAACACCACATTGGGCTGATCGCCCGCAGCAACATTCGCCGCTGTATTCAACGCAAACGTGGCAATACAACAAGTGAACAAGCAACAAGCGATTCGCGTCATAGGTTCGCCGATCATTGCAATTGAGGAGGACCAGGCTGGACGGCTGATTTCTGCTGTTCAAACGCCGCTTGAAACTTTGCCACAACATCCGGATGGGCTGCGGCTACGTTCCGTTTTTCCGATGGATCAACGCCCAAGTGATACAACTGCGGAGTCGTATGCATATCGGGCTTAGGTTGACCGTAACCGCTTTGCGTCTGGTAGTGAGCTTTCCATTCGCCGATTCGGCAAGCGAAAATGTCGTTGCCTCGATAATAGAAGAAAGGTCGTTCAGCCAGCGTTTTCGATTCGAACAGAACCGGCGACAGATCCGTTCCGTCAAGTGTTACGCCAGTCGGTGGTTCGGCTCCAGAAAGTTTTAAAGCGGTTGGATACAGGTCCAGCACTGAAGCCATTTGCGTCGTCACGGCTGGCTTGATTTTGCCAGGCATCCACGCGATCCCTGGAACTCGCATCCCACCTTCCCAAGTGCTTCCTTTGCCATCGCGCAGCAAACCCGCGCTGCCGCCTTGATTGTTCATGATTAACCATGGCCCATTGTCGCTGCTGAAAACGACCAACGTGTTTTCAGCAACCCCCTCAGTGCGCAATGTCTTCAGCACTTCGCCGACGCTCCAATCCAATTCTTCAACCGCGTCACCATATATGCCCGCTCGACTCTTACCTTTGAAATCCGGTGACGCGAACAGCGGCACGTGCGGAAACGTATGCGCGAAGTACAGAAAGAATGGCGATCCTTTCTTTTCACGGATGAAATTGACAGCGTGTTCGGTGTAACGTTTTGTAAGGGTCGACTGAACCGCAGGTTGTTCGATGACTTTCCCGTTGTGTATCAGCGGCACGTTCCAACCGTCTTCAGGCGGAGTTGGCGAACCGGTAGCACCCTTCGGCAGGTCGCTGCGACCATCCATATCGTTGGAATACGGTAGGCCAAAGCTGTCGTCAAAACCTTGATCCAGCGGTCGCGAACCGGCGTGAATTCCCAAGTGCCATTTACCGACGTGGGCGGTGCTGTAACCAGCGGCCTTCAGCGATTCGGCGAGCGTCACTTCGGCTGGGGGCAAACCACCTTTGGAGTTGCCGAATAGCACGCGACGCGGAGCAGCCATCCCGCTGCGCAGTGGATAGCGACCCGTCAGCAGCGCAGTCCGACTGGGCGTGCAAACTTCAGCACCAGAATAGAAATCCGTAAATCGCAGGCCTTCCGCAGCCATGCGATCGAGGTTTGGAGTACGAATAACCGGCGAACCGTAACAACCTAAGTCGCCATAGCCAAGGTCATCTGCGTAGATGATCACAATGTTCGGTTGAGCCCCGAAGGCAACCTGTTGAGTCCCAGTCGATAGTTGAACAACCGCGATCAAACACGACATCACCGACGCAGCTAAAGTTCTCATGGGTTCACCGCCATTTGCATCGCTTCAGAAACCGTCTTTGTGCCCGTTGGTTGCTTGTCATCAAACGGACCATCGGAACCGCCTTTGGGCCAAGTGGCTGGATCCGCGAATTGGCCGTCGTCTTTGAATTCCTTCTGCAGCCGCGCGATTTCCGCTTTCAACTCAGCAAACTCAGCCGCAACGTCTGGCCGCTTTGATTCGTCTTCTGAGAACAGCATGTTATGTTGCTCAGCCGGATCCTTACTCAAGTCAAACATCTCATACGTATCCAGCTTCCAATAGTAGATCAACTTGTGGGTCTCGGTTCGAACGCCGAGGTGAGCGGCTGTGTTGTGATGACCTGGGTCGTGATAGTAACGATAGTAGATGCTCTTCCGCCAATCCTCGGGCGACTCACCGCGCAAAATCGGAGCGAACGAACGTCCCTGCATCGACGCGGGGACAGGTAGTCCAGCTAAGTCCAAGAACGTTGAAGCAAGATCGACATTCACGATGAACTGCGACGGCACGTTGCCCGCCTTGATGCCTGGACCGCGCGCCAGCAGCGGCGTCTTCAGTCCGGGCTCGTACATAAATCGCTTGTCGTACATACCAAGGTCGCCAAGGTACCAACCATTGTCAGCGGAGTAGATAACGATCGTTTCCTTCGCCAAGCCGCTTTCGTCGAGATAGTCGAGCACCTTGCCCACCCCATCATCGACACCTTGAACGCAAGCTAGATAGTCTTGCATATAGCGCTGATACTTCCACTTCACCAAATCGTCACCCGTCAGTGTCTTGCCGTCGACTTGCATCTCCATCGGTTTGAAGTTGTACCATTGGTTCAGCGCGGGCCCTTTAAGATCCGAAGGAGGTACAAGTTTTAGATCGCGTCGCGTCAAGTCGCGCGCAACGGTCTGTTGATTCGTCGGCAACGCGGCTGGCCGAGTCGCGTAGTCGTCGAAAAGTGTCGCAGGCTCTGGAATGACCGCATCACGGAACTTTTCTTTGTTGCGTTCGTCCGGCTCCCAAGCGCGGTGCGGAGCCTTTTGGTGAAGCATCAAGAAGAACGGTTTGTCCTTTGGTCGCGTCTTAATGAATTCGATGCCGAGATCAGTTGTGATGTCGGTGCAGTGACCTGTTACGTTCAGTTTCTTCCCGGATACGAGAAATACCGGATTCCAGTAAGAACCCTGTCCAGGCAGTACGATCCAGCGATCGAAGCCAGTTGGATCGGAACCGAGATGCCACTTGCCAATCATCCCTGTATGATACCCGCCCGCCTGCAAGTGTTTTGCAACGTTGTCGCGCGAGCCATCAAAGCGATTGAAAACCGGAACGCCGTTCAGATGGGAATACTGACCGGTCAACAATGTCGCGCGACTGGGCGTGCAAATCGAGTTCGTGACAAACGAGTTTGTAAATCGCGCACCGTCCTTAGCCAACCGATCGAGGTGCGGCGTTTGGTTGACCTTTGATCCATAAGCCGAAATGGCATGCTGAGCGTGGTCGTCGGAGAAGATAAAAATAATGTTCGGCTGAGCTGCACGCGTCGCATGCGCGCTCATGCAGATCAGCAAAAAACCGAGGAGTGCGCGAAGTGAGTATTTCATGGTGCTCGTTAATTGGGGTTGGAGGTAATAACTACTTGCCTTCTTTGGCCCATTTTTTCATCAGCGCAATATTGGCTTCCACGGCTGGGTTCGATTTCTTCAGGTACTCAGCCATGTCGCTATCGTACATCGCATCCGATTCGGAGCCCTTATCGCCGGTTTCTAACATCCAGCGGTCGAGTTGCGAACGATGCGCTTCCAACTCAGCTTTATAAGCCGGTTCGTCCGCCAAGTTGATGATTTGATAGGTGTCCTTCTGGTACTCGTACAATTCTTCCGCAGGTCTCGCAGGGCTGAACAACATCTTTTTCGGAATCAACGACAGCACACCGCGTTCGTTCAATTCTCGCAACGTCTTCACAATCTGCTTGCCGTCTTTGTAGGCGTTCGGTTGCAAGTGCGGCCGCTGCGGGTAAAAATTGCGAATGTAAAGAAAGCGATCAGTCCGCACGCTTCGCAAACGCTCGACGGTCTCATCGCAACGATCGCGAGCTGCGAAGGCCGCTGAGCGAGCTTCATAGTTTTCAGCCAACAGATTGCGACCTTGCATCGACTGAGGTATCGCAATACCAGCCGCGGCCAACGACATCGCGGCTAGATCGATCCCCTCGGCCAAGTCGTCGCGCACCAAGCCCTTCGAAACACCAGGCCCGCGAATCACCAGCGGCACGTGAGTTCCTTCGTCATACAAGAACTGCTTGCCGCGCGCGTGACTGATTCCGTGATCCGTCATGAACAGGATCAGAGTATTCGCGAGCAATCCTTCCGCGTCGAGTCGCGCGATGACTTCGCCGACGTGTTTATCCGTCAATCGCACTGCATCCAAATAAGCGGCCCAATCGTCCAGCAACACGCGGTCTCGCGGATAGTAGGGCGGTAGTGTCACCTGTTCCGGATCCGTTGCACTGCCAAGCTCTTCGATCACACGCTTCTGAAACGCTTCGCGACCCGCCGGAGCACCTTCACGCAGCTTGCCGCCGTGCAATTGAACTTGCATAAAGAACGGCTGACCCTCGGCGCGCCCCGCCCAATCGTGGCTGTCATACATCGCTGGATCCCACTCGAAGTTGTAATCCGTCTTGCCCAAGCGATTCTGCGAGCCAGCCTTCGCACCCGTCTTCGCATTCGGCCGCACACGAGCCAACTTCATCCCGCGATAATCTTTGTCCGGCAATCCGCTGCCGATGCAGGTGTAATAGCCAGCTTTCTGAAACAGCACTGGAACCGGTTGAACATCGCTGGGCAGATTGATCTTCAACACGCCGCGACCGCTGCGATGGTGATGCGATCCGATGCTTGTCTGATACATGCCTGTGATCAGCGCCGATCGGCACGCCGAACAGACCGGCGCCGTGATGTACGCGCGATTGAAACGCGTTCCTTCACTTGCTAGCTTGTCCACGTTTGGCGTTTGAATCGTCGTCTCTCCGTAACACGAAAAATTCACCGACATGTCGTCGACGATAAACCACAGGACGTTTGGCGAAGCGGCGATGAGCTTCGACGAGCATGCCGACAGCAGACAGGCGCATACGAAAATTAGAAGTTGTTTCATGATCAGCAACTAGGCAGGGTGTTCGGGAGGATTGCAAGGCAATTGCCTATTCTGGCAAGTCGCTGGCGAGAATCAAGTCGCTAACCGGCCGCGAGCACGAAATGCTATTCGCTTTCTCACCCGAGGCCGCATCCGAGTTATCGTTGCGCGAGCGCCAGAATTTTGCGTCGGTTCGCTGGCTCAGGTTCAGTAAGCAATGCGTGCAGCACAGTTTGCATCCACTCGCGCCGATCCTCTTGTAACAAAGATCCGAAGCGAAGCGCTGGGTTCGACTCGATCACCACACACAGTTGCTCGTTGTCGGAGCTACTCCACTTCGACTTGCCCTGCGTGACGCTCTGCACTGTCGCAGCATCAAAGGAACGACGCCAACCGATCGGACCGATACTTGTCCGAACATAGGATTCGTTTTCCCCGAGCGAAACTTCGACTTTGCCAAACGCGATCAGCAACGTGCCCACTGCGACATAAGCTCCAATGACTTCGAACGGTATCATGAAGAGCAGCAGAAATAACGTCATTCCCAATGTCATCGGTTCGTCCATCTGCGGAGCTGGGAACCATTCAGGCACCGGCCCCACGGCATGTGTATACAGATTAACTGCCGCAATTATGACGAAAATGGAAGTGATTCCGTTCCAAAACAAAGTCACAAACGCCGCGCCGAAAAATCCGACCAACGAGCGCAATGTTGCATACACAACAATCTCGTTTCCCGTTTCACTGACTGCGCAACCAACAGGCGGTTTCTGCAGCAGGTCTTTGAGCGGTCGCCGCCGACTAGCAACCTCCGACAGTCGCGAAAGTCGTCCGCAACTCGGGCAGTGCGCAACACCCTCCGCAATATTAATCGACTCTGCGGGTAAGCTCTCTGCACAGTTCGGACACGCATTGTCTGTCACACGCGAAGCTGGCACGGAACTCTCCGTATTCTAGATAATTGTTCCGAATCATTGCCCGCACTTTAGTTTCCATCCGCGAGGCATGCTACCCTTCGCGGGGCGCCGACTTTCAGTCGACGTTGGCTTAACTGGCAACTAAAAGTTGCCACCACCTATTTTCGCCCGATCCTTAAGTCACCTCAAAGTGAATTCGAAGGACTGTAACTGAACTCCACTCCCGGTTGATCCTCTTCGTTTTCAGGATCGACAAGCCCTGGAGACGATGTCGGCACGAAGGCAAGAAACCAAATCGCACCAAGTGTGGCAGAAGCGAGCGACCCGATCAAAACCGTAACTTGCGACATCTGCACCAGTGTGTGATCTTCGAAAGCAAGAAGCGACACAAAGATGGACATCGTAAATCCAATACCCGCTAAGAATCCCGCGCCGATCAGGTGACTCCAAGACAAACCCTCCGCAAGCCGACCGAATCCCAGAACAGTCGACAACCAACAAAACAGCAAAATCCCCAGCGGCTTGCCAACAACCAGCCCCAAGAAAATGCCCTTACTGTTCGGCTCAAGCAGGCTCGCATACCAATCACTTTGCAGCGGTATGCACGTATTCACAAACGCAAATATCGGCAACAGAATGAACGCGACTGGCATATGCAATCGATGCTGCAGTTTATGCGAAACACACTCCTCGCGATTTCGAGAAAACGGCAGAACGAACGCCAGCAACACGCCGCCGATCGTCGCATGAATCCCCGAGTGTAGCAAGCAATACCACATCGCCAGCCCTCCAATCAAATACGGCCAGAGTACGTTCAGCCGCGTGCGATTCAGGATCCCCAAACTGATCAAAATCAAGCCCGCAGCAGCCAAGTAGTTCAGATCGAGATCCTTCGTATAAAAAATCGCAATCGCAACAATCGCTCCCAAGTCATCTGCTATAGCGAGCGCAGCTAGAAACACTTTCAAGGAGTACGGAACTTTGGTTCCAAATAATGACAGCACGCCGAGCGAGAATGCGATGTCAGTCGCCATGGGGATCCCGGCCCCAGATTGCGTGGGCGTTCCGTAGTTGAAAAAAGAGTGAATCCCAGCAGGAACCAACATGCCTCCTAATGCCGCAAACACCGGCATCGCAGCCTTGCGAAAGGAAGCTAACTCGCCCTCATAGATCTCGCGCTCCAGCTCAAGTCCAATCATGAGAAAGAAGATCACCATCAATCCATCATTCACCCAGTGTTCAATCGACATTCCACCGACTTTGATATGGAATGAATGAATCACTTGCTCGCCAATCGGCGAATTCGCGATGATCATCGAGCAAATCGTGACGGCAATCAGTATCAGTCCGCCCGCTCGTTCGCTTGCGAAGAACTCTTTGAACAACTTAGAACCAAACATTCACAACTCCCTAGCACTTGAATCGTCGCATTGTTGGCAGATTTTAGCACGTTCGGACCGTTAAGCTAACCACAGCCAACGAACAACCGTGCGCCTCAATCGTGGATGATGTTTAAAAGTGCAATCAACACAACGCAAGCCCGCATCGCTAGGCAATGATATTTCTTTGGCTAGTTGTTGGGTCAAGTAGTTGACCGCCGTCGACGCAATCTCCAAGCACTCGCCGAATGATCTAGTGCAGCGACCAAGTGCAGCGATTTTGTGCAAGCAAAACGTCAAGTGCAAATCGAAGACCTTAATGGGCTCCGCAATCGCTCAGCCAGATGCGGATCAGTTGGTCACTAAGGCCGAATGGCAATCGTTTGATAGCCAGTTGCCCAAGTTTTTTGTCCGCTGAGAAAGAGTCGTACGGCATATTTGCCTCGTGGCAAATCAGCGGGAACGTCGAGCGGTACTTCGAAATTTCCTTCGCTCACAACAGCTTCCGCTTGCGACAGTACCCGCGAGTTGGCGGATAGATAAGTCGCTTGAGCGCGTTTGCGATTATCAGCATCAGCCGAAAACGCATCCAACTGGACTAAGTTTGGAACCGATTGATCGCGGCGATAAGCGAGCTCGACTTGCAGCTGCCCAGCTAATGCACTGGTGCCGCAGATCTTAATACGCTCACCGGGCTTTGCTTGAGCTAGATCCTGCAGTTGGATTTCGACCGGATGATGGATGCGAAGCAGCGGGTCTCCGATAAGATTCATCATCCACACATGCTCCTGCCGCTCTGCTTTCAAGTCGTATCCTTCGGGGCTGAGCGCGCCCGCAAGTGCACTCAACAATTGCGAATAATCTTTTAGGGGCGCGGTGGCTTGTGCAGGCTGCTCCTTGGATTGCTCAGCCGATAGTTGCTCAGCCGATAGTTGCTCAGCAGATGTTTGGTTACCAGACTGTTCAACAAGAGCAGGTATCGGTTTCATCATAGCTCGCTTGGCATTCAACAGAACTTCGCCAAGCGTAGCGGTCTTGTGCTCGAAGCACTCCGTCAACATGCCGCTGGAGAGCATCGCCAGTCCATATGGACCCGAGACGCGTGACGCAGCGATCGCTGCCACGACTCCGCTATCGTGAGTAACCAGTTGTTCTGCGAGCGAATCTTCCACTGCATCGAACGCGCCCGTGTAACAAGCGAGAAACAAAGCAATCGGCGACTTGGGACCAACGCGAATCTGCGGCAGGTTATCGTTGGTCATGATCGGCAACCACTCGTTATTGCAGCGCAGATAATCGAGCGTCTTCACATGCCCATGCCCGATGTAAACCCAAAACATTCCGCCTTGATTCAACCGATCGATAGTCGTCTCACTGAATCGCCACGGATCGGGACAATAAAGGCTCCGAGGACTCGCTTGCGTCATCGACAGATCAGCCCACCCTGGAATGCGATCCGACAAGAAACGTCGTGTGGTCATCTCAATCGCGCCATCTGCCAAAGCGCCGAATCCGCCGACGCCAGCGATAACATGCACATCGCGCCGCCAGCGCTGCCAGTCCTGATTCCGCTCGAATTCGATAGCACGCCCGAGCAGCTTCGCAAGTTGGATCGGCGAGTCGGCAGGAATGCGTCCGACAGCAACATCGGGAATGTCATCGCCATCAAGATCACCGAATGTACTATCGGAAGCGATCTGTTCGTCGCCGCCGAATTTCACCAACGCCGTACTGCGATGATAGAAAACCGGAATCGCAATCTGCTGATTTGGTAAAACGCCGACGTCACTTGCCAGCAATATGAACTTCAGTTGACCGGGCCGCAGTTCGGCGATCGCTTTGATTCGGTCTCGAATCTCCACCGCAGAATTTGCCGAATCAAGTTCGACAACGGAATAGCCCTGCGCTTCGCGATAGGCCTTCCAAGGTCCGATTGCATCGGACCAGCCTTGCGGGCGAACGACGACCACATCGACGGCTGAACATAAAGCTACATTCGCGAAGAAGATTGTGCAGAACTGTAGCAACATCCATGTCTGGTTTCTCATCACTTCGTTGTACTCCGTTAAGCAACATTGCGATTCGTTTGCCTTACGATTCAGTTTAACCCAAGTAAGCCTGAAACGCCTACGGCAAACTGTTGACGATATCGGGTTTGCTTACGGCTATCGTTTAACCGCGTGCTCAACGGGCCGTGCTTGTCAGCGCAAACGCGGGGCGTTGCCCACGCGGTTAAACCAACTCGCAAAGCGCCTACGGCAAACTGTTGACGATATCGGGTTTGCTTGCGGCTTTCGTTTAAGCACGTGCTCAACGGGCCGTACTTGCCAGCGCAAACGCGGGGCGTTGCCCACGCGGTTAAACCAACTCGCGAACGCCTACGGCAAACTATTGACGATATCGGGTTTGCTTGCGGCTTTCGTTTAAGCGCGTGCTCAACGGGCCGTGCTTGCCAGCGCTAACGCGGGGCGTTGCCCACGCGGTTAAACCAACTCGCGAAGGGCGACGCATGGCGCGTTAGCTGGGCACCTTGAAGCGCTCGAACCATTTCGTAGCCTGCGGCGAGACCGAACCGAGCCTCAACTCGCGCTGTGGCAACGCTAATTCGATTCCCATCTCCCGCAACTCGCGATGAATGCGAGTATTTAGCTCATGAGTCGTCTGCAATCGAACATCGAGACTCGCTAGAAACGCGCGCAGAGTTAACTTGAGCGCTCCCTCGCCAAACGAATCGAAGGTCACTAGCGGGATCGGATCCGCCAAGATGTTGGGATGCTCCTTACAGATCGTCAAGACCTTCGAACAAGCCAATTCCGTATCGGTGCCAAACGCGACTGCAAGTTCAATCACCAAACGATTGGTTGTGTCCGACAGCGTCCAGTTCAAGAGCTTGCCGGTGATAAGATCCTTGTTGGGAATGATCAGTTCTTGGCGATCCCAATTTACAATCGTTGTTGCACGCATACGAATCTTTGAAACAGCACCAGTTGTTCCATCTAAAGTGATCACATCGCCGACGCGAATCGGTTGTTCGAACAACAAAATCAAGCCCGAGACAAAGTTCGCAAAGATCTCTTGCAAACCGAAACCTAAACCCACGCCCAACGCGGCAACCAACCATTGAATGCTCGACCAACGCAGCCCGATCGTATTGAACAGCAGCAGAATGCCGACGAACACAATCGTGTAGCGACTGAGCGTTGTGATTGCGTAACGCATCGCGCTGGTAATCGGCAAGTGCTGAAGCAATGCGATCTCCAGCAAGCCTGGAAGATTGCGTCCGGCGATGACCATGAGTGCTAAGATTGGAATCACCAACAGCAAGTTCGCGAGCGTAATGACAACTGTTTCATCCGGCTTATCGCCTTGCACACTCCACAGCTTGAAATTCTCCAGCATCGCAATCGCAGGCAGCACGTCCGACCAAATCATAAAAATCGCGACGAGACCCGAGACAACGATGAAGCTGTTGACCAATCGCATCGTCTGCTCGTTGATCACCACTAGATTCACTTCGCTGTCGTCCGTCAGAGGCGTAGTAATTGGCTGATTCGGGTCGCGTTTTGCTGCGTCAGCCAAGCGTTGCTTCGCCTGCGCGAGCATCAGTTTCTTGCGACTAAGCGTCAACCAACGTCGAAGCAGATAAAAAGTTATGGCTAAGCCGATCACCACCCACAACGATGTATTCAGGTGAGAAGCCAATCGTTGAGCGGTGTAGTAGTAGCCGACAAAGCTGAGTGCGCCGAGCGTCACAGGTATCAAGATCAACGCCGAATACCAACCGTAGCGCAGTCGATCGACCCAACCGTTTCGATAAGCCGCCAAATATCGAGCGAGAATCCCGCTGCGAGGAACAAAGACGCGCGCAAAGAAAGCTGCCAGAACCAGCATGAGCAAAATGAACGCGGCTCGGCCGAGCGACGATTCCCACCGCGGATTGTTATGCGAAGTGAAGGTTGCAACGATAATCGTCAACGGCATCGTGAAATCGATCAGCCATCGCAAGTTCAGCCGCAGATGCGCTGCCCCAGCCTCCGACCACTCGAAATGTTTCAATCCCAAGCCTCCTGGTCGACTCGTTTGCCGCAAGATTTCGAATGGCAAAAAGACGGTCATCGCTACCAGCAATCCCGTTCCAATCGCCGTAGAAAAATTCCCGTCACCGTCATTCAAATTGGCTAATCGCAAGTAGAGAAAAGAAAAAAGCAGCGGTACCGGCAGCGCGATTAACAACGTGAACATCGTCGCTTTGGCAGTATGAAGAAAAGATATACAGTTCCTTTTCGCAGCCAAATCGGAAACCGAAAACAGAGCTCGTCGAAACCTCGATTGGTAGATAACGAGCCCCGACCACGCAACCGCGAACAGGATGTACCACCACGGTCTGCGGACAATGTCATTGAAGATATCTTGGAACAGCTTTCGCCAGTTCTCGTAGCTGACCAACCACCGCAGAGCTTCCAGCATGGGCAACCAATCGGAACGTTCCAACTGCTCACAACTGCGAATCCACAACACATGCTCGTCGATAAACTCTCGGTACCGAACGGACAGTCCGTGAGTTTGTTCCTTGATGTCAGCAGCCTGATAGAGTTCGTTCAAGTATCCGTCGACATCGACTTGGATCGCGTTCACTACCTCCTTGAACTTTTCCAATAGAACTTGTTCCGTTCGCAGTTCAGTGCTGTTCCCTGAGTTGGATTGACGGTTTCGGATACTTTCAAGTTCCGCGTTGTTATTCAGCAGTGCGTCTTCGAGGTCGAATAGCATCGACTCAGCGGTATGCATCTCTTGTTGGTAGTAGCGAATCTGACTTCGTAAGCGATTCGGTTCCGGCAATTCGCTTCTTTGCTTGCGCAGCATCAATCCGACCCAGCTATTGAACCCCGCAACAATGTCCTGCCCATCTTGAGGTTCGACGCGATTCTGCATCTTCGTAAAGCGTTCTTTCCATCGATCAAAGGTCGCTTTGGAGCCATCGATTTCCGCTTTGATACTCGCCTTCTTTGTAGATAGCGCGAGCCATTCCGAAATTCGCTCAAGCAATTCGTCGCCAGTCGATTTCAGTTCATCAGGCAATTCCGACACAAGAGCGCGCACATCATCGCGCATCTGCAGAATACGATCTTGGCGCATGCGATTGAGTTCTTCCGTAACGCGGCGTACCGGTTCCTGAAGCTGTTTTTCGGCGGACTGGGCGAGTTCCAATTGCAGCAACAGCAGTTCCGCTTCGGCTTCGTAAGCTCGTTGCTCGCTCTCTAAAGTTTGCAGTTGTTCCGTCGCAGCTGCTCGTGCTGCCATCGATGACCAACCGATCGCTTCCTTCATCAAAGCATCATCATTCGTAACGGCCGCGGTCGTGTTCGCAGCTGCGAGATTGTCGACCCGCGCGCGTGCATCGGAAAGCAACTGCGGCAACTCCTTGCGACGTTTCTCGCGTGCAGCGACTTGTTCTGACAGTTTCGCGCGCGTTTCGGTGGCCGTCGTCAACTTCGCTTGCAAGGCCTGAAGCTCCTTTTGAACTTCATCGAAGCTCATGTAATCCAGCGTGTCGCTGAGCGTTGCGCGCGAAGCGGTTTGCGAGAGCTTACCCTTGGCTTCCTCCAAACTGTTCGGCGCGGCCGCAATGCGAGCCACCCACTGAGCTCGCTGCTTTTGCGCTTCCGCTGCCGCTTTGATATCCATCAACGCTTGTTGGTAGAGTTTGATCAGCGGCTCTTTCAACTCAGCCGCGCGTTCCGGATCTTCCTGCACCTGTTGTTGGCGGACTGCGATCGCCTGCGCAGCGGCTTCAAGCGGCGTTTGAGTTGGCGGTTGCGTTGGCAGTTGAACTTGCGGCGCGGTCGGCGGAGTTTGCACGCCGGGCGCGACGGAGTTCTGTTGGTTCGCGGGGAGCGGTGGGAGTTGCGAGTTACCGTTTTCTGGAGCCGGAGCCGTCACCGGAGCATTGAGGATTAGCGGCTCCTGCGCCGCAACATTTTGCCCAGTCACGTTTTGCGGGTTCTGCACAACAGACGGACTCAGAATGAGCGGCGGCTGCGACCATAGCCAAGACGAATTGGCAATCGCCATCGCGAAGCAACTTGCAATCAACAAAACACGCATTGCGCACTTCCCAATGCAGAAGTATCCGGCGCCTGAAAATCCAGCCCAGGAGAATCGAGCGTGCACTCGAGATAGCTCATTCATGATCAGTCCGTTGCCAATATTTGAACGAAACCCGCGAATCGCTGGAAACTCCGTTTCGCGATAAGCTCAGCATCCAACCGCAAGCTTGCGGTTGCATGATTGAGCGTTCAATTGTGGCCTTTTTTCTTGCTGGTGTAAGGACCCCGGACAACATGAATCGGTTATGATCATCGCGGGTCACGATTTCATCTTAAGCATGTGAGCACGGCATGACGTCCGCCATTAAAACAACTGAACTGACGCGAATGTTCGGCGACTTCTGCGCTGTACGCAACGTCAACTTAACGGTCGAACGAGGATCGGTATACGGGTTCCTCGGACCGAACGGAGCCGGTAAGTCGACCACCATCAAAATGCTGACTGGCATTCTGTCGCCCACGAGCGGCAACGTCTCGGTGCTCGGCCTCGATCCTTGGAAACCAAGTGAGTCGATTGAGATCAAGCGTCGCATCGGTGTGGTTCCGGAGGGACTAGCGCTCTTCGAGAACCTGACCGCTCGCGAGTACCTGACGTTTATTGGGCGCATGTTTTTGATGCCGGCAGAAACGGTCCGGCAACGAAGTGAAGAATTGCTCAGCGTGCTCAGTCTCGAAGGTGTTGAGAAGAAGTTGACGATTGAGTATTCACATGGCATGAAAAAGAAACTCGCCTTTGCCGGTGCACTGCTCCCTAATCCGGACCTGCTGTTTCTTGACGAGCCGTTTGAGGGTGTTGACGCTGTCACATCGCGCGTGATTCGAGAGCTGCTAGCGAACTACGCCGCTCGCGGCTCGACCGTATTTGTTACGTCGCATGTGCTCGAAATTGTTGAACGAATTTGCACGCACGTTGGCATCATCGCAAAAGGGCAGTTGGTCGAGCAAACTTCGCTGGCCGAACTGCGCAACGGCAGCTCGCTTGAACAACGCTTCTTGGAGAAAGTAGGTAGCGCGGAATCGGAGAACCAGCACCTAAGTTGGTTGGATGATGCGCAGGTCGCTAACGAAAGTTCGATGCCGTGAATTGGGAGCAGTTAAAAGCGATCGTTTGGTTACGCTCCCGTTTGAGCATTAATCAGTGGCGAAAAGGTGGCACTTTTAATTTTGTGCTGATGATGATCTTAGCAGTCAGCATGTTAGTGCTGTCAGTGCTCTCGTTTTTCTTCGCGATCGGTTTAGGCGTTTTCCTTCTGCCACGAGCCACGCCCAGTATCGTCATGGCGGTTTGGGACGTCATGGTTGCTGTCCTGCTTTTCAGTTGGTCGATCTCGCTGCTGATCGAAATTCAGCGGATGGAATTACTGTCGCTCGAAAAGCTCCTACATCTACCGATGACACTTCGCGATGCGTTTCTGCTGAATTACCTCTCGTCGATTCTTTGTCTGAACATCATCTGCTTCGTTCCGGCTGCGCTCGGGTTGTGCATTGCGTTAGCTTTCACGAACGGCAGTCAAATGCTGCTATTAATTCCGATCCTCGCAAGCTTCATCCTAATGCTCACGGCGGTGACTTACCAATTCCGCGGATGGCTTTCATCCTTGATGACGAACAAGCGACGGCAGCGGACTGTGGTGATGTTCATCACGATGGGTTTTGTCGCGCTCGCGCAAGTTCCCAACCTGGTAATCCAGTTGACATTGCCCGATCAAAAAGTGTCGCGAGAACGCGCTGCCACACAACGCGCGAAAGAGTCGGCTGTTGCCGAGCTGTTAACCAAGCAAGAGATCACTATCGAGGAGTACGACAGACGTATCGAGGGACTAAAAAACGATGCTGCAAGTGAGAAACAGGCACAGAACGCAGCTTCGCAAGCCAAGTTTGAGCGCATCCTTGGCAATGTCAATGCGATTCTTCCAGTCGGCTGGTTACCCTACGCGAGCAAGCAGTTGATTGTGGGACCCATTTGGCCAGCGTTCGCTTGTTTTGCGGCGATGACGCTGATCGGTTCGCTTAGTCTTTGGCGATCCTACAAGTCAACCTTGAGGTACTACACCGGCAACCAACCGTCGCGGAAACGTCCGCTGAGCAACGCGCAGCAGGTTGCCGATAGCAAACGCTCTGAAGCCGCGATTGCTGTTGCTGATTCGGCTGACCGCAAACGAACACTCATCGAACGCACACTGCCGTGGGTATCCGAGCAATGTTCGGCTGTAGCATTTTGCAGTTTGCAGAATCTGATGCGCGCACCGGAAGCAAAGATGATGTTGCTCGGTCCGGTCATTCTCGGTGCGTTGTTCGTGGTCTTAGTCATTTCCAATCGCACACCAAAGATCATGCCGGGCTTGGAACCGTTTGCATGGTTAGCAGGTTTAGCCCTGCTCACATTCGTGTGCATGATGTTGTTGATGAACGTCTTTGGCATGGATCGCAACGGTTTTCGCAGCTACGTTCTTATGCCAGTTCGCCGCAGCGATATTTTGCTTGGGAAGAACCTCGGTAATTTGCCGATCGTGCTGGCTACCGCGATCTTCTTTGCGCTCATCCTTTCGTACTTCGCGCCGGTCGGGCCGCTGAGTTTGTTGGGCAGCGTTTTTCAGATGGTCATCGCGTTCTTACTCGCCTGTCTAGCCGGAAACTGGACTTCGATCTACTTTCCAATCGCCATGGTGCCGGGAGCTGGGAAGCCGGTCCAAGTTAATTTCCTAACGATGGTGGTGCAGATGGTCGTCGTTCTCGGTGCCCCACTCGTCGTCGCACCCGGTTGTGTGTTTGTAACCATCGAGTGGGCGACCAAGCAATACTTTAAACTAACCATCTTTCCAGCTTACGCAGTGTTGTCGTTCATTGAGATGTGTTTAGTGCTGAGTGCGTATCGCTACGCACTGTCGCGACAAGGTTCGATGTTGCAGTCTCGCGAAACGAAGATCCTAGAGATTCTCACAACAACCGCCGAGTAATTACTTTCGCGGACTCGAATTAGCCGGCGTCTTGTTGGTTTCAATGGCAGGTAAGAAGATCTGTGCTTCTTCAACCGGGGGCGCCGGAGCCTTCGCCGCCGGAGCAGCACTTCGGTCGCTTGAGCTCGCATCCTCTTGAGTCGGCTGTTGGGGAAGCGCATTCAGCTTTGCTTCAGACTGCTGCGCGGCCTGTGAATCGTTCTTCCCATCGAGTGCAGTTGAAGGTACCGCTTCGGAACTTTGAGCTGACTTTTTGAACTTGCGAGGCAACGGAAAGTGACTCGCAAATTGCATGATACGATTCGTGTAGTTGACTGACGCTGGGGCGCACTCGACGCAGTGGCTGCAAGCACAACCTTCGCACTGCGTACGCTGCTTCCAGAATGCGAGTTCCTCGCATAACGTTCGAGCACCGACAACGATACGGTCACCCGGTTGCACTTGATAGTTCGTGGTGGCATCACCAATCTGAGTTAACTGGCGATAGCAGACCGGAAGCACGACGCGGCAGTCACTTGGATTGGTTGGTCTCACCAAGACGATGTCACACGGCGATGCACTCGACGTCAATCCACCAGCCATGAGAATGGCATCGAGCACCGTTTCGTTGCCATCGATAGGATACGATCCCGGCGAACCGACTTCGCCCAAGACATAAACAGTTGCTGCGTTGGTTTCGATCAGTTGCACGTTGATCGCTTCCGGTTCGCCATCCACTTCGCGAATACGTTCTTCGATCATGAACTCGATCGCTTCCACAGTCATACCAGCAACTCGCAATCGTCCGTACTGACCAATGTCCACACTACCGTCAACCTGGACCTTCTGATCACCGATCGCACGAAACTCGGAATCGAGTGCGGTGGATTCAATCAATATCCGATCGCCAGCCTCAATGTAATATTCCGGCAGAGTTGCCTTCGCCAGCTCGTGGTTCAAACCTGTTGGCCGCGGTGAAGCTGCCGCAAGGTCTTTCGTCTGGTTGAGTAGCGGGAAACTGGTCGGCCAAAGCGACAAACCGAGTGAGCTGCAGCCGCTCGAAACGACGAGGGACAACGTCATTACTAATGCTGAAAGAAGTTTCATTGGGTTGGCTCGGGCTAAACGGACTCAATCACAGCAATCACAAACATTGCGTCTCTATGAAGACATCGTCCGCTCGCAAAGCCCCCTTCGGCTCACTCATGTGATTACCCGCAAACTGCAAAATGAATGCAAAATACAATCATCGTGAGCGCTCAAGTTCTATGTAATCGTCAATCATTGCTAGTTGCAATGATGCGCGGTGAAGCCAGAAGGCCGCGTTTCACTTCCTGCAAAAGAGCTCGCGCAATGGAAGGTGCGATTTTGGGTTGAATAACAGGCCGATTGGTGGTGCCGCGCACGCGGAAGTACAAAGTGCGATTGCGCACGAGATTGTCGAGCTCTGCAAGAAACACTACTTCAGGTAAGAGAACCGTTGCCAAACGTCGCAAAGACGCTTGCGATACTTGAGCTTCCAGTCCGCCGCCGGTTTGCAGAACTCCTTGCAGGTCCAAGTTGCCAGTTCTCAGACTTGCGTTTCCACTTCCTGCAATCCAAAACGCTTCGCTGTTCAGCAGCAGATCTTCGATGCGCAGTTGACCTTGTCCGACTGTGGCATCCATACGTCCGCTGGTAATGTCTGTTGAAGCGAGTTGCATCAGCGGGACAAGACGATTGAGGTCGGAGAGAATCGGAATGCTCTGAGCGTCACCTTCATCGAAGTCGATTTGCAGTCGCCCGTTCAGCGCACCAAGGTCGAAGGCATCCCGTGAGTTGAATTGGAATGCCGAGTTGAAATTCTCGCTGCCCACGATGCGTTCGAATCCTAACGCGCGACTGAGTTGTTCCATTTTACCGCGTCGAACTTGCCCGCTCGCCCGTAGGTCATAACTTGTCCCACCGCGAACTCTAAAGTCTGCGGTCATCTGACCACCAAGCGCGGTACCAACTAGATTGCTAGCCACGACATTCTGAAAATTGCCAGCGCGATCGAAGTCCACTTGCAGGGAACTTCGAACGGACTGTAGCGGAAATCCATAGAGCTCAGCATTCGTCGTAGTCGCCGCGCCTAAGAAGCGAAACGACTGCGCCAGTCTTCCGCGCCCGCGGTAACTCACTCGACCCGAAAATTCATCCGCAATTTCAGGATAAATGAACTTTGCGAGCTTCCCGACTTCCACTTGGCGAATCGAATAAATTACTTCGCCACCAATCTCGTCGAGAGAATAAGTCGGGATGTTGAGCGACCCGGTCACATTGACTAAACCATCCGCAACCCGGCCGCTAGCTTCGTTGATTGTAAGAGTTGAATCAGCTAACACCGCATCGATTAACAACTCTTGCGCAAGCAATTCGCGATTGTAGATGAATCGCGGAACAGAGAGTCGACCTCGCGCTTGCTGCACATTTCCATTTATCACAGTCGCATTCAATTCAACGGAAGCGCGACCTTGGGCCGGCTGAATGCCCCGCCGCGAATCGACTAGCGTAACCACGGGCTCAAGTTGCACGCCATCGAGCCGCAGACTGAAGCTGGTGTTAAGTGGTGCCGCTTTTTGGCGATTGAAAATCTGCTCCAACAGATCGTTCACCTGCACGGTAATCTCCGCCGTGCCTTCCAGCACCGCTCCCTCGGCGGAAGCATTGAGTGCTCCGTCATCAAACTGACCACGAAAATCCAAGTCGCCAATCGAGTTCTCGCGAAAGTTCAGCCCACGCACCGCACCAGAAAACTCACCGTTTGCATTTTGCCCAATTGCGAATACATCTGTTCCATTTGTAGAGTCGGCAGGAATCGTCAGATCCACGCGCGAACTGATTCGTCCTTCGAGGCCTTTGTAAGCAGCAGGTGCAAACGTCTCCCAGTAGGTCGCAACCTCGATGTCATTTACAGCCAAGCGAACCAAGTGCTCGCCTTCGCCATCGCGACGCACGATGCCTGAACCCAGTATGCGACCGATGGAATCGTTGATCGTAAACTGACGTAGCCGAAACTCCTCTGGTGAAGCTTCGAATAGGACATCCGAAACATTCACGGCGCGACCTTGCAGTTCCGTCGCCAGCGATTCGAGTCGTGCATTACCGCTTTGAATCCAGTCACCACTTGAGCCACTGAAATCGAACTCGCCCGTCAATCGAATCGGCAGCGTCTGTTCTAACTGGGGAACCCGAACACTCGTTGCGTAATTATCGATCGAACCATTCGCGCGATAGCTCTGAACGCTTTCCAGAATTGCTGCGGCTGAGAAATTATCCGTGAAACTAACTTCGATTTCGGCCGATGCGCGACCGTCGCCTTTGCTAAACTGCACGACCGCAGTCCCGTCGGTTTGATCGAAATTTTTCTCCCACTCTAAATTCACATCGCCGAACTGCGTCATCTCAACGATTGCATTTGCAACCGCGACATCGCCATTGGACGCCCACGCAACCGTTCCATCCTCACGAGTTTCCGATTCAAATTCGACTCGCCCGCTGGCGATACCTGAAATGCGACCTGTGAGCGCAGGCAACTTGATCGCGCCCAAGTTGATGTTATTCAGTGTGAATGAAATTCGATTCGGAGTGCCTTCTTGATTCAGACGAAGATCATTCCAATTGACAGAGCCGACCGCGGTTCCGTTGAGAATGCTCGCCAATTGAAAGCGTGCTGAAGCCGCATTGTCTTGCAACTTGCCGGACAACGACAATCCACGCACCTTTTGTTCATCGACATTCAACGCGGCCGCTTCAACTTCGAACTCGCCCGACTGAATCCCTCGCTCCGCATCGCCCTCAGCAACTGCGGACACGCCTACACTGCCCTGGCCACCGACGACAAATTGTTGCAAGTTCAACTGTTGCAACAGCTCGTTCACTTCAATGTCATCGCTGGACGCCTCCACCGAAAACTGCCAGGGTGCTTTAAGTGGACCACCCGCCGTGATTCGAATCGGAAGTTTTGCGGACTGGTCAGACTGGAGTGATAGATTTGCGGGGTCGATCTTCCAATTGCCTTCGCGCAATTCTGCCGAAGCGGTAACAAGCACCGGATCTTGCAAGGTAGGCAAGGCTACGTCATCCAACCGCAATTGAGCGTCGGCGGTCCAGTTTTGCAGATCGCGATAACGATCGAACGGAACGCTGGCTTCCACAGATAATGTTCCGCCGCGATTGGAGATCGGCAGCGTAACCGCGAATCCATTGAGTAGCGATTCGAGATTGACATTGGCAACTTCGCCATAAAGTTGCAGTTCAGCGTTTGCATCTGTCGGCAGCTTTCCAGCCAGATTCACTTGCCCGGCCGAAATCGTTTGATTGGGAGGTGTGACTTTGCCTTTTAATTGCCCGACGTACCACGTTCCATTGCGATAGCCGAATCGCCAGTTTGCGGCATCAATCGTCCACTGATCCACGGTCAGAGTCGGTGAGTTGAGTTCGCCTTCGATCCAATAGTCGCTGAAATTGAACAGACCTTTGGCGCTTCGTTGAGCCCATAACCAACCGCTGACGTCGCCGCTGACGTCCACCGGCAAATCGACGTTCACCCACCGCAGCCATCCCTCGATCGAATCAATGCTGACGTCGTCAAAGTCGTAGTCCAACGTCCGTTCAGTCGGCAGATTACCGCGAGTCGATACACCAGCGGCGAACCCTTCGCGGGATTGCCCGAAGGCGTCGATCTGCAACGCTACCAGCAGAAAGATCCCGAACGTGGCAGCAGCGATTCTTTGGGTTGTCACGATCTGTCGAGATGCGATCTGTCGAGATGATGTGCGGAGTGCAATTGCGCTTTGGTTTGTTTGCATATTCGTTCCTCGTTTGTTCGTCCAAAGCATTTAACATGCCCGAGCGACGGTTGATGGAATGAAACTTGCGGTTTCGAAACTCGCGTCTTCCGATCACGGATGTTTTGCGGAATATCTGGCTCGTATCGGAAGTAGATCTAGCGCCCAAGCCGATGCTCTAGTTTATTTTCTACTGGCAAGCGAAGGTGGTTCTGTTGTTACGATTTCTAAACAAGACGTTTGCTCGGTTCGACGAAGACGATTGCATGACCTTGGCGGCTTCCATTGCGTTTTACACGCTGTTCGCTTTGCCTCCGTTGCTCTACCTGCTAGTGATCGTGATGTCGGTTGGAATGACGAGCATCTACGGAGCAGAAGAATCGCGTGAGAAGGCGCAAGAGTTCCTGCAGTCGCAAACTAGCCAGCTGATCGGCGATCGCGCAGCCGCCGTCGAAGTTGGTCAAATGTTGGAAAAGGTGAATCAACGCGACGGCGTGTGGTGGAAGTCGATTGTCAGTTTAGTGGGCGTGCTGCTAGGCGCCACCGGTTTAATGTCGTCACTGCAAAGTTCACTCAATCGCGTGTGGCGCGTGAAGCCGGATCCGGATGCTGGTTTTGCAAAGTACTTCGTCGTTAAACGAATCTTCTCGCTCGCCATGATCTTGGGCTTTGGCTTTGTGTTGTTGGTGTCGCTGATCCTCAGTTCGATTCTGATGCTAATGGGCGAGTTTGCCGCGAATCGTTTGGGGCTGGGCGGGAATCTTCCGCTCGTGATTAATCACGGTATCATTTTTTTGACTGGTTGGATCTTCTTCGCGGGCATCTTCAAGTTTATGCCGGATGCAAAAGTGCCATGGAAACGCGCTGCGATGGGTGGGCTTTTCACGGTTCTGTTGTTTACACTCGGTCGTGCAGGACTGTTTCTTTACTTTCAGTTTGCAAACCCTGGTGAGCAACTCGGTTCAGCCGCCGGCGCGATCGCCATCATCCTGCTGTGGGTGTACTATTCGACGGTCATTCTATTGTTTGGCGCTGAATTTACCGTTGCGAACTCGCTGGCACATGGCGAACGCACTCAACCAGAGGAAGGTGCGGTCAAAGTCAAAGAAAAGGTACTTCCGCCGCCTACGCCCGCTGAGGCGAATCGCTCTTAGTGATTGATTATGTCTCGAGTTGATCGATTTGACGCCGCGCTTTAGGCCGCTTTGCAATCGGCTCAGCAAATGCTTCATCACTGAGGTTCAGACAGGGAATAAGTGGTGGCGACTTTTAGTCGCCAATCGACCACACAACTTTCTCTCAAGCGTGTACTAGATTTTAACTAGCGAGTTCAACCATGAATGAGATCTTGATTGGTCGCGCGATGACTTGCACTCAGGCGAATCTGAGTTTGATCAAGTCGTATGCGCAATCGCCGCAAGGGGGAATGCAAGAGATCATTGTCGCTGCGGTTGACTGTAGCGAACATAGCATCCAATGCGTTCGCAGCTCGGAGACCGGTTCCGTGTTACCAGAAACGATGGAACTGTGGTGCCAGTCGTGTCAAACGCTGCTCGATCTGATCGAAGCGAGCTCGCTGGACACGTCAGAATTGACCGCAGTTGCAGAGGTTTGTGAGGATTGTATTCGAACCTGTCATCGTCAACCGGCTTAAACTCAGTTTGACGCCAATGCAAAACGCTCTTCCCCTGGAGGAAGAGCGTGATGAGTTGATGAGTTTGAAACGCGAGCTATTTCTTCTTGCGGCTCTCTTCGACGTCAGGTGCTAGCTGAGCCAGCAGATCATCGAATCCACCCTCGTCGTCACCAAACACGCTGTCAGCAGCATCGGCACTGGAATCGGTGAGGAACGGCCCGTACTGAACACCAGTCGAACGCGGTCCAATTGGACTTGTGATCGCTGGAGTTAAGTCTTCAACCAATTGCGAATTGAGTTCGGACTCATCCGATGCGGTTGATGAAGTTGCCAACGCTCCGGAGCTGAGCATTTGCGGATCGAAGCTGCTGCCTTCTCCTTCACCCTCGCCAGCGCCGCTGCGAGCAGCGTTCAAGCGATTAATGACGAGGAGCGCGTCGAGCGGCGATAATTGGCTGTCACCGTTCACGTCGATGTAATACTTGTCGCCTTCGCCTTCGCCTGATCCAGTACGCGAACCACCATTCAAGTGATTGATAACAATCAGCGCGTCGATTGGTGATACGAAGCCGTCGTTGTTGACGTCATAAGCGTTGCTGCGATTGGTGAACTCGCCACCGCCCAAGCTGCCCGACGAAGTGATGTTCAGCGAATCGAAACCGTAGCGAATTTGATCAAAGGTAACAACTGCCGCTGGATCAAACGTCAAAGTATCGTGCAGCGGTGTTACGTCGGCAGGGTCACCGATGAAGGTCGCCGTACCAACAGCTTTGGCTTCAAGGGTGATGATGAACAGCGGGAACTCGTTTGGTCCCAGCGGACTTGCGTTGCCCGTGTTGTCAACGTTCTGCACAGCGCCGATTTCGTTGATGATTCCAGGGTTGGTGATGTCGCCGCTAGTCAAGCGGTTGTAGTTGTTTCCAAATACAACTTGGAATCCAAGTGGATTGCTTGTTGTGACCGGTGTACCGATCGGATTGACCAGGGCGCTCGAATAGAGAATGTCTTGGTACGCAGCGAAGATGCCGCGAATACCGGTGTCACGTCGATCTTTGACATAGCCGCGCAGTTGGAACTGGCCGCCGACTGCGATGTCGCTGATCGGAGTGCCGTTCAGGTCGGTCACTTCCATACGCAAGTCAACGATGTCATTCCCGTCGGCAGCACCAACTCGGACTGTTACCTTCGCTTGCGAACGAATGCTGCGAGCGTCTTCGATGGTGTAGGTGAATTGGTCAGTACCGCTGAAGCCACCGTTTGGCGTGTAAAGCACTCGGCCCTGAGCGTCGATAGTGGTTGAGCCACTCAAACCGTTCGTTACCGAGACAACATTGATGATGCCAGTTGAACCCGGCAAATCGTTCGCTTTGACGTTGATCGGGAATCGTACAGCACCAAACGGAATTGTTGTCGAAAGCGAGTCGTCGACTGCGAACGGGAACTCATCGCTGTTCCCAACGATCTCGATCGAAGTGCTCAAGAATCGAATGCGTTCAACTGGAATTGCCGAACCGGATACATCGAACAGCAACGTATCGTTGGCTGGCGAATTGTCAGCTGGATCTGGCGAGAACTTCGCAACACCTGGCGAACGAGCCGTGAAGGTAATCGAAGCGAGTCGCACTTCGTCAGGGAAGTTCATCGATCCCGGATCAGCGTTGTTGCCTGTCGAATTGAAGGCTCCAAACTCATTAATGATGCCGGGCACAGTTGCGTCGCCACTGAGACCGTTAACATAACTGTTGAAGAAGTCGACATCGAAGTTCAACGATGAACCCGCGTCTGGAATCGCTGTGCTGACCAATTGCAGGTTGTAAAGCAAGTCCATGTAGGCTGCGAAAACACCTGGTGCCGATGTAGGAGCACCGCGATCGTTTCGGAAGTCATCGACCAATACTTCCAGTTTGAAATCCTGGCCTTGTTGAATGGCACTAATTTCGTTGCCGTTCAAGTCGGTGGTACGCAGTCGATAGATCACGTCGGTGTTTGTATTTACATACGGAACGATGTGCAGCGTGACTTCGGCAGTGGTCTGGTTGCCCGATGAATCAGCAGCGGTGTACGTAAACGTCTCGGTTCCATTGAATCCGCGGACCGGTGTGTAACGCAGCGCCTTGCCACCGGACGAGATGCTGACTTGTCCGCCACCGGAAGGCTGAGTCACCATGATGATTGTGAGCGCGCCCGCTTGACCTTCGATATCGTTTGCCAAAACGGCTAGTGGTGTATCGATGGCGTTCAATGTGATATCGAACGAATCGTCGATCGCGAGTGGGTCTTCGAAGAACAGGTTAACGTTCACAACGACTGTTGCGGTATCGGTTTCACCTGCGGCGTTGCGCATGGTGTATTCAAAAGTATCTTGGCCGATAAAGCCCGCTGGAGGCGTGTAAAGGATCTTGTTGTCTGAGCTAACTTGGACGATGCCGCCCGCTGAGCTGCCGCTGGTCGAAACAATTTCCAGTTGTTCGCCTGGCAACGCAAAATCGTTCGCGAGGACGTCGATTGTGTTTTGAACCGAGTTGCGACTAACAGTGACAGTATCGTTTGATGCAAGTTCGAGCGTAGCAACGACGTTTACCAAGTAATCTTCAACTTCGCCACCCAATGCGCGACCGGTCGGACCTACGTTCAATTGGTTCGAATAACGGAAGCGAGCAAAGGTGTTGCCAAGTACGGCGCCTGCGGGTGCTGCAAAAGTCAGCGTTGAAGTCCCGGTGCCGACATTAGCGTCGCTGATAACCTTTTCACCAGCGTCGTTGAAGTCACCGTCGCGATTGAAGTCGACCCAAGCACTGAAGTAGGACGAAATGCCCGTTGAGTTGACCGCTGAAACTGAAATGCGATTCGACGAGCTGCCACGAACGAGAGGTCGAGTGAAGATGACGCCATCTTCATCATCGATGACAACGTCGTTTAGGTCCAATCGGCCAGCGATATCATCGCCCAACGCAGAGGAAGAATATTGACTGGATTGTTCATCGTCCCAGTTGGAACCCAGCAACAATCCCGGAGTGAATCCAGCTGACGCGTCTCCGTACGAAGCAGGAGCATCACCGAAGTCGACTGTTAACTTGTTACCAAAATTCAGCCCTGCCAAATTCGGAGCATCGACGGCTGCGTTGCCGGTCACGATCACTTGATGCTGGAATCCACTAGCGGCATTTGGGAACGTTTGAACGTAACCTGGCTCAACCACTTCGCGAATGTTGTAGGTTCCAGGACCAGGGAAAGTAAGCGAGTACTCACCGCGATCGTTTGTCTTTGCGGATGGTTCACCGATGTCGATGCGTTGGTCACCATCGAGGTCCAAATAGAGTCGAACACCAGAGATGACGCCTTCACCCGGATCGCGTAGTCCGTTTCCGTTGACGTCATTCCACTTTACGCCCGTAGCGTTCAAGTTCAGTTGCTCATGGCCAAAGTTGACACCGAAGGCCGTGTTCGTGCCAGTCACTGTAACGGTCGTCTCACCGGACAGCGGAGCGGTCAAACGGTAGCCAGAAGGAACCAGTGCGCGAACCGTGTGAGTGCCAGCTGGAACGAGAATCGAATAATCGCCCGTCGAATTAGAAACTGCGCTGAATTCGTGGTTGTCGTATTGATCGTTATTATTCAGGTCGACATAAATTCGAACCCCAGGGAAATCCCAATCGCCAGCATCCTTGGTGCGGCTCAGATTCTTGTCGATGTAAACGTTACCGTTGATTCGTCCACCGACCAACCCAGTCGACAATCCGTAGGCAAGAGTGTTGATCGTGTCATCGACACCACCCGGCAACGGTTGGTTAATGTTGTTGGGAGCAAACGGCAGATACAGCACGTATTCGTCAACGCTGAAATTCAGCCGCTCGTCGTCTGCTGTGCCAAATGTAAAGTCGCGGCCCGCACCAGAGAAGACGAACGGATCATAGAATTGATCCATGATACCATTGGTGGTGTTGGATCCTTCTTGGTGCAATCCACCGAAGAAGTGACCTGCTTCGTGAGCGACCACTGAAGCGATCAACTCAGCGATGTACTGGATGCGCGTCGCACTTCCGCCGAGGGGGACGGTGTTGGCATTACCGACCAGTACGTCCATCATCACCAGAGCAGTTTCAGTTGTGTCGAAGTTGCCCACGTCAACGGATTCAGCGATACCGATCAATCCTGGATTCGTAACAGTCGGATCACCAACGAGCTCTTGAAAGGTTCCACCGACAACAACACGGCTAACGTTGGGGTTGCCCCAAGGATCAACCACGTTGCGGCTGTTGATGACTTGGATCGCAACATTGTTGCTGGTCGAATTCGTTTGTAGGAATTGGAATTTTTCAAGCGTTCGACGAGTGATCTCTTCGATCAACGCTGGTTCGTCAGCCGGCAATAGGCCCCAAGCCGCCAGTGACCGAGAGAATGGGCTGAAGCGAGCGCTTCCTACGCCGAATCCAACGGTGTCGCGAGCGACAATGGCACCGTCGAAGTCAAGGAAAAGAACTTGTTGATTTCCAGCGGTCTGCTTTTCCATCGCCGAGCGATAGACCGAGAACGTCACGGTGTAGGAACTCAGAACATCGCCAACTCGGAAATAGTACCTTCCTGAGCGAGGAATCACGTACGCGAGACTTGCGTTTCCAACCGGAGCAGTAGGTGAACCGGTCAGAGGTGATGCGTCCGGATACGTGCCACCCGAAAACGAATTCATCGAAATCAGTTCAAAGTTCGAACTGTTATAAAGCGAAATAAGCGGCAAAACGACAGATGCGTTTGCATTGAGGCGCGCGTCAAAGATGTCGCCTGCGTTCAAGTCAAAGGAAACCCAGTCTTCGTCCAACGGATTGGTGTTGTTGCCGCTTACGACAACTCGAGTTGTCGAGTTGAGTGGAATATGCTGAGCCTGACCGAACGTATTATTCGGCTCCAACTCGCTCACATTGACGCTGGTCGTCGGATCACCTTCCGGTGAATTCAAGCTCGAACCAGGTCCAGATTGACCTTGGCTGGCCACGTAACCGACAACCGCTGAACGCGCTTCAGTGCTCGTGTAAAATCCGGTCGCATTCACGAGAGCCGGATTCCAATCCGCGTTCATCATCTCGCGGCGTTCCAGCTTTTCGAGGATGCCACGTCGAAGTGTTTGCCGCAGTTGTTGGTGTTTCGCTGTTGATCTGCCACTGACGGATCGCTTGGCAAACATTCCTGACTTACGAGACTTCACGTTTTAGTCCTCTACTGGATCGAGCGGCCGGTGTAGAAAAGGGAT
>JBGSOM010000099.1:0-42739 GCA_041739135.1 Pirellulaceae bacterium
AATTGCAGCCAATATTGACAGCAATTCCCCGTCTGCGGGGATGTTCACTCCGGTATCTCCGTAAGGTCAATAACACTCCGTTAACACTACCAATAGATGATACGCAACAGAGTCTACAGATTCAAACACTGACTTGCCCTGACGGTGAACCTACAGCGAAACATGCACTTTTGAATATCGATCTTACAGAAAGCCGAACTGCGACCGCGAAGCCGCTAGGCCACACGGTTTATTCGAAATTGTTCTTGACTGTAGCTGTGCTGGTTCTGCTCATCTTAAGTTCGTTTGTGCTTATTCGCACTGCGATACAGGATGCGTTCATTGGGCAGTTGGTAGAGCTGAAAGAGTGTCGCTGGAGCGAGGGGACGCTTCCAACTGAATTGAATGCGAAGTTGACGGCAGGTCGCTTGAGGTTGTCGGAGGGGCTGGCGAAGATCTTATTAAATAGCGGTGTGCAGCTTCGGATCGAAGGTCCAGCCGATCTTGAAATGATCACATCAATGAAGTGCATTGTGCATAGCGGCAGGGTCATCGCCAAAGTCCCGCCCAGTGGAAAGGGATTCATTGTTGAAACGCCATCGTCGCTTCTGACTGACTATGGCACTGAATTTGGGGTAACTGTTCCTCAAACTGGTCAAGAAGCAACGGTCACGGTTTTTCAAGGCCGCGTTGATGCTCTACATCGAGGCACTGGTCACACTGAACAGATGAGAACTGGCTCAACGATTCGTTTTATGGAATCCGAATTTCAGCACTTGGGGCCACATTTCGAATCGCATGCATTGACTCCAGATGCATTTTCTCAAAATTTGACCTCCGATCCACAGCGAAGCGTCCAAATCACCACTGCGCAAGGCATGGGAAAGGATGCATTTGTGCAGGCAAAAGAGATCCCTCTGGACCGTAGAAGTGAGTCTTTGTTGTTGGTAAAGCGTCCGGTCGAAAGCATGAAAGAGTGGGAACGCAGAGCGTATTTGGGCTTTGACCTTGCTTCGTTGCGTGGCGAGAGCATTGAACGCGCTGAACTCAGCCTGACATTTGCTGCGACAGGTTTTGGGTATGCATATCTTGTCCCGGATGCAACTTTCATGGTCTACGGAATCACAGATCAGCACCAGTGGGAAGAGGCAGATATTAACTGGGAAAATGCACCAGCAATTTGGGATATGGATTCGCCGGCACCCGATTCAGTCGTCTTGCTTGGTACATTCGAAGTCCCCCAAGGGATTCAATTTGCAAACTATGCCATTTCAACCGACAAGCTTACAGATTTTCTTAATTCAAACATTGGCAAGCTCGCGAGCTTGATTGTCGTGCGGCAGACGGCAGGGCTTGGGCCGAGTGATTTAGTGCACGGCATTGCTAGTCGGCGGCATCCAACGCTTAGCCCGCCAACTCTTCGTTTGCTGTTGGAGTCACCATAAACACGACTCCTAGCAGGATGGGACTCGTCAACTGTCTAACAGGACAAGTTTAACTTTTACTCTTCTCTTTCCCCGGAGGATTTTCCATGCGACTTAGACGTCAAGCTTTCACCCTAGTTGAACTACTGGTGGTGATCGCCATTATCGGAATTTTGGTTGGCTTGCTGCTGCCAGCCGTTCAAGCGGCTCGCGAGGCAGCGAGGCGTATGCAGTGCTCGAACAACCTTAAGCAGATGGGTTTGGCACTGCACAATTACCACTCTGCATTGAATGTTCTGCCACCTTGCAAGATCGGTAACGGGCAAGTCGTTAACAATCCAGCACTGGTCAAGTACGTTCTGAACACCACCGGCTGGGTTTTGATGCTTCCCTATATCGAGCAGCAAGCCGCCTACAATCAGTACAACTTCAACAGTTGCTCGAGCAGTGCCAAACAGACGGGTGGTCCAGCAGCCCCGGTTCTTGGTAATGACACCATCAACCTCGCAATCACAACGGCTCGTTACAGTTTTCTCGAATGCCCTTCGCACTCAAGTGCCGGCGAACTGCGGGACAATCAACCCGGGACAACCGTTCCGTACAGCATGCGCGGCGCGCGACGGACCAGCTATTTCTTCTGCACTGGTCATTACGATGACGGAACCTCTTCTTATACGAACCTGCTAGTTCGTCGCCTACAGCCGCTCGGAGCTTTTGGCAACGATGGAGCTGCTCGCATTGATGATGTCCAGGATGGAACTAGCAACGTTATCGCAATTGGCGAATCTGCTGGCGGACGAACGAAAGTTGACACGAACTGGGGGCCATGGGGCCTAACCGGCACTCGGACTTGCTGTCATGGTCGCGTTGCTTCTTCAGTAAACAACACGACGTTATCGCCCACACCCTTGGCGCCAAGTTCCGTTGATGCACGCGACCACCACATTAACTCAGCCTACAACAATGATGCGCAGGGTCGGCATTTCGCATGGACATTTAGCAGCCAGCACACGGGCGGTGCGCAATTCGTCCTTTGTGACGGCTCGGTAAAGTTCCTTCCGGAGACAATGGATTACCTGACTCTTTGCCGAATGGCTTACATCGCCGACGGTGAAACTTCATCCAACGATTTCTAGTTATTGATTCGCTTTTATTTCTACATTCATCGAAGGTTTTGAGATGTATCGCCAGTTCCTCGTTTGTGTTTTCTCATGCTTGCTGCTGAGTTCGCTGATGGTCGGTTGCAGTCCTGCAACACGCCAAGCAGTAAAAACGGTCAAAGTCACCGGTTCTGTAAAGTTAGGCGGCAAGCCACTGAGTGGCGCGGAAGTCAATTTCGTTGGCAAAGATTTTGCGGGAATTGCCACGTCAGACGCTCAAGGCGGTTACACGCTGGATGCGCAGCCTGGAGTGAACACTGTGTACTTCAGCAAGTTTGACGGTGATGTCGATCCAACCATGACTCAAGGTGATTCTGGACAAGGCGGCCCGAAACAGTTGATTCCAAAGAAGTTTGCGTCCGCTGCTGAATCAAAATTGACACATACGGTAGCTGAGACAGATGCAACCGGCGTCGATTTTGATCTGAAATAATAAAAACTAAGATTCTGTATTATGTGATTTTGGAGCGTTTAATATGTGTACAACATTCATAGGGCACAGGACAAGAAGTCGGCGGGGTTTTACCCTCGTTGAATTGCTGGTGGTTATCGCCATCATTGGGATACTCGTGGGGCTGCTTTTGCCTGCTGTTCAAGCGGCTCGCGAAGCCGCTCGACGCATGTCGTGCTCGAACAATCTTAAACAAATCGGATTGGCCCTACATACTTACCACGATACCTTAAAACGGTTTCCTCCTGGCGGCTGGAACGAAGCGAATCGCGGAACTCGGCTCGCATGGACAGTTTCTATCTTGCCGTATATTGAACAATCGAATCTTTACAACTCGTTCAATTTTAATTTGGGTAACTACACGGGCGCGAACTTGATTCCAGTCGCGACGCCGGTCAAAACTTATCTGTGTCCAAGTAATCGACTCAAGTTTAATATGAACGGCACCGTTCCAAACTCGGGTGAAAACCCTCCGTCGGGATTTGCCTACACGACGCATTACTACGGCATCATGGGTCCAAAAGGCATCAATCCTGCGATTGCGGGGGGAACAACGCCATTTTCTCATGACCCAAACCCAACCGGCCACGGTGGTTATTCGGATACCGGAGTTTTGTATCGCAATAGCAAGACTCGTATCGCAGAAATTACAGATGGCACGTCAAACACTTTGGTGGTTGGCGAGATCTCTTACGAGAGAGCGAACTGCTATCGTTCGTGGGGACGCGGTGTAAGCGGTTCCACCAGCGGCGGTGCTAAAAACGCTGAGTTCGGCATTAATATCCAACCCTACAACGGTTCCAACAACTTCAATAGCGTTAGCTTTGGCAGCCAACACACGGGTGGTTGTCAATTTGCAGTTGGAGACGGTTCGGTTCGCTTCTTGTCGCAAAATATTGACATGGCCGCGTACTGGGCTGCGCTGACTCGCTCAGGCGGCGAAGTGAACACGTTGCAAGACTAGTTTATTTAGTCAGGTGGATAGGGGTCAACCGAAAGGTTGGCCCCATTTTTTCAGAAGCGATCTAGGTGGTGAGTCGACATCAATGAGAGATGCATAAAATGATTCGATACATGGCGATCGTGACGATCGCGTCCCTGCTTTCACTTGCTGGATGCGGCTCGGGCGATACGGTTAGGAAATTTCATGTCTCTGGCAACGTGACCTTCAAGGGATCCCCAGTTCCCTCAGGGACGATCATATTCGATCCGGATCGTGCCTCTGGAAACTCTGCGCCCCAAGGCGTCGCCGAGATAATCGACGGCAAATTCGATACTTCAAAGGGCGAAGGCGTCGTCGGTGGTGCGTATCAGGTGATCATCAATGGTTTCAATGGTAAGCCTGATGTGACCAATGAATCTTCGGAAATCAAACCGCTTTTCCCCGAAAATAAACGGAAAGTCGATTTGCCGCAAAAGACAACGACCATGGACTTTGACATTCCATAAATCTACGAGCTATTCGAAAGCAAAAGGGTTTATGTCAAGTATGAAATTGATCGCACTTATGCAGTTGACCATGTCAATTGTTGTTGGACCGCTCTCTTTTGCGCAGGATCCGTCGTCTGCTGACTTCTTTGAGAGTCGCATTCGACCCGTACTAGTAAAGCACTGCTATGAATGCCATGCCGGCACATCGCAGTCGATCAAAGGTGGTCTGCGCGTGGATTGGGAAGGCGGACTAATTCAGGGCGGAGACTCGGGTGCGGCACTTGTTTCGGGCAAACCGGATGACAGCCTGCTGCTGTCCGCCCTGCGATTCGAAGAATTGGAGATGCCGCCGACCGGAAAATTGCCAATCGAGATCATTGAAGATTTTGAAAGCTGGATCAAACACGGGGCATTCGATCCTCGCAAGACATCGCCCCAGCAACCACAGTATTCAAACGATAACGCACCCGATGCGCCGCTGTGGTCGTTCAAGACGATTGAGAACGTACCAGACGTGCCAAGGACGGATTCAGATTGGAGCGAAACAACGATCGATCAGTTTTTGGTCGCCAAGCACCGCGAACAGAAACTTCTTCCGATTGAGGACACTGATCCATCGAATTTAATGCGCCGAATGGCCTTCGACCTCACAGGCTTGCCGCCAAATGCAGTGGACATTGAACGCTTACTGCACGCACCTCGCGATTTTGATTTCAGGGCGTACGCCGATGGACTGATTAGCTCTGCCCGTTTTGGTGAGCATTGGGGTAGGAGGTGGCTTGATGTCGCGCGCTACGCGGATTCGAATGGCGGCGATTTCAATGCGACCTTTCATGATGCTTGGCGGTATCGCAATTACGTGGTTGGCGCGTACAACGCCGACATGCCGTTCGATCAGTTCATTATCGAACAGATCGCTGGTGACCTACTTCCCTATAAAACAAGTGACGAACGTCACAGGCAACTTGTCGCAACTGGTTTCCTAATGCTTGGCGCAAAAATGCTCAGCGAGCGTGATAAGGAAAAACTGCGAATGGACGTTGTTGATGAACAAATTGGCGCGATTGGTACCGCGTTCTTGGGGTTAACATTAGGTTGCGCTCGATGCCATGATCACAAATTTGATCCCATACCAACCAGCGACTATTACGCGCTAGCTGGAATATTCAAAAGCACCAACGCACTGGAAGGTGAAATCCAAAAGTACGTCTCGAATTGGAAGCGAGTTCCGTTGCCAATCGAGCCTGAGCACCAGCAGGCACTCGCCGCGCACGCTGAAAAATTGAAAGTGGTCAAACAGGCGATTGCAGGAGTCGAAAAGCTTGTTGTGGCTGAATCCAAGAAGGGCAAACCAAGCGAACTGAGTTCGTCGGATGTCATCGTTGATGATCGTCAAGCTGAATTGGTCGGGAACTGGAAGGCTTCCGGGCTATCGAAGCCATTTGTTGGAGTCGGTTACATTCATGACGAGAATGAGGAGAAAGGGGAAAAGAGCGTCCTGTTTCGAACTCGGCTCGCAACTGGCACCTACGAAGTCGCTTTCGCTTTTCAAGGCGGTGCAACTCGTGCATTGAATGTACCTGTTGCAGTCACACATGCTGGGGGCATCGCGCAGATCGAAGTTAACCAGCAAAAACAGGGCACCGCCGACGAGCCTTACTGTGTGCTTGGCCGCTTCAAGTTCGACGATAAACAAGATGCTTTGGTTTCCATCGCGACAGCGGGAACATCGGGCTTTGTTGTCGTTGATGCCATCCGATTTACACCGCTCGATTCCCCTAAATCCAAAAGTGACAATACGAAAGCTGCCGATCCTAAATCCGGTGCTTCTGATGCAGCTGTAGATTCGTCCGTGCTCGCGACAGCAAAAAAGCGGCTCGAAGAACTGAACGAGGATCTCAAGGCGCTGCAAAAAGCAGCTCCGATCCCAGCTCCAACCGCGCTAGCCGCGCAGGAAGCAAAACAAATCGGAGACTGCGCAATTTGCATTCGCGGCGAGCACAACATGCCGGGGAATGTCGTTCCTCGCGGCTTCTTAACGAAACTTGACTACGAGCACAATGAACCGATCCCTGCCGATCAAAGCGGCCGTTTGCAGTTGGCGCGCTGGATTGCAAATGAGCGAAATCCGCTGACCGCTCGAGTCTATGTGAATCGCATTTGGAATCACTTGATGGGAGTAGGGATCGTTGCAAGCGTGGACAACTTCGGACGACTCGGGCAGTTGCCGTCGCATCCCGAGTTGTTGGACCGCTTAGCGACCGAATTCACTCAACACGGCTGGTCGACAAAATGGTTAGTGCGAGAGATTGTTTTCAGCCACGCGTATCGCTTGAGCAGCCGAACGGATGCGGCGAACGAGTCCATCGACCCAGAGAATCTGTACCTGTGGCGAGCCAACCGGAAACGACTTTCTGCTGAATCGATTCGTGACACGCTGCTACTTGCTTCAGAACAACTAGAGACATCGATATCGGAGTCGCCGGTTTCAGAGTTGGGCACTTTGGTGACCCAGAATAATGCGAACGATAGCGGTTATTCGCAGCGATCAACTTCACAGCGCACACTCTACATGCCAATCGTGCGCAACGAATTGCCCTCAGTCATGCGAGTTTTTGATTTTGCAGATCCCGATTTCGGCGAAGGTGATCGCCCTGAAACAACCGTTCCGGAACAAGCTTTGTGGATGTTGAATAGCAAGTTCGCGCGAAGCAATGCCGAACAGATTGCCGAAAGACTGCTTCGCCAAAATAGTGATGTAACGCAGCGTATACGGTTCTTGTACATTGGCGCCCTTGGTCGGCCCCCTACCCGCGTCGAACAGGAACTTGCCACGAACTTTGTCAACGAATTACCACTAAATGCTGACTCCCAGCGCGTTGCCACTCATTGGGCGGATCTCGTCCAAGCAGTGATCGCTTCGACTTCATTCCGAGTCATTGACTGATACCAATCGAGTTAATTATGACCTTCGCAACTCGTCGCAATTTTCTGAAGTCGATCGCAACGGTACCTGCATTGGCAGGTTTAGTTGGTCACACGCTGGAAGCGTCCGATGCCATACGCCCTATCGGCTTGCATCACGCTCCCAAAGTCCGTCGCGTGATTTTCTTGTTTATGCATGGCGGTCCTAGCCAAGTTGATACGTTTGATTACAAACCGAAACTTCAGGTCGCCGATGGAAAACCCCTGCCGTTCGAAGCGCCGCCGAATATTGATGCCAAGCCTGTACTGCTGAAATCACCTTGGAAGTTTTCGCAGCATGGGGAGTCAGGGCTGTGGGTCTCCGAGCTATTCCCGCATGTAGCGAAGCACGTCGATGACCTTTGCATCATTCGTTCCATGCACAGTCGTGGCCAGTCGCATGGACAAGCGGTTTCGATGATGCACACAGGCAGCGACAATCTCGTTCGCCCATCGATGGGAGCTTGGGTTTCGTACGGGCTCGGCGCTGAAAACCCTAACTTGCCAGCCTTCGTTGCCATCGCGCCTTCAAGCGGTCATGGTGGACCACGCAACTATGGGGCAGCCTTTCTGCCCGCGGAGCATCAGGCGTCAACGATTGGGCGGCAAGGCAAACTGGGCGATGCTACCATCGAGAACCTAACGCCATTTGACTCGGATACGATGCGCGCCGAACGCAGGCTTGCAATGATTCAATCGCTCAATCGCGCCCACCTCGATCGACTCGGTCGCGATAAAGGTGTCGCTGGCATGATTGAAACCTATGACCTAGCCAAGCGTATGCAAATCGCTGCGCCGAAGGTATTGGAGCTGAATGAAGAAAGCGAATCGACCTTGCGGCTATACGGAATCGGAGAGAAAGCAACGGACAACTTCGGACGTCAGTGTTTGCTTGGAAGACGATTGTTGGAATCCGGAGTGCGCTACATCGAACTATCCACCGGTAGTGTGTGGGATCAACACGGCGGCTTAAAAGCTGGGCACTCGCAGAACGCCCTGGCCACGGATCAACCAATTTCAGGTCTACTAACCGACTTGCGTCAACGCGGGATGCTCGATGACACGCTAGTCGTTTGGGGTGGTGAATTCGGACGAACGCCGACTGTTCAGGGGAGCGATGGCCGTGATCACAATCCGCAGGGTTTCACTGTTTGGCTAGCGGGTGGAGGCCTTCAAACCGGCTTGGCTTATGGAGAAACCGATGAGTTTGGTTATTATGCCCAAGTTAACCGTGTGCATATTCACGATCTCCACGCCACCATTTTGCACTTGCTGGGCATCGATCATACCAAGCTTACTTATCGCTACGCTGGCCGCGACTTCAGACTTACCGATGTCTATGGTCGAGTTGTTAACGATGTTCTCAGTTAACTGCCGCATTTTAACCGAATGCGTTTAAAGCGGATCCTTTTGCGCAAACTGGCGTCAAACTTCAGTGGAAGTTTCGTAGACGTTTCGTAGATTGGTGACTGAATGTCGCTAACACTCATTCTTCGCCTGAGCCTTCGAAGGTGGGGCGTAGAGTTACGATTACAACGATGCAAGGCAAGTTTCGACGTGAGCAATCCGTGAGCTACTGTCGATGGACTGCTGCGATAATGGCAATCGCAGGTTCAAAAAGACCATGCACCGAATAGACTAGGCGGATGCCATGAGGAATGGAAGCAAGTTACCGGGACCGTTGGCGAAGATCGGGGAGTCGATTGATTGGAAGTTTTAGCTGAGATTTACCAGAGTGAATCGCGACGAGTGCTGGCGACGTTGATCAAATTGCTAGGCGATTTCGACTTGGCGGAAGAAGCTCTGCATGATGCATTCGCTTCCGCGGCCGAGTCGTGGCCGCGCGACGGCTTGCCCGCCAATCCGCGCGCGTGGCTGGTCTCCGCCGGTCGATTCAAAGCCATCGATCGTGTGCGGCGTCGCGCCCGTTTCGATGAGGCGAAGCTCGACTTAGTCCAGCGCTTTGAGGAAGTAGCTGCAACAAACGCATCGAAGTCCACTCAAGCTGAGGAAATCGAAGACGATCGACTGCGACTGATCTTTACCTGCTGTCACCCTGCGATCGCACCTCCAGTTCAGATCGCGTTGACACTGCGCGAAGTCTGTGGGTTAACGACTGAGGAAATCGCCAACGCGTTTCTAATTTCGTCGACCACTATGGCGCAGCGAATCGTGCGTGGTAAAGCGAAGATTCGCGACGCTGGAATTCCCTTCGTGATTCCATCCGCCGCCGACTTGCCCGAGCGGCTGGACGCGGTGCTGACTGTAACATACCTCGTATTCAACGAAGGCTATTCAGCATCCTTTGGAGCGTCGCTTACGCGCGCAGAATTATCACAAGAAGCAATCCGTCTTGGACGCCTAGTCGTGGAGCTGCTACCTGATCCCGAAGCGATCGGTCTGTTAGCGCTGATGCTGCTGCAGGAATCTCGACGCGCCGCTCGTACTGCAGCCAACGGTGATCTCGTACTTCTTGAAGATCAAGACCGCGCACTGTGGAACCACGCGTACATCCTTGAGGGTGAGCAACTTGTCCAGCGCGCGATCGCCTCCCGACGTTTCGGCTCCTACACACTGCAAGCTGCGATTGCGCTGGGCCATGCGCGTGCGCGAACTCCGGCTGAAACAAACTGGCGCGAAATCGTTGCTTTGTATGACGCATTGCTTTCGATCAATCCATCGCCGGTCGTCGAGCTCAATCGCGCCGTCGCTATTGCCATGCGCGACGGACCTAGAGCAGGAGTAGTTCTCATTGAAGCAATCTTGCAGCGCGGTGAACTGACCGACTATCACTTGGCGCACGCCGCTCGAGCTGACTTGCTGCGAAAGCTTGGTGACCACGTGGCAGCAAAAATTGCTTATCAAAACGCAATCGCTATGGTCAAGCAAGAACCGGAACGCCGGTTCCTGCTATCGCGTCTCGCCAGCCTATAGCGGCAGACGTCGATTGGAATCGTTTAGCGCAGCCGTTCGCTTTCAAATCCGTCTTGGGGATGTAAAATACGAGCATGAGCACAGCAAGACAAAAACAACCGATCTCAGTCGTAGATTACCTCGACGGCGAGTTGATTTCGACGATCAAACATGAGTACGTTGACGGCGTGGTTTACGCGATGGCGGGTGCTACGGTAAATCACAACCGCATTGCAACCAACGCGACAGTTGAAATTGGAGCTCAGCTTCGCGGTAAACGCTGCCAAGTATTCAACTCGGATATGAAAGTCCGCGTCCGGCTAAGTCGCAGTACGCGGTTCTACTATCCAGACGTTTCGGTAGTCTGCCAGCCGAATGCAGGAGACGATGCTTTTCAAGACAACCCAGTGGTGATTATCGAAGTGATTTCAGAGTCGACGCGTCGAGTCGATGAGTACGAGAAGCGCGAAGCGTATTTAACGATCAACTCGCTGAGCGTGTATATCTTGCTAGAACCCAATGCAACTGCGGCGCTCGTCTATCGTCGCATCGACGACGGGTTCAGTCGCGAGACGTATGAAGGCTCGGGCGCTGTGATTCCATTGCCAGAAATTGAATGCGACTTGAGTCTTGCGGAAGCATACGCCCAAGTCGAATTTCTTCCGCCAGATACAGATGATTAGTTTGTTGTTCCGCAGCTGTTCATCAAGCAGCGCGGCGATTCGATTGGAGTGAGTTGATCCGCTGCGCGTGGCGATCAAAGTGACCGTGTCGCAAGAAAGCGATCGCATTGCTCACTGCACTGTCGTGGTTGGGCAGTTGGAAATGCGACGTTGCTACCACGCAGTGATCACGTTGGTTCGCGAGCAGTGTGTTGGCGATCGGCACAACAAAGTCATGCGACGCCGCAATCACACCAATCTCCACTTCCGAGGTCATCGGAATTCGATTCGCCAGACTATCAGGTGATTCCGATAGATCCGCAATCGCCGGAACGCACCAAGCGAAGGGTCCAAGCCGGATGCGAGTCAAATGCGAACCGCGATTCGGAGGTGCCAGCATCACCAATCGCCGCACTTTTGCATGAGCGCCGTGATGCAAAGCGGATCGAGCCAGAATTCCACCCATACTATGCGTTACAAAGTGAATGGCGGTCACGCAAGGGTTCGCTTCTAACGTCGCGAGTGATGTTAGCAGTCGACGTACGTGCTGCTCAGTCGATCGCCACCAGGTGGGATAGCTCCAATTGAGCACCGAGTAACCTTCGGCTGCGATGCGTCTTTCGAGCGTATTCATGCTGCGCCGAGTTGCAAAAAGGCCGTGCACGAGTACGACCTTTTCGGACGGCTCGCGGCCAGCATCTAACGCGTTGGGGAAATGCTTTTTCACGGTCTTCGAAATACTGAGTACTCTGTGGGGCGTTCTCGCAACGGAGCATTAAGGCAATTGCAAGCGAATCGTTCTTGGTGAATCGTGATGGGGACCATTTAGGTCGACGGCTGCAGCATCGAACGTTGGCGGTCCCCGCGTACCCATCGCATTGTTCGAAAACGCAAATGGTTCGGTCGGTATTCCAAAACGGTTGACGTTAAGCGTCCCGTCGTTATTGATGTCTTGATAAACCGCAACTGCGATTCTCCCGGACTCAGCCAACTCAGTTGTCACCTCAGATTGATTGGACTCTACCGTTAACGTTCGCGCTGCAAAGTTCGCATCTGGGAAGCCTCGCGCTTCGTTGAATATGGCGAATCGCACAAGGCCATTTCCAACACGAACGCCAGCGACCACCAATTGCGCATTGGGGTTTGCAGTTTGCGAAGTTCGTGTTGGGGACACCTCCACGAACGATTGGGTAGCGATCACCGGTATCTCGAGCTCAGGCGTTTGCAGCTCGGTCGGCAACTGCATCGGCTCCACAATTAAAGATGCATCAACTAGAGATGTATCGGCAGTCATCTCAGGTGCACTTGTTTGTTCTGTAGCGGTGGCTGTTGACGGCTGAGCCAGATCGTCGGTCGGAGCTTTTGCAGCCAGTATTGTCTGAGTGCCTCTATCAGCGGAGGCAAGCAGTGGTTGAGCAGCTGCGATTTGCGTCAAGCTGCCTGATGACATTAGCTGAGAACTCGGGAGCGACGGGGGAGAGATGGCGGCAAGTGAAGCGTTGCGTGGTGATGAGCGACAAGCGGGAGTGGCGATCAACGTACAAACGAGCCCCGCCCAAACAGCCACGCGTGCAACCACTGACGAAAGTAAAATGGGACAACTAGTCACGCTGCGATCCATCGTTTCATGAGAACACGAGCCGCGAGAGCAAGTCCAATCGACACAGAAAGCAATACAAACACTTCGGCTCGAATGGCGCTCAGTGGCAGGTCGTACCAGAACAGCTTTTGGAATCCGTCAAGCGCCCAACCATTAAACGTGAACTTGCCGAGACTCTTCATCGTGTCGCTCATGATGTAGCGAGGCACCATGCTACCGCCCACGGCCGACATGCTGAGCACCAATACGACTGAGGCGGCGTGCAACTGCCCACGACTGTGGCAGATCGCTGACAGAAACAACGCAAAACTTGCACACGCCGCCGATGTGGCAAAGGCCATGACCATGAATCCGGTGAAGTGCCCATACAGATCAACTCCAAAAGCGAGTTGTCCCCAAGCGAACATCACTAGCAATTGAGTCGTCCCGACAGCGGTAATGTAAATCCACTTGCCAAGCAACAAATCAGATAGTGTCAAACGACTGCTGAGCAAGCGATCCAGTGTTCCCGCTTCGCGTTCTTCCAGCAAACTTGCACCAGCGCCATTGGCTGAGAACAGTAGGAACATAACTGCGATACCAGCGGCCACCATGGCGACTTTGGGTTGATGTTTGTTACTGGCGAACGCACTTACATTTTTAAATACCGCTTGTTCGTCGCTGTCTATAGCGGATCGCGCTTGCGCAGATGGCAATGCATTGGCTGAGCTGAATTGTCTTCCGGCAGAGTCAGAGTCAGCAAGTTTCGTTGCAGAAGCGAACTTCACCGTCGGTTCCGCCGCTCGCAGTTCTGCGATACTCGCCGCCGAGAACTGCATCGCGATAGCCTCCGCCATACTCGCTTGCACAAGCCGATGGCCGATGGGATTAACGCCTTCATTGAACAACTCGATTGACAATGTCGGTGCGTCAGGATTCTGCTGAGTGAATCCAGCAGGAATGTAAACAACGACTTCGACATCACGAGAGCTTATCAGGAATCTCGAAAGCTCTGCGATCGACCAATTGCCCGATGTTTTGCCGACGCCAGTTACCGATTTAATCTCGCGATGCGCGCAAGTGTCGCGAATCAGCGCCCGCGACTCTTTCGAACCTTCATCGTCCACAAACGCGACCCGCACTTGTGTAATAGACTCGCCCACACCGCGGCTGAAGATCAGTGCAAAGATAGAGAAAAACAGAATCGGTACAACGAACGCAAGCAGAAGCTCTTGCTTGTTGTTCCAAAGCCGCAGCAGCGAAATCGCACTCACTGTCCAGATCATTCGCGCAGTTCCTTGCCAGTGAGGTGAAGGAACATGTGCTCCAAAGTTGGCTCGCGCAGGACCATGTGTTCAATCGCGATGCGATTCGTAGCCAGCTTTTGTAGCAACTGCGGCAACTGCGGCGAACGACCATCGATCACGGCAACCGCTGCCAAACCTGTTTCGTCCAGTTTCAATGGAGCGGGCACGTCGTGCTGTACACTCGTAAATCGTAGGCTCAGTTGTTGCGATGTGCCAATGGTTCGCGCCAGCAGGTCTGTTAAAGGACCCGCCGCGAGGACCGAGCCGTTGTCCATAATGGCGATGCGATCACACCGAGTTTCGACTTCATTGAGTTGATGCGTTGTGAGCAAGACTGCGGTGCCGAGCGCCAGTAGTTCTTCAACCATGTTGTAGATTCGTTCGCGACTTTGCGGATCCACACCGACTGTAGGTTCGTCCAAAAGCAAAACGCTCGGCTTGTGTAACACGCTGCACGCGATATTCAGTCTCCGTTGCATTCCACCGGACAGTGTTTGTGCGAGCGAATTGGACTTTGACTCTAAAGCTGCCCATTCGATCGCTTCGGCAACTCGTTGTCGAAGTACCGAGCCGCGGAGGCCATGGAGGCGACCGAAAACTCGCAGGTTCTGCAGTACCGTTAAGTCTGGATAGATCGCAATCGATTGCGGGACGATCCCGAGAAATTCGGTGCAAGGGCGAGGATCGGAGAAATCGATTCGTCCCCGATCCAGTTGTCTTCTTCCAGCGATGCAGTTGATAAGCGTTGTTTTGCCGGCACCATTCGGACCCAACAGACCGAGAAGTTCGCCGGCCTGGAGGTCCAGCGAAATCCCGCGCAGCACCGGCTGTGAATGGTAACCGGCCCAGGCGTCTTGGAGTCGAACTAATGGTCGCAGCGACTTAAGCATCGAATGTTACGTCAACCAGGGTAAAGCTTGTTGGCTTCTTCAACTGCTGAGACGCAGTTGATGCAAACTATCAAAGTTGACGTATACGAATTTCGGTGGCTCGCCGCAACGGCGAGTCGCAATGCTAGCCCAGCCCCAAGCCCTCAGCTCTTGCGACAGATTTTTTGTCCGTCGCTTGTCGATTCACCGCTTTTTGATGCGACTACTCTACAAAATCGCACTTCTAAACATCTGATCCATACCAGCCAGCAACGACGAACTGAAACAATGCACAAACAGACGATCACACCGTTCCTTTGGTTCGATTCCCAAGCCGAAGAAGCTGTAAAGTTCTACGTGTCACTTTTCGCGGATTCCAAGATCGTTCGAGTGACAACCAACCCGAATTCGAATACGGCTATGGTTGTTGAGTTTGAACTTGGCGGTAGACCTTACATTGCGATGAACGGTGGACCGAGGTTTAAGCTGAATGAATCGTTCTCCATGGTGGTCAATTGCGAATCGCAAGCGGAACTCGATGAACTTTGGGAGAAATTGTCTGTCGGTGGCGAGCCTAGCCAATGCGGTTGGCTCAAAGATCGCTACGGATTGTCTTGGCAAGTTGTTCCTTCGGTGCTTCCAGAGCTAATGAACAATTCTGAGACAGCCGCTAAAGTAATGGAAGCGTTGATGCAAATGACCAAGTTAGACATTGCGAAGTTGCAGCGCGCGGCAACTGTCCCCCATGAACTCAACTCCCTTCGTTAAAGGTTCGTAAGATGATATCGGAAGCTCAAGATGAACACCGTTGGCTCCACCGCTTGATTGGTGATTGGCGATTTGAAGCCGAATGTGGTGCAGGCCCGGGGCAACCGCCCATGAAATTCAATGGAAGCGAAATCGTGCGTTCCTTGGGTGGTCTATGGACGATTGGTGAAGGTATAGGCGAAACTCCAGAGGGTTCGACACACACATCGATCATGACATTAGGTTACGACCCATCGAAAAAGTGCTTCGTTGGAACGTTCGTTTCTTCCATGATGACTCATCTTTGGCCTTACTCAGGGAAACTGAATGCCGAAGGCGACGCATTGGAGCTTGACTCAGAAGGCCCCGCTTTTTCTGGCGAAGGAATGGCGAAGTACAAAGACACCATCAAACTCGTTGATGATCATCACCGCATACTCAGTTCGAAGATGCTCGGCGGTGACGGTCAGTGGACTGAATTTATGACGTCGCATTATTTTCGCAAAAGCAACTAACCCTGCAGTCGGTGGTGTCGACTTTTAGTCGCCAGTCTCTGGTAATGTCGACTGAAAAGTTGACTGAAAGTCGACGCCACACGAAGGAAGACGACACTTACTGTTCGCACGACACTAACCCGTTCGGCAACTCATTTCACGTCCATCACAAAATCGAATCTCCTCCATGAAGTACATGCTGCTTGTTTACAGCGACGAAAAAGACTGGACCAGCGACGAGTGGAAAGCTTGTACGATTAAGTCGACAGCGATATGCCACGAACTGGCCGCTCACGGACAATTTCATAGCGCTTCGCCGCTTCATCCGGTTTCGACTGCTGCGACTGTTCAAGTGCGGGGTGGCCAACAGTTAGTTACCGATGGGCCATTTGCGGAGACAACGGAGCAATTGGGCGGTTACTTTTTGATCGACGTGCCCGATTTGGATCAAGCGATCGCAGTCGCTGCCCGGTTGCCGGCGGCGGAAAAGGGCACAGTAGAGATTCGCCCGGTTTTTGAGCTCGACGGATTGCCGCCCGATCACACGCATGCAGAGAAGTTCCGCAGTCACAAGTACATGCTGCTTTGTTATGACGACGCGGAGTACTGGCGCGCCGCGGGTGAAGCGGCTCACAATGCGGCACTGAATGAAGCGATTGAACTGACTCATCAGTTACACGCAAGCAACCAGTACATGTTGGCTTCGCCGCTGCAGCCAGTGGAACTCGCGACCAGCGTCCGCGTGCGCAACGAAAAGCGACTGATCACGGATGGGCCATTCTCAGAAACTCGCGAAGTGCTTGGCGGGTTTTACATGATTCAAGCCGATTCGCGTGACGAAGCGGTTGCAATCGCTGCTAAACACTCCGGTGCACGTGTTGGTTCTGTCGAAGTGCGACAACTCTTTGAACTCAACAATATGCCCGACGCCGAAGCGACGGAATCCGTCACAACATCGACTAAGCGTTAAGCCTTGAAGGAAATCGACAATGAAAGTTATGGTGATCGTCAAAGCGTCGAAGAGCTCCGAAGCGGGCGAAATGCCCTCTCAGGAATTGCTGGCAGCGATGGGGAACTTCAATGAAGAACTCGTTAAAGCTGGCGTGATGCTCGACGGCGCCGGGCTAAAACCGAGCGCGGCGGGTGCGCGAGTTCGATTCTCAGGCACCGATCGAATCGTCATCGATGGTCCATTCACGGAAACAAAAGAACTCATCGCTGGCTACTGGATGTGGAAAGTCAATTCACTTGAGGAAGCGATCGAGTGGGTAAAGCGTTGCCCCAATCCGATGCCGGAGGAATCGGAAATTGAAATTCGACCACTGTTCGAGACTGAGGACTTTGGAGAAGCGTTGACACCTGAACTGCGCGAGCAAGAAGCGGCGATCATCGCGAGCAGCCTGGGGCTGAATTTTCCAACCTTTCAAGATCGACCGCAGTTGCAGCTCGTCGGGCTCAAGCGTTCCTACAGCATGGAGTCACGAATCGCGATTCCACAACAGTGGGAACAGTTCGTCAGCCAAGTTGATTCGATCCCGAATGCGCGCAAGTCGACGTTCTATGGAGTCAGTTGGAATTCGAAACAGAACTGTGATTTCGATTACCTTTGCGGCATCGAACTGCAGGACGCAAATGCGCTGCCAGCCGAGTTCACGAAGTTGACGATTGATCCGCAACGCTTTGCTGTCTTTCAACATACCGCACACGTTTCAGCGATACCCAAGACGCTCGAAACGATTTGGCAGAAGTGGGCGCCAGCCAGCGGCTTGAAGGTCGCTAGCGAGCCGTGCATTGAATGCTACACGTCCGAGTTCGATCCCAAAGCTGGGATGGGTGGCATGGAAATTTGGATTCCGCTACAAGGTCATTGATCAATCTTGGCTGCATGAATCTTAGAACCAATCCGCTCGGATCACCTTAAATCAGCTTACCTAACCGCCCTACCATAGGTCATTCAGAAAACGATGGTTCCTTCAAAAACACAATTGATCGCAGGTTGGATCCTAAGCGGCTTGGTCGCATTCTTTATGGCCATCGTAAGTGCTAGCGGCAAATTTCTTGAATGGGAAGGCAAGGAAGAGATGTTCACAAAGCTCGGCTACTCGACCGACTTGATGATGAAAATCGGAGTCGTCGAAGTGGTCATCACGATTCTTTACCTCATACCGAGGACCGCCTTTATCGGAGCCATTCTGCTGACCGCTTACCTGGGCGGCGCGACGGAAGTGCATGTGCGAGTCGGTGAGTCGTTCGTTTTCCCTATCATCATTGCGGTCTTTATGTGGATCGGGCTAGGCCTGCGAAATCCGACTATCTTCGCACTAGCAACAGGCAACTTTCCAGCGCGTGGTCAGCGCGTCGAGCGCGATTGATGTCAAAGACATCGAGCGACGCGCGAACATCGCATCCTTAAACTTGACGCCGTTCCGCCTTGACGCTGCGGCGTGAAACTGCGAAACCAGACTGAGTAAATGCAGGGGTGCGATCTAAGACTCGAGTAAGCTGGGATGCCATACGGACTTTATCTCTCCGCATCGGGTGCGAATGCACAGAGCCACCGGCTCGAAGTGCTCAGCCATAACTTGGCGAACATCAACACGCCGGGGTTCAAGCCCCACTTGTCGATATTGCAAAGTCGTCCGTCCGAAGCGGTTGCACGTGGCGATGTCAACGGTGGCGACGGCACGATCGATGATCTCAGCGGTGGCGTTTCAATTCAGCCCAACCAAACACAGTTCGTTCAGGGGCCAATCCAGTCGACCGGTAACCGAACTGATTTTGCAATCAACGACGATGAAAGCTTTTTTGCAATCCAACGTGGTGACAAGCAACTGCTGACTCGCGCGGGAAATTTTTTATTCGATTCCAACGGCGCCTTGGTAACTCCGAACGGTGATCCGGTGCTCTCAAGTTCTGGCGACCCGCTGCGGATTGTGCCTGGTGTGCCTTACGAAGTGCTCGACGGCGGAGTGATCGAGCAAGCCGGGCTCGGCCGGCGTTCCATCATGCTGACTCGTCCAAAAGAAGCAGGTGATCTAGCTCGCATAGGCGATAATCTCTATCAACCATTAACGCCACCGACCACCGTCCCTGATAGCCAACGCAAAATTATCAGCGGTTCACTGGAATCGTCCGGTGTGAAACCAACGACAGCGATGATGGAGTTGATTGAAGCCTCACGCGTCTACGAAGCGAACGTGCGTCTGATTCAATCGCAGGACCAAGCGATGGGACAGTTGATCAGTCGCGTGCTGCAGCAAGGTTAGACCAGCTCAGTACCGAAGTGAATTTTCAATATAAGGTGATCGTCGATGAGCGTTCAAACGTTGTACACAGCCGCAACCGGCATGGATGCGATGCAGACCAAACTCGATGTGATCGCTAACAATTTAGCGAACATCAATACGACTGCGTTCAAGAAAGATCGCGCTAACTTCGAAGATTTGCTTTACCGCAACGATACATTTCCCGGCATGCTAGACGCCAGCCAACTACCGACCCCCACCGGCACACAAATCGGCTTGGGTACTCGTGTTCAAAGTACTCAAAAGAACTTTACGCAAGGCACAATACAGGAAACAGGGCGGCAACTGGACATCGCCATCGAAGGCAGTGGTTTCTTGCAAGTCCAAGACCCGCTAAGCCAAGGCACGCTCTACACCCGCGCCGGCAATCTCGACATCAATGCTGATGGAAACCTAGTGATCGGCTCCGCTCAGACCGGTCGCCTGCTCGATCCGCCCATCCAAATTCCGCAAGACGCTTCGAGCATTTCGATCAGCTCCAATGGTCAAGTCATGGTTCGTCAAATTGGCAATACGCAGTTGCAGCAGGTTGGACAGTTGCAGATGGCGCAGTTCATCAACCCAGACGGCTTGCTCAAAGTCGGGGAGAACATGTATGCGCAAACGGACGCCAGCAACGCACCGCTGCAAGGTGACCCCGGTACGAACGGTCTCGGTAGTATTCGTCAAAACTCGCTCGAAGCATCCAATGTGGAACCGGTGCAAGAGCTGATCGACCTCATCACAACTCAGCGTGGTTTCGAACTCAACTCACAAGCCGTTCAAGCCGGTGATCAACTGCTGCAACAAATTGCAAACCTACGGCGATAATGGCAAAGCTAAGCTCCATCATCCTGCTCGCAACACTCATACTGATCGACCACGCAGTCGCATCGGAACCGATTACGTTACGTCTGCGTGAACAACCAGTCGTCGAAGGCCAAGTCGTTCGCTTTGACGATCTCATCGAAGTGGTAAATGGTCGCTGTCGACAAATTGATGAATTGCTCCCTCTGCCTATCGCTCCATCGCCACGCGAAGGAACGCCACAAACGTGGACTCGAACCGACTTGATTGAGCACCTCGAATTGCGCGGTCTTCATGCGAACTCACTGCGCTGGATGGGGTCTGAACGAACACAGCTGCGCCGCGGCAAGCCCGTTGAGGGAACTCGTTCGCTTCCACCGTCCACCGACCACACTGCCGCTTCGCAATTGCGCGGGCTACCCATTCCCGGCCGCGGTCAATCGCCGGCGTTCATTCAAGAACGAGCCGTCAAGCAAGCTGAAATGCTGCTTAGCCAAGCCATCACTGAATACATCACGCTGCGAACGGGCGATCGTACCGCTTGGCGCATCACACTTTCGGTTCCCCCGCAGTACGCATCGCTCATGCAAGTCAAATCGAATATCGTTTCGATCGGCGGTGGCCTCGAGCCTTGGGAAGGCAAGCAGGAGTTTTTCTTCGAAGTAAAAGATCGCGGCGCGTTAGTCAAAGTGCCAATCCTTGCAACGCTGCAATTGCCTCCGATGATTGTGACGTCAAAACGTGCCATGCGGCGCGATGAAGTCATCACCGCAGACTCACTCACCTACGCACCGCTTCCCAACCGATCGACCGCTGATACTGAAAACTATTTCACCGATATTGCTGACCTGATCGGCAAACAATTGCGTCGCAGCCTTACGACAGGGCAACCGTTTGAAACTCAATTCGTCGGCGATCCAACTGTGGTAACTCGTGGTGAATTGATTGAAGTTGAATCCGTTTCGGGCGGAATTGTTGTTAGAACAAGTGGCAGAGCGACGGCCAGCGGCGCAGTTGGTGACTTGATTGATGTCGAACTGCTCCCTTCACGAACGCGAATATTAGCGACCGTTGTCGAGCCGTTAAAAGTTCGCGTTGCTGCGGTAGCTGCCCGCGCAACCCTAAACTGATTCATGCCATGGAAGGGCAAAGTATGAGCTTAACGTTATCGCTAAAGTCAATTGTTTACTCAGTTGCCTTGCAAATGGTTGCATCTAGTTTCGTACTTGCGCAGTCTGGAAGTCTCTTCCACAATCCGCAGGGCTCGTCGAACAATTACGTGTCCCCAAACACTGCGTTCCAAAACAATGCGCCGCCAATGCCGACTCGGCAACCGATGACCATTGAGTCCGGTAGCGTTCTTTCGGCTTCTGTACCAACTTCACCGCAGTACGCGCGATCGAGCTGGACGTATCAACCACCCCCGCAGCAGCGAGTGTTGCACGTTCACGACATCGTTAGCATTCGGGTGGACGAGACCTCGCGGATGAGTGCTGAAGGACGCGCTTCTCAGCGCAAGAACGCACTTTACGACGGCATACTTGAAGATTGGCTGGAGTTTGATGGCTGGGACTCGATTAAACCTGCCACGCAAGCCGATGGCGATCCCGCTGTCAGCGGCCAACTTAATACGACTTACCGCGCCAACTCAGATGTCATCACTCGTGAAACTCTGACGTTCAACATCGGGGCTGAAATTGCTGACATCCGTCCCAACGGCAACGTTGTCCTCGAAGCTCACAAGACGATTTCGAACAATGACAATCGCTGGGAGATTTCGTTGAGCGGTATTTGCCAAGCGGATGACATCGGCCCAGATGGTGTCGTACTCAGCCGTAATGTGATCGATCTAAAGATCGATAAACGCGAAAGCGGACAAGCCCGTGACGGCTACCGACGCGGATGGTTTACCGAGTTCATGAGTCGCTTTCAGCCGTTCTAAAACTACTTATAGGTTAAAGCCATGCACATTCTCAATCGCCGCGCAATCGAGTCGTTCCGATTCAATCACTCAGTGCGCGAAGTGCTCGTTCGCTGCGGACTGGGCACCATTGTGGCGTTTGTCTTTATCAGTCTAGCTTGTCCGCTGATCGCGCAGGAACAACTGGTAATTGACGATATCTGCCGGCTGAAAGGTTTAGAAGAGAACACGCTGCAAGGTTTGGGGCTGGTCGTCGGATTGAAGGGTACTGGCGATGGGAAGATAAAACCAACAGCTCGCGCTCTTGCACGCACGATGCAACTGATGGGCAGCAACATCTCAACTGATGCACAAGGCTTTCCGCAAGTGGACGAGATCGCCGATGCTAACAATTCCGCGCTGGTGTTCGTTACTGCTGAAATACCTCCCGCTGGCGCGCAGCAAGGCGACCTACTCGATTGCACGATAAGTGCATTGGGAGCGAAAAGCCTCGAAGGCGGAACGCTGCTGCTTACTCCGCTGCTTGGTCCGCGGCCTGACCAGCCGATTGTCTACGCTTTGGCTCAAGGGCAAATCAAACTACCGAACGTTGCAACACCAACCAGCGCGACGGTACACCGCGGTTGCAAAATGGAATCGACCATTCGCAATGAGTTTGTGGCCAATGACAAGATAACTTTGATCATTGAATCCGATACCAGCAGTTTTTCGACCGCTCAGAATATTGAAGACGAAATCAATAATCTCAATCGCAGTGGTCTTAGCGGAGCGAATCTCTCGGCTTCAAACTCGGAACAGATCATGATTGCGAAAGCGATCGATGAGCGGCACGTTGAAGTCATGATTCCGAAGTTCTACCGGGACGCTCCAGTCAAATTCGTTTCGTTGGTTATGGACATTCCACTGCGCTACGTACAAAACAAGAAACGCGTTTTTATCAATGAGCGCGAAGGAGTGATTGTCATCGGCGAGGATGTAATGATTTCGCCCGTAGCAATCAATCATAAGAACCTCGCGATTGAAGCTGATGGCGGCCGAAAACAGTTTGTTGGGTTCGATACTGATAATCCCAACCAACCGCGCGCTAAGTTGAAGAACCTAACGGATGCACTGAACGCACTCAAAGTACCAACCGAGGATGTGATCTCGATTATCAAGGCGCTGAAGCATCAAGGCGTGTTGTTCGGTGAACTTGAGATTCGCTGACATCATTCATCGCCTGTTGGCGTAACTGAAGTATGACAGTCAAACATTCCTGGTAACTTCGCGGTTTGCAACGATGGAAATCACTTCACCCAATCAGCTTCCATTCGACAGTTCCGCTGTCACGCCGCGCGCGTTAATAGCTTCGGCGAAGGCAACCAGCGCCGTTTCAGAAGTCGGTTTGCCCGACGCTGCCATTCCCGCATCGGAATTCGCTGACTTCGAGGCTCTGCTTTCGTTGCCAAGTGGTGGCTCCGACAAGTCAGCCTCATCCGACTCAACGTCATCCACAACAGCTTCAAGCACGACGAACCTAGGATCCGCTGAACAGTACGCACACTTAAGTCAAGAAGCGACGGGCGGTTCAGACAAGCTGAAGGAAGCCTTCCAGGACTTTGTCGGCCAGACCTTTTTCGCTGAAATGATCAAAGCCTGCCGCAGCAGCCAGCAGCCCTCGGCGTACTTTCACGGTGGGCGTGCCGAGGAAATTTTTCAGGGCCAACTCGACCAAGTTCTCGCAGAAGAGCTGAGCGAATCGAGCGCCTCCAAGATCGCCGACCCCATGTTCGATCTCTTTATGCTGAAACGCCAAAGTTAGCCCCCTGCCCCACTCACCCCCGCACGCTCCTTGACAAACGCTGCCCGAATCCGATAATTTTGCATCTCAGTCGGGGGATTAGCTCAGTTGGGAGAGCGCTTGCATGGCATGCAAGAGGTCATCGGTTCAAGTCCGTTATCCTCCATTGGCCGAAGGCCAATAGAGAGTAGACAGGAGAAAGTAGAGAGTAGAAAGATTCGAGACCTAGAGATTTTCTAGGGGTAACAATCGTTCATCACCGCTCAACTTCCTCCTTGTCTACTCGGTCTACTTTCTACTCACTACTCTCTTTTCGGGCAGTGCGAGTAGTCTCCGGTATCAGGCATCTCCGGTGGCATTTGGCTTTGAACGGATGCTGGTTTGCGAAAAGTCGGTCGAATTTGCAGACCAAGTCTGTGAATTGACCGAGCAGTTGCCAGTGTATCTTTGAAGAGTTCAAAGGGCCTAGCTATTGCTGGGGCGTACCCAAGCATAAGCAAAGGTTATGGAACTGCGATAATCTTTCCTCATTCAAGCTATGATGGATTCAAAGGACCAAAACCGATGAACCAAGCTGAATATCTCGTCAAACAACTTACCGATGAACTCGCAACTCCAGAGTCAGGAAAGCAAAGTGCGATCCTCAACGACTCGTCTAAAACCAAAGTGATTCTATTTTCGTTCGCTGCTGGCGGTGGACTTGCCGAGCATGTGGCTCCATTCGATGCCACGATTCAGATTATCTCGGGTACAGCATCGCTCACTGTAGGTGACGAGTCCGTGGCGGGAAGATCCGGAACTTGGATTCAGATGGTCGCAAAGACGCCACATAGCGTCAAAGCGGAAACACCTGTGGTGATGCTACTGACCTTGGTAAAGTAGTGGGCGAAGCTGAACTTTCAGCCGAGTCGAAAGCCTTCGCAGCAGCCAGCCTTCGTTCGCGTGCAAGTCGTGATGAACTGTGTTACGGAATGCGGTTTTGTCGAAGCGGGCATGTCGAAGCTGAGTCAGACAACCGATCCTCATGTGTGTATGGTCACCGGGATGCGTCATGATTGCAGGGGCGACGACTTCCGCGGTAAAGGAAAAGGCTGATTTTGGACGACGAATTAGGCGATGCCGACCGTGAAGACGATGCGATGTTTGCCGCAGAGTTTCAGCCTGCTCGATTTCATGCTGATCTAGACTTGCCATCTGCGGACGATCGTTTGCTCAATGATGCGGCTGCTGCGATTCGACAAGAGTATCGCGACTGCTCCAAATGGAAGCGACTAAGTTGCAGTAAGGTAAGCATCTTTGCAGAACGGGATCGTGGCACGGTTTGGGTTGTGCATGTTGGAGGTTCAATTGAATTCGACTGGACTTGGGAAGGGGCTGTCGCCTTTCGACCGAAGTCACTCGATGACAACTTGCTGTTCTCCAAGTTTTCCTATGAAGAAGCTGCTTACGAAGACGAGATCGTCTGGAAGGGTGAGGTGCTCGAAGTCGATGAACGCAATGGATGCTTGTTCATTAGCATAGACAACCCCGAAGCAATGCCGATCACGGGCTCTTTCTTTGTGCGTCCATTCGAGTTTTTGTCAGTCTTGGATGCTGTGTTCAACGAAGCCGAATTCGAAGCGCTTCGATGGGAGCTACCTTGTCGTTTGGCAGCCACTCAAGGCGGTGTCCATCCTGTTATTGAGAAGCAATGCGAAGTTGGCTTGCCGCATATGCGAGCGTGGTGGCAACATTCATGGAACATTCTTTGGGGACCACCGGGCACAGGCAAAACCTGGACCACTGGCCAGCAAATTGCATCCGTCCTCGAAGATCCAACGGAGCGGATTCTTGTTGTATCGACGACCAATCGTGCTACCGATGCTGTCGCTCTGTCCATTGGAAATGGGGCGCGAGGCAGATCATCAGCGGAACTTGAAGAAGGAAAGCTGCTTCGCATCGGAAAGGGCGCCTCCATTCACAGCTTTGAAGCCACCGGTTTGGAATCGATGCTGAACGGCACTGAATCCGAAGTTCTTCGCAAGATTGACGATCTTGCAGAGCAGCTCCGTCTATTTGGTACATGGGAAGAAAAGGCATTCACACGCAAGAAAATTGGCGAACTGCGAACAGGAGTTGGAGACCAGAGTAAGCGAAATTTTCTCGATCCTGCCGTTCGAGTCGTAGTTGCAACAGCATTTAAAGCAACGAGTTTTCACAAGAACAAGATCGTGATCAGGTTGCTTGAAGAGGGAGATGCTCCGTTTACGACGATCTTCATTGACGAAGCGGGGCTGATGTCGCGGACATCGATTGCTGCATTGTCCTACCTGGCCGCGCGCCGTGTTGTTCTTGTCGGCGACTCGAAACAACTGGCACCAATAAGTCGAATCTCGCGCATTCTTCCAACTCGACAACAAACCTGGTTGGCGAGTAGCGGCTTGAGTCATCTCGATGACCTGCAAGACACTCCTCAAGCCGTCCATGTTTTGTCTGAGCAACGCCGAATGCACCCCGATGTGTGTCAGGTCGTTTCTGATTTTCAGTACGGAGGATTCCTCACAACAGCTCATGAGACCAAGCAGCGACCGTCGGATCTAACGCCGTGGTTGGCGAACTTCTCCAGAGCAATTTGGTATGTGCTGGACGAGGAAGGAAGCGATCTTGCATCCATTCGTGCCGAGCGAGGGCCGGGGAATAGAAGTTGGGTGCGAGAGATCACGCCGAGCGTCCTCGAAAAGGTGCTATCGGACTCCGCTGTGCGGCAGGCAAAGGGATTGTTTATATCGCCCTATAAGGCACAGGCGCACGCGATCGCTAAGTTGTTTTCGGCTTCGGGACTCACGAACTGGGAAGCTTCGACTGTTCACAGTCAGCAAGGAGCGGAAGCAGACATCGTGATCTTTGATACGGTCAATGCAGGTAGTTACAACTGGCCCTTCGATGAATGGAAGCGTTTGGTTAATGTCGCGCTCAGTCGGGCTCGAGAAGCGGTCATCGTGCTGGCTAGTCGCAGCGAGATGGATGAACCGTTTCTTAAGCCTCTGCTCAAACTATTGACTGCTAGTCGCTTGATCGAGAACGGAAACTCGTTTAGCTGGAAGAAAGTACCGAATACTCCATCGCTTCTTCGATCAAGCAAGGTTTTGGAATCAAGTGCGACTTACGAAACGAAGCAGAACAACAGCGGCAACATGGGGAAACAAATTGGGCAACGCAAGGCCATGACCCCAGTTCTGTCGCATGAGCAGCAACGGTTGACGAACCTGAATTTGGACGGAAAGCCTCGATTGGTGCGCGGTGTTGCTGGCAGCGGCAAGTCGATTGTGCTGTGCAACTGGCTTGCCAAAACTGTCAAGCGAATGGGAAGTGACAAGAACGCTCGCATTTGGGCTGTGTACGCCAACCGTTCGTTGCATAAACTCTTGCGAGAGTCGGTGGAGTCATCTTGGGATGGACTTTGGAAAGACGATCTATTTGGGAAGCCTAGCTTCCCATGGGAGAAGGTCTCGTTGCTACACGTTAAGGATGTGCTCGCCGGGATGCTTCCGAGTGCTTCACTTTCGATGAACGATTTCGAGTTCGACTACGATCGTGCAGCAGAAGAGTTTCTAAGTCGGCACGATTCAGCCGCGATGCTTCCGAGATGCTCAGCCTTGTTTATCGACGAGGCACATGACATGGGGCCATCAACGCTGAAGCTGTTGTTGGCAGTTGTTGAGCAGACAGACGAGGAAGATCCGAACAGCCGCTCTGCTCACATCTTCTATGACAATGCCCAGAACATCTACGGACGGAAAACGCCGAAGTGGTCGGATTTTGGTCTCGATATGCGAGGGCGTTCGACCATCATGCGAGAGAGCTTCCGCTCGACAACTCCAATCGCCGAACTTGCGGTCAACGTACTTCACCGACTCACGCCTTCCGATCAGCGACAAGATCAGAACGAACTAATTGGAATGGGGCTCATCGAAAAGACTCAGCGGAACGACGAAGAATGGCTGCGAGTTCGATTCAACCAGATCGACGGCCCGAAACCAATCTTCCACGCATTCAGCAATCGGAAAGATGAAATAGCTGCAATCGCTGGTCACTTGAAGCATCTAATCCAAAAGGAAGATATTTCACCAACAGACATTTGCGTGATCTACAACGGCAGGTCAGTCGTTCAGCTGTTAGAGGCAGAGCTTGGTCCAAAGTTGGCAGAGATCGGCGTCGAGTTGTCGGTGCAGACAAACCGACCGTTCGAGCGTCAGGAGAACACCTTGGTCGTCACGACTTCGCACTCATACAAGGGCTATGAATCTGAGGTCGTTTTAATACCCTGCGTAGACCAGTTTGTGACCGGTAATTTGCAAGTACTGGCGAGCAACCTCTACGTAGCAATGACTCGTGCCAGATCGCTGTTAGCAGTCTACTGCATGAGCGGTGGGTCGGGAGCAAGCCGTAAGGTCAGCTCCACAATTGCAGCTTGCGTAACGACGCAGCGAACAGCACCCATCGTCGATTGTGAAGAGGCTGAATGAGCAACTGCGCCTGCACGGCAAATTAATGTTCAACCCAACTCAATGATCTCGTTTCACACCGATCGCTCGGCGATTACTTCAACCTGCACTTTTCAACACGACAGCAAATAAAATAGGTGGGACGCACGACTGACTGAGTTATGCATTTGTGTCGAATCTAGTTGAACTGCGCAGGGACGATGACCGTCGCCCTGCCCTGGTTCGATCAACATCAGCCGATGGAGAAGAAATGATGAGCTTAGTCCGGTGCGAGTTCGCTGGTGAATTGATCTTGATAGTTGCAGGTGTGGTGACTTGCCTTGTCAGCACTTCTGAGTGCGCTGAGCCTCTGGAGATATACAAAGATGGAAAGCCGCAAGCTTATTTGGTTTGTCCCGAATTACAGGCGCCGACTAGCAAGATCGTATCGAACACGATCAACGGCTTTTTAAAGCGATCGTACGGCTGGGAGCTGCCTCAGGCTCGAGAGACTTCGTCGCCAGGCAACTATGTGGTGGTGGGTAGCTTGGAGAACAACGCCGCTTTGCAGCAACTTGTCGCAAGCGGGCTCAAACTTGACGATGCTGCGCTGACGGATGAAGGATTCCGGATCTTTACGCATGAGGCGGGTGAGCGACGATTTCTGATTGTTCACGCGAAGACTTCGATAGGGCTCAAGCACGGCTGCCAGGAGTTGGTTTACTTCCGGATTGGAGCTACTTGCGATTCGGCGAGCGTGCCGTGGCCGATGGACGAGATCATGAATCCTGCGGTCGGTTACCGCGGATGTTACGTGCTGCCTTGCTGGTCAGCCTACGATTCACTCGAATCATGGCGCAGGGTTATCGAGTTCAACTCTGAGCTGACGTTGAATCGGACTTGGTTTTGGTTGAATGGCTTTCCTTTGCTTCCGAAGTACGGCGGAATATACCAGGGCACTGAGCTCGGCAACTTGAATAACGTGCGCGGCTTAATCGAGCTGTGTCACAATGAAGGGATGAAGTTCTACATTGGCGGTGGGTGGTTCACTTGGCATCATAAGGAGTCGGCCAGTGAATCTCCAGCCGATCAGTTAGCTCGCGTGGGAGCAGGCGGAGGAGAGACACCGCTTGCGATTGACGACGCAACGATGGCTCTTGGTATTCAATACTACCTCGATCTGTTGGCTGCCCTTCCAGATGCCGATGGCATGTACCTTGAACCAACGGGTGAAGGGACTGAGGCTGATAATGATGTGTGGCGCAGGCATGTGGAGGCGCTGGGCCGACTGTCGCGCGAAATCTATGCCAAGCGATCTGAATTTGAAATTGGAATCGCGATTGGCCGGTTCAATTCCAAAGATTATCGTAAGGCGATTCACGAGCTGGCACCTGAGAAAATAAATTGGTTTTGGGCCTGGGGCGATCCACTGGAGGACCAAGCATTAGCGGAGCATCCGTTGGTGTTGCGTTGGCATACTACTCAGATGATGAGTTTGTACCACGGTTCGGATAAGCCCCCGCAACCACCTGAAGCGGCTTTGACAGGCCAAGTCACGAGTTGGGATCCTGGTATGGGGTTTGGCAATCCTTGGAACGGTTGGGCTAAGATTGGAGTCGACCACGCACGGAATTTTCACCCGTATACGATGCCCTACTTTTCGCATCAGTACTGGTTTCGCGAACGATGCTGGAACTTGAATCTAACGAAGCCGCAATTCGCGGCGAGACTTTCCAAACGGCTCTTCGATGCGGACATGCCTGCGGAGAGTGTCGAAGTTTATCTCGAACTTGCCGCGATGTGCCCCCAACCAGCGCGCGCGGAACGGGCAGATGTCGCGAGGATTGAGGCATTCGTTCGAAGGCATGCTGACCGAGGAACGCTTCGAAACCGTGACACCTGCAGTCGGATGCTAGAAGCGATCGATGGAGTCAAAGCGCACGCTGTACCATTGAGCGAGTAAGTGCTGTGACTTCGAGTAAATAAGAGACAGGTCCCTTCGGCTGGCCTCAGGCTTATTGAAGTTTTCGCTGTGTTTACCAAGCTTTTCAGTGAGACATCCAGAGCGTTGCGGCGATGAACCAACATGCTGTTCCGACGAGTATTGCCCACTTCATCGCATCTAACTCCAAGCTTCCAGCGAAGTACAGCAAGCTAGGAATGATGACTAGTCCAAGGGATGCAAACGATGCGAGCTTAGCAAATTTACTCATGGCAAATCCTATCTCTGTGTTTCAGGCTTCACGTTTCCAAGGATGGCTAAAAGCGGTTCGGTTTTTGGATGAACTTGCTAAGAAGCAAGTACATTACCGCACACACCACCCAGCAAGGAATGACTGCGTAAGCCGCGAACAGACCTTGAACTAAAATAAAGTAAAGTCCCACAGCGACTGGTAGTAACCAAGCTACCATTACTGCGACATTCATCCTCGAGTGACTGTGTACTGCGTACTCTTCTCGAAGTCCAAATTTCTTCATCAGGTAAAAATCAACAAAGATCACTGCGCCCATCGGACCGAGAACTGTTCCGTAGGTCCCAACGAAGCCGAGCAGTTGTGCTGAGAGGTTTGGGAATGCACCGGCAACGGTCGATACAATTCCAGCAACCAACGTCATCGCAGTGCGAGAGCTTTTCGGAAAGATGCCCTGGAATGCTAATCCAGCGCGATAGATGGTTGGGTTGGCTGTTGTCCATCCCGCAATCACAACGCAAATGATCCCAGTCCAGCCGAGTGATTGAAACGCTAAGACTCCCGGATTGGCCGAGACCTTTCCATCAGCACCAATCGCTAATTCAGGCGTTAGTTTAATCAGAGCCGCTAGTAGCAAGGCTGCTGAGATCCACGCCACGTAATGACCAAGAAACATGCCGACCGCTGGTGCCCAGCCGGCAGATTTGTTGCGCGCGAATCGAAAAATAGAAAGATCGGCCATTCCAAAGTGCATCGCTCCGTTACAGAGCCATGCAAAAACCACGATCTGCCAGAAGCTGAAGGTCTGCGGTCCATTCTTTTCTTGCACGAACGCGATCGCATCGGACCAGAAATCGCCTCGGCTAAATGCAGACAAACTGGTCACTTGCATTTGACCGAGCGAGACGATTCCGCAGACTGCGAACACTGCGATCATCCATGGTGCAGCGATGTTGGCCATATGAGCAACGCGTTCGTAACCCCCGGCAGCGACCACTGCGATCGTGATCCCGACGATGACGACTAGTGAAGTGAATTGCCAATTGCTGAAACCGAACATGTTGGCTGGAACATCGAAAACAACACCGAATGGAACGCCAACCGCTGATGCTGACACGGTGACCATCGCACCTGCCAAGAAGCAAAACAACAAGCCGTTTACCAAGTTGTAGAACTTCACCAAAGAACCGCCCGCAATTCTCTCCAGTTGGTAGTAAAGGGTTAATCGTTTCTCCATCGCGATTGGCACTACCAAGAATCGCCAAGTTAACACCGCTAAGAAATTCCCTAGCAACAAACCCAGAATCAAATCCGAGAGGCTAGCCCCAGCGGCTAAGAACAGCGGCCCGATCATAAACTCTGTGCCTGCCGCATGCTCGCCCGCGTACATTCCCCAAAACTTGCTGTCGCCCAGAAGCGCTGAATCCGGAACTCGTTCACGTTCAAACTCAGAACTTGAACTCTTCGTGAGTGCGTCGGCATCACTGGTGTTGGTCATGCGTTTGCTTTCGATGATTTGATGGAGTTGAGCCGTTTCTGCGAGCCGAATTGCTTACTCAACGCGCTGGTGTGCGCGAACTCTCTCCAGCCACTCTGCGCCGATCGGTACTCCAGCCGTTTGACAATAATGATTCCAGACGGCTCCGAGTGGCATCGACTTTTGCTCTTCCAGTAATGCCAAACGAGCTGTGTAGTCGCCATCCGATTCGATCTGCTGCATTCGTTCCGTCGGCTCGAGCAACGCAGCTAGAACAGCTTTCAGTGCGTTGCGAGTTCCGATCACCCAGGCTGCAACACGATTGATACTCGCATCGAAGAAGTCCAGTCCGATGTGAACACGATCTAAGTAGCTGCCGCGAACAACTTCTTGCATGATCGCGCACAGTTCATCTGTGTAAGTTACGACGTGGTCACTATCCCAACGGATGCCGCGGCTGACATGCAACAACAACTCCGGAACAAACATCAAGACAGAAGATACCTTGTCCGAGATCGATTCCGTCGGATGAAAATGCCCAGCATCAAGGCACAGCAGCTTGTTGCGAGTGATCGCGTAACCCAGATAGAACTCGTGCGAACCCACAACATAGCTTTCACTGCCAATACCAAACAACTTGCTTTCAACCGCGTCTAGTGTTTGTTGCGGTGGCAATTCTTCAGCAAAGATCGCATCGAGCGAAGCAGCCAATCGTTCGCGCGGCTCTTTGCGATTAGCTGGTGTGTCCTTAAATCCGTCGGGGACCCAGAAGTTATTTACGCACGGATTGCCCTGCGCATCGCCCATCGCTGCAGCAATCTTTCGGCAAGCGATACCATGTTCGATCCAGAACTGACGAATCCCTTTGTCAGCATGCGCTAGCGTGAATCCGTCTGCCGCGTACGGGTGTGAAAAGTAGCTTGGGTTGAAATCCAAGCTCACTCCTTGGCTTTGCCCCCATTCGATCCAACCTTGAAAATGCTTCGCCTCAATTGCATTGCGGTCCACTGGTCCTTGAAACTCTCCATACATAGCATGTAGGTTTAATCGCTGCTTGCCAGGTATCAGTGAATAAGCCAGTTCGAGATCGCAGCGCAGTTCGTCAGGCGTTCGAGCGCGTCCTGGGTAGTTACCCGTGACGGCCAGTCCATTTCCCAACGCACCATCGCGACCTTCAAAACCGACGACGTCATCGCCCTGCCAACAGTGGACAGAAATTTGCACTTTTTGAAGGCGCCGAATTGCGGCTTGCACGTCGACGCCGAGCGACGCGTATTGTTCAGAGGCAAGTTGAAATGCGGTTTCGATCTGGCTGGGTTTCATCATCGCTGCGGGCCTGCGTTAGGCGAGAATTCTATCGCTTATCGTGGAGCTGATGTCGCTTGAGGCCACGTAAGATATGCGATCCGACTCTCCGCTTCCATACCACGCAGGCATCAAGTCGAGTTGGGTTATCGCAGAACCTCTTCAAAAGTTTTATTGCCGATGCGGTATCGCTTCCAATCTTTAAAATCGAAGTGCCACCATTCGAATTCGTAGACAGTGAAGCCTTTTGCTTCCATGACTTCACGAAGCAGTTCACGGTACCACCGCTGTCGCGACGTTCCGCCGGGGTACAGTGGAAAGGAACGTGAGGAAAACTCATCATATCCCGCCACCATTTGGATCGGTTCGCCGCTGTCCAGATCGTACAAAGTGATATCGACTGCGCAGCCGCGATTGTGTCTCGACCCGTTCGCTGGATTGGCTACGAAGTCCTTGAACTCAGCGGGCGTTGCGTCCCAGAACATTTTTGTTACGTGCCATGGACGATAAGCATCGTGAACTAAGAGGCCGAGCCCGCGCTTCTTCAGTTGCTGATGAGCACGCGCGACCGCTTCCGCTGCTGGTCGCTGCATGAATGCTCTGGCTTGGTTGTAAAATACCGAGCCTGTGAAGTTGTTTGTTGAAGCGTAGCGAATATCGAGCTTGATGGTTGGGTCGAGCGAAGTCAGCTCAAGCAAGTCCGTAGGGAGAAAGTCGCCGGATTCGACAGGTGGAGAAGCTGATAGTGCTTCGGCACGTAGATCATCAATTGGTTTGACTGGACGAATCGTAAAGGTCTCGCCGTCCTTGGTTCCAACTTCGCGTCTCTTAAAATTCACTTCTGCTGCTACAACCTGAGTTGCAATTCCGCTGGCGTCACGAGCAAACTTTAAACGCTCACCGTGATACAGGCCATAATCGGGAAACAGGAATGTATTGTCATCAACTTCCGTCAAAGGGTAGTAATAAAACCACTCAATCAGCGCGTAGAGTTGATGGTTGTCTTCAAGAATGTAAAGGGTGTTATGATCCCATCCGTATTCGCCTATCAGACCTTTCCAGCGCGATGGAATATCTTCAGGCGGAACATCCGCGGTGCGCTGATACTCGACGTCGCCAACGCGCAGCCGATCGGCGGATTCCAGTTTCACCGTCGTACCGAATCCCGTTGCATCATCCGTCAAAATGCTGCCGTCGTCTTTCGCAGCGCCAAGGCGGTAACGAAACGTACCCCGCTGCATAAAGGTCTCGCCATTCAAAGCTGTGATACGCGTGGAGCGATCGGAATTAGCTTCTTTGTAGTTGCCAACAAGCTCGACGGCGCGCTCGACCGGTAGCGTTTGAGTGACTTGGTACATCGGTAGCGGCTTGCCATCTTGCGTCGCGATCATCAGTCGCAAAGCGTAGTTCGCCAGTCGCTCGACCACGCCATTGCTGCCATCAAGTGACGCGGCTGCCGCAACGCCAAGTCGCCGCTCTGGCAACGCTTCTAACTGAGTTGAGAAACCATAAATCGCGCCGCCATGACCGATGCGGGTGTGTCCATCAAGGTCTTGAATGTGGAACCCAAGGCCGAACCCTTGCGACTTGCCGCTCGCATCGCGGACTGGAGTAAGCATCTGTTCTAAAGATTCCGGCTTCAAAATTTGACCGGTGTCTGTTTTACCATTTCGAAACAGGCACACCAAGAACTTTGACATGTCGAGGACGCTCGAATACATGTTCCCCGCCGGCCCTGTTCCTAGTAAGAACGTCGGAGCTTCGAAACGTCGGCCGTCGTAGGTGTGCATCCAGCCCGTCGCGAGGTGCGGTTCAATGTCGGCGGTCACCACAAAGCTACTGCTGTGCATATGCAGCGGATCGAGGATAGTTTCGCGAACTTGCTGCGGATGGCTGACCGCGAGCTTCGATTCCAGTACAGAGCCGACAACGGAAACCGCAGCATTGGAGTACTTTGTCTTTGTCTCTGGACGATAGACAAGTGCCGTGTCGTTTAGGCTTGCAACTGTAGCTGCCAAAGTCGGTTCATTCGGATCGAAATAGTTACCGACTGGTGATTCTCGCACGAGACCAGATCGATGCGACATTAATTGTCGTAGAGTGATTGGCACGCCAAGCGCATTCTTTGGCGCAAACGTGGGAAGGTAAGTTTGCACGGGCGCGTCGAGATCAATTTGTCCGCTCTCCACCAACTGCATGATTGCAATGTCTGTGAACAGCTTCGAGACTGAGCCGACGCGATAGACGGTATCCGCTGTTGCGGGAATTTTTTTGTCAGCGTCTTGGTGCCCAAAGCCCGCGCTCCAAACCGCTTTATCGTCGTCGATCAAGGCGATTGAAAAGGCTGGCAACTGCTTGGAATCAACTTCGTGTCGAATCGCGGTTGAAAGTTGTTTGATGGCGGCCGAGTAATCTGGCTGAGCGTTCGCGATTGCAACGGGTGCAACTGGTTGGACGCTTCTTGCAATCTCGCGGGCGGTGTTGAGTAGCTTCACATCCTGCAAGTTACACATTAATGCGACGACAGTTCCAGTGTCCGGAATAATCAGCAGCACGGTTGAAGTGCCAGCTTGACCGCCAGTGTGTGAAACGGCAAGTTGAGAAGCAAGTTTGCCGACGCTCCAACCCAGTCCATAGCCTGTCGATTTGCCATCGTTGGTTTTTTGAGCGGTCCACATGGATCGCCGAGTTTCATCGCTCAGCAATCTGCCTGTGTTCACAGCGATGGCGAATCGCACAAGATCCGAGCTAGTCGATAGTAGCCCGCCGCCCGGAATCTTCATGCTCGTGTCGTGCAAAGCGGCGTTGTACAATTCGCCAGATTTGCGTTCTTCATCTGTCAAATCACCGATCAAGGTTGTGAGCGAAGTGCGTGTCGGCCTGATATATCCAGCGACGCGGCCCGGGATTATGGAAGCCTGGTCATCGATTCCTGTGTGCATCATGCCTGACGGTTGAAACACATTTTCAGTCAGTAGTGCCGTGAACGACTTTCCCGACGCGCCTTCTGCTACGCTTCCCAACAAGTTGTAGCCGAAGGTCGAGTACAAGTACTTTGAACCTGGTGGATGAAGCAGCGGATCATCGGAGAATGTTCGAAGCGCGCTCTTCAGACTGTAATAATGCTCTGTTGAACGTGACTCCATGGGATGCTTGTAGTGCCGAACCCCGCCGAGATGTCCCAGCAGTTGGCGACTGGTCACTGGCCATGCTTTGACTCCGTATTCCGGACAATACTCCTGCACGTCTGCATCGAGATTCAAGTTTCCTTTTTCGGAAAGCGACAGCACTACAACGGCTGTCATCGATTTTGCAATCGAAGCAGTTCGAAACCGCGAGCTTTCCGAGACGGGCACGTTGTTCTCAGCATCAGCGATCCCGAAACCTTTTGCGAAGACCAGTTGATTGTTCTTGGCGATCGCCACTGATAACCCTGGCACACCTTCTTGAGTCATCAACTCTTGGACGATCTTCTCTACCTGTGCTTGTGTCGCTGAAGTCAGCGCCGGTCCGCTGGCGTCCTGCGCATTTGCACTTCGGCCGGTAAGCCCGAGAGTTGCGAAGCCGATGACGCAAAGTCTTAGAATGGATAGCTGATTCATGATGTTGCCTTCGTGAGGGAGCAGCTCTGCGCCAGCGATGGTTTCAAGTGGATGGATTTGACTGCGCGGATTTCGTTGAGTGGAATTGTGGCACGCATTTTCAAGCGATCATGCTGTCGCAGCGATTATAAGCCAAGGACTGGTCGTCGGCTTATTCTGATTGCAACTGGCTTTCAATTTGCTGCAGCTCTGAACTAGCAAGCAATTTTCTTTGAAAGCAGATACCATTGGGCGGTTAGCGTCTGCAGCCCGTTATTGGATGCTCGTTCGTCGGAAAAGAAGTGTGGACTAATATGACTTGGATTGAATGGTACGACTCGTTAGCGAAACCGAGTTGGACGCCCGCGCCGGCGACGATCGGGACGATTTGGCAGATTCTTTATCCGATCATTCTGATTACTTTTGCTTATGTCTTCGTGCAGGCGTTTCGGGGAAAGGTTAGTTGGATGGTTGCATTGCCATTCGCCATCAACCTCGTTGCGAACTTGATCTTCACCCCGATCCAGTTCGGAATGCGCAATCTGCCGCTGGCTGCGGTGGATATTCTCATCGTCTGGGCAACCATCATTTGGTGCATGGTAGCCATCTGGCAGCACAGCAAGTGGATTTCGCTTGCTCAGGTGCCGTATTTGATCTGGGTATCGCTTGCGACAGTGCTGCAATTGACCATAACTTTTTGGAACTGGGGAAAGTGACGATTTGTCGTTTGAGGTCATTTGCAGCTTGCCTGACACAGCCCGTTTTGGAGCAATCGCTGCTTTGTGGTAAACTTTCTCGTGGAGTCACTCGTTACAGAATTACACGCTACTGCCACCCGTTACTTGGCATGCCAACCGCCTGAGGATCGATCATGGAAACTAATCCGCAGCCCAGCGGCAGTAAACGCAACTGGGTCGTGATCTTAGTCATCGCAGCCTTCATTCTTTTGCAATGGCCGTTCGTGAAAGAGTTGTATTATCAAGTTGTCGGCGCGCCTGAGTCGAAGATTGCGTGGCAGCACGATGTTGAAGCTGCCTTCACGATTGCGAAAGAGAGTAACAAGCCGGTGTTGGCGGTGTTTGGAGCGTCCTGGTGCCCACCGTGCCGCACGATGAAACGCGAAGTTTGGTCGGATTCGCAAGTCGCTGATGCGGTTGAGTCGGGTTTCGTCCCGTTGTATATCGATGTTGATGACCGTTCGCTCGCCGAATTTTCATCGCGCTATAGTGTCGCCAGCATTCCGACGGTATTAGTTTTGGATAGCGAAGGAGCTGTTGTGCGTAAGCGCCAATCCATGTCGTCCTCCGACACGCTTGCTTTTCTAAACGCCTCGTCAAGTGAGTCTTGAGATGGAAGTGTTCTTTGGAGAGGCCATGAGGATGCGATGGACGACTCGATTAATCAAGCCTTAAGTCGCAAGGACTTTCTCGAACTGCTAACGGGAATCGTCGCTGGGCTCGGTATCTCGAGCGGGCTACCGCAACTTGTACACGCCAAGGACGCTGACCAAGCAGGCGACGTAACTTTGGATGAGTCCTATCTCGTGAAGGGACTCACCGGCATGGCTCGTGCGAAAACTTGGTTCGATGCTCATTGGGGTGCAGGTGTTCTTGCGGGCTATTATTTGTGCCGTGAGAACTCGCTGGGAAGCAAAACGACAGCGGCAATTAAGAAGCAGTTGGATACAGTGATTCGATTGCGGGCACCGCAGTTCGTTTCGCTTCCTGACGAACGGATCGACGAAGCGTTGATCGATGAAGTTCCGAAGGCGCTGCGGCCAGCGATCGAAGGTGGTCTTCGCGCGCATGGTCACGCTGTTATTTTCGCGTCATTGGCTACCAAGGCTTTGCGAGATGCACCGCAGATGGCGCAACCGACGCTCATCGAAAACCTCTGCGGGCTAAGTCGTCAGATTGCCAAGAACAAGCCGCAGGCGTCGCGCGATCCGACGTTTGTATACGCTGAGTCGCAAGAGATGATCGAAGCGACCTTCGACAGTCTGATGCGATTTAAAGAACTAATTGGCCATCCGTCAGTTCGTCGACCAAACTTTACTCATATGGTCACCCATGCCGAAGCGTTGTTTAATCTCGAATCGATGGGCTATCGTGACTTAGCCAAGTTTGGGCATGCTGGACAGCAGACTCACATCGGTGCGCCGGTTCCGACCTTCGACGACCTGGGGCCTGAAGACAAGCAAACTGAGGTTCAACCTCCAAGTACTTTAGCGAACCCGAGTACTTTCGCGGATCCGAGTACTCTAACGAAAGTGATGGACGCGGAGTTCTGGAGCGACAAAACCAATCAGGAACGTTGGAGTCGCAAATCGAATATCACAGACAATCCCAACGGTGACTGGATCGCAGCCGGCCATATCTTCAAAGTTCTCTACAGCTTTCATCGGCTGATTGCACGCGTTGCGGACCAGGAGAAGGTAAAGGTCTGCAGCGAGATTCTCTTGGAACGCTACGTGAATCCCGACGTCCAAGGCGGATGATAGGTGACGCGTTGATCGTTGACGTTTCAAGATTATCTGACGAGATTCATCTCTGCGGTTCACAGACTTGAGGTAGACCTGCGTATTCTGCTGGTACGCTGGGGACTGATTGTCCAGCAATTAAATCACATGCATCCAATTGACGCGCGCACTGATCACATACCTGTTCAGTTACCCATTTGTAGGAAGGGATTTTCTTGGTAGTTGTGCGTTTCATGAGCTTCTTCTTGGTGCGTATCGTGGCAGTACCTGGCAACCACTCCGTCCAAACAAACTTCTTCGGTTTCGAAATTACTTTTTTGTTAAGACCTGCCAAGCAATCGCATTCAATACGACTGCATTTCGAACACTTGGATGTGCTCGGACCGGGAACACAAAAGTCCTCGCGTTCGCATCCCCAGCAGACCACTTCGACAGACTTTTCGTCAACCACTAGTCGGCAGACCTTCGTGCATGTCTTGGTCAATCCGCAGTGATGACAACATTGCGCGGAAGCCTGATGTGCCAATAAGATAATCGACGAAACGGCTAACACTAATGTGTAGTGGATCGAGTGCAGCATCTGAAGGGTTTCCTAAGTTGTGTTGGCGGTGACCGTTAGAGAATCTTCGAGATTCTCATTACCAGTTCACGTCAAATCTCATTGCAAACAAGTCGGATTCCGTCGTACCGAACACCGTCTGACTGCTGGTAACGGGATGGATCCAATCAAACATGATTCGAGTGCGATCGGACCAGTACCAATTGAAGCCAACGGTCAAATCGTTGTACTGGCCATCATCGACGTTGCTCAGGTCTAGATACGACCAACGTGCTTTTGCTTCCCAAGCACCACTGCCGATACCTCCAGGTACCGCGAAGAAATTTGTATAGGGCTTGTTCCTGCCAAACTGCGCGCCATGCTGACCGAATCGTTCAAAGATGCGATTCTCGCCGGTTAGAAAGTAGCTGACGTGGGAGTAGGCACCGCCAACGTGTGTTGATTCCCCTGTAAGCAAGCTTACGTTTGAGAGAAACGCTTCATTCTGGAGTGTGATCGGTCCGTAAACGATAGCCAACTCCGCATTCCCGGTAGTGAACGAGTCGGCAGCAAGATTGCCGCTATCGATCAGCACAGGGCCTCGCTGGACTTGAGGGCGAGCGCGAAAACGAACGCTGTTGTCATGATCTTCCGTGTGAAGAACACCAAGACCCGTGTGAATCAAATAGCGGCCATTGGATGGTTCATCGTAATAGGGAAGCCAAGTGAGTCGGCCGCTTAAGCGAGTGCCTTGGTTGTCGTCGAAGCGAGTTTTAAAGGTGTCGTTAATATCGTCAAAAAACAGCCCGCCTGCCCACGTGACGCTTTGGTCGGCCGTGCAATTATAAAACGCAACTCCAACTTCACGGTCAACGGCAAAGATGCCTTGCGTGGGGATGGAACGCTCGTTGAAAATATTATTCGTATCGTTGGTGACTTGTTCCAAGCTAAAGGGAACAAAGAAATTGCCGATGCGGAATCGTCCGAGCACCGGAATTTCGTTCATTGAAACGTAGGCGTCCTTGACGTCAGGCGAAGCAAACTCGTTGTCATCGGAGCCTTGTCCAGGTTCAAGTGTCATCTGCAAGCGGAAATCGAATTGCCCATACCCTTTGCCGTCTGCAACGAGGCGAAGTCGGCGATAGTTGAAGTAACTCTGCGTATTGGGAATGGCGGGGGCAGCGTTAGCCCACGTGACATAATCCATTTGTATATGACCACCGAGTTTAACGGTCCATTTCTCATCTGAGACGTCGACCCAGTCGATCTTCTTTCGCTCTGAGTCGGCTTTGTCCTTCGCGGCTTTCTCTTTGTCTTCAGTTTCCTTCTTCGCACGCGTTGCTATCTCGTGCTTGGATTCCTCAAGAGCTTTCTCTAACGCTGTCACGCGCTTCGCAAGGTCTGCGTTGCCGTCGTCGATCAAAGGGTTTTCATCGTCGGCAGGTGCTGTTTTGTGAGCGACTTGTAACGGCAAATTGCGTGGAGAAGGTGATTCGTGCGGGACTTGAGCAACGAATGGACGTGGGAGGTCAGGGTACGACTCGATTGACGTCTCTTGAGCCCCGAGATCGCTCGCGCTAGTAACCACCAGGATCGCAACTGCGAAAAGTTTGAAGCTCAAATGCCGTGGCGTTGTAAGAGATGCTCGAGCAGTTTGGAACGCCCAGCAGTTAACTTTGACCAGCATACGTACCTCGGTGTATCGTTTTTATCCGACCTCCGGTTTTCCGGTCAGCCAACTGTTCCCGATCTCCTGCTGAAGCAGAAGATCGGGCATGAAAGCACTAAGCGGGTGCTGTATCCAAGTTTAGGTCGGATCGACGATACGGATGTCTTTATCGGAATAATCGGCAAGGCTAAATAAGTCCAAAGAATTTGGCGTCGTTGATTTGATAGCGTTGTCGAACCGCACTATTGACGAAAGGCGGACCAGTCAATGCAAAGCTTTCGCATGCGGGCGCGGAGGGTGTGCGGGTTAATGCCAAGTAGTGCGGCGGTGCCGGACTTGCCTTCAATCTGCCCACCGCTAGCTGCAAGCGCTCGTTCGATGTGCTCGCGCATGGCGCTATCCAATGTCGCGATTTCCGTTTGCGCGTTAATGCTATTTAGTTTGGCAGAGGCGACTGGGGAGGCGGGCATCTCTGGAACAACTTCGTAAAACGTCGGCTCGTTAGGACTCGGTGATTCAAGCGTCTGATTGGGTAACGGTTGACTGAGCCCGAGCGCGGTGGCAACTTCCAAAGTGCGGCCGTTACCTAAGATTGCAGCTCGATCGATCACTGCGCCGAGTTCGCGGATGTTGCCGGGCCACGAGTAACTAGCCAGCAACCGCAGGTCGGCTGTCGAAGCGTCAACGGGAGGCAGTCCAAAGCGAACGGCGGCGCGCATGGAAAAGTGCTTCACCAATGCGGGAATGTCCTCAATCCTCTCTCGCAATCGAGGCAGCAAAATGGGAAACACGTTGATCCGATACCAGAGGTCTTCGCGAAAATTCCTTTGTTTGACCATCGTTGCGAGATCGCGATGTGTGGCAGCGACGATTCGAACATCCACATGAATAGGCTGCTTGCCGCCGACACGCTCGACTTGATGGTCTTGTAGCACTCGCAGCAAACGAACTTGTGCGGCAAGAGGCAATTCACCGATCTCGTCGAGAAACAGCGTGCCGCCATCGGCGCGTTCGAACCAGCCTTGATGCTGATCGGCCGCGCCGGTGAAGCTACCTTTCTCGTGTCCAAACAACTGCGAGTCGATCAACTCGGCTGGGATCGCGCCACAGTTCACTCGAATGAACGGACCGTGGCTGCGCTTCGAGCGCGTGTGAATGGCGCGCGAGACGACTTCTTTGCCGGTTCCGGTTTCGCCTAAGATCAGTACTGGAACATCCGACTTAGCGACTAGTTCGCAGCGATCCATCACATGTTTGAGTCCG
>JBGSOM010000103.1:0-12004 GCA_041739135.1 Pirellulaceae bacterium
CGCTTGAGCGCCACAGTTCAGCAAATCATGAACGAACAAGGGGCGTCGAAACTCGCTCAGGATAAACCGGTCTTCCACCAAAGATCCTAAGGTGCAGAATCGTCGCAATTCTGTCTTTGTCTCGAGAGAGTGGCCTTACAAAACCGCCAAAGCCAAGCTGAAACGGAAGCAACCATTGTGCCCAAATCAGCGTTATCTCATCAAGACATGCTGGATGCATCCAAATCCGAGGATGCTCTCGTAAATTGTCCTAACGTAATTCAAACCATGAACTAGATTCAAACCATGAACCAGCGGTCAACTGTGAAAAGCATCTGCGAAAAATGACGAACCATAAGGCAGTGCAAAAACACAGTTGATTAGCAGCAAGTATTAGCCTTGAAGTCTGCCAATTGGAACAGTGCCGATTGACGATCAGCTCAGGAAACTCTCAAGAACACAAATTGCACTCAAGACCCAGCCGAGGTGCTAGCAAGCTACCTCTCACGAAATCGGGGATTACTTCACTCGTAAGGTCTTACCTTAGAGCAAACTCCCGGGGAGCGGCTGGATGGAATCCTGCTGAAGACTCCTAAATCGCTTCAACCGACAAGCATACTACGTCTCTCGAAACACGCTGTCAAGCGAGGTAAGTCTTTAAGCTTGTATTTTACCGAACTTTTTCAAACATCCCGCATAACCGGCTCAAGTCCGAAATTCAGCACAGTCGATGGAGTCAGATGAGGGAACTGCCCGAATTGTCCATTGCTACGCAGATTGAAGGATCTTTGAATATGAGCCGCATTGCACAGGTCGTTTGGCTCGCGTCGTCGCTTGTCTGCAGCAATCTCCTTGCGCAAACAGAAATTCGCTGGGTCCCCGATCTCGCAATCGCACGTCGCGCTGCAGCTCAGTTCCAAGTCCCGCTGCTGATTCATTTCTACGGGGACAACTGCCTCCCGTGCAAAACTCTCGAACAGCGTGTTTACAGCCAAGACGCTGTCGTAAAAACTCTCAACAAATACTTCATTTGCGTTCGCATCAACGCTTCGCAAGATCGAGCCGCCGCCACTGAGTTTCAAATCCATAGCTGGCCAACGGATGTTTTCGTCAGCCCCGATGGGCAAACTCTCTATCAAGCAGTCTCCAAGCAAGACATCGGCGGCTACATGGAAGTTCTGCAAAACGTCGCAGTTCTCAACCGCGATCGCAACACGATGCTCGCCGCTCAACGCGACTCCCAATCCGCAACCTCTAATCAAGTCGCTGCAGGTCAAACCGATGCTCCGTCGGCTGTGCAATCCGCCGCGTCAACCGGTACCCTGCCCCCAACACAATCGCAGTTCACAAGTTCCTCGACCGCCAGCAATCCAGCGTCGGGTATGCAAGCAACCGGTCCAGCAGCAGCCGCACCCACAAGCATCGCGGGCAGCGTGCCTGCGTCGCAAATGCAAATTGCGCCGCCTACCAAGCCAGAGATGATGCCCAGCGGAGTTGGATTGCCACCATTGCCTAGTCAACTGGTCAGCAAACCGCTCGGCAGCGACGGACTGGGCAGTCGAAACATCTCGGCGCAGTTGAACGCACAACCCAATGTTGCAACCGTCTCGAACCCAACTTCCGCGCCGCAGAAATCGTCGCTCGCTGCTACGCAGGCTAGCTTGGTTAGCAATCCCCACTACCTCGATTCGGAACCAATGGTATGCACTCCAGACGGAAAGTGCGGTCCGGCCTCCACAATGACCACGATGAATAGTGTCGCAAGCAACGCCTCAGTGCAAGCCGCTGCCAACGCAAGCCCTAACAATCCAATGCACCTAACTTCAAGCCCCATCGAGTCGGGTTCCGTTTCGACTTCAAGCACACCGACCTTTCAGCCGAAGTCCGAAGCAAGCACTTTAAACGGAGCATCCGCTTCACAACAAAGCTCAGCAACCGAAGCGCCTCTGGGCTTGATCGAGACACCTACGGAACCATCAGCATACAACGGCTACTGCCCGATCGCTTTGGTAACGACGGGGCAGAAGATCAAAGGTAGTACTGAGTATGCAGTCCGCCATCGCGGACGCACTTACCTGATGCAAAGTGCCGATGCGGTCAAGCAATTCATGCAAGCTCCCGATCGCTACAGCCCAATTCTTTCGGGTTACGATCCCATGATTTTTCTAGAAAGCGGCCAACTTGTCGATGGTGCACTGGAGCACGCACTGCATGACCCTGCAAGCGGCACCGTGATCCTGTTCGCCTCCAGCGAATCTCAAGTCAAGTTCAAAGCGGATCCCGCGCGAAATGCGAAAGCACTCAGCTACATCTTGAGCGCGGCGATGAAAAAATAGCCGACCCTGCCAGCCCGTAGCCTTGAACAAGTGCTCAATGCGATATACTCAATAGTCAACGATCGATTCGACGATCGCGCAAGGAGCACTTTTGAATAGGTACGGATTGTGTATAGATGTCGATACGGCGTTGTAGCGTTCATCTGCTTACTGAGCTTGTGCTGTTCCAGCAACTCCAAGGCGTCGGCTCAATCGAAGTTCGAACCGCAACTCGGTGCACAGGCTTCCGGTGAATCTGTTCCCGAAGGTGAGAACATGCCCGAAGGCAAAAATCTACCCGACGGTGAACAAGCTCGCAGTTTGCTCAACTGGCAATCGCCTACGCTAGGTGGCAAACAACTGTGGACCGATCATCAATGGCGTGCCGGGTGGCGGGTTCAGCAAAATATATTGACCAAACACTGGCGCTTGCTGGATGATCAAAACACGCGGCGAGCTTGGGGTAGCCGCGCGGCCTGCGACGCAGCACTGAAACAGTTCGTTCCAAGCAATTCGTTAGCGACTACGCACGCGATCATTTTGATGCATGGTCTGGGCCGATCCAGCACGTCGATGAAAGCCATGGCAAAGTTTCTCAGCGACAGTGGATTTGGCACGACGATCTGTTTAGAGTGCGCCAGTAGTCGTGAATCGATTTCCCAGCACGCTGCAGCGCTAAGAGAAGTTGTCGATGGCCTGCCGACGGATGCTCGCATCGATTTTGTCGGACATAGCATGGGCAACATAGTTGTTCGTCACGCCATTGGTGACTGGCAGCGCGCGAAGGCTGAATCAATCTTGAATCGTATCGAGCATGTGGTGATGCTCGGGCCACCTAATCAAGGCGCGTCAATCGCTAGGCAGTTAGCGAAGACCGGGATTTTCGGTTGGGTTGCTGGCGAAGGCGCGCTGGAACTGGGCAAGAAATGGCACTCGCTCGAAGAGCGTCTCGCAACGCCGCCGTGCCCTTTTGGAATTATCGCCGGACGTCTTTCGGAATCCGCCATCAGCAATCCATTAGTTGATGGCGCTGGCGACTTTGTTGTCAGTGTCGAGGAAACGAAGCTTGACGGCGCAGCCGACTTTCTCGAGGTACCGGTCCTGCACTCCTTCCTGATGGATTCAGCGGAAGTCCAGCAAGCGGTTGCAACCTTTTTCAAGTCGTCGAAGTTCAAGTAGCTTGCCGCTCAGCGGTCATGCTCTCGCTCCTCAACTCCCAAGTCTGCCGGGCTCGGTTGCCACCGCGCGAAGGTAAACGCCAGCAACCAAACATACACAACACTAGTCAGAGCAATTCCACCCGAACCCCCAGCCAAGATGCTCGAGAGCGATTGACCAAAGGCTGCGCTCGCAAATGCAGCGCCCAGAAAGCCGCCGATCATCGCGGGCACGAGCATCATGAAAAATATCCAAACGCTCGCCATCGCGCGACCGGCTACCAACGCGTCGCGCTGCTGAAGAGCGCGGGGTTTGATGATGTTCCAAGCGCCCAACAAGTTGATATTCGCTGTTAACACCCAAGCGACCGGAATCAGCGCTAACGCAGTTTGAAGCACTTCGCTCGTCGATTGCGGTAGCAAGAACAGGAATAGCCCAAGAACTAATAAGTGCATCAGAGTTAGTGGTATCAAGGGCCCCGCCAGTTGACCGATGACAATCGCCCAGTTGCGTATCGGCAGCGACTTCAACGTGGCGCGCTGTGCGGGCGGTCCAAGAAATCCGACTGGCAATTGCAACAGCAGTAAGAAATCCGCATAAGCATTCAATCCGCACATCCACCCGACGCCACTCCAGCCTTGCAACTGCTGTCGATCAACAGTCATCGGTATCACGATCACGACACTGACGATGGCTACTGTGAACGCCAGGAACCGTGGCAAAATCCGAACCGAATGCACCATTTGCATCCACGCGATCGGACCGATTCCAAACAGGTAACCGAAGCGTGGCAATGCGATGCGTCGCGTCCATCCGCTGCTGCCCGAAATGCCGCTGCGCAGAGAACTTTGTCGCCTCGCCATCGAAAGATCCGTGCGCGTCGTACTCGCTTCTAAGTAGTCGCTGCCGAGCAGATAAATCAATCCCACCAAAATCGTTACGACCAACATCCGCGTTGGCAACATCGAAACTGTGTCTGGCCAAAACATATTGTTACTAAGCGGCGCAAACATCCACTTGAGCGGCGGTAACACGTATTGTCCAACCTCTGTTTGCAGCGCGGCCGCAGCGATCTTTGGAACAGTGACATCGTCACCGTGCTGTCGAATGATCTGCATGGATTGGTAGATAATCGTGACCAGAATGCCGAGAGACAGCACGGTGCCGATGCGTCGAATGCGATGGATGGAAACTCCTTGCGCGCGCCGAGCAGACAGTGAGACGATCATCCCGATCAATAGCGAAACAGAAATCAACAGCCAAAGACCGATCATCGCTGATGGAAAGCTACGCATGAACGCCATTCCCAACATCGCCAGCACGACGGAGCTGATCGCGGCGCGGTACGCAAGTCGAACCAAGTTGAGTGTAATTACGTCGCGATTGGGGAACGGACCAGCCACGATGAAGTGTATCTCTGCGGGCCGCATCACAAGCCCGCAATCAGCCGACGAAGTCAACCACGTGGCGATCAGGTATAGCGCTGCCCAAAACGGCATGGCGTCACCGAAGCGACCGCCCGCTCCGCTCGCGGACAATTCGCCGCTCGAATTACCAAATACCTGCGACCCAATCACCAGCCCGACAAACACAAGCATTAACAGCAGAAGCAGCAGTTTGCGCCAGCTCTTTCGAACTTGCAGCAGTCCGCGAAAAGAACCGCGGAAGTCGAACCACAGCAGCTTCCAAAGGGCTGAGTGCATCACGATTCCACTTCACCAGTAACTCGGAAGAACACTTCTTCCAATGAACTCGTCTCGCCGAATCGTTCGCGAGCTTCCGTCATCGATCCTGAGAACAAGCACTTGCCTTGCCGCAAGATCACCAAGTGCCGGCAGATGTCTTCGACCAGCGCAAGTAGATGACTGCTCACCAAGACGGTTGCACCTTGTTCGACGCGTTCAACCATCGTTCGCTTGAGCAAACGAATCGCGGCTGGATCCAACCCGGTCAACGGCTCATCGAAAAACAGAACTTGAGGTGAATGCAAATACGCGCAAGCAATCGCCACCTTCTGACGCATGCCTCGCGACAACTCACTGGCTTGCGCATTGCGTTTCGATTCCAAGTTCAATTGCTTGAGCAATGATTCCGCAACCGGCTGAAAATCACTCACCGAATACGCCGACGCGATGAACTGCAGATGTTCCCAAACAGTGAGTGTTTCGAAGAGCGGTGGATCATCGGGAATGTACGCGATGTGCTGCTTGACCTTCAGCGGCTCGCTTTGCACATCGAAGCCGGCCACAGTGAGCCGACCCGAAGTTGGTCGCAAGATCCCACACAAAGCGCGGATGGTTGTCGTCTTGCCAGCTCCATTGGGTCCGATCAGCGCTCCGATCGTGCCTGATGGAAGCGCGAATGAGATCCCATCGGCAGCGACAACCGATGCGTATTCCTTTCGGAAGTCGATGACTTCGATCATGCAAGGCTCGCGTTACTTTTTGATATCGAACGCGTAAATCAGATCCAAGTCGCGCAGGAACAACTTGCCTTCTGCGATGACTGGATGAGCCCAGATCTTGCCCTGCTGACGTTCGATCTTCGTTTGCTCCGGCAAGCTCAGTTGTCCGCGCGGCATCCATTTTTCTTTCGATGGTTCGACCAAGTAGCATGTGCCAGTGCCTTCGCCGTACACATACAATCGACCATCTGCGAACGCGACCGAGGCACTGCCATCGCCCGACAAGCGTTCATTCCACTTGACTTCGCCACTCTTGAAATCTTGGCAAACGAAACCGCCGCCTTTCTTCAAACCAAAAATGCAATTGTCATGCAAGACAACTCCGCCATGGTGATTCTGCATGTTCTTGTTTGCATAAACTTCCTGCGCGGAGATCTTGCCATTCGTCGCGGTGACTTCCACTAGGACGCAACCCGTTCCATAGTCTGAGGTGTGATACACCAAGTTGCCATCGATAATCGGCGTCGGAATGGTCGCGGTTCCATTACCGCTCGAATCGTTCGTCCATAGCAAGCTTCCATCCTTCGCCGAAAAGGCAACCATGCCGCGTTCCGCTGCCGAGATGTAAGTATCAATCCCATCGACCGTGTGCTTCATGACTGAAACATAGTGCGGCGCCGTATTGAAACCGGAACTGCCAAAAATCTTCTTGCCAGTTTTCAGTTCCAGCGCAACCAAGAACTCCTTACCGCCGGGGCAAACAACCACGCGGTCACCATCGACCAAAGGCGATTCGCTGTAACCCCATTTTGGAAGTTGACCACCGAAGTCATCTTTCAGGTTGACTTTCCACTGCACTTTCCCCGTCGCAGCTTCTAAGCTCGCAAGCGTCCCGCCGTCATCCAACACGATCACCCGATCGCCGACAACCGTTGGTGTACTGCGCGGTCCGCCACCCCAGCCCTGCAGATAATCGCCACTGGGAACGGCATCGGAAAAAGGCGTCTTCCAGACAACGTTACCTGAAGTGACATCGATGCAAATCGCGGCGTTTTTTTCATCGATGGTCCCGAGCGTGTAACCCTTGCCCTTGACGACCGACAGCGATGAGTAGCCGACTCCAGCGTTCGAAAACTTCCAAGCGATCGGTGGCCCCGAAGCCGGCCACTCTTGCAGGAGCCCAGTTTCCAAACTCTTGTGGTCACGGTTGTGTCCGCCCCACTGCGGCCAACTCTCCTTGGGCCAGTCCTGTTGTGACTGCGCGAAGGAAGCGCAAAGGACAACTGAGACAAAGACTGCAGCACTGAATCTCGCAAGCATAAATCCAGACCCCGATCGATTAGTTATTAAAACGCTGAAGATCAGATTGTAAGCGGACTCGCTGCATGCGCACACCGCCTGAACCAGCGAGGCCGCTCAGTCGCAGCGTAAGCTTGCTGCCGCTTAAGATTTGTCGCTGAATGCGAACGACCGCATTCTCCCGTCGGCAAGTTTAGCGCCCGGTTGCTGTTATACTTCCTTGGTTCCAGATACAACCAAATCTGAATTTTGATCCACTAAAACACGGCTCAGTATGCGAATCAAATGGCTGGCAATTGGCGTCTTGTTTGCCATCGGGGCTGGGGATCTGAACGCGCAGGATTCGTGTTGCATCAAAATTGTCGACGAGAGTAACGGTTGGCCCGTGCCGCTGGTCGAATTGCGAACCACACACGATGTCCGCTTTGTTTCAGACAATGCGGGAGTGATCGCTTTTGATCTGCCTGAGTTGATGAATGTTGAGACTTGGTTCAGCGTTGTTGGTCACGGCTACCATGTACCCAAAGATGGCTTCGGTTTTGAAGGCGTCAAGTTGACGCCGCGGCCGGGCGAAACGCTGGTCGTGCGTGTCCAGCGAGAGCTTCCCGCGAAGCGATTGGGACGGCTGACCGGTGGCGGTCTGTTTGCCGAAAGTCAAAAACTTGGCTTGGAAACGGACTGGCGCGAGTCAGGAATATTGGGCTGCGATAGCGTTCAAAATGCAGTGCATGACGGCAAGTTGTTTTGGAGTTGGGGCGATACGACGCTGCCTGGTTATCCGCTCGGCCTGTTTCATATGTCTGGCGCTACGACGGAGTTGAAACCACTGAAGAGTTTTGAACCGCCAGTTCGGTTGCAGTTTGATTACTTTACAAACAGCGACAACAGGCCTCGCAATATAGCTCAGATGCCAGGCGAAGGTCCAACTTGGCTCGGCGGTTTCGCGAGCTTGCCTGACAGTTCTGGTAAGTATCGTTTAGTCGCCTCGTACGCCAAAATCAAACCGCCACTTGAAACGTACGAAGCTGGGCTGTGTACCTGGAACGAGTCGACGAAAGCGTTCGAGCTTATGCGTGTCGTGTGGCGCAAGACGGACGCTTCGACAAACATCTTGCAGTGTCCGCTGGGGCATCCTGTAAAGTGGCGCGATGAAGCAGGCAACGCTTGGTTGCTCTTCGGCGATCCGTTTCCGTCACTGAAATGCGCAGCCAATTTCGAATCGTGGTCCGATCCAACAACTTGGCAATCACTGACCCCACAAGCGACCGTGCCAGTCAATCGCACCGATAAAGCACTTCAAGAACCTCCGTCCATCAAGCCTCACCGCGGCGCGATCGCTTGGAGTGCTTATCGCAAAAAATGGATCACCGTGTTTACACAAATGGGCGGTCGAACATCGCATCTCGGAGAGCTTTGGTACGCCGAAGCGAATCAACCGACAGGCCCGTGGACTGACGCTATTCATGTCGTTACACATTCCAACTACACGTTTTACAATCCGCAATTGCATCCTGAATTCACCGAGTCCGATTCGCCGATCGTGCTGTTCGAAGCGACCTTTACAAAGGAGTTCTCAGGCAACAGCGAAGCCACTCCACGGCACAATTACAATCAAGTGCTGTATCGACTCGACTTGAATGAACTGCCAAATCGCGAGTAAGGATCGGGCAAATGATTAAGTGGTGGCGACTTTCAGTCGCCATTCTACGAAACGTCGACTAAAACTCGACGCCACCATTACCCCATCGCAAGCTGCATTTCGCGCTCGATACGACTGAGTTCTGCGACAAACTGCGGATTGCAGAAATCGTCGGCACAGAGCACCGCTGGATAGAACTTTTCAACCGCAGCACTCAATCGCTCAAACAACGGTTCAGTGAGCCGCATTTGCGAACTCAGTAAGCTCATCTCGCTTTCGTCGAGCATCATTCGCAATCGCAAACAGGCAGGTCCACCGCCATTCGCCATGCTCTCAGAAAGCTGTACAAAGCGCACATCATCAATCGGAACATCGTCATCGGACAACAGTCGCTCGATCAACTTGGCGGCGGCTTGCACCTCTTGGCAATGATGCGGACAGATTAAAACATAGCGAGCGGTCAAAGCTCTACTACCTGCGCCAGTCGGTTTGACGATTTGGCTATTGAAGAAGTAGCTGCGAACTGCATCGGCAAGCGGCAATTCCGTTTCGTTCACTTGGATCCGCAACAGCGGCATTTCGCACGTGCTTTCAAAAGCAGATTCCAATCGCTTCAGTTCGCTCGCGGCGTTCACAAACGCAAACTCATGATGCAACAGCATGTGATCGCAGCTTGTGGCAACGACATCATTATGAAAAGCACCTGCGTCAATCGCTCTTGGATGCTGCTGAATAAAAAAAGTGCGGTCAGCGTGTAAGCGATGTCGACGCGCGATCGCTTGCGAAGCAGCTTTAGTATGCCTCGCAACGAATCGACTAGGCTGTGTACCGGCGAGCACGTCTTCATCCACACCGTAAACAAACAGATTGAAACCATCGCGACCCGATGCATCGCACAGTCGCATGTGGTTGGCAGCGCCTTCATCGCGCAATGGCATGATTGACGGCAACGGCAAATGAATTTGTTTCGAGGCGATTTTTGCCAATAGCGATTCGAGCTGCGGCGCGCGCTCTCGAGCTTCGCTTGCTCGATGCCAGCTACTAATGAGATTCGCTGGCGTACAGTGCAGTTGACCGTCGGTGGAATCGCACGAAGCCGTAACCGTCGCTGCATTCGCCATCCACATGAACGCGCTGCTAAAGGCGGCGGACAAAACTCGCGACGTGCTCGCGCGCGTCTCAGCCAACTGCTGCTCAAGAGCTCCGTGAAAGCCGAGCTGGGTAAGCCAATCTAAGCTTGGTCGTACGGGCGGAAGAAAAACATACTGTGGAACGCCCATAGAGGCGACCAACCAAGCTTTCTGCAATCCCTCAAGTGCAGCTTGCCGCGGATGTGATCGTTGCTCCTGATGTTCCATTGATGCAATGTTACCAACGCCCAAGCCGCCGAAATGATGCGTCGGACCTACAATGCCATCTATGTTGATCTCGACCATCAGACAGGACGCTTTCGAACGGGGCTGGGATTGGACTTAAAAGTTCCCAATGCTATTGTTGCTTTTATGCATCATGAAAGTGATTTGTTGATGAAAAGCGACATGGTAACACCGGAAAATTACTTCGCTGTATTGAATTAGAACATATGTTTAATTAAGTTTCGGTGCACGGTTAGCTAGGCTGTCGACCAGGATCCGCGGCTTTGCTGGCTAAACGCCTGTTTTGCCTCCAGATAGCGAATTTGCCAGCTTGTTTGCCGAGGATCGTCGCTACGGATGTGAACGTACCAAATTTTTGCATTTTGAGCAGTTTTAAGACTTCGCGTTTCGACGGACCACGCACCGCAATCCTCGTCTCAGGACGTAATGCAGACCGTTTTGCGGATCGAACAATAAGGAACTTGGTATGTGTGGAATCGTCGGATACGTTGGTACCAAAGACGCTTGCCCTTATCTCCTCGGCGGACTGCGCCGTCTCGAATACCGCGGTTATGACAGTGCGGGCATCGCCACGCTGCGCGAGAATGATGGTTTCCGCGTAACCAAAGTCGCTGGCCGAGTTGAAATGCTCGAGTCCGCGATGGCGCAGCGTTCCATGATCGGTTCGTTGGGCATCGGGCATACACGCTGGGCCACGCACGGACCCGCAACAGAAGAGAACGCGCATCCGCATTCTGGCGGAAATGGAATCGTCACGATCGCGCATAACGGCGTGATCGAAAATTACGATTCGCTGAAGCAAACTTTGATTGCGAAAGGCTATCGCTTCGTCTCTCAAACGGACAGCGAAGTGATTGCACACTTGATCGCTGAATGTTTAAAAAGAGTTCCTGAATCAGGCGTCGCCCCTGCAGGAGTGCAGCGTTATGTCGACGCGGTGCAACAGACTCTAACTCTGTTGCGTGGCACCTATGGATTGGCCATCATGTTCCGTGACCAACCCGATCTCCTCATCGCGGCTCGTTGCGGCAGTCCATTAGTCATTGGCGTAGGCAAGAATGAGCAGTTCCTCGCAAGCGATACGTCTCCGTTGGTCGGCTTTACCGAACGCATCATCTACTTAGCCGATCATCAAATCGCCGTCTTGCGTCCTGACAGCATTCAAGTCGTTCATCGCGATCAAGGTCGCGTTCGACCCGATATTCAAACACTATCATCGCAGTCGCTAGACGTTGCTCTCGATGGCTACGCGCACTACATGCTCAAAGAAATCTACGAGCAACCTCAGTCGATTAAGAACGCGCTGCGAGGTCGTCTGGATAAGGACAATGCAACCGCAAAGTTCGGTGGCTTGAACCTCACGCCACAGCAACTGCGCGGCATACAACGCATCATCCTAACCGGTTGCGGAACCAGTTGGCATTCCGCTCTGGTAGGCGAATACTTGCTGGAAGAACTCGCACGCATTCCTGTTGAAGTGGAGTACGCCAGCGAATTGCGTTATCGCAATCCGCCCGTCGAACACGATACGATCATCTTTGGTATGACGCAAAGCGGTGAGACAGCCGACACGCTGGCAGCGCTCCGCGAGATGAAGCGCAAAGGTCATCATACGCTCGCGATTTGCAACGTGATTGGCAGCAGTATTGCGCAAGAAGCCGACGGTGGCATCTACTTGCACGCCGGTCCAGAAATCGGAGTTGCGTCGACCAAAGCGTTCACGTCGCAATTAGTGGTTCTAAGTATGCTCGCGCTGTACTTCGGCCGCTTGCGGCATCTCAGTTACGAAGCCGGGCAACGAATCATTCATCAACTCGAACAGTTGCCGAGTTTG
>JBGSOM010000116.1:0-65613 GCA_041739135.1 Pirellulaceae bacterium
AGCTTCCGAATGCGTGAACGCAGCAGCTCGCATCCCTCGATTCCCCAGCCCATCAATCCCTGGACCGGCCGCAATTATCCGCAACCATTGACCAAAGGCAAGCTGCGCCTATCATTCCAACGACCTTCAAAGCACTGATCCCTCCGACCTCTCGCATGTTAATCCTCCATTTTTGCAGTTAGTGTTAGTTCCGTTGTTATTGCATGCGCTACCACCGACACAAACCACTGGCTTTGGTGCGGCCGCAGCAATCGCGATTTCGGCCGACGCGTAAAACCCAATAGTTAAAATGTAGTATCCCAAGGCTCCCACCAGCATGCACATAACCGATTTCTTATTTAGTGATTTCATTTTAAACTCCTAGAAACTTGAAATTGAACCTGCGAATAACTATCTTCTCATCCAAATTGAAACTGCTATTAAGGTGATGCCAACCGCTATAAAAGTAATGGGCCACCCCCACCCAGAAATGTCATTGCGTTTTTGTGCTAAAAGCAATCCTTCGGATAATCCGTAGTGGGGTAAGCGGAAAAACTGATCGGATGGCTTGGCCTCGCTAATTAAGTCAAGCTGAACTTCACCAGTCTGCTTGCTATTGTTTGTCTCCACTAACTTACTAAGAATGGGAACGTCGTTGAGACTACGTTCATATGAATACTCAATCACTGCTTTAGCATAGTTCAAGCGGATGGGAAGCCAGTGCTTCGACTCGTCGAGCGTCAGCAACCAACGTTCTTTCGACTTCCTTCGTCCAATAGTCACTTCCCAAAGTGTCGCACCCTTTGACTGTTGTCCAAAAGCAATCAAATTGTATGAATCGCTTTTATTTCGAAGGATGTCAACGAGCCTGGTTCCCGCAAAATACAGGTGCGCAACCGGCGAGCCCGGCCCCCGAAATTCGCGTTCTGAACTTCCCGGATTCAGCATGCGTGGAATCCAAGCGTTTTCGGCCTCTTCTAGCTGAAAAGTTGCATCTTTTCGCCAAACAAAGACAACTTTCGTTTCGTCTGCATATTGGAATTCACAATTAATCATATCGTCGCGGATACGAATTTTTCCAGTTGCCGAAATCTGACTATTTGAGAGTTTACGAAATTCAAACTCGCAGTTTTGTACCACCCGCTCCGCATGTTCAAGCGATAACAAACACGCATCCGGAACATCAACGGCCTTTGCAAGATTCATAGACATGTAGGCGAAAAAAATGACCGCAGGTGAATGGAGGATTCGCATTTAGTATGAATTCACAAAAATAAACTAATTAACGTCGACTTCGACTATAGAATGTAACGGCTTATCTGTTTTCGGCGCAGGAAGTGAGTTGTTTGGAGTGCCAACAACTAAAAGTTCGGAGTCGAGTAGAGGGGAACTCTTTCTGACCTTCCAAACAAATGGAATAGTGCGAGTTTTCGTTACCAGCGAGAGCGGGATATCTAAGTCGAGCGGCTGGGACGTTTTGAACTTCAGCACAAACGCATAGTGCTCAAGTCCCCGGAGGTCCACAGTGGGCGCCCTTGGAATACCGATTGACTTTAAACATGTCAGAGACGAAAGGACAGAAAGCGGAGGATCTTCATCAAAATCGCCTAGCCGGATTTTGAATACTCCCGTTGCGCAGCTCAGTGTATCCTCGCCAGTGTCACTTTCTACAGGCTCAAATGACCAATGTGAACGTACCGGAGTAACGGGCGACAAGGCAGGACGGAATAGTATCCAAACGGAGCCCAAGACAAATCCCAATACCGGAACGATAATTGATGACATGCGCATCGTAACCTGCCGTAATGCTGGCGACGTTCGAGACCATTACCCAATGGTAGCAGGTTCGGGGGGGGGGGGAGCAAGCGGTTAGTGCTGGTTCTGTGCGGACGTGAAATAAAACCAGAACTCACGGCGCGAATGCCATTCATTCGAATGGGTTGCAAGCAAGTCAACTAAATGCTAAATGAGTGCTATTTGGCTAACGCCGTGCGGCTGATGCTTGCGGAAAAACTCTAAGCTTCCGGCGGAATCGGTTGACCGTGCGGATCTACATCCGGGGCATTGGTTTCCGCGTTCAGTCGCTCGCGCAGTTGCCGATCGGTAAAATGCTCGAATCGCTCTGCGCCTTCATGCAGCTCGCGATCCGACAAACCCGAAGCCTCTGACGCCAAGTATTGCTCCCACAAGCGATGGGCACGAACAATATTCTGAGCCTGCCGCCGACCGTCACTCGCCAATGACAATTGCTGGTCACTCTCCACTACCAACCGCCGCCACTTCAGCCACATCAGCACCAGCCGAGCACGAATCGACGACACTAACAAATTGCCCCGAATCGTCCGCGTCGCCACTGTCGTGTGCCCCTGCAGCTCCGCACGATAAATAGCCGCTAACACATCTTCGCTGAGTATCTGCAGCGCGACGCGCAACGAACGTACACCTCGCGACAGAATTCCTTTGCGCGGTCCAAAAAGCGCAGCCAGGACCATCAACAAACCCGCCACCACAGCGATCATTCCCGCCGTATTCGACTTGCCGATCTCAGGCAAAACAATCGCTTCGCCGCCCGAGAACAAATGGATGCACCAGAGCGATCCGTTCAGTAGGCCACCGAACCACGTTGGAACCGTCATGGCGCTCAAGTGCCCAAACACCGCGGAAGCAACGCCTACGATCACACTCAATGCGATCATCACCGCCAAACGATCCGTCAGCAGCCAAGCCGTCACTGGCGGTACAACAAACATCGCGACAACCAGGATGTTCCCGACGGACTCGAAAGATGCGACAGCCGTTACCGCTACAAAAGCCGCCAACGAATAGTGAATCAAACCCACTCGCACACCTTGCGCCGCCGCCAACTGCGGATCAAACGTGCTGACTTTCAAAGGTCGGTAGAGCACAACTACAAATACAGCGTTCAACACGAACACGATCGCCAACGGAATCACCACCCGCGGCACGCTCAATCCCGCGAACTCAACATGATCGAGCACTGCCAACTCAAGCGATCCATACAACACACAACTCGCATCCAAATCAACTCGCTTCGCTGCGTCGGTACTGATCAAGATCAACCCCAACGCAAACAGGCCAGTGAAGACAATTCCAATCGAAGCACCCTCATCCACTCGCCCGTACTGCCTCGCCAACTCAGTCAACAGCACCGTCATCACGCCCACAATCGCGGCGCCGACAAACATCACTAATCCTTGACGTTGCCCAGTAAAGATGAACGCCGCTGCTAGGCCCGGTAACACTGCATGACTAATCGCATCGCCCAGCAGACTCATCCGACGCAGCACTAAGAAGTTACCCAACAACGCCGCTGCCGCCGCGCAAAGCGCGCCGATCACAATCATCCAGCCGTCGATTTCCCACGACCAATCACTCATAGAAATTCAATCTCTAGTGACCCACCGGCTTTATGCGAAAAGAGCCGGTCGACATCGACCGGCTCTCTGGATTTCAAGTTGTCGAAAACGAATCAACTATTTCACAACTACCGCTTCCGCAAAGTTGGCTTTTTCAAGCGCTGCGATCGCGGCTTCGACATCGAACTTGTCCGTTGTCTTCAGCTCAACGACCGGGTTGTCAATTTCAGTTTCTTTCGCCTGTGTTGCCAACTGAACGCCTTCAACTCCCGGCATCGCAGCCAAAGTTTCTTTAACTTTCGGCCAGCAGCTGTAAGGACACATCATTGTTGGAACCTTGACGCTGGTAGTTGCAACAAAACGAGCCGCAGCGCCGCTCTTCGCTGACGCCGAATCAGGCTTTGGCTCAGTCGCAGGAGCTGGTTCGGTCGCAGGAGCTGGCTCGGCAGCAGGTTCAGTCGCTGGTGCTGGCTCGACAGCTGGCTCTGTCGCTGGAGCAGGTTCGGTTGCAGGAGCTGGCTCAGTCGCAGGCGCTGGCTCAGTAGGCACTGGCGGAGCAGCCGCTTCTTCGGTCGCAGCCGGCTCAGACTCGCCCGTCACCGCGCTCGACGACGAATCCACCGAAGGCGAAGGAATCTCCAGCTCTGCTGATTTGTTCTCTACTTCTTCAACTTCAATTTTCTCGACAGGGGCTTCACACCCGACCATCGCCGCTGACAAAACCATCAAACTTAAGGCGAACCAACGCATCATAATCTCCAGTCAAATCTCTGTTTCAAAGTCCCAACAAAACGCTTTGAGCAAAGTCCCTTTTACGCGCTTAATACATCCTCAAGTGTAGGCTAGTTCGAATTCTTTTCAATGACCAACCGTTCTGGGCCACGCAATCCAACTAAGCGTACTGCTAAACGAATTGCTGCAAATAAGCTGGTGCAACTTGCCAACCCCTGCCACGCAATATCAAACGCCGTCCCATGGTCGACACTTGTCCTAACCACTTTCAGTCCCAACGTGGTATTCACCGCGCTGTCAAAAGCCAGCGCCTTCAACGGAATGTGCCCTTGATCGTGGTACATGCACACGAATCCGTCCGTGACCCGCCGCTTCGCCGGCAAAAAAGCGGTATCCGGCGGCAATGGACCTTCCACATCCCAACCGCGACGTTTTGCCGCCTCAATCGCTGGGATAATTATCCGCTCTTCTTCCCCATCGCCAAATAAACCGTGCTCGCCCGCATGCGGATTCAACCCACACACAACTAATCGCGGACTGCGACCATGGATCACTTGCAAGTTCTCCGCCGTTAACTCGATCGTCTCCAGCACGCGCTCCATCGTCAGCAATTTCGGCACCTCAGCGTATCCACAGTGAGCCGTCACAAACGTGCAAGTGAGCTCGTCCGAAAATTGCATCATGCACCAACGATTCGATGCCGCACGCTCAGCAAATATTTCCGTGTGCCCAGGATATTTTATTCCCGCACTTCGAAGCGCTTCTTTGTTGATCGGAGCCGTGGTGACTGCGTCCACGCGTCCCGCTAGCGCCGCCACAATCGCAGCTTCGATATAGTTGAAACTCGCTCTACCACACGCCGCAGAGACTTCACCTACTTTGAATTCATCCAGTTCAATCTGCTTCAGATCGACCACCATCGGTCCAGCCAACTGATCAAAGCTGTCCTCAGTATCGATCACCAATCTCGGTCTCGCTAACCCAGTGACCTTCGCGCACTCCTCAAGCACGCTCGCATCACCAAACACGATCAATTGACACTCGCGTTGCAGTTCTTCATCAGCCAGCGCGCGCAAGCAGATCTCCGGTCCGACACCCGCCGGATCGCCCATCGTCAAACCAATTCGCATTCGATCAAGCATCATCAATCCATGTCATCATCGAAAGCAACCAACTCGCCAATCGGTTTGTTGAACCGCTCGGCCATCGTTGCTTCTTGCACCCGAGAATTTGGAAACGGATTGCAGAAATCAGCCGAATCGCCAAAGCTCACACCCAGCGCCCGAGCTGCTTGCACGGCGGAACAACTTGGATCGACTGTCGACAATTCTCGTACCGCCTCAAGTATCGGAATGCTCGTAATGTGTGGCGGGTCATAGCAAACCATTTCGCCGAACCGATGCTCTTCGATCAATCGCACTGCATGCGCACCGTACTGAGTTGCCAAGCAGCGATCAAAATAAGTAGGTGATCCGCCGCGTTGCAAATGTCCCAGCACAACACAACGAGTCTCCGTCTGCAAACGAGTTTGAATCTCATCCGCAATCGCTTGCCCAATGCCACCTAGACGCGTTTGACGATCCGACTTCGCCGATTCCAAAGTCACCAAACCTCCGTCCGGCATCGCCGCGCCTTCCGCGACTACGATCAAAGTGAATCGCTTCCCCATCGCCTTGCGCTGCGCGATCTTCGCGCAAACGTGCTCAAACGTCCACGGAATTTCTGGAATCAAAATCACATCGCCGCCGCCCGCAATCCCAGCATGCAAGGCGATCCAGCCCGCGTGACGCCCCATCACTTCCAAGACCATCACACGTTCGTGGCTTTGCGCAGTCGTATGCAGTCGATCGAGCGCATCCGAAGCGCAAGCCACGGCACTGTCAAAACCGAATGTAAACGCAGTACAGCCCAAATCATTGTCGATCGTCTTGGGAACACCTACAACGTTGACTCCGCCTTCGAATAATTGCTGCGCGATCGACAGCGATCCATCCCCACCCACACAGATCAATCCATCGATGTGCTTTTCATGTAGCGTCACCTTCACTTGCTCAATCAACTCGCGATCGATCGCCCGCGAATCATCCGTACCAACCTTCGATGTAAAACGCCCCTTGTTCGTCGAACCCAGAATGGTTCCACCGCGATCCAAAATGTTCCATGTATTCTCGAGATTCAACGGAAGACAGGAGACAGGATCGACCATCCCTTCGTAGCCTCGCAGAAAACCGATCACCTCATAACCAAGGTGAACCGCCGTCTTAACGCTCGCCCGAATCACCGCGTTTAAACCAGGACAATCACCACCTCCGGTCAAAATCCCGATCCGTCTTCGTCGCTTATGCACCGTTTACTCCCGTCGTCAGTCTACAATCGCTTCATCATCATGAACGCAAACAAATCTCGTACCTGTTCAGCAGTCAACGCATCGATCAATCCATCCGGCATCAAGGACTTGCCCGAATTTCGAATCTGTTCGATTTCATCGTTGGCGAGTGTCAGTTGCTCTTTGTCGGTCTGAACCGTAATCGCATTTTCCGTCTGCCCGATCACCACACCCGTGATCACCCGTCCACTATCCAAGGCGATTACCGAAGTGGTGAACTGCTTCGGAACAACAGAGCTTGGGTCGATGACGTTCATCAGCAAGTAATCCAAACTGCCGCGATTCGATCCTGTCAAATCGGGACCGATCGTCAGCCCTTCGCCGTACAGTTTGTGACAAGTCGCACACGATTTCTTGAACAGCGCCGCACCGTTCTCTAACTTCGCCCCAGCCAACACTTCCGGAGTCAATTGCTTTTTCCAGTTTTCAATCGCGGCGATCTTGGCTTCCGGAGTATCTTGCACGACACCCCACTTGGCTTCGATCACTTTCTGGATCTTTGCGTTTCCAATCGCCAGCAACTGCCTCACCTGCGACGCACTCAACTCGCCGGCATCAACTCGACCCGCTTCCAGCGCATCGACCAGCGCCAGCGCGTACGCCTCGCGACTGGCCAAAGTATCAATCGCCAACGCGCGATTGCCATCCTTCAAACCCTCGAATCGATTCAACAATTGCTTCGCGGTATCCTTGTGGTCAAAACTCGCCAGCGCTCGAATGGCTGCATCAGCCACCGCGCGATCGCCAAGCAAGTTAAACAGGATCGCCACCGCCTTATCGTCCTTGACACTCGCCAGCGCAGCAATCGCCTCTTCACGCGTTACCGGTTCCAAATCACCATTTACCGCCATCGCTCGCAAATCTGCTAAAGCCGCGCCGTCACCGAATAACACGCCAAGCGCATCGGCAGCAAAAACAACTTCTGCATTCTTCGATGCACGCAATTGTTTTTCAATTTCCGGCCAATCAAGAGGCGCATCCACACGCGCGCGGCCAGCCAACCCAGCTCGGAAAGCATTCAACAACTCAGCCGCTGCGCCATCGCGCTTGCTCGCTACCAGCTTGCCGATGTAACCCAAAACGTCGCTAGCCAACGAAGTCTCTTTCTTCACTTCGTAAGCCAATCGCCGCACCGCGAACTGCTGCAGCTTCGGTATCGACCCAAGCAATTCGACTTCCGCCAGGCTCTTCACCACCGACTCAACACCGTACCACGTCATCAAAGTTAAATTGTGGTCAGCTGCTATCGCGCGACAGTTCTCAGGTTGCTCCAAGATAGCTGTAGCGAGTTTCAAGCGATCCGCGCCATCAAATCTGCGCAAAACAGATACCAACCCTAGCAACACATTCGCAGCCGGCTTTCGCGCTGCCAACTTCATCAACTCCGGCAGCAATTCACTGCGTCGCGACGCCTCGCTGGCCGCCAACTGAACCGCTTGCTCCACTTGCTCGACATTTTCGACACTCAACCACTTCTTCAACATCGCGCTCGTGTTCAAACCCAACGCCTCAGCGGCCAACAAGGGCAATGCACCCGCTTCGTGCACACGCGCGTCCGTAGCTTGACGCTCTTGCAGAATCCGCAACGAATGCCGCGCCAGCCATGCATTCTTGCTCGTCACATTCGCTAAAAGATCTTTTGAACTTTGCTCGACTAACGGAACGGACGGCTTATAGGGAACCGGGTCGCCATAGGCGATCCGATAGATGCGGCCGCTCGTGCGATGAATGCCATCGTGATCGTGACACTCGCCGTTGTCCGACCAATCCGACACGAACACCGTTCCATCAGGCGCCATTTTGATATCCACGCCACGAAACCAATCGTTCTTCACCAGCATGAAATCCGGTTCACGCTTGCCCACATAACCGCTGCCAGAACGCTCCAATCGATTCACATTCAACCGCCTGCCATGCGTGTTGCACATGAAGATCTTGCCGCGATACTCCTCTGGAAAATTCGTTCCCTGATAAATCAAACCGCCTACATGCGAATGACCACCACCTAAATCGTTCGCCACGCCATCGCGACTTTCGTTCCACTTGCGATTCGTGTCCCAGTGATAATGATCCGCGGTCATGTCCATCAACTCGTACAAGTGCGGATTGAAGTCTTGGCCATACATGCGTTTGAAGTGAGCACCCGGCATGACATGCCACAGATGCCCCTGCACATTGTTCGTCATAAAGAATTGGCCATCCGCATTGAAATCCAATCCCCATGGATTCGTCGTGCCATAACAAACGACTTCGACAACTTGCTTAGTCGGATGATAACGCCACACGCCACAATTCATCGCTGGACGTTCTGCTTGCGGAGTTCCTGGTACGCCAGGATACGAAGTGTCAACGATGCCGTGGCGTCCGTACAACCAACCGTCTGGCCCCCAAATCAAGCCGCTCACAAAGTTATGACCACACTCCTTGCTCCAGCCATCGAGCACCACCGTCGGCTCACCATCAGGAACGTCATCGCCATTGCTGTCCGCGATGAACGAAAGCGTGCCATCATGCAGAACCCACAACCCGCCGAATCCCCAAGTGAGACTCGTCAACATGAATCCCTTGTCCCAAAAAACTTTGCGCGAATCATGTATGCCATCGTGATCCGTATCCTCCAGAATCAACACACGATCGCGCAACTTAGTCTCGTAGGGTCCGCCACTGTAAGAATAATTTTCAGCCACCCACAATCGACCGCGATCGTCGAAGTCCATGCATATCGGTTGCTGCACTGCAGGCTCCGCAGCAAACAAAGTCGCGTTGAACCCCTTGGGCAGTTCGATCAGTTTGACCATTTCAGCTGCCGTAGGCGGATGTTGGCCTGCCGCTTCAGTATTAAACACTTCGGGAAAGATGTCCTGCGCCGATGCTGTTACCGCAAGCAAACTCAATAACAATCCGGCAGCCACAGGACCGCTGAAAGAATGGCGTGAAACGCAGTTAAAAGTGCCTGTCATCGGTGTCGAATCCTCATCAATCTTGAACATCAAAGTTGATCGCCGCCCAGCGATTCACGATGCTCATTGTAACCAAGAGGAATTCGCAACGGGTAACCCGTCAACGACGGCGATTCAGCGGTGCGGTTGTAACGACCACGTAGGAGCTGACAACCAGAACGATTGAAGTCGCAAGTCGACCGGTATTTGCCGATGGTAACACTACACCCACCTTGCGCGAATAATCGGCCTTTGCTGACAAATGGCGAATAATGAGACTTTCTACGAGAACTTTAGCGAAGCTAAAAATAATTTCTGCATTTGCAACGACGATTGCATTTCAGATCGCTGCGCCGGCTACTGCTCAACAAGTCTCAATGGCCTCGACCATGAAACTGCCGGCCGAAAGCATCTACTTGCTGCACTTCGACGAAGCCAAGAACCAAGACCCCAAAGCCGGCGATTCCATCGCGAAACCAAGTGACGCAAAACCAAGTGAAGAGAACACTGGTAACCAAGCTGGAAATGAACAAACGGAATCTGCCAGCCATCCCGCCTCACTCGCCGAAAAATCCGCGAATGCAGCCCCACAAATATCCGGCGGGCTCGGATTGCCGGAACTTGAGCAGATCGCTTGCCAATGCAATCCCACGATCGCTCGCTTTTCCGCTCTCGTCGCCTCCGCGCGAGGGCTCGCCTATCAAGCGGGCCGTTTGCCCAATCCACTGGTCGGCTATGAAGGTCAACAAATTGGAAGCAGCGGGCAAGCTGAACAACACGGTGCATCCATCAGTCAAGACATCGTTCGTCGCGAAAAACGGCAACTCGATCGATCCGTCGCGAACCAAGAAATCGCGCAAGCCGAACAGCGACTCGCAGCGCAACAGCAACGCGTGCTCACCGACGTGCGCGCCGCTTATTACCGTGTACTCTTCGCTCAACAACAGATCGCTGCGCTCGAAGAACTCAACGAAATCGCTCAGAAAGCCGTCGTAATCGCTGAACAGCTTTTGAAAGCCGAAGAAGTCGCGAAGACCGACCTTCTTCAAGCCGAAGTCGAAAAACAACAAGCCGAATTGCAACTCGGCAACGCGCGATACACTCTTCAGTCTGCTTGGTCTCAGTTGTCCGCCGTCGTGGGCCAGCCCCTGCCTCTGCAACCGCTCTCCGGCGATTTCTTCGCAGCCAGCGATGTCTTCGAATTCGAATCGACACTGGCATGGTTGACCACCCAAAGCCCCGATGTGCGAGCCGCGAATGCGCGCATCTATCAAGCTCGATGCTTCCTTCAAAGACAAATCGTCGAACCTCGCCCAAACGTCTCCGTGCAAGGACTCTACAACTTTGTCGACAACGGCATCGGCGGGAATCCGGATGCGGGTCTAGCCGTCGCAGTGCCACTGCCGCTTTGGACCAAAAACGAAGGCAATATCGCTTCCGCGCGACAAGAGCTGATCGCCGCCGAACAGATGCTTACCCAAGTCCAACTGCGCATCAAACAAGATCTCGCGCTCGTCATGGAGCAGTACAGCCGCGCGAACGCTCAATCCGAGTACCTCAAGACGCAGATCCTTCCACGCTTGCAGCAAACATTAGATCTGACCCGCCAAACGTACGAAGCAGGCGAAATCAACTTCGTCGCCCTTTTGACTGTTCAACGAACCTACACTCAGAATATGTTGGCGTACTTGGACGCACTAGCTACACTGCGTCAATCGGAAATTAATCTTCGCGGTATGCTATTGAGCGGTAGTCTGAACACGCAATGACGTGTCGCAACATCCGACCAATAGCCCACACCGAGCGCAGCGGATTCGATTCAGGCAGGTTCAAAAATCAGGCAGGTTCAAAATTATGTCCGATGGCTTCAACCCATATCAACCGCAAGCTAGCGGTCAAACGAGCTCACTGCCAAGCGATCAACGACCCGTTATCGCTACCGTATTCGGAATCCTAAATCTGGTGTTCGGAATCATCGGCTTGTGCAGTTCCGCCGCTACCGTAGTTGGATTTGCAGTCATCTCCAGCGACATGTTCGATGCTCAAATGAAAGAGCAAATGAAAGTTCAGCAGTTCGACGATCCGATCTACTTCGGCTTGCTCTCGATGCAAATGATCCTCGGCTTCATTCTTTCGATCGTGGTAATCATCAGCGGCGTTGGCCTTCTCAAGTTCAAACCTTGGGGCCGCAAGCTTGCAAACTTCTACGCTGTCGCCTCACTGATCATGCTGCTGATCGGAGTAGCCATCTCCGTAGTTTTTCAAATCATGCCAGCTATCAATGAAGCGAATAATCCGGGCGCTAGCCCTGAAGCGATCGGTGGCGCCATCGGCGGCTCGGTTGGTGGTGTGTTCACAATCTGCTTTGGTTCGATCTACCCCATCTGCATTCTGGTCTTTCTAAACCGAAAGCAATTCGTCGATCAAATCGAAGCTCGCCGTTAACGGGCCGTTAGTCACGGCCCGCTGCTCTCGGGCCGTCCTTAAACGGCTTCTGTAACCAGTGTCCACTAAAAGTCAGCGTACTCTTCGTACGCGTCGCGGAGCATATCAACATCAGCCGCTTGGCCCGACCAACGACGGAAGTCATACGCTTCTGCAGCAACCAATTGATCGACTTCGGACAAGATCTTTACCTTGCCGCTCGTCCATGCATCATTCACTTGCTGCCGCGTCAGCAATTCGTTGGTCGCCAAGATCAACTGCGTATCAGCGCTCGCATTCAAGCGACCGATTAATTCCAACTGCCCCACGAGCGATTCGCCGATCACTGCAAGATGCGTCACACCAGACTCCGTCGCCAAAGCTTCGTTGAGCGACTGCTCGACCGACTCAAGCGTTAACGTCTGCTCGCCTTCCCCTTCGCTCCACAGCAGACGACCGGCGGTAAACTCAGCAGCCCGCAGGGCGTTTGCAAAAGAGTGCGTCATTCGAGATTCGCCATGCAACCAGACCAGCACGTGCGCAGGCACTGCACAATCCGCAATCAAATCAACCAAGCCGAAGCCTTGATTATCCCAGCAAGTCCATTGGTCGCCTTGCCACAGCACGGAAGTGATCGTTCCAAAAGTGGCGACAGCTTCGTCCATCAAGTGCTTCGCAGCCTGCACTTGGAACTCCGGAAAAAAACGCAGCGCCTTGAACCGCATTGCCCGCATTCCATCCAGCGCCGTTTGAAAATCCTCTTGGCGAATCTCAACTGTGATCACTCGCCAATCGCAATGCCGCGCCGCAAAGGCTCGCTCCATTAAGAACTGCGTCGGCCTGCCTGCAACTGCTTCGCCAACGCAGCACAGTATGGGTTGAATTTTTGAATCCATAGTCATCGTTCTTCAACACAAAATAAGCGATCGCGTGAGCTTGGCGAGTTTTCCATCGTATCGCTCCCAAGCTCCTGGTGCCAGCGTCCGGACATATACCACGCCGATACCACTGGGCAGCTTTCCGTACTGCAAAGATGTTTTTTATTGATTACCATGCGAGAGTGTTGAAAAACGGAACTCCGTGCGTCCATAATGAATGTTCCTTCGTGCGTACCGCATGCTTCCCAAAGTCGCCATTTCAACCTACCTATACGAGCTCGCCATGTGTCACTCGAATTCTGCTGTTCGCTATCTGACCATCCTCACCTGCTTCGCTTTCTCTGTTTTGCAATCGGATCTAGCTTCCGCGGATTGGACTCGTTTTCGCGGCCCGAACGGCGAAGGCGTAATCGAGCAATGCAGTGTGCCGATGCCTTGGACAGCTAGCGATGTTGCTTGGACGATCGATTTGCCCGGAAAAGGAAACGGCTCGCCGATTGTCGTCAGCGGCAAAGTTTTTCTCATGAGCGCCGATGCGACCACTGCCGAACGTTACGTGTTGGCCTTCGATCTCGCCAGCGGCAAAGAACTGTGGCGCAAAACCTTCACCAGTCAATTCCACAAAGTGCATGCGCGCAGCAGTTTCGCTTCTTGCACGCCTTGCGCAAATGCTAACAGCGTCTTTTTTGTGTGGGCCTCACCCGAGAATCTAACCGTCAAGGCGTTCAGTCATAATGGCGACGAGATGTGGACAAAGGATTTCGGTCGCTACATCAGCGCGCACGGTTTCGCAGGTTCCCCTGTGCTGGTCGATGACAAACTCATTCTCGCCAACAGCCAAGATGCTGAAGAGTTGCCGCCCGGCGTCGCACCAGGCGACAGCTCTATCGTTGCTCTCGATGCCAAGTCAGGAAACACCGTTTGGGAGACGCCTCGTAAATCGGTCCGCACTTGCTACGGTGCTCCCAGCGTAGCGACTATCGACGGCAAGAAAGCGGTTGTCTTTGCCGAAACCGGCGACGGCATATTTGCCTTGGAGGCTGCCACCGGAACGCAACTTTGGAATAACAAAGTCTTCACCAAACGCAGCGTTTCTTGCCCAATCATCGTCGGTGATCTCGCAATTGGAACTGAAGGTTCCGGCGGTGGAGGAAATATCCTGTTTGGCGTCGACCTGAATGGTTCGCACGAACTGAAATTCGAAATCAAACGCGCAGCGCCTTACGTTCCAACTCCAGTCGCCAAAGGCGAATCGCTCTTTTTGTGGAGCGATAACGGTATCGTGTCGTGCCTCGATTTGACCAGCGGCAAGACGGTCTGGAGCGAACGTGTGGGCGGCAACGTCTCCAGTTCACCAGTAATCGCCGGCGACAAACTGATCGGTATCAGCGAAAGCGGAACAGTGACGGTTATCTCTGCGTCGCGCAGTTTTCAGAAACTCGGCTCCGTCGAATTGGGTGACACCATCCGCAGCACTCCGATGCTCGACGAAGACTACCTGCTTCTTCGCACCGATTCGAAATTGATCTGCGTCGGCAAACCCAAATAGCCGTGTCGCGTGTTACTCGCGCAGTTGAAACAAGCGCCGCAGCGCGTCCAGCATGTTTGCATGATAAGTCGTATCCGCGTTTTCGCGCAGCGACTGCAGTGGCGGGTGCAACAATTTGTTCACCAGCCGCTCGAAGGATATAGAAAGCTCGTTTGCAACGTTCTCATTGACACCGTGAGCTTGCAGGCGACCGAGCAACCGCTGCAGTTCTTCTTGCTTGATTCTGTTCGCTTGATCGCGAAGCAGTTTAATCGTTGGCCCACTGCCGCGATGGATCATCTCAGCCATGAACTTCTGAGTCTCTTCCTGTACGATTCGCTCAGCCTTCGGCCACTCCTTCTTGCGCAGTTCAATATTGCGGTCACAGACTTTCTGCAAGTCGTCGACGCTGAACATATACACATCCGGCAGCTCCGAAATCGCCGCTTCGAAATCTCTCGGCACCGCCAAATCAAGAATCAAGATCGCGCGACGCTTGCGACGCTGCAACACTTTTTTGAATCGCTCGAGTGAAAAGATCGGTTCCGTCGAACTGGTCGTCGACACCACCAAATCCGCTTCGCTAACACCCGTCTCGAGCGCGTCCCAGGGTAAGGTGACCGCATCAAATTGCTTTGCTAACTCAGCCCCGCGCTCCGCATTTCGATTGACGATCCGAATTTGTTTTGCACCCGCATCCGTAAGGTACTTGAGCGTTTCTGTACCCATCTCGCCCGCGCCGATCAACAAAATCCGCTTGTCGTCAAAGCGTTCAAAGAACTGTGTTGCAACTTCGCTTACGGCGACACTTGGAACACTGATGCGTCGGCGATGAATTTCCGTTTCGTTCGCAATTCGCCTCGCAACTGCAGTAGCGCGTTGAAAAGCGCTGTGCATCAAACCGCCCGCTGACTCTTCTTCGCAAGCTAGCTCATAAGCGGTCTTCACCTGCGAAAGAATCTGAGCTTCGCCGACGATCATGCTATCGAGACTCGACGCCACCATAAACAGATGCTTGATCGCATGCTCATCTTCAGCCGCCGCCAACTGCTCTTGGAAATCTTCAACACGCAAATGATGAAAGTCGGCTAAAAACGCTCCGAGATCTTTAGTGCTCGGCAAGCGGTGTAGTGATTGTGTTGCGGTGTACAACTCGACCCGATTGCAAGTGCTCAGTAGTACCGACTCGCTTTCCGGAAATCGATCGGCAAATACATCCAGCGCTTGACGGACCTGCTCAGGCGAGAAGGCGAGTTTCTCACGTATTTCGATAGGCGTTCGATGATGGCTACAGCCGACCATTCTCCAGAACATTAGGCTGTAACCTCCGCGTCTACCGACAAGGCATGGATGCCTTCACCAGACGAAACGCCTGCCGCCGTAGCCGACATAGCCGACTCGTTAGACTCTTTCGACTTTCCGTCTGACTGACCATGCGAAGACCAAAGCACGATGCCCAGCACAAGCAACAGGAAGACAAAATTCGCGATCGCCAAGTAAGCTGTCCGGCGACCACCCAATGAACTTTGACTGGTCATTTCCATGATCGCAGCCGTCAACACCCACAGGAACAGCGCGACGGTAAACAAAATTCCACCACTCAACCAAGCGATCCGCCCGTCCTCGCCGACATTCAACGCCACTCCCGAAATCATTCCCAAACCCAAGCCGATCACACTGACGAATAAACTCATGCGATTCATCGACTGCAGAAACTCGAGCGTCGGCAGACTGAAACCCTTCGAAGGACGCAGCTTCGATTTCAAACGGCGAGACTGCACCAAGTACATCGCGCCAAACGCAACGCCGAAACAGATAAACATGGTGCCGACCAGCAGACTCACACCATGAATGGATCGCCACAATCCAATGGTTGTCTCCGGTGAAAACGGTGGCGCATCGCGGACCATCATGGCCAATACAATCAACACCAAAATCGGCGGCGTCAGGAACACACCAATAGCCGATTGAGGATTGCGGATTAGCAGGAAAAGGTACGATCCAGTCAAACCCCAGGCACCCAGAATCGCCCACTGAAACCAACTGGAAAGCCACTGTACTGAGGCGACATCGCCCGTCGCACTTGCACTCAACTGATTCACCAAGAACAGAGTGTGCGCAATCCAACCTAACCCGAGCATGGCGATCAGAATGACATTGCGGCCCGGAAACCGCATCGCCAATCGGCTCAATTCCAGTAACAGCACGATCAGGTAGCTGAGCAGAAAACAGGTGACCGTGACACCAGGCAACATAAGTGGCGCCCTTATTGATCAAAGACCAAAAACCAAATTGAAAACTCTTAGAAGCAAACAAGCCAGCGCTCACAAACTGCGAGGGCTGGCTTCATTCTAAGAATTTGGCATGCGGACGTCGAAAGATTCGAACTCAGATGAATTGGGAACTAATCCCAATCTTCTTCCTCGTCATCGTCGTCTTCCCAGTCGTCGTCTTCATCCTCTTCATCATCCCAATCATCATCTTCATCGTCGACTTCTTCCCAGTCGTCGTCTTCGCTTTCCTCTTCGTCGAGTTCTTCTTCCTCGTCGGCGAGTTCTTCTACTTCGGCGTCGTCTTCGTCGTCTTCGACTTCATCATCGTCCTCTTCGAAGTCATCGTCTTCGTCGTCGACATCATCGTCGTCATCGAAGTCGTCATCTTCCAAATCGTCGTCATCGTCATCGATTTCGGCGCGCACTACCTGGCTGATCAAGACGGAGTCTCGCAGTTCATCGATGGGGGGTTCAATTAACGCTGTCGCCGAAAAGCTCATCTTCACAGTGGACTCCTTTGCTTCTGAGCTTGTCCTGGGTCATGTTCAAACGAAGAATCAAGTTTAGTTTCTAATGACTGTGAAGCGATCCGCGCGGCGTTGACCCAATCTGCCCGGGGTAACCGATCGGCACTTCGCAGTCCAAATATTTGTAAAAAACGATTGGTGGTTCCGTAAAGGTAGGGGCGACCGAGTTCTTCACTCCGGCCGCTGATCCGAACCAGCTCGATTTCCATCAACTGCTTCAGCACCTCACTACAACCTACACCGCGAATGGCTTCTATGTCCGCTCGCAAAACAGGTTGCCGATAAGCTACTACCGCTAATGTCTCCATAGCCGATTGCGATAACTTAGTCACTCTTGGCAGATGTGCTAGCCGTCGCAGCCAAGGAGCAAACTGAGGGCGAGTGAGCATCGTCATTCCGCCCGCAACTTCTTCTATGCGAAAAACCCGACCCTCATCCTCATATTGCTGATTTAGCTGGCGGATCAGTGTACGCGCTTCTGTAGCGTCCGCCAAGCCAGCCAGCTTTGCCAACTTTCTACTACTTACCGCCTCGCGCGCCAGAAAAAGGACTGCTTCAATTCGCCGCTGCTTCTCCTGGTGACTAACCTCTACATCAATTTCTGTCTGTACTGACGAATTCGCAGCCCCGGGCACTTTCGCACAGTGTATAAAAATCCAGTACTTTGTACGACCTGCGCCGCTCACGCTGGATAGTTTCTGCGAGTTTCTCGCCCTATGATTGATCAAGACTCGCTCCCATCCACCAACATCCTTGTTCGGCAAACCTGTTCTTCGGCAATCCTGCTGGTGTTCGCCAGCCGAGACTTCGCATTTTATAGCACTGTTTACGTCTCAGAACACTAACGATTTCGCCAAGTCAATGTCTACCACCGAAGCCAAAGCTAGCACACTTTCCGAATCACGACCATCGCGGCTGCGTGCCTGGATGCTGCCCGCAGCCTTCATCGGACTCGGTGTCTTGATCGCATCGACTTTTGGCTACTTTCAAGCGACTATCGTGAACGGCTCGGAGTTTGACAACAATTCCTGGACGGTTCGCTCGTTTTGGTACCGACGCGATCCCTTTACCGGCGCCCAGATGACCGGAATCCTGCGCGATCCGCCCGCCTCGCTAACTTCCAAAACCAATTTCCCTAACTCCTACTTCGTCGGCACAAACAACGTGGCTGCCCGATGGGATCTAATCGAACTTAAATGCGGTACCGCGGTCACCGAAGGTCCCGCAAACGTCCTCTACAGCTACTTCGAACCCTACGGATCCGACCGCTTCTGGGAAGATTGGAGCAGCAACAACCTTCCCAAAGCCAACATCCTCTGGACCGCCGCTCGCGACCTCGTTGATCTGGAACTTTATCACCAACTCCCACAAATCATGCCGCTGGCCAAAGTCGAATCCACCGATGAAGAATTCAAGTCGATGATTTACAACCAGATGCAATCCATCCTCGCCACGCACTGTGATGAACTGAAAATCGCCGAAAAAACCGATGAACTTTCCTTTGCTGAAACTCTGTCGCAAAAGTACACCAACCCTTAACAACGTGTTGGTGCGACACTGACGCCGAAGCGTTTCCAATGACCATCTCAACAGGCTGTTAGGTTAGTAGACGATTTTCAGTTTCAGTGGCAGCGAATCTCTTTAGAAGATCGCTGCTACAAGTCTTCAAATTCCGAGACGATATCCGGTGGACACTTTGTATTTCGACAGTAACGCCACCACGCCGATCGATCCGCAAGTCCTCGTGCGCATGCAAGAACTGTATGCCGCTGGATTTGCAAACGCGGCCAGCCAGCATCGCGCCGGTCGCACCGCTCTTCGCGTTCTCGAACAAGCCAAAGCGGATATTCTCGACGCCGTCGATGCTCCGTCCGACGGGATGGAAACCGCTCAAATCATCCTGACTAGCGGCGGTACGGAAGCGAATAATCTCGCAATCGCCGGACTGAACCGTACAGGTGAAGACGAAGCGACCGATGAAGCTGCTCCACTTTCCGTTCGCTCATCCAACACCGTTGTCAGCAGCATCGAACATCCCAGCGTCCTGGAAGCGGCCGTCGAATGGTCGCCGCGCATCCGCCTCCTGCCTGTCGACGCCTCGGGGCAAGTTCGCTTCGATGTTCTCGAGAACTGGCTTCAAACGGCTGATGCAAACGACGATCGGATCAGTCTGGTAAGCGTCATGCTGGGGAACAATGAAACAGGTGTCGTTCAGAACTTGACCGATATCTGCGATCTGTGCCATCGCTTCGGTGCCCTCGTCCACAGCGATATCGTCCAAGCCGTCGGCAAAATCCCCTTCTCTATGCGCAAGACCGGCGTGGATGCCATCAGCCTCACCGCTCATAAAATCCACGGTCCTTCAGGAATCGGCGCACTCATCGTCAAGCACGGATTACCAATTCGACCCATGCTGTTCGGCGGCGGTCAGCAGTTGGCAATACGGCCTGGAACGGAGCCCGTGGTGCTCGCCGACGCTCTTTCTATCGCCCTGAAGATTTCGCTCGAATCCCAATGTAGCGGTGTTTACGAGCGGTTGGCGCAAACCCGAAACTTCTTCGAATGCGAACTTTGCAATCAGTTGCCTGATGTCGAAATAATTTCGAAGCATGCGACCCGCTTACCCCACACCGCCAGCATCTCGTTCTTGGGAGTTGACCGACAAGCGCTGCTGATGGCGCTTGATTTGGCGGGTGTCGCTTGCAGCACCGGTTCGGCCTGCGCCAGCGGTAGCGGCCGCCCGTCCCATGTTTTGCAAGCTATGCAACTCCCAAAAGTAACCGTTGATTCTGCAATCAGATTCAGTTTCTCGCGCATGACCACAGATTACGATGTGGAGGAAGGAGTCCGGAGGATTGTTCACACAGTCCGCAAACTGCGCGGCTGAACCGTTTATTCTCACAGTCGGCTTCGCTGCGTATTAGAATATTTGCCTGACCATCGCTGTCAGTAAACCGTTTTCCGTAACCAGCGCATTTCTCTAAGATCGCCGTCTGTGGCCACTACCTCTGACACGATTAAGTTCATTCCGCTCGAGCAGCCTGCATCGGTCCGTCGCTTGCAAAGTACGGCTGATGAGCGTGGTTGGATTCTGCCGAACTATTGCGTGGGCCCAGAAAATCGTCAGCTCGAATTCCTGTTCGACGAGCAGCAACTAAAACGACTCAGTTCGCTTTCGCCCATCCTGCTTTTCGGCAACAAGTCCGTTGGCAAAACATGCATCGCCGTCACACTCGCCGTGCAATGGGCTCGCTTAACCAGCTCCCGACCATTGCATTTCACTACCGGCGAAGGGTTTTGTCGCGACTACGAAGCCGCGATCGAAATCGATGATATCGAGCACTTTCGCAGTCGCCATCGAAAATGCAAACTGCTGGTCATCGACAATTTGGATTTCATCTTCACTAAGGGAGCCGCCCAAGAGGAACTGATGGCGACGCTCGACGTTCTGAGCGCTGAGCAGCGTCCCGTCATTGTTTCGCTACCAAGATTGCCCTCACCCGAGTCGGGCGTTCTTCCCGCACTCGCCAGCCGTTTGGTAGGTGGTTTTTCCGTCGAGCTATTTCCGCCCAGCCCCGCTACAGCGGACGAAATCCTGCGACTGCTCGTTAAACGTATCGACCCTGAGTTGCCCCTAGCCGACTTAATCAAATTCTGCCGTATGCAGCCCGCTGCCATGAACGCTAATGACCTAAACGCATTCGTCGCTTTGACCAGCCAGCATCGAAAATTGGCTGGCACCGTCGACCGGAATGTACTCGGCAACATCGCCAGCCAGATTTCCAGCGGTACCGTTCCGTCAGTTTCATTAATCGCCAAAGCCGTCGCTCGCCGCCTCGGCATCAAACTGACCGACCTCCGCGGTTCTACCCGACAATCAAAAGTCGTTCGAGCTCGAGCTTTGGCGATTCTGCTCTCGCGCCGCATGACCACGCTGAGTTTGCAAAATATCGGTGAGTATTTTGGCGGTCGAGATCACTCAACTGTGCTACACTCATGCAGGAAAATCGACAAACTCCTTGAATCCGATGCCGAACTAGCCGCGGCCAAGAACGACGTTGAAATCGAACTCAGTTCTCGAAAGTCATCTATTCTCTGAGGCCCAAGCATGAAGAAATCGAATTGGCTGCTCATCTGCTGTATGGCCCTAACTGCATTCGTCGTAATCATTGCAACTCGCATCGAAATGCTGAACGTCGAAGGACAATACGTTCTTCCTCGCGCGACTGGCAGCAGCAGCGAAGCGGTCGATCGATGGGTCATACCGGAAATCGATGTTGTCATCGAACGACTCGATGAGCAGTTTTTCGAACAGCGCCAACACGTAGCCGCTATCACTGCCTCTGAACAACCCACATCTGAACAGCCTACAGCGGAGCAACCTACATCTGAGCAACCTGCTACCGCACAACCCATCCAGGAGGTCGTCAAATATGGACCCCCGTACTCCGCTCAAGAAGAGAAGTTCATCACTTCAGTCAAGAAACTTCACGCCGCACACACCAACATATTGTGGTGGCTCAAGTCGTTCGGCCGCGCCCAGTACTTTCTCGCTCCAGCCGCTCTTTTCATCGCAGTGCTCTGCGCTGTCTCGCTGAGCGGCTGGCTACCCAAGTCAACCGCCGGCATGTGTGCTTGCTTGAACATCGGATCGATCGTCCTAATGCTCACTCGCAGCTACTGGCAATCAATCGGAGCTTAAGGATTCTTGATCGCTTTAGCGAGGGTTTCTCGGGTTCAACTTATTTCCAATCACTTTCGGCAAAACCCTACGCGGATCCAATCCCGCTACTACCAGCAACCGACTGATACCCGTCATCAGTTTGTGCCATTCGATCAACAGTTCCGGAACTCCAAACTTTCCCGCTTCACTGTTGCCCAATCCGCGCTCGCTGACCATCACCGTTGAACCCAAGTGCAGTAGCGCCTCGAGCACCAAGTGGTCATGCCGATCTTGTTCTGCCAGACCAGCATCTTCGTAGATCCACAGATGCGCCGCCAACGCTTCGTCCATCAGTCGCAGCGCCGCATGCTTGGCCGACGGTGCTGTTACAACCAGATTTTGAGAACCGCAAACAACATAGAACTTCGACATCGAAGACCTTTCCTTGATCGCCATTGAATCGATCGCCATTGAGTCGTACTAAAGCCGCTTAACAGAGTTGTTGTGCGGGCCTTACCGAACGGGTGCTCCCCCGACAGACTTAATAATCGCTACCCTTTTGACACGTTCGGTCACGCTCCAAGAAAGTTTTCGATCTTTGCTCAAGCTCGCCGATCCCCTCACAAAACGCGAATCGGATAACCTCAGTTGTAAACTCTTGTTGCATTAAGGTCGGACTTCGTTCTGTTCGTTGTCCAAGTTTTCGATGCTAGCCTGTTCAACCCTACTTGGCTGACTATGTGAACAAGTTGTTGATCGGTTGTCGACGTTCGTTGGTGAATTGCCTCGCTATTTCCCTCGCTAGAACCGCATGTCAGTAAACCCGTAACGACTGACATCTACCGAACACGCGTTGACACTCGCCGCACTTTTTCTGCACCGTCAGTTGCCCGTCAATTAGTTACCTTAAATCATTGCGGCATCGTCGATTACATCTTTGCCAACGACTGTGGATAACTACTTCCGCCGCCGCTCTTCCTACTACTACTGTAAATATATCTAAAAAGGAAGAAAGCAAAGCCAAAGCAAGGCAAGCCCTACCGTGCTCTAGCAAAGTTCACTTTTGTTGCCAGGGGCGGGTTTTGCAAAGTTCGTCCAAGTAGTACAACAACACACTTATAAAAATCGAGCAAGTGCCTGTGGAGCGTCCGTTACTATGAAAATCTCGTGCGACCGTGAAAAACTAGCCGCGGCATTTCAGTTGGCGGGCAGCGTAGCTCAAGCTCGCAGCCCCAAAGAGATTCTTCAGAACATCAAAATCGATGCCAGCGAAGAACGCGTTACGCTGATGGCCACCGACATGGAGACCGGAATCCGCATCGATGTTGAAGGCGTCGATGTCCAAGCTCCAGGCAAAGCACTGCTCCACGTAGGCCGCGTCGGCATGATCCTCCGCGAAAGCAGCGACGACCAACTGCTCTTCGAAACCGATGAAACAGCTACAGTCGTTAAAGGCCTCCACTCAGAATTCAAACTGCCAAGCGCCAACCCGGACGAGTATCCAAGCGTCATCGCTTTCGAAGAAGAAATCTATCACGAGATCCCAGCTCGCCTGTTCCGAGAGATGGTCAAGCGAACCAGCTTTGCAACCGATCCCGATAGCTCGCGTTTCGCACTCGGTGGCGTACTGCTGGAACTGAACGGCGAAGAAGTTCTCGCGGTCGGTACCGACGGTCGCCGCTTGGCTCGCATGAATGGCAAAGGCAAGAGCGTCGGCGGTCATCAAACGACCGGCAACACAACCATCGTCCCCACGCGTTCGCTCAGCTTGATGGAGCGCTCAATCGGCGACAAAGAAGAAGTCGTTCACATCGCTGCCCGACAGAACGACGTGTTGCTGCGAACCAGTCGCTGCACGATCTACTCGCGACTCGTCGAAGGACGCTATCCAAACTGGCGACAAGTGATTCCTTCGCGAACTGAATCCGTGATGATCGATCTGTCTGTGGGCCCGTTCTTTAACGTCATTCGTCAAGCCGCAATCGTAGCCGACCAAGAAACTCGTGGTCTCGATTTCGAATTTGGCGATGGAACACTGTTATTGACCGCCAAGACCGCAGACCTCGGCCAAAGTCGCGTTGAAATGCCAATCGACTACACCGGCGAAGCTATCCGTTTGAAACTCGACTATCGTTTCGTAAGCGACTTTTTGAAAGTGCTGGAACCGGAATCGAAATTCAAGATGGACGTGGTCTCAGCAACTCAACCGGCACTGATGACCACAGAAGACGGTTACGCCTACGTTGTTATGCCCATGGCTCTCGACTAACTGGCAAGATGCCTTCCCCACTTGCCAACAACTCTTGAGGAGCAAGCCTGATGAGCGTTACTGCGTTCATGGAAAAACACTATCGACATTACAACGCGCGCGAAACGCTTGCCGCAGCACGAGCCTATAAACAGTTCGTTGAAGATGGCGGAAAAATGCTGGTATCGCTGGCCGGTGCGATGAGCACCGCTCAGCTTGGCGTATCACTGGCCGAAATGATCCGGCAAGACAAAGTCCATGCCATCAGTTGCACCGCCGCCAACTTGGAAGAAGATCTCTTCAACCTCTTCGCACACAACGAATACAAAGTCATTAGCGATTGGCGAGCTCTCAGCGTTCAAGACGAAGTCGATCTGCGCGATGCGGGTTACAACCGAGTGACCGATACCTGTATCCCAGAAACCGTCATGAAGCACATGCAGTCGCGACTGACAAAGTACTGGGTTGAACAAGCCGAAAAGGGCGAAGGAAAATTTGCTTACGAGTACTTCTACAAAGTGCTCGAAGAAGAGGACCTGAAACAGCACTACCAAATACCCATCGAAGACTGCTGGGTCTACGCGGCGAAACAAAAAGGAATTCCGATCGTCTCGCCCGGATCCGAAGATAGCACGCTCGGCAACATGTTCACTGCTCGCGTGATGGACGGCACTGTCAAATCTCACGCAGCACTTAAAAGCGGTACCGAACAACTGCAAATGCTGACCGAATGGTATCGACGCGAAAGTAAGCAAGCCCCGATCGGCTTCTTCCAAATCGGCGGCGGTATAGCAGGTGACTTTGCGATCTGCGCCGTACCCATGCTGATCCAAGACCTCGAAGAAAAAACGAACCTGTGGGCTTACTTCTCACAGATCAGCGACGCAGTAACCAGCTACGGCGGCTACTCCGGCGCAGTCCCCAATGAGAAGATCACTTGGAATAAACTCTCCGCAGAGTGTCCAAAGTTCATGATCCAAAGCGACGCTACCATCGTGGCGCCATTGATCTTCGCCTACGTGCTTGGTCAGTGAGTTTTGAACCAGTAAGGTTTTGCACAGTTAACGCAAGCACAGTTAACGCAAGCGAAAGGTCATCTTCCCTTCGCACTTGGAACTGAGTATCGTTTAGATAGTCAGTTTCAGTTCGTTTCACTAAGCCCACATTCGCGCCGCCTGGGCTATGGCGCTTTCAATGAATCCAAGTAAGCTACGTCGACAGATCACTTTCGAAGCTGCCCGACTGATGTACTTCCGACAAGAATCGGAATACTACCGAGCCAAACAAAAGGCTTCGCGGCACATTTGCAAAGGCTGGGTGAAACCCGCCGACCTTCCAACGAATGCTGAAATCCGCGACGAGATCCAATCGCTCGCGCGACTTCACGAAGGCCAAACACGGACCGACAACTTGCAACAGATGCGTCTGGTAGCGCTGCGAGTGATGCGGCTGCTAGAGCGTTTCAAACCGCGGCTAATCGGCAGCACGTTCACCGGCCACGTACGACGCGGTTCAGATATCGACCTGCATGTCTTTTCTGATAGCCTCGAAGCGATCACTGCCACACTCGACGAACAAATGTTGTTTTATGACGTCGAACATAAACGTGTTCGCAAGGACGGCGTCGAACGCGTCTTCACGCACATTCACCTGAAAGATACTTTCCCAGTTGAATTGACCGTTTACGCGTCTAATTTGGTCAACCATGTTTTCAAAAGCTCAATCACAGGCAAACCGATCGAACGCGCCAGCATCGCGCAACTCGAAGAGTTCCTAGCGGAAGAATATCCCGACCTTCAAGTCAACGCTTCACTCGATGAAATGGAGGAGTCACCCGATCGTTTTCAAGTATTCCTCAGCCTCATGCTGCCACTCGAAAACGTCAAACAGTCGCCCAAGTATCATCCAGAAGGCGATGTGCTGTACCATAGTCTCCAAGTCTTCGATCTGGCGTGTGACGAGTTGCCTTACGACGAAGAATTTCTGTTAGCCGCTTTGTTACACGATGTTGGCAAGGGCATCGATAAACTGGACCATGTGAATTCAGGTTTGGAAGCGCTCGAAGGTTTTATCAGCCCGCGGACCGCTTGGTTGATCGAACATCATATGGAAGCGCACAAGATCTTGGATGGTACGATCGGAGCGCGAGCCCATCGTCGGATGCAAGAGAGTGAGAGTTACGAAGAACTGCTCCTGCTCTGCCAATGCGACCGTGGCGGGCGAGTTCCCGGAGTTCAAACAATCGAGCTGGAAGAAGCGCTCGACTACGTCCGACAACTCGGTTACAGCTTCGGTTGATGGTTGGTCAAGCGAATCACTATGGCTGCGATCAGCGAGCCAAACAGATTCGCAATCAAGTCGCCGCCCGTGTTGATATAGCCACCCACGTTCGTGTTCATCGTTTGACTAGCGATGAACTCGACGATCTCGTTGGCAGCGCCAAGTCCCATACCAGCTAGCGCTGCGATCGTCAGTAATCCAAACGTCGCTCGTTGCACTCCAGTCGCCGCTACCAAGCCCTGCCAACACGCCCAAGTCGCCACACCGAATCCAAACGCATGAACTGGTTTGTCATAACCCAAGTAACCCGGAATGATCTCCCAGCTATAGAACGAAGGGATATCGCCATCGATCGGCCAACCATCAGGCACTCGTGCCACACCACCAAACACATGCAACAATCCCCACACACTCAGCGCCATCAACAATCCGTTCGAAAAACCCGCCCGTTTGCGAATCGCCAGCAATATTAAACCCAGTGCGAGCACAATCGGAATGTAGAACACGAACTCCCAGTTCGCTCGATTCAGCGCTGCCACCAAACCAATGATCAAGTAAGTCGCGGTGAACACAATCGCCGCCCAAGGAAGTTTGTCAGGCTGCAAGTTCGACACATTACTCATCGCTGGTCTTTCCGCTCGCAGTATTTCGATCAAGCCGCAGACGCGCCCGCAATCCTCCGTCCTGAAATGACAAAACAGCGTTCGCAATAGCATTGGGCGGAATGTTCACCAAGTTACCTGGTCCAGCCTTCGGCGCAAGGTGATGGCCATAGTGCGACGACTCGTAAGTTTCCATCTGCGAGTTCCACGCATAGTCGCCATCCGCTGGCTCAGTTATCCGCTCACCAAACAAACGCATGTAAACAACCACCGGATCTTGGTCAGGATAGTGAGTTCGCAAGTAGTTCAGCACCGGAAGGTTGCTCCACGCAACACGGCTGTTCCAGCGCAAGCCTCTGTTCCAGCCACGCCATACATCCCAAGCCAACCCGCGCCCAGTCATTCGCACTTCGTACTGCGCCGCCGGATCCATCGTCAAAATTGCTTCGTCAGACTCAATAGCCTGCTTATCCGTGCGATTCTTCAGCGTGCAAAGGAAAACACGTTCATTGGTGCTCACCACAAATCCTGTCGGCAGCGTCGTGTAATAGATCTGCGGCAACTGCGTCGAACCCAGCGTACCTTCCCTGAATTTGCCGATCACATACTGCGCGCCATCCACTTTCACATCTTCCCAAGTCAACAAGTTCGGTACCAATCGTTCAACCGATGCACGCACACCCAGAACAAACGCCGCCATGCGCAAGTTGTCGCGAGAAGGGATGAAAATCGCCAGTGGGAAATCATGAAACAGTGAATCATCGCCCAATTTCCATGGCGAAACGGCTGACTGGCGATCAAACCACTGCTGATCGTAATCCACATGCCAACTGATTTCACCATCGATCCAACTCAACATATTCACCCCTTCGCGATCGCTAAACAATGATCGCAAGAAACCCAGTGACTGCGAATTGGTATCGATTGCAACCGATGAAGACAGGATCGCTTCCGGATGCTGCGCTGGATGCTCGTTCTTTAGTCGTTCATTTCCGATGGACTCAATTAATGACTGATAACTCGAGTTCATGATCAACGGAATCACCGACAGGTCTACCGTGACACTCTTGTCCTTCAACTCGATCTCAATTGCTATCGGATCAAAAACGTTGCGCCACATGCGCTGATATTGGTTTCGCCAGTCTTCATAAAGCCGAACTTCGTTCTTCGTTGCCTTCTTCATACCCAATTCCGCAATTGGCGTTTGAAAGTCCAACGTACCGAACGTCTCGGAATGTATGCCGCGATTGTTCAAGTAAAGTGCGCCGATGCTTGGCAAATTAGTCGAAGGACCAACGGCTTGCTCACCTGAAGTGCTTCCAGCGATGATCGCATTCCTGTGCTGAACGGTTTGTTCAGCCAACTCGGCGCGAGCTCGTGTTCGTCGCGCCGCAGCGATCCGCCATTCAGCCCCACACCAGCGACGAATGGCTGCATCAGTGATGATTAGAAGCGCCTTGGGACTGTCTGGGTCGCGACGGTAACGGTGGCGAAAGAACTTGTATTCACCCAAGCCGCTCATCCCGGCGCGCTGCTTCAAGCTCGTTTGAACAACCGCACGCAATTGCGATACCGAATTGCTAACGACAACCGCGTCGGGCAACTGCATCACACAACTCGAAAACTGGCGATCGTGTGTTCGCCAATACACAATATCAATACCCTCGATCGATTCCGTAGTCTTGCTCGCATCACTGAACTGATTCGCAGTAGCAGCGATTTGCGAGGTGATCGCTTTAAAGAGAACAGTAGGCTGCTTCGTCTGCATCAACACCGCAATGTCGGTTCCAGTGCGAAAGTACGGATCGGATCCCGAGATCGCAACTTCATCGACCAGTGCTGAACCGAGCTGACGACTTGCAAAGTTCAGCGACAATCCCATTTGTTGTTGATAGAAACCGAGTGCATCCGTCGCTCGACTTTGCGGTTCGAACCATTGCACCAGCGGCTTGGCAACTACTTCGCCTTCATCGATCAGCTTCACCAGCGCATTGAAACTCGGCAGAAACAAAGCGTATTGGTCATGCGGAATGTGATTGGCCAAAGCATCAAGCTCTACGCGTACATTACCGATTCTCTGCAACCAGTTCACCTCCGGAATCGTGATGCCCGGCACAGAACTCAAGTCAACTAACTCATCAGCCACAGAATCGGTATCACTGACGGGCAATTGCCGATCGAGCTGCAAGTTCTCGCTGATTGCACGCCCGCCGCTCATCAACTGAAAAGTACTATCAACGCCAGGGTTGGGACGCATTGGCCAGCGTGGACCGATGTTCTCAACCGTAAGCCCCGCTTCTTTCAACGATGTAACTGCCAGATGCCGCCACAGGGCCGAACCAGCATGCTGCTCCGCCCACAAGCGTTCGTAGTATCTTCCTCGCGCTGTGAGGAACTCGGTTTTAGATACAACTTCTGCCGCTTGAGCCGCGACACTAAATGGTCGTCGCACCAGCACGGACTTTTGATTGTCCTGGCGCGATCGCAGCAGTGCGTAGACGTTCCCTTCGATGGCTGCGCCGCGAGGTTTCTGACCAACGATTCTCGCGCCATCAAAGTTTGGTGCAGGATTCTGCTGAGGGACGATGTAGGCTTCGCTTTCAGTATCAACTACGACTCGCCAATCCGAATCCATTTGATACCAAGCATTATTTGGAATCGCTTCGCGCGAAACGACTTGATCTTCATCGTACGCACCATCGGTCGAAGGCAAATCGATCGCAAAGTAATCAACTTCTTGCGCCGATATTGGCAATGCGATCGCCACGAAAGCTGCGCAACTCAAAAACATCAGCGGCATGCGAATCACAGTAGACACTCCCGTGTAAGAATCCTCTGTCTGCAGAGTATTCTACACCGGCATCCGGTTCGCTAGGAAACCCGAGCATTCGCTTGGTCCATTGAAGGCAAATTCAATTGGCCGCCAAGTCGCGTACGCCAACGGTCCCTGTAGCCATTTTCATCATCGCATCACGTTGTTCCCAGTAATCCAAGATGGCGACACGAACATTCACCGGCAATCGATTGGTAGCGTTGTCAAAGTAAGGCTGCGAAGAACCTTTGCTAGCCGATGCGCCAAACAAAACTTGCGACATGTAGTCAGCCGGAATCTTTGGTTCGACGATTTCTAAAGCCGCTCCCATCTTGTGCCAAAACGTGGGAAGCGATTTTTCTTCGATCTGTTTCTGACTAGCGGCGGCCAACGCTCGCAGCGCACGTTCCTGGGCAACGTATCGCTGAGCTTGCGCGGCCGCCGCTTGATCTCCCTCCTGGTGAACCGTCATCCACAGTCGGCTTTGCCCCAGCGTTTCGGCGCGAGCGGATCTATCTTGTCCAACTGCATGCATCGACACTTGCAATAAATCAGCTCGCCAGTTCTGAGGCACTTCAAACAGAATCGCTACTTCGCGTTCGCCTTCCAATTGCGGCACCGGACCGGGACGAAATTTGTAAAACACTCCAAAGCCGCGACGCACCGATCCCGCAGAAGTTAGCAACTGCATTGGCGGCTTGCGCTCGAATTGCTGATGCGAATCAATCTTCTCGTTGAATTCGCCGTTCGCATTGCCTCGCACGAAAGGCTCGTAACCACCCGATACATTAAATGCAAAGTGACTGTCCTTGTGATACTTGTGATCGACCGACACAGTACCTTGAACATCGGAGTACAACTCTTGCTTTGGCCAGAAGTCGACGACGCGCATCGATTGTTGCGGCGACTGAATCTCCACGACATATTCAGTGACTTGTCCTGTGAACTCAGGCGACAGAAACGTTGAAACCGGAATCTTGACTCGAATCAGCTTGCCGCCCGTCAGCGGTGTGTTGACCACAGCAGGATTTACCGGAACCGCTACAGCGATTGCGGGCGCGTCAAAGGCAACCACAGCTTCGTTGGCTGTGACCTCAGTCGTAACGCAGATCACCGCAGTGAATAACGTCAAACCAAACCGTACATTCATCCAGTTCGTCTTGATCATCGCCGAGTCCCCCTAAGGATAACGACTCTCTGCAGGCAGAGAGATCGAAACAAGTCACCGTGTGTGGTGCTCTTGACATCCTTGCTGTAGACTCGCCGCAATGTCATTGAAGTGAGAAGCTATCATTGCCGTCGTAGAGATTCCTGTACGGCTAGCATTCTCGGACTTTTGCAGCGGCTCTGATCTTCCTGACTGTGATACAGCGATTGTGTGAGCCAAACTCATCCTAGCGCGAGGACAGCGCGAGTCAAGAAAAAATCTCGCTATGAACGATCATACGGTGAACAGAGTAGAAGACGACGATATCGGCCAGCTAAAAAACCTTGGACCCGCCAGCACCAAGTGGTTACGGACAGCCGGAATTCTGACGCAATCGCAACTGCGAGATATCGGTCCGGTGGTAGCCTACAAAATCGTTTGCGAACGTATCCCCAACGCCAGTTTGAACTTGTTGTGGGCATTGGCTGCAGGGTTAGATGGTAAGGATTGGCGCGAGCTTTCCGTCGCTCGGAAGTCGGCGCTGCGCAGCGAACTACAGCGATTAACGCAAGCGGATGAACTGTAGATTGCTAGCGTTGTACATTGATCGCCTTATTCGAACGAGTTGTGGTTTTCTCGCTTTACAAGCGACGCGAGTTTCCTAACAATGTCGCTCCTTCAGTGAATGACAACTGGAACGTAACCACGCGCGATAACGGCTTATCTTGATCGCGCGCATCAGTACTCTTTAAAACGGTAGCGCGGATGTTGCGATTAGCAGTCAACGAGCTTTCTACCTATCGTTGGACCTTTGAAGAAGATGTACTCAACTACAGCGCAGCCGGTTTCGGCGCGATCGGAATCTGGCGTCCGAAACTGACCGACTACGGCGAAGAAAAAGCGGTTGAGCTGCTTCGCGAACACAATCTAAAGATCTCTTCTTTGCAGTGGATCGGCGGATTCACCGGCAGCGATGGACGCAGTTACCGCGACAGCTTTCACGATGCGCTTGATGCGATTCAGTTGGCCGCCGATATCAAAGCTGAAACCGTTGTCGTGTTGTCTGGCGGTCGCTGCGGACACACTCGCAATCACGCTTTTCGATTGCTCAAAAACGCGCTCCAGCATCTTGCCGAAGCAGCCGAAGCGGTCGGTGTGCAACTAGCGATTGAACCGATGCACATTGGCTGCGCGAGCGATTGGTCCTTCGTCAACTCGGTACCCCAGTGCCTCGACGTGATCGCATCGATTGCCAGCCCCAACCTGGGCATCGTCTTCGACTGTTATCACTTGGGGCAAGAGTACTTCGAGCCCGAGTTCCTGAGAGACATTGCGCCGCTCGTTCGCTTGGTTCAGTTAGGCGATGCCAAGCATGCACCGATGGGCGAACAGAATCGCTGTTTGCTCGGCCACGGTCGCGTCCCACTCGAACGCATCATTCGCGAGTTCCAAGAATGTGGCTACCAAGGGTATTTTGAATTGGAACTCGTCGGCGAAGAGGTCGAGCATCTGCAGTACGAAACCGTTCTCGGCCAAGCCCGCACCGCCGCCTTGCAATGGCTCGGTTAGTCAACTATTGGTAGATGTGGCGTGTTGATGAGCCTTAGCCGGTGAACGGGGGGAGCTTCATAAAAACAAAAGCGGAATTGCCAAAGATAAACGGCAGTAGGCAGGCTGCGGCAAGATATCCGCATCTAGTTCCATCGAAGGTTCGATCTCTAAGTAGCCTTTGCTTCCGATCGTGTGCGACATTTTCATTTGAGTGAAACTACAAGAACGAGTACGCTGACTCCTGCTCATCCGAGCCCAAGGAGCAACATTTTTTCGCGTCAACGAAGCAAAGTTTGCTTTTAGATAGACAAATGTATTTAACTCATTTGGGCGAAAGAAAATCGTGCGCAGCGAGTTGTAGTCCGCCGTGATCAACTGTCAAACTTCATTGGACATCGGACGGGCAGAACAAATGGTAGCTACTTGTTTTCGTTAGATAACGCATCCGCGATGTGGGCTTCCCAGGCAACTCATGCAAAAACTCCTCTGGTAAGTATTCGCTAAAGTCGAACTCGGGTGATTGGGCTAATTCGCCTTCACTCGACGGGCTTCGTCGATTGAGATAGTTGATCACTAGCAGCGCATCGATGGGCGACGCTAACCCGTCGGCATTCACGTCAACCATGCCGCCCAGAACTACCGGAGGAGCAGGCACTAATCCAGAACCGATAGAATTCAGGTGATTAATGACAATAAGTGCATCGCGGGGCGAAACCTCTCCATCGCCACTTGTGTCTTGTGTCAACGTAAAGTTGGTCCGAGGGAATTGGTTATTCCAGAACCAAGAGTTTGCTGGTGGCGTAACGGGATAGGGAACGCTGGTTGGCAATATAACGGGCGGAGCTGGAACGAATACGAACGGGGTGGTTGTTGGCGAAGTGTTTGGATAGCAGAACTGCACAGTAGAATCAGGGCAAGAGAAAACGGGTTGCGAGCCATTGAGACGAGGCGGCCCAAGAGGATCGGTGTCTGCATTGCCACTCAATTCGACGTTGAGCACATCGCTGTCGAGAGCATTGGACAGCTTGGTTCCAAACTGTAGAAAGTAGGTTCCGGGCATCAAGAGAATCGAACCACCGGTTCTCAATTGCCCAACTTCGGTGGCCAGCGTTGTGACGGGTCGTTTATGATCATCATAAATGTTTGCCCAAACGTCGCCTGTAACCGCTGATGTACTGGAGGCCTTGAGTGCAAAAGTAAACAGTTGCGGCCTGGCAACATATAAGGCTGACTCGGATTCAGGATCGGCTTTGGTCAAGTCCGCTTCGCTCAGGATATTCCGCTGAGGTTTATTCTCTTGGAAGGTGACGGCCAGTTCATAATTGCCGGTCTCTTGAGCTGAGGCGGTACCCGCAATGCGGACTGTATAGTCTTCGTTCTCTTGGACTCCCGGCACCCAAACGAGCACGTTACCGTTACCGTTGACAAACTGTTCAACAGCAAGTGGCTTGAGCTGTTTATCCAAAACTTGAATTACCGGAACAAGCTGATCGAGTTCGAGTGCATCGACGTTGACCAACATGCCAAAAGTCTTACCACTGGGCGGCTTGCGCGAACGGAATCGGAAATAGTCGACATCTTGAGTCGTACTAATCGTGCCTATGGTGAGCGACGCGCGGCGTAGAGGGCTGTCTGCGTAAGGCTCAACGCGCGGTGCGTTCAGAGGATTGTCATCGACACCACCGTCATTCACCAATACTCGATCCTCACTTGAACCAACGAGCGAACCGATGTTTAAGTTCGTTAGGGATTGAGCCGAAGATGCAAACCAGCGGTGGGCCGTTTGCGCTACTTTCAGAGCGTCTTCGTAGCTGGTTTTAATCAGTCCATCGAGCTGCGCGATGATGGCATAGCTACCCACTTGTGACAGCGGATCACCAATGGGATCGACTCGCAAATAGAGTTTCGAATCTCCAGCGGGGCGCGCGACATTCAACGCCACATCACCTCCCAACTGCGCTGTGGATTCACCCTGCGCTAGTGCGACGCCATTGCGATCGGTAATAGTGAAACGAAATTGAAGCTGACTTAGACCAGCCGAAACGGCATGAATTGTTGCCGTGCCATTGTAGTTTGACGGAAGCTCAAAAAAGAACAGGTCCTTATCTGAAGGACTTGTGATCTCTCCATAGTGAACCAACGCTTTGGAGCCGTCGAAGTTCGAACTATCGGAGAATCGAATTCGAGTTGCATCACCTATCACATCGTTGGGCTTGTTAATCTCGTTCGCGTCCGGTTGCCTGAGCCCGTAGAGTTGTTGAAGCAGAGCGATGTCCGATGCGGCTGGCACGAGTGTACTTGGAATACCATGCTCATGCATGGGCGAAGCTGGGTCAGCATTGTGCGGCAAGCCCAGGACATGCCCAGCTTCATGAAAGGCCACTTTCAGCAAGTCATCGGAATGCAAACTCCAATCTGCGTCGGTATTGAATAGCAAATCGCCCGCCCATGTTCCGGCTGAGAGTTTGTCATGATTGACGGCAGCAGCCAACGTATCACTGGTCATTGAAATTCCAGCAACTCGAACCTCTCCAAAACGAGTGTCTCCACGTACAGGTCCGCGAACACCCATTGGATCACCACTATCCGATACAACTCCAACGTTGATGGCGGCGTATTGAGCCCAGATTTCAAACGCTTTGGCTACACTCGAACGCCACTCCGCGCCCGCAGCGGACTGTGAAAAGACACTGTCCGCGTTGCTTATTTGGTTAGCAACAGGGGTTCCATCTGGAACAAAGCTGAGCCGTAGACTCGATGCACCGTCCCAAGCTAGCGACTCCACGGTCATCATCTCGCGCCGTTGCAGCAGTTCCAGTTTTAGGCTTCGATTGCGAGTTTTCATTTTCCATCTGACTTCGGTTCAGAAGCCGCTTTCGTATCTTGTGCTAACTTCGGAAGCTGCATCAACGAGGCAGCCGTCCCAAGTATTCGTGTAAGTCTTGTGTCATTACTCAGGGTCAATAGATCTGGGTCTTGACTGATTTCAGCGACGAGCCTCCAGTCCTGTTGAAGTGCAGTTGCGAGATGTGTAAAGGCTTGCTCTCGACATTGCTCTGCCTCCCGAGGGTTAGCAGTCGCGCGGGCGACGAGCGCGTAGACGCTGGCGATCTGTGCTGTTTCTCGCGCTGTCGGCGTCAACGTAGTGGCATGTCTGGCGTCGTCAAGCGCCAGTGTTAAACGACATTGGCGAGCATGGTGCACTGCTCGGCTGGCAACTGCGACTGCACTTCGAGGAACCGCACTCACCCAATCATTGAGGATGGTTTCCGCTAGCTTGGAATCCGGCACGACTTCCATCGTTAAGTAAGCTAGATTCTGCAGCACCAAAAGTGTACCTGGACGCAGCTCATTTGCTTTGAGAAGATCCTGAATGGCTCGCTTCGGGTCCAAGTCCATGCGACTGATTCCCAGTTCGATGAAGTCGTTCGCCGTTTGTGGCGCCAATTCAAAAGCACTCTTCATCGCAGCGTCAGCGAGTTCCTTCTGACCAAGGCTCATTTGCTGTCGAGCACAGAATAACTTTGCAGGAATGGCGATCCGATCTATGTCCGCAATTTTCATAGCGTCTTCCAAGGCGGCTTGTATGTCACCCAGGTGCTCACGACAGATCGCCCGATTGAATCTCGCCTCAGCCAAAGTTGGCTTCAGCTCTAGAGCTCGAGTGAAGTACTCCGCGGCCTCAGTAAACTCTTCGATGCGATTTGATTGTTTCGCAACGTCTAGTTTCACAAGGCCGCGACAAAACCAGACACGCCATTGATTGGGTGCCAACGCCAGGCTACTTGCGTAAGCTTGTTCAGCCAGAGTTAGATTTCCATTCTTGATATGACTGTATCCCAAGAGGAGCCAAGCGGTTGGTTGCTTAGGGTCCTCATTGAGCGATTGCTGCAGCGATTCGATGGCTTCATCGATGTGTCCCAAATTGATTGAAAGAATGGCTTCAGCCAAGCGATCCAGCGAAGTCTCAGCAATTGCCCGAGCGTTAACAGATGGGTCGATTCGGTGGGCGAGCTTTGTGAGGTTTTTCGAATCTTCAGTCGCACTAGATGTGAGCAACAACTGATGTGATAGCGGTGATATGGTGGCTTGTTGCTCAATCACAATTTTCAATTGAATGAGTTCATTCGCAAGTCGAGTACGATCATGCGCTGTTACGTATTGCCAAGCGTCACGCAGCCTACCCGAATCGCCTTGTTTGCTTTCCCCCAATAAACCTATCAATCCACTGACCTGTTCGGTAAGCGGCTCGGCCAGTTCTGGAAATGCCCAACGTACGGCCGCGTTTTCGAGAACCTCGGGCATGGCAGCTCGAAATTCTGACACCTGAGTGCTTGCAAGTGACGATCGCATTCGCGACTGCATCGACCAGAAAGTCATCGCGATCGCGAACACCAGTAACGCAGCAAGACTACCAACAGATGTTGCCGAGCTAAGCTTCGGGTGCCGCTGCGTCCACTTGTGAAGTCGTTGCGTCAAAGACCGGTTGGGTGCCCACCTCAGCGGGCGTTGATCCAGATGCCGTTTCAGATCCTCACACAATTCGCTTGCTGAGTGGTAGCGGCGAGCGAGATCGGGCTCCAGCATCTTTTCGACAATCGAACGCAAGTCCACCGATGCCTGCGACGTCGAAAGTGTTGGTCGAATTTGTTCTCGCTGTTTGAGCGCTTGATCGATCACATAACTCAATTGACCCGAGGTCGTTTCGAACGGAAGTTTCCCTGACAACAACTGATAAGCGACAACCCCCAGCGAATAGACATCGCTTGCTGGTCCCGCATTCCAAACATTCTTCATCAGTGATTGCAAGTGCTCAGGCGCCATATACGGAAGCGTCCCACCGACTGTATTGGCATTCGAGTTCGCAAGCGTTTGCTGGGCAACATTGAAATCGACCAACCTCGCCTTGCCGTCGTCGCCAACCAGAATGTTTGCAGGTTTGAGATCGCTGTGCACGAGGCCATTGTGGTGGGCGTGTTCGAGTCCGCACGCAGCCTGATAGAGCAGCTCAGTAACGACTTGCTCAAAGGGCAGCTTCTTCCATCGTTCCAGCCAGGGTGAATCACCTACCTGCGGGAGCTGAAGATCTTTGCCAACTTCAGCAGCAATGTCATCGATTAGCGTTTGCACTTCTCGCTGTCGCATACTGATCGTCGTCGAGAGCTGAAAAGAAGTGCGTGCCGAAGTTGGCACCTTCGCAGCTTTGCCAACCTGCATCGCGAGCATATCAGCAAAAGTCGTCGCCCCGACATATGGCATGCATATCACTTGGTACCCTGCGACATCATGTAACGAAAAAATCTGAACGATATGCGGATGTTGCAGTTGTGCGATTCGCTGAGGTTCACTTGTCGCCATCGAACAGACCTTGAGCACGACTAGGCGTTCGGAGAGATCGAGCTGCTCAGCCAAGTAAACCGTTGCTAGCGCGCCGCTACCAAGTTCAGCCAAAATTCGGAACGGTCCAAAAACTTGGCCACGATCGAGTACGGCGCGTCGCTTCGGAACCGATCGTTGCCCTGGTCGGGTTGAGCTGGGTCGAGTTGAGCCGGGTCTTGTAGAATTGGGGCGAGCTGAATCCACTGCGGCCGAGAAGCGACCTAGCGTTGCTTCGCGTTCGATAGCTTGCTGCCAATCGTCTTCCGTTAAGTGATATTCATTGCCTTCAAGGTCCCATTTGGCAACATCAACTTGCCACTGCTTCTCATAATCGAGTGGCGATTTTGCAAGGCCGACTGAGCTTAATAGCCGGTACTCTTCAAAGGCCAACAACGAAAGGCTTGCCTCTTGGGACCGCAGAGCTGGGTACTCATTCACACAACGCTGTACGCCTTGCAAATCGCCTGCTGCAATCTGGTGTTCCATCCGAACTCGCAATAGTTCGACCAGCGTCTCCCAATAGTGCTGTGAGTCGGTTTGCGGAATGAACTCACGCAGGTCCACTTCGTTCCAGCCTCGCTCAGCGACCGCCGATTCATACTGTTCGATGATGTCTTCAAAAAGCAACACGTGTAAGTTCTGTTCGAAAAAGTGGCTGAACTACTAACTCAGACTTCAGACGTCAGATCTCAATTGTTTACTCACTACTCGCAACTCTTATCCTCGGTATCGACACCACACTCATGGATCGCTGCGAACAACTGCTCACGAAAGGCCTGAAGGACTCTCTCTGTGGTCCGCTTCGAGCGTTGGACTTTGGTTGCAATCTCATCAACTCCGTAGCCTTCGATGCGCATGCGAATTATCTGTTGGTGCGATTCGTGCAACTGACTAGTAAGTTCACCGATGGTGAGTTGCAAAATATTCAAGGACTCCTGCTCGCTATCCGAAGGCAGAGGGTCCAACATGGGTTGGGTGCGTCGCACATCACGTTTGCCTGCGCGATGGTAGTCAGCAAGCGAACGGATTTTGTTCAGCGCAATGACCATTAGTAATTTCCAAAGCGTGTCACCATTCGGGACTTGATAACTCCCTTCCGCGGCTCGACGAAAGAAAGTGCGAAAGACGCTTTGAACGACGTCCTCCGGATCGACACTTTGGCCTAATTCAGCCCCAGTGTGGCGTTTCGCCAGCTCGAGCAAACGGGTCGCGTAACGTGAATACAGTTCGGTAGCTGCGTCGACTTGGCCGCCACGAAACTGGCGCAACAGCGAATGATCGGTACGAGCTTCGGAATTAAGGAAATCAGGCATTTGAGGGTCTTGCTTTGTACTTGCTACGCCAGCGATGCCTCAAGCAACTAGGAGAGCAGGATTCACAGCATCATTCCGCCAACGTTGACACGACAAACTTAATTATCCCCGAGAAGACCATCGTTGGAAGTATTTCGCGGGAAATGGACTGGAAGTTTGGCGGATTGGCTGCCGCCCATCCTCTCTAAATAGTAGGCAAGTACACGCTTCCAGAAATTTAAGCTCCAACGTAATTGACGAAAAGGAACCACCGATGACTATTCGAACCCGCTCCCTGATTGTTGAGAGTCTTTCCGCCCGTCAATTGATGGCTATCGATATCGCCGAGATCGAGCCCAACAATACCGAATCTCAGGCTACCGTTTTCCAACTCTCTGCGACTGACGGAGTTGTTCTGCGAGGCACTTCCACCAGCCAAAACGACAAGGACTACTTTGCCTTCACCGCCAACGCATCCGGTCCGGTCAAAGTTGGCGTCAGCTCGAATGCGAGTGCAAAACTCGAAGTGACCACTCGGGCAGGCGCTCAACTGTTCGAAACCGAACCAAAAGACGGCGTCAATTCCGGGACGTTCCAAACCGTTGCCGGTACAACTTACCTTCTCCGCATGCGAGCCCCCGATAAAGCTGCGGCGACCTACGCCGTTTCCGTTTCCGCCGATTCCGTCGGCAACTCTGGCGGAAACACCGGCGGCTCAACGGGCGGCTCAACGGGCGGTGGCTCCACAGGTGGCTCGAGCGGCGGAAGCAGCGGCGGCACAGTCGTCGAAGCGGAACCGAACAACGATGTCAGCCAAGCAGTTCAATTGTCCCTGGTCGCCAACGAACCTCGGACGCTGACCGGCGCAGCCAGCAAAAAAGATCGCGACTTCTTCCTTGTCACCCCAACAAGCGCGGGAACCGTTAGCGTCGACACCGGCACCTCGGGCATCAAGCTGAGCATCGAAACTCAGCAAGGAACAAAGCTGTTTGAATCCGAACCCAACGATGGCGTAACCAAGGGCTCTTTCGCTGTTACCCAAGGCCAAAGCCTAGTCGTACGCGCTCGGGGACTGAATTCAACGCCAACAAACTACTCAATCGCCATCTCGCTTACAGCAGCTAGCGCCACCGGTGGAACTACAACGGGCGGTACAACAGGCGGCACAACGGTAACTCTTACCACCAAGACGGTCCCAGTTCAGTGGCTGGATACAAGCGACGACGGAGTTGTCTCGCCCCTCGATGCGTTGCTGGTAATCAATCAAATCTCGCCAAAGCACCATGCTGCTCATGATTCAGCGATACTTCAGTTTGACATGAATGACGATAGCTTCGTATCACCGATCGACGCGATGCTTGTGATCAATCACTTGAACGGCCATATTCGAAGATCGGCTGACCTGCAGCCCGAAGGTGAATATGGCCGAAACGCCGCGGGCGCGTCAGGAAATGACGACCTCCTAGAAACAGTCGGAAAGAAGAAAAGGACTCAGGTGTGAAAAGGACTTTGGTGTAACACGCACCGGGGTTAAGGATCCCATTCGTTGGGCATGAGGCTGAGTTTGCTTATTGATTGAGTTCTCAATCTCACGGAACTCAGAAAGAACCGTCGGTGTCGTATTTGAGACAGTCGACGACGCCGTGCGGCTCCGAAGTGCAGACCAGCGAGCAGTGCAGATCAGCGAAAAGACTGCGATCCGACAAATGACCGCGGAAATATGTGCCGCTTTCCGAAACTGAGGTCGCATAAAGTAGAGTGAAGCATCTCAACTGCATCGACAACGCTGAATTCAGCTTTTCTTCATCTCTTTAAACTGCTTGCGAAAACTTTGCTTCGGAGCTGGCGGGAGGTCGCGAGCTCGAGCCCAGACGTTCAAGCGATTGTGAGTGAGCCAGTGCGGCAGAATTCGTAGAGCCATTCGTGCGCACCAACCACCGGTTTTGAACAGCAACGGACTGCCGAGCAGAACGCGACCAAACTTCATCCCCACGCGCTTGCTCAGCGGTATCAACTTTCGCTCAGCCAACTCGCCGCGCCAAGCTAACAACTGATGATGCAACGGAATCTTGACTGGACAAACATCGGTACACGAACCGCACAAAGTGCAAGCATACGGCAAGGAACTGTGCGCGTTCGCATCATTCATCGGGCCAAGCACGCTGCCGATTGGGCCCGGCACTGTGGCTGCATAGCTGTGACCACCGCTACGGCGATACACGGGACAAGTGTTCATGCAAGCGCCACAGCGAATACATTGCAATGACTCTTGAAACGTTGGGCTCGCGCGAATGTCGCTGCGTCCGTTGTCGACCAGCACGATGTGCATCTGCCCACCAGCTTTGGGACCATGAAAATGCGACGTGTAAGCGGTGATCGGTTGACCGGTCGCGCTCCGGGCTAGCAATCGAGTGAACACAGCGAGGTCAACCAGCCGTGGGATAAACTTTTCAATGCCCATGCACGCAATATGAATCGGCGGCAACGAGACGCCCAAGTCGGCGTTGCCTTCGTTCGTGCAAACAACAAAGCCTCCGGTCTCAGCGATCGCAAAGTTAACGCCCGTGATGCCAGCCTGCGCCCCGAGAAATCGCTTGCGAAGATGATAGCGAGCTTCATGTGCCAAGTAAGTTGGATCGGATGCGCCTTTGGTCGTACCGATGTGCTGGTGCATCGTCTCGCCGACTTCTTCCTTTTTGATATGAATCGCAGGCAGAACAATGTGACTGGGCGTCTCTTCACGCAACTGCACCAACCATTCGCCCAGATCCGTATCGACTACTTCCAGACCACGCGATATCAAATAGGGATTGAGGTGACACTCCTCAGTCAGCATCGACTTGCTCTTAACAACTCGTTGCACCCGATTCGATTTTAGAATGTCATAGACGATCTCGTTGTGCTCTTTCGCGTCCGCTGCCCAATGCACGACGGCACCTTGAGCCGTAGCGTTGCGTTCGAATTGCTCCAAGTAATCCGGCAAGTTCGCAAGCGTATGAATCTTGATCTGCGCCGCCAACTCGCGCAGCCGTTCCCATTCGGGCAGCGACTTGGCCATGCGGTCGCGTTTTTGTCGGACGAACCACAACGCGCCGTCGTGCCAATGAGCTCGTTGTTCGTTTCGAGCGAATCCGTCGGCCAATCGAGCGTGGTCAGTTGCGGTAGCTTGCATCTGCGAAATTCCCGTGTGCGGCAATAAAGTCGATTTCAACTCGACCTATTTTAGCGCGGCTGTCCACTTTTCAGTAGCCAAAACACCACTTTCGCGAAGAAATCCACCGCAACCCACTAATCGGCGCAGGATCGAAAACTCAATTTCTGCGGTCGCGATTACAATCGAATTTCAACAATCGCCACCTTCAACTGATTTAACAATGCCTTCCAATCGACCGCGCCGCAATTCGAAACGTCCACACCGACCGAATCCAGGTGGCATCCACGCGCCGCTCGCGACCGCTGCGATCCGACAGCCGATCTGCCCGGCGGGTAGCGGACGACTTGCGTCAGTCATTTTGAACAAACCGACCTCGCATCCGACCGTCTATCGAAAACGCATCAAGCAGATTATCGGCAAGCCCGACGTGGGCGACTGGGTCAGCCTCTATCACCAAGAGAGCGACGAAGTTGAACCGATTCTGTTCGCTTACGGTCTGTTCAATCCCAAGTCGGAAATCGCAGTGCGCGTTCTTCGCTTCACGGATCAGTTGCCTGACGATGCGTTCATCGACCAGTTGCTCGACCGCGCGATTCAACTGCGCACTGAAACTCTGCGACTCGATCAAGTCACGGATAGTTACCGGTTGATTCATGCCGAAGCCGACGGACTTCCCGGGCTGGTTATCGATCGCTACGGTGACTGCTTAAGCGCCGAGATCTTTGGTATCGCTATGGCTCAACGTGCAGAAGCGATTCTGGAACGACTGCAAGCTAAACTAGGTACGCAGCATTGGTTGATTCAACCGAGTCCTTACTTGCAGAGCCAAGAAGGTTTTTCGATTCAGCCGCAGAGCAGTCCGAACCTGCCACCGCAAGTCACAATCACCGAACATGGCACTAAGTTCCGTGTTCATTTCGGCACTGGACATAAGACCGGTTTCTTTTGCGATCAGCGCGACAATCGATTGAAGCTCGCCGAGTTCTGTCGCGATCGCTCGGTGTTGGATGTCTGTTGTTACACCGGTGGTTTCTCAGTGCAAGCAGCGAAACTTGGCGGAGCGACGGATGTAACCGGCATCGACCTCGACGAAAATCCGCTGGTAACCGCCAAGCAGAACGCCGCTCTGAACGATGTGAAGATCAAGTTCACTCAAGCCGACGCGTTCGCTTACATGCGCGATATGCTGCGTTCGGGTAAGCAGTATGACGTCGTCGTGCTCGATCCACCAAAACTCATTCGTAACCGCGCGGAGATCGAAGAAGGCTCGCGCAAGCACTTCGACCTCAATCGACTGGCCATGCAGATCGTCAAGCCCGGCGGAATGATGCTGACTTGTTCTTGCGCAGGTTTGTTGCCTGAATCCGAGTTCACGCGCATCGTGCGCTCGGCTTGTCGCTCAGCCTTCGCCGAGTCGCCGCGCAACATGCAGATCATCGGCAAAGTCGGCGCGGCAGCATGTCATCCCGTCTCCGCCAATTGCCCAGAGACTGAGTACCTCAAAGCGATGTGGATTCGCCTCTGACCCGCAATGTTGCTGCTACAATTTTAATCTTCTATGACCCACATCGAGCAGCAACAGTCTTTACCAAGAAAGGGTGTCGATGGGGACTTGGGGATATCACGCGTTCGACAACGATCACGCCTTGGATTGGGCAGATGAACTGGTGAATGCGGCGAAGCCGTTATCGTACATCGATCGAACTCTAAAGGCTGCGTTAAAGACCACTGATGACTCCTACGAGTGTGATAGAGCGGTGGCTGCGGCGGAAGTAGTTGCCGCTTTACGGGGCCACTCAAGTAAAATGCTGCCCGAGAACGTCAGTAGTTGGCTCGAAGAAGCTAACATTTCTGCTACTGACGAACTGAGCGCTCGAGCCATCCAAGCTTGCCGCAAAGTACTCGATGAATCTGAACTTCGGGAACTCCACGAAAACCATTCAACGTGGCGCAAGTCGATCTTAAAAATCATCTCAAGGTTGGAGAAGAGCGCCAAACCGCGCGTGACGAAAAAGCTGGTTGCAATTCAATCGTCGGCGCAAGTCCAACTTAAAGCTGCTTGCAAAGCGATCGAGAAAGCGGGCGGCTATGTAGCGTCTGAAAAAGGCGTTCCGCACTTGGCGGGCACGGACGCGAAGGTCGATGGAGCGTTGATTCAGAATTTGGCAACACTCAGAACGCTGAAGTCTCTGTCGATTGGGCTAACTCCCAAAGCGATTCCCAAGGGTGCGTTTGAACCGTTGGTTGCATTGAAACAACTTCAGTCGCTTGAACTGAATAATGCGAGGATAACGGACGAACACCTGCGTCCCTTCGCAGCTCTACCGAAACTGAAGAACATACATTTGAACGAAACCGCGATAGGCGATGAAGGCCTCGCCGCTTTCGCAGACGCAACGCATTGCGAGATTCTGACTTTGAATGGAACCAAGGTCACCGATGCGGGTTTGAAAGCGCTGAATGGGCTTACCAAGTTAAGGGATTTGGAAGCTTGCAGAACAAGGCTTACCGACGCTTCATTGGAAACAATTGGCAAGTTCTCGAAGCTGCAGTATCTTGAATTGATGCATGTTCCCATCAAGGGAAACGGTGTACGCAAACTTAGCGGACTTTCGAAGCTGCAAGCCCTTGCGCTATCCGAAACGGCTGTTGATGATCGAGCGGTCGCGAGTTTGGGTCATCTGCCGATTGCTTGGCTCCGCCTTGCAAGAACTAAAGTCGTGGGAACTTGTTTTGGAACTGCCGGCAATTTTTTGAAATTGATAAACCTGCAATTGGATGGCTGCTCAGTAACGGAGGCCGGTTGCAAAGCGATCGGGAAATTGGCGGTTAAAACGCTATCGCTCAGCAACACGCCTTTTACTGACATAGCGCTTGTAAATTTGGCGCCGTGCTCGCGACTTGAGTGCCTGGATCTATCTGGAACAAAAGTAACCGACGCTGCTATGTTGCAACTGAGTTCCTTTAAGTCTCTCAGGCATATCAATTTGTCGTCGACCAAGATCTCGGATAAAGGGCTGGCGATACTCGCTAAGCAGCAAAAAGTGAATTCAATTATCTTGAACAACACCAAAATCACCCTGCAAGGACTCGACGCGTTCCTTGGCAATCCGGCTGTAAGTCGTCTGGGAATTGAAGGAAACAGCTTCACTTACGTGCAGGGGCTCGCTGTTCTGAAGAAGATCCGTGCCAGTCAGCCTCGGGGCAAAGAGGCGTTGGCGGTTTTTTGAGTAAGCCGGTCTTTCGACCTCGACTTAGTTCTTGGGATCACCTCATCCGTGGGACCACACTGTCATCCGTGGTCAGAAAAGCAGATTAAACGGATGCCTTTGGTTGCCCCTTGCAGAAGTTCACCGAGCAAGCCATTCTGTAACAGCGCCAGCATTCGTCTTATGCGGCGCGAGGTAACGTGTACTCGAACGGCTCAAACCGATGGCAAGCTCCGACTCCCAAACTCGGCAACCAATTGATCTCGAGATCAAAGACGCACAGCTCATTTTTAAGACGGCTTGGGAAGAGCTCGAAACCGAAGTGGGGCGAGTCAACCTGCGTTTTCCGAAAGAATTGATCCTGCTGGGCGGTGCGCCAGGTGCGGGAAAAGGAACTCACACGCAGTTTGTGATGCAAGCTCGTGGGCTCACGTGCAAACCGATCGTCGTCAGCGATCTACTGGTCAGCCCCGAAGCGCTGCGACTGAAGGATCAAGGCGGAATGGTCGGCGACAAAGAAGTTGTCGGTATTCTCTTGCGACGCATGTTGGATGAAGAATTTCGCGACGGTGTCGTACTCGATGGTTTCCCGCGCACGCGCGTGCAAGTCGAGTGTCTGAAGTTGCTGGTCGACAAAGTCAACGAACTGCACAACGAATACAGTGACACGAAGTTTGCGATCAATTTCCGACGTCCGACGATTCACGCGATGGTTCTGTTCGTCACGGAAAAAACCAGCATCAAGCGGCAACTACTCCGCGGTTGGCAGATCGCAGAGCACAACCGAGAAGTGGAAGAAACGGGTGTCGGTAAAATACTTCCACTTCGAAATACCGATCTCAACGAAGAAGCCGCACGACGCCGCTACAAAGTTTTCAAGGAACAGACTTGGGACGCGCTGCAGTCGTTGAAAGAGATCTATCACTACCACTTCATCAACGCAGAAGGTTCCATTGACGAAGTTGAAGCCAACATCCTCCGCGAACTGCAGTATCAGAGTTCGCTTGAGTTGCATGAACGCACTTATGACCGACTGCGACCGCTGCCGCTCGCCGAAGATATCGTGTTGCACGCGCGACAACACTTAGTCAATCGGCTCGACAGCTATGAACTGGAGCACACCGAGTTATTCTTGCGCGTCGTCGATGTGATTGGTGAGAAATTCATGCCGATCATTGTGCGTCACGCGTTATCGGGCCGCGCGCACGTGAATTCAGAAGACGCCCTGTTTCATCAACCACTCGCTCTCTCGATGTTGATCGATATCTTTTCCGAGCGTGGTTTTCATGCCACCGTTGACAAGCACATTCAAGAGGTGCCTGAACGCGTCGACCTGCAGACAGGAGCCATCGAGCGCCGCGAGAAGATTGTCTACCGCGTCGAAGTTAACTTCAAAGGTTCCGAAATCCGTCGCGGCTGAGCATCTCCAGCGCTCTCCAAGCTTCGCGCCCGCGCAAGAATTTCGTTCTCGATGATGGCGAGTCCGCAACGCGCGGCGCTCACGCAAACCTGCAAAGCTCGCAATGGTTGTTGCGGGCTAATTGCTACTCGCGCTGACGAGTACTCGCACGCATGCGGCACGTGCTTTGCTTTGAGCTGATCGCACAGACTGTTCGATCCAACTTTTGAAATGCAAAGCCATGATGCCATTTAGTGTTCTGCGAATCTTTGGCCTCGCCATCTTCAGTTGGCTAGTGCTCGGGACCGGCGTCTACTTTGCTTATCACAGCTATCGGAGCTTCACAGCGGATCCTCTTGTAGTTCAGTCCAGCGAACTAGTTGATGATAACTTGACGAGTGACGCGATTGCGGCGAATTCAGATTTGCAAGAAGACGCCGTCTTGCAAGAAAACCCAGTTTTGCAGGAAAACCCAGTGCCGCTCGATCAGCCTATGGATTGGAGACCGTGGGCGATGCTCGCCACAGCCATGCTTTGTTTGGGGCTAAGCGTAGGCGGAAAGTGGCCAACAGAATGGATAGTTAGCAACCATCAAGGTAAGCCGCGAGTGAAGCTCGAACCTCACAGTACCTATCAACTCGACCGACCAGACGGCGCGCGACTACATGTCAACGTGCTCGGCAAAACAGATGGCCCAACATTGATCTTCACTCACGGCTGGACTCTGAATTCAAGCGCCTGGGACTATATTACCCGCGAACTCGCCAGTCAATTTCGTATCGTGACATGGGACTTACCCGGATTGGGCAAGTCACGCGCGCCGACGCGAGGCGATTTTTCAATGGAGATGCTTGCGCAGCACTTGCAAGCCGTCGTAGAAAGCAACGCTGCTGCGGGGCCGGCAATCCTCGTCGGACATAGCATCGGCGGAATGACACAGCAAACTTTCTGCCGCTTGTTCCCCCAACAACTTGGGCATGCAGTTGTTGCGATGGCACTGGTCCATACCACTTACACCAATCCAGTGCGAACGAACTTTGCTGCGACGCTACTCACGGCGATAGAAAAACCTGTGATCGTGCCAATGAACTACCTGATGATCGCACTCGCGCCGTTTGCTTGGTTATCGAATTGGCAAAGTTACCTCAACGGCTCAGCGCACTGGACGACAAGATTTACAAGTTTCACCGGCCGTCAGACGCGAGAACAACTCGATCATAGTGCACGCATGGGTGCGATCGCTTGGCCAGCCACAGTTGCGCGAGGCAATCTTGCCATGTTGGGCTTCGAAGCTCGCGAGATACTACCTGAAGTTCGCATACCGGTACTTGTCGTTGGCGGCGAGAAGGATCCAATGACTTTGTGTACAGCCAGTGATCACATCTCGCAACTTCTGCCCAACGATCAACCACTTCGAATTCCTGGTGCTCATTTGGGCTATTGGGAATACGCGAGCGACGTCACTCAGGCGATACGAGATTTTGCATCAAAGCAATTCGCAGCCCGCACCAAAGACAGTCCCCAAAATCCAGTTCGCTCACAAAGCGACTCAGCAATTCGAATCGGCGCTGATGACACCCGTTAACAGCGGTTCTGCGAAGATCAATTAATCGCGCAGTTCAATTCAGCGTGATCCGACTGGGCATTTGGATCGCCTTGTAAACGCTCTTCCAGCAGAAAGCGACAAACCTATTCAAACCGTCAGCGTACTCTGGCCGCGAGGTAGGTCGATCGCAACAGTGATCGCGTCGCCGGTTCGTGCCCATTTACCAGAACGCAAAGCGCTAACCGACGCAACCTCTTGCAATGCGGTTTTGTCTTCTCCGCTTTGCAAAAGTAACTTCTCAAACGCTCTTAAACCGCCAATCTGCAGCGTAAAGTTGGAACAAGCATAAGGCGCCTTCAACTCAATCTGACGATCGCGCACTTCGATCTTCGTAAACTCTTTCGCCACCCAGTAACGTGCAATCTCGCTGATCTTCATCCAGCGTGTTTGATCCTTAAATCGACTTTCCAATGCCAACACAACCCGCTGGAATTGCTTGTAGCCTGTCAGGAGACCGTTGCAGTACAAACCTGGCCAATGGCAAAGCATGATAGCGGGCTCGCGACGCTCAATCAGTTCAACCATACGGCCCGCCGTGGCGTCGTCGTTGCTGTAGAGATGCCCTTGGCTTTCGGTAACTCCATCCCAACCACCAAACCAATCGCCCGTCCCAGCTGGAACATTCACCGTCAACGTGGGTTTATCGCTTTCCACGTTCTGAAGATACTCGAACTTCGGAAAGACACTTTCGTTCTCCAGCGACACGTACTTAAAGTAATGCGGCAGCTCGGTTCCATACACATCTCGCACCGCTTCGAAAACCGCTTGCGGCAACTTCTGCTTGACTTTGTTGCCAAAACCGCCAGGCGTCGTGATCCCTTCACAAGGCAAATCACAGTTCTTAAGTATGCGCAGCGCGTAAGCGAGATATTCCGTCAGTTGATCGACACTGATATCGGTTTGTGGAAAGGAATTTTCCATCGTTGCAGATGAAATCTCCGGATGCGGGCGACCCGTCTTCAAGTCGATCACACGTGTGTGCGTAATCATCTCGGGGTGGATGTCCCAGCGTGGAACCATCAGGTCGCGAACCAATTGCAAGCTGTCTTGCAGCTCTCGACGCGTCCAGCCGGGCAGTTCGCGATCAAGCCAACCAACGCAAGCTGGATAAGGCACGATGCTGTACTTCCCGCGCACGTCATGCTCCGCGCACCAAGTTCCAAACTCGCGCACGAAACTATCGGGAATCTCAGAAGGCCAATCGCGCCAAGGCTTTTTGTATTCATCGCGGTCGGGCATAGCCGTTGCGAACTGCGGCATGCAGAACTTACCCATGTTCACCAGACAAGTCGAATCGTCGATGATGAACGCCAGCGGCACGCGCGCCAGCGGCAATTCGACTGCAATGCGAATACCCGACCTGGGATTTGCATCGCTGACGGCCTCCTGCGCAATCAGTGGCTTGGCTAGCGCCGCCGCCGCCAACGCCCCAGCAGTCAACTGAGCAGCCAACCCCGCAGCGGTCGACTGCGCAACAAATTCTCTGCGATTGAGCATCGTTGTTCTCCGCTAGATTGCCAACCGAAGCCCGCACTTACTTTGGAAAGTTATACGATCGCTCGACTTTATCGTTGGGATCGGTCGAGACGCCATGGTCGCGCCACAGCCAACGCATCATTTCGGGCATCATGGCGCCGCCCTGCTTGGTGCCGTGCAATCCGATGCCCCATGAGTAGTTGATGTCATAGCCTTTCTCAGTCATCGCATCAACCAAGCGAACATTCTGGTGGAACCAATCCCACTTTTCGTCATACTCGCCGCCTCGACGCTGACCGCGATTGTCGTTGCGACCGTCTTGGAAGAAAACGCGAATAGGCTTCTTCTCACTTTCGCGAACGATGTCTGCGTACTTGTGACCACCGCGAATGTTCGTGAAGCTGCCAACAATGCTCAGCACTTTGTGGAACTGATCGGGCCGATGCCAGGCAACTGTGAAAGCGGCGATCGCGCCGGAACTTGCACCGCCAATTCCGCGATGCTTGGACTCTTTTGAGATGTTATACTTTTCGTTCAGCACCGGCATGAGTTCGTCGACGATCACGCGCGCATATTTGTCATCGAGCGAATTGTATTCCGCCGGTCGGTTCGTCGCTTTGTCACCCCAATCACCTTTTGGCGACGGCTCAGGTTGCTCAGGCGTGCGGCCAGGATTGATGAACACGCCAAGCATGACGGGAATTTCGCGTCGGAAAATCAGGTTGTCCATCACGTTCTGGGCGCGCAAACCGCCTTCAGGATTCATGAACGCCTGACCGTCTTGGAAGATCATCAAACTGCAAGGCACGTTCGGATCATACTGCGCTGGAACGTACACCCAATACGTATGTTGAGTTCCGGGATACGCTTGGCTTGGCAGCACCTGCGCTTCGCCAATTGTGCCGTGGGGAACTCCTTCTTGAACCAGCGAATCGGGACCGAGTTTGTAGAGGTCGTCGAGTCCCGGTTTCTTGGCTTCCTGTGCTTGAACGTTCGGCAACCCGAGGCAAGGAACAGCGATTGAAAGGAATAGTCCGACAAGTATTCGACGAAGTTTGGACATGAAAGAGACTCACAGGGAGAGGTGGGAAGGAAGGAACCGCGCGCTGGCGAAGCCTGCATTTTAGACACATCCAACTGCCAAAGGACAACTGCGATGCGATGTAGAAACGAAAAAAGCGGCGTCCTGCCGCTTTCCAGCATCAATGCTGCTGAACGCAATCCAAATGTTGTGCCCCCACGCATCCTTGTAGCCGACAAGTCAAAGCGGCCGTCCCTAGCCCGATACCATCCCTGCCGTAACTCAATGACCTGTTAACTAACGGAACAAGACAACGCTCAGCTTGGAATAATTGCCAATGGGGTCCGCATCTTCGCAGACCAACTTATGTGAATCGACGATTGTCAGTTAACGACCGTGGGTTGTAGCCGTCGCCACGATTGTTCGTTAAGCTCAGTAGCATTGCTGACCGAGCAAATTTCTGGTGCCAAACTTTGGCGAAAATTGCTTGAAACGCGACGCGGGGATCGCTTCGCGTTCAAATTTCATTCTGCATGGTTGATTAGGATTGTGCGGATCTTCGGTCGACTTGTCAAGCAGTTACTGACATTTTTTCCACAACTCATAATGGATTAGTGAATGCCGGATTCAGGAGAACCTTCGCACGAACTCAACGGATGCGCGCCGGATCTGCATTTGAACAACGTTCAATCGGTTAGGTTGGATCAAATACTCACCGACGATGTCTGTCGCCGGCTTGGCATCTTCGAATTGCCTCGAGATTTTCGCTTAAGCGTCGTTATTCCTGTGTTCAACGAAGTCAACACAGTCGTCGAAGTTATCGAGCGCGTACGACGAACCGGATTGCCACTTGAGATCATTCTGGTCGATGATGGCAGTCAGGACGGCACCCGCGAACGACTCGCCGCGCTCCCGAACGCAAACGATTTGCGAATTATTCTGCATCCATCCAATCGCGGAAAAGGTGCGGCTCTGCGAACAGGTTTTCAACATGCAACTGGCACTGCAGTAGTCGTTCAGGATGCGGATCTTGAATACGATCCCGACGATTTTCGTTTTCTCGTGCAACCGATTGTGGAAGGCGAAGCGGACGTTGTCTACGGAACACGTTATGGCCATCACGACCGCCAAGTCCCGCCGCTGTGGCACATGTATGTGAATCGCTGGATCACGCGTTTGACGAACCTACGCACCGGTTTGTATCTGAGCGACGTTGAAACTTGTTACAAAGTGATGCGCCGCGAGTTGATTCAACAACTCGCACCGGATCTGAAAGAAAATCGCTTCGGGATCGAAATCGAGCTGACGGTAAAGTTGGTAAAGCTCGGCGCGAGATTCTATGAACGTCCGATTCGTTACCATCGCCGCGGATTCCACGAAGGTAAGAAGATCGGTTGGCGCGATGGCGTGCGCGCTCTCTACTGCATGCTGCGATACTAAACGCAGACGCACATCGCCCATTTCGAATCAGCAACATCTTCCCAAAAGCTCATCCGAGATTTTCTTGAACGCAAGGAGCCGACATTGAATTCGACGACTGACATTGCCAGTCCGCACGACGCTCCGCTAGCCGGCCAGCGCGCACTGCTGCTCGGTACCTTGGGAGGTTTCACCAAACGCGAATCGCAGCAATTGCTCAAACGCGCAGGTGGTCGAGTTCTCGATTCGTCATCGGCTCAGGTTTCATCTCAGGTGCAACTGATTGTTCTTGGAGACAACTACGAGGACTTCGATAAACTGCTCGCTTCGGATACTCAATTGAGTAGCAGCCTCGATCGCAACGAAGTTACAGTGCTGCGCGAGTCGGAACTCTGGGAACTGCTCGCGCATCGAGACGATGAGACTTCCGTTCGACAACTTTATACGCCCGCCATGTTGGCGCAGCTACTGGATGTACCCGTGCGGACCGTGCGACGTTGGTGCCGCGCAGGCTTGATTCAGCCGATCAAAGAAGTGCTTAATTTGCCGTACTTCGATTACACCGAACTCGCCGCGGCCAGACAGCTCGCCAAATGGGGCAAAGAAGGCGCGTCAGTCAATTCCATCCAGCGACAATTGGCGGCGCTAGCTGGATTAGCACCAGCCGTTGGCCGTCCCATTCAGCAATTGGCCATCACGGCTGAAGGTAAGCAACTGTTGCTGCGGCACGGCAGCACACTCGTCGAATCAACCGGTCAGTTTCGGTTCAGTTTCGAAGAGGGCAACGAATCCAACCTCGACGCATCGACCTTGTCGATTGAAAAGCTGGCTCCGCGCGGTGGTTCGCGCGTCGTCTCACATGAGAGCAGCCCCGCGACGTTGGATCAGATGATTGAGCAAGCGATGCTGGCGGAGGATCAAGAAGACCTCGACACAGCGATCGATTGGTATCGTTCGGCTTTGGCGGCTTTCGGCCCGAACGCGGATGTCAACTTTCAACTGGCAGAGTTGCTCTATCGACAAGGCGATCCGACCGCCGCTCGCGAACGCTACTACGTCGCATTGGAGTTAAACAGCGGGCTGGTTGAAGCTCGAGCAAACCTTGGTTGTGTACTCGCCGAACTCGGCCAAACCAATTTGGCGGTGGCCGCTTTCGAAGGTACTTTGCAACAGTTCGCGGATTATGCCGATGTCCATTTCCACTTGGCTCGCGCACTCGATGATTTGCACGAATGCTCCAAAGCGAACGAACATTGGCAGCGTTTCCTCGAATTGGCACCTGCTAGTCCCTGGGCGGAAGAGGCGCAGCAGCGGCTCTCGCAATTGTCACCGGCTCTTGATCTTTAGCCAGTTTTGCATGCGCGCGAGGATTTGTGATGGCGAGACGAGTACTAGTGACCGGCTACGGAGGCTTTCTCGGCGCTGCCATCGTTCGCCAACTGCGCGAACATGGATATGAAGTACGCGGCATCGCGCGGGGGCACTATCCTCATCTAACGAAACTTGGAGTCGAATCGGTTCAAGCCAGTATTGTTGATCGGTCCGCCGTGATCGAAGCCGCTCGCAACTGCGACGCGATCATTCACACCGCTGCGCTCGCCGGCGTCTGGGGGCCCTGGCTGGACTATTACCAAACCAACACTCTCGCTACTTCGCATCTACTGGAAGCCGCAGTAACTAACCAGGTGCAAGCATTTGTTCATTGCAGCAGCCCCAGCGTTACCTTCGATGCCCAGCCACAATCTGGTATCGATGAAAGTGCCCCCTACCCAACTCGCTGGCTCTGTTTCTATCCGCAAACGAAAGCACTGGCGGAATTCGCGGTTATCCAAGCAACAAAGCACAGTCCGCTTCGCGCCTGCGCACTGCGCCCTCATTTGATTTGGGGAGAGGGTGATCCGCATCTTTTCCCACGCGTTATCGAACGAGCTCGACTCGGTAAATTGCGGCGCGTTGGCGACGGACTCAATTTGATCGACGTCGTTCACGTTGAGAATGCAGCTCGCGCTCACGTCCAAGCCCTCGAAGGCTTGCTCGCTGGCGATAACAACCTCAATGGGCAAACGCTTTTTATTACCGATGGAAACCCAATCGCTTGCTGGGATTGGATCACCCGCATCTTGAACTCTGCTAACGTTCCAGTTCCGACACGTTCGATCTCGTTCGCTGCCGCTTATCGCATCGGCGCTGTGCTGGAATCGGCCTACTGGACATTTCGAATCCGCAGCGAACCGCCGATGACGCGCTTCGTGGCGGCGCAACTCGCGCTCGATCACTATTTTTCAATCGAGAAAGCGAAACGACTTATCAATTATCAACCCAATGTTGACCGCGACGCAGAGTTTGCCAAACTACAACAACGTTAAGGTGCATCAGACGAAGAGTGATCATGAACGATCACCCACTTGCCATCGATCTTTTTCCAAACCAGCGAAAAATTGCCACCCACCGGTTCGTCGCGCGTTAGATGCCAACGACCAAGCATGAGCGCTGCGTTTTCGTCGAGCGATTGGACTTCCAGCTCCGTGAACTTCAGCGTTCCCATCGTTTTCTTATCGGGATAATTCTTCAAGTAGCGATCACGAGTCGCTTCCCATCCGCGAGTCGTTTTGCCTCCAGAGCTGAACGTCAGTCGTTCGCTTTTCCAGTAGGCTTCCATAAAAGCGGGAATGTCGCCGCGATTCCAACTTTCGGCTTGCTTCTGAACGACGCTCTTCAGTTCCGTTGCAAGGTTCGAAGTCGACTTTGCATCCGAAGTCTTTTCATCTGCACTTGGTTTGGTCGATACGGTCTTCGCTTGGTAAATGTCGATTCCAGCCGCACAGGGCGGAGTTGGTTCCACTCCAGCCTTTAACAAAACGCTTTCGATCGCAGCCATAGTCTCTGGCGCGGGTTTGAAATTGCCGACTCGAGTTCCTGAGGCAATGGAAAGCGGCGTCCATCCGTATTCGTTGCAACGATTCCATACATCCACCTTCGCGCCACGCTCCGCCAAGAATGTAACGACCTTAGGCAGACTCTTGTACGCCGCGCCGTGCATCGCCGTCTCGCCATGATCATCGGTCGCGTTGACGTTCGCACCCAATCTCAGCAAGTACTCCAGACACTCAAGCACTTCGGATTCCGTGCCGGCTTCTTCGCCGGGTGCATGCGAGCCAACTCCCGCAGTCGCCATCAGCACAGTCGCGTTTTCTTCGTTGGGAATCGTCGGGTCGCCGCCGAGCTCCACCAGCGTTGTCATCAATGGCAAGTCCGCGGTGATGGCAGCCATCATCAGTGGCGTTGCACCTTGCCGACTGAGTTTTCCACGTCCAGACGAACCTCGCTCAAGCCGCAGATTCACCTGAGCACCACGAGCTACCAGTTCACGCACAAATTGCAGACTATCCACCGACCCCGAACCGATTGGAGCGGGATCGCCGTCTTCGCCGTCACCTCGATTGGGTTTACGAACCCAACTGATTGCGTGCAGCGCCGTGAATCCTGAGCGCTCGTCATTGGCGTTTGCACCCGCATCCACCAACCGAATCGCCAACTCGAAATGGCCGTTCTCAACCGCCATCATCAGCGGACTCGTTCCTTTGCGAGGTGCCTTGCTACCACTTGGCGATTTAAGGACCTGATTGACATCCACCTCATGTTTCAGCAACTCTTCAACCACTGCTGCTCGTCCTCCTCGAACTGCGAAGAACAGAGGATTGAAGCCTGAAGGCAGTTGATCGTTCACATCAGCACCGCTTTCAATCAGCTCCGCCACCACTGAGGCGTGCCCTTCCGAAGCGGCCCACATGATTGCTGACTGTCCTTTGCGTTCGCGAGCATTCACGTCTGCGCCATGCTGCAACAGTAATTGAACACATTTTAAGTCACCCGTTCGCGACGCGGTCATCAAAGCCGTTTCGCCGCCAACCAGAACTGCATTGGCATCAGCGCCTCGTTTCAACAGCGCTGCGACAACTTTCGAATTTCCATTGGTGCAAGCCAAAGACAAAGGCGTGACGGCATAGCGGTTCTTCGCATTTGCATCCGCTCCAGCAGACAGCAGAGCTTCGACGCACGTCGCTTCATCGTGATAAACGGCCCAATGAAGTGCGGTCATGCCATCCACTTGAGTCGCGCTTACATCCGCTTGCTTGTCCAGTAATTGCAGCAGCACGTCGAACCGCTGTTGCTCTGCTAAGTCGGCTAACTGCGATGAAGCTAACTGCTGAGCAAAGGTAACCTGTGCGAAACTAGCCACACACAGGGAATGGATCGCGAAGACCAGTAAAGCACATCTCATCTTCATCACCCACAAAAGCTTCATCACCCACAAAACACTGTGGCAAGCAATAGTGACCCCATCCAAACCGAACGCGCTTAAATCGACAAAGGCTCGAACAAACCTGGGATCGGACCTTGGCTGTCCGCGAACTTATCCAACTGCACACCGACCTTGTCGAGCAAAGTCAAATGCAAGTTCGCCAGCGGCGTTGGCTCGGGAAGTCGAATGTGGCGTCCGCCGCGCATCTTTCCTGCCGCTCCGCCTGCGACCAGAATCGGCAAGTTCTTATGATCATGCAAGTTCGGGTTGCCCATACCGCTGCCGTAAAGATACAACGCGTGATCCAGCAGCGTTCCGTCAGCTTCTGGCGTCGCTTTGAGTTTCATTAGAAAGTCAGCGAATAGCGAGACATGAAAGCGATTGATGAGCGCCACTTTGGCTACTTTCGCTGGGTCGTTGCCATGATGTGTCAGCGGATGATGCGGATCGGGAACGCCAATTTCCGGATAAGTTCGATTGCTCGTTTCGCGGGCGAGTTGAAAAGTGATGACGCGAGTGATGTCGCCCTGCAACGCTAATACTTGGAGATCGAACATCAACTTGGCATGTTCCGCATAAGTGGCTGGAACTCCGATCGGTCGATCGAGATCGGGCAGTGGATTATCGGCAACACTCGATTCAGCTTGCTGGATGCGTCGTTCGACTTCGCGAATCGTCTGCATGTATTCGTCAACTCGATTGCGATCACCAGCGCCGAGTTGCTGACTTAATCGCGAGATTTCTGATGTCACCGAGTCAAGCAAACTAGCTCGCTTCTCAATCGCCGCGCGACGCTGCGCCATGCTTCCTCCATCGCCAAACAGACTTTCAAACACAATTCGCGGATGGGCTTCCGACGGCAAAGGTGTCGTGGGTGATGACCACGACAAATTGTTTTGATAGACGCAGGCATAACCATTGTCACATTGTCCGACGGTCGACAGCAGATCCATCGATAACTCGAGCGACGGTAACTGTGTATCGAAACCGATTTGCTGAGCTGCGATCTGGTCGGCGGTTGTACCCAAGTAATAGTCCGTGCTTTCAGTCAACTTAGCCTTAGCAGCACTCAGAAAAGCGGCGTTTGACGTTGCATGGGTGCCTGGATAAGCGTTCTGCAATTCCAAGTTGCTGATCGCCGTTACCTGCGATCTGATCGGCGCTAGCGGCTGTAAAGTTGGTGAAAGTATATCGAGCGAATCGCCTTCCGGAGTCCAACGCGTTACGTCGCACCCCATCGGCATGTAAACAAACCCTAACCTCCGCAATTTTGCGGGATTGGCAGGAGTCGCAGCGATCGCAGTCATCGCTGGAATCATTGCGTCGAGAAGTGGCAAAGCGAGTGTCACACCAAGGCCGCGCAAAAAAGTGCGCCGCGGAAGGGCGCGTTTCATGACGATCATTCCGAAGTCCTCATCAAGAATGGTGTGCTTTGGGTGATTCCAACCACAAGCGACGAAAATCGAAACTCTTCTGCTCGCGACCGCTCAACGATCTCGCGAATCGCCGGCGCGTCCGCCGACGTGACGCTCCGTCCAAGTGCAAACATCAGCAGCTTCTCACTTAGTGTACTCGCAAACAGATCTGGTCGGCTCAGTAAGATCTGCTCTAAATCTGTCACGCCGCCAAATCGCCGGCCACCCAGCATCTGGCCGCTGGTGTCAATCGGCTGACCCAAATCCGCGTCGCGCCAACGTCCAACGGCGTCAAAGTTCTCGAGCGAAAATCCGATCGGATCCATCAAGTTGTGGCAACTCGCGCAAGCAGCATTAGCGCGATGCTCGGCCAATCGCTCACGGATCGGCAACGCAGCACTGACCGTATTCTCTTTTAAAGCAGGAACATCGGGCGGCGGCGGTGCGGGCGGCGCGCCGATGATGTTCTTCAGTATCCAGTGCCCACGAATTACCGGAGACGTGCGTGTGGCATACGATGTCACAGTCAGAATGCTGCCGTGTCGCAACAGACCGCCGCGATGACTGGCAGCGTCCAGTGCAACACGCCGAAACCGAGATCCATAAATGTTCGGAATCGTATAGTGTTTTGCCAAGCGTTCGTTCAGAAATGTGTAGTTCGCGTCGATCAAGTCAGTTACGGGCCGATCTTCTCTGACGACACTCTCCAAGAACATTTCCGTTTCGCGCCGAAATGCCTGCCGCAAGTTGTCATCGAAGTCAGGAAACAAACGCAAGTCAGGCGTGATGGAATCCAAATTGCGAAGGTACAACCACTGCGCCGCAAAGTTGTCAATCAAGTTGCTTGCTCGCGAGTCCGCTAACATCCGCCGCGTTTGTTGCTCAAGGGTTTTCAAGTCGCTCAGTTCGCCGCGCTCAGCCAGCGCGAGCAACTCTTCATCTGGCAAACTGCTCCACAAAAAGAACGATAACCGCGAAGCGAGCTCGATGTCGCTGATTCGATAAACGGTCTGTGGCGCAGCAGTCGGTGGATCGCGTTCGATGCGCAGTAAGAAATGCGGATTGACCAAGATCGCACTCAGCGCCGATTCGATGCCCGCTTCGAAACCGCTGAGGTTGAATTCGCCAGTTCCACGCGCTAGCTTGAAGAACTTCATCGGCTGTTCGAGGTCTTCCGACGTAACTGGCCGGCGATAGGCAACTCGCAACAACTTCGTCACAATTTGCTGCGCGCATGCAAACTCATCGTCACCGTCGCGCGGCTGCGCGATAAAGATCTTCTTGCGACTTGGCGTGGCCGTGTTCGGTGCAACGGTTTGTTCAAAGGGGCCAGCAACGGACACTTGAAACACCGCCGGCGTCAATCTCGGGTGACGATGCATATTGAAATGCGCGGCGTAGGGCTCGCGCTTCGTTTCCAGCAGCGGTGGCGACTTCCGGATGAACGTTACGCCCAGTTTGTGCGGACCAGCCGTTGCAGGAATGCGTGCGATGAGATGAGCATCCACCACGCTGTGATTGCCATCCTTCGGCGGTTTCACTTCGAACTCGGCAACGACCGCACCATCCAGCAAGACCTGCAGTTGATGGCGGTCTCGCAAACCTTCAACCTCTTCGTTGCGATCGCGAGCTAAACGAATTTGAACTTCATATTCGCCCGTTCGAGGAAAGGTGTAGTCGATCAAGGTTCCGCCTCGAGTTCCGATGGGCAGACCTTCGATATGTTCTTCTTGCGTTTGATCGGCTGGCACGCGAAACGTATCGCCTTGCGGCGAAGCTGACGAATTGCCGACCGCCAAGCGACTGATCTTCTGCGCCGCAGTGAGGTAGCGACTAAGCAATGTGGGAGAGACGTCGGTCACCGTGATGTTGTCAAAGCCACCGCTCGATTCGTCCGCTGGCAGCAGGCTGGTAACGTCGACATCCATTGCTAGAAGATCGCGCACGGCGTTTCGGTACTCAGTGCGATTCAATCGACGTAATGATTCCGTGCGACCGGGTTGCGGATGGTTATTTGCATCTCTATCCAACTCAGCAGTCAACGCCGCGAGAGCTGCGTCGTACTCGCTATCTTTTGGACGTTCCGCATCTTCGGGAGGCATCTGGCGTGTGAGCAGTTTACGGACCACGCGTTCCCATTGATCCCTAGCGCCAGCAATCTGGTCTGTCTCCGCAGGCGGCATTGTGAATCCGCCCGACGCTTCAGCTTCACGATGACATTCGACGCAGTAATTACCAAGGAACCGCGAGAGTACCTCCTCAGCCAAAGCCTGATTAGCAACCTCTGGAGATAGGGCAACTAAGCAGATCCAGCAGACCGCAGGCAAATATCTTTGCAAAGTGAAACAACGAGACCGGGAGGTTTTGATTCGCATAACTGCTCGCCTTTTCCAATTAGCATAGCAGCCACCGCGACAATAATCACCCGTATCGCAGTCAGTTCGTCTTCGTCGCCTTCTTTAAATTGTCGTCGGGCATGCGATCGATCAGCAAAAAGTAGGGATCCACGCCAACTAGATCCGGAACTTCATCGACGTCGAACTCGATTGTTGAAGCCTTCTTATCGACAAAGATTCGCTCTCGATACAACTGCTTGCCATACTTCTTTTTCGGTTCGGGCTTTGCAAAGGCACCGATCTCAATCCAGTCGTGAAGTTCCGCCGGAGTGTTCTTGCCTTTCGAATCCGACTTGAGCTTCTCGCACTCGATATCGAGCGTCACACGATATTTACCATCTTCCAGTTGCGTGTACGTTGCCGTTGTCGTGCGATTCGCAAACAACGTGATGTCTTCGAACAAGTCTTTGATCAAGTACTGAAGTTCGTCTGGTAGCTGCTTCTTGAGTTCGTCGACCAAATCGTGCGAGGTTGGATACGGTGGGTCACGGTAGGCGAACTTGTCGACAATATTCTTGAGCGCGACGTTTACTCGATCTTCACCGATCATCTCTTTCAGATAGTAAAGGACTACGCTGCCCTTTTGATAATGCACATAACCCTGTGACGGATTGACCTGCAACAACGGTTTCTCGTCGGCGGACTCTTGTCCTCGACCGCTCAGGTAGCGGTCCATTTCGTACTTCAGAAACTTGCGCATCATTTCGCGACCGTAATGATGCTCCATAATCATCAATGCAGAGTACTGCGCGAGTGACTCGGAGAGCAGCGTCGCACCTTGCATCTTGGCACCGATGACTTGATGAGCCCACCATTGGTGCGACATCTCATGCGCGACCACGTAGAACACGAAGTCGATATCTTCAGGGTCTTCCAAGTCAGCGATGAATCCGATGCTTTCTGAGTAAGGCATCGTTCCCGGGAACGCTTGAGCGAACGAAGCCGTGCGTGGAAACTCGATAATGCGAGCTTGCTTGTGGCGATACGGCCCAAAATTCTTCGAGCAGTATTCGAGCGAACTCTTGATCGAATCCACCATTCGCTGAACATTCCACGTGTGCTCGGGGTGGTAGTAAACTTCAACATCGACATCGTTCCATTTCTCGCGCGCGACAGCGTACCGCGCCGATATGAACGAATAGAAGTTCAGTGAAGGATGGTCGACTCGGTAGCGAAAATAGCGGCGTCCGTCTTTCTCCCATTCCTCCACAAGCGATCCTGGAGCGACTGCAATCTGATCGCTGCTGGTACTGATCACGGTTTCGACGTTCACCCAGTCGCTCTCCCCGATGTAATGATGCATGCACTGACTCGCTTCGCGGCTGAGCGCAGGGAATCCATCGGTCTTCGGTAACGAGTACTTTTCGCGAGTCTTCGGATTCGTCAGCTCGCGACCAGACGCATATCCCATCGCTGGCGCGAGAGAGTTGTTAAAGAAAGAACCGTTTTGATTTATCTCGACGTTGCTGACGCTGTTCTCGATACCTTTGCTGATAATTTTGACTTCGTAATCCATCTGAGCGGTCTCGCCGGGAAGCAGTGGTGAGTCGAACTTGTAAGTCCACACTCCAAAGCGCTCATCGACCGTTTCGCGCTGCGCGCCTGCCAGGTTGATGGTCGTTTCCTGGGTTGGAAGAACCGTAAACATTACTGTGTTTAGCGGCTGACCCGACTTGTTCACCAGAACCTGCTTGCCCTTCATGATAAGATTGCGCTCTTCAGGAAACACGTCGATCTCATATTGAATGTCCGTAATGCTTGGGAGCGGATCATTCTCAGTCGCTTTGTACTTCTTTTCGTACTCGACTTGCCGAATCTCTAACTCCTGCGAACCGATCAGTTCGTTGACAACTTGCGTGTTGTAGTACAGCCAACCACCGAGCGAGAGCCAAGCGAACAACGCCACGCTCACAAACAACTTCGCGCTGACGGACAACTCCTTAAATCCAAATCGCAGTCGCTGCAGCAATGGACGCGCAATCCCGCGATGAGCCAAGAGAGTACACAGCCACGCCAAAATTAAACAAAAAGCGATCCAGTAAAATCCAAATGCGACGAGACCAGGTCGGTAGGGTGCAATCCCGAACATGTCCGAATAGGTATAGCCGGGAAGACGCCCGAATTTCACCAGCAACGTATCGACTCGTAATAGGTTCCAGATGAACCCATTGGCGACTACAGCGATGATGAACAGAAAGTAGCCGATGTACTTGTTCGGCGCAAGCGTGTGCATGAGGAACGCGAGCATGGCGAGAAAGCACATCTTGGTAAAGTCGATAACTAGCAACTCCTGCACATACACACCCAGTTGCAAACGTGTGTAACCACTCGCAAGCTGAGTTAGAACGGCGACAACAATTCCAATACAAAAGATCGATTCGATAATGAACGCGAGAGTCAGAAATCTCGACAGAAACGCAGTCCAGTTCGGATACGGTAGTGCACCCAAAATCTCGTTCGAACGCACATCACGGTCACGCCAAGTCAAAACGCCTGCGAAAAATGTGATGATCGCGATCACGAACAACAGCGAGGTTCCGCGAATCAAATCGACTTGATTGTATGTGACCGGAAAAGCATGCTGGCCATAGGACGACGTTGCATCAAACCAAATGGCCGGAATCATGTTCAGCAAACATGCGAGCATAAGCACTAGGAAAACGGTGCTGCGAATGACGCCGCGAAAATCATTCCGCAGGTGGCTCAGGAACTGCTGAAAATGACTGGAAAAACCGTCCGCGCGTGGTTCAACAAACAGCATCGGTTTAATCAGCCCGGCCTCATTCTCGACTCCGCGTTCGCTCCGCGTGACTTTGCGCGAGCCACGTTGCGCCGCGTCAGCAAAACTAAATCGCCAATAAGCGAACGCTAGAATGCAGCCGACGACAGCCATCCACAGAGCGCGATTGGCGAGCATCAATCCGCTGAGCCCTACGGAGAGCGTATTCTTCTCTTCGACCGACCAATACTTGGAAATCACGCTGAATGCGCCAATCCCCAACGGATCGAGCATCGCTCCCAAACGCTCGTTCTCCATATCTTCGAGAAACGAACCGGAGATGGCGTAGGCAACAATGAAAAGCAGCGTACCGATGAAGGCATACAAGGTGCTGCGCGTTAGCACAGAGATTGCAAAGATGATCGCGCCGAACAGCAGAGTGTTCGGAATCGCAAACACCAAGACGCTATTTAGATGAGCCGTCCAATCGACCGCGCCCCAGCGATTCGCCTCGATCCACGGACCATACTTGGCAAGCAGGATTCCGAGCGAAGCACCAAGTGAAGGGACGAGCGCCGCGATGGATGCGGCGAAGAATCTTCCGAAAACATAAGCCCCTTTTGAGATCGGCTTACTGAAAACCAAGTCACTTGACTTGGAAGTGAAATCGCGCGAGGCTGCGGAGTCGACGAATGCCGTGACCATCAAACCGCACAGCACGCCCGACATTGCATAGTACATCTGAATCACGTACGGCGCGTTGCGATTGGTGTTGCCCATCGCTTGACCAACAACGATTTGATCAGAGCTGGCCGCGGCGAAGAACAGCAGCGTCATGATGGCTAAGAAAATGTAGACCATCCAGCCACGAAACCAATAACGCAATTCGAAGCGAAAGAATTCCCAGAACATTAGACCACCACCGGCAAGCGAGAAAAGAAAACGTCTTCCAAGTCCGGCGCGACCGCTTCAAATCCATCACCCGGATTCGACTCGCTCAGCACATGAATCAGCGGCCGCCCTGCGACCAACTTCGTTGAGATGATGCGGAATTGCCGCTCCAGTTCGGGCAGGTCGATCTTAGTCACCGACTTCTGCCAGACTCGCCCTGCCAGCATCTTCTCAGCTTCATCCGGTGTGCCGCTGTAAAGTAATTTGCCTTGATCGATGATCGCCATGTTCGTACACAGCTCTTTGACATCTTGCACAATGTGAGTCGACAAGATCACGATGACATTCTCACCTACCTCGGCTAACAAGTTATAAAATCGATTGCGTTCGCCTGGATCGAGACCCGCTGTCGGCTCATCCACGATCAGCAGTTTTGGGTTGCCCAACAGAGCCTGCGCGATTCCGAAACGCTGCCGCATGCCGCCAGAAAAACTCGCGACCGATTTTCTGCGGTGCTGATACAGATTGACGCGCGATAGTAAACCATCAACCACTTCGCGACGCTGCGAAGCTGGAATACCTTTGAGCGCAGCGAAGTGCGACAGCAACTCGATAGCACTTGTTCGCGGGTATACACCGAACTCTTGCGGGAGATAACCGAGAAGTTTGCGGACCTCATGCTTCTGCGCTAGCACATCCAATTCGCCAAGCCGCACCGAACCGGAATCCGCTTCCTGCAAGGTCGCAATCGTTCGCATCAAAGTGGACTTGCCCGCTCCGTTTGGTCCGAGCAGACCAAACATGCCTTTCGGTATCGTCAGCGAGACACGATCTAGGGCTTGCACATTGTTTGAGTAACGTTTGGACAGTTCATGGATTTCAAGGTTCATGCGACTACCATAGCGAGAACAAAGCTGTTTCTGTTGCAACCTATTCGGCGGAAATCAGGAACAATTGCCGACCGTCATAGATTTTTCAAGATTCTAGCTGCTAAGGATCAGGCGCAGAATGAGTGGTGGCCACTTTCAGCCGCCAATCTACAAAACGTCGATGAAAGTCGACACCACGTAAGGCGTCTGCACAGAGTGTCAATTACTGCGAGCCATTTACTGAAACTTGGCGCGAGGCGGGAAGTAAGTTAACTGGCCACCGATCAGCCAGTCGTCTTCATTGCGACCTCGGTCAGTTACTAGATAGCGTCCGAAACCTGAGACACGCCACTGGCCATTCAGCCAGGCGTGTAAGCCCACTTCGGGGTAGCCTCCGAACAGCACTTCATCAAACTCACTTTTCGTTTCGCCACGTTCATCAATGGCATCGTCGTCGTCATTGTCCAAGCCATCCTGATCAGCGATTGTGACGGTCCGTGGCACGCCCGCCAAAACACCGACTCCAACGAAGGGCGTAACGCGCGCCGGCAACTGAGCTCGCACTCCCAAATCGGCTCCTAAGGAACGGCCAATAAATTAGTAGCGCGTTGTATCGACGGAACTGCTATGCTACTTTTTTGATGATCGATACACGCAAATAATCAGGAGGTGCCAAGGATGGCAACCAACAGCAGTTTAACTGAGTCTTTCAGCGAGAT
>JBGSOM010000181.1:0-3476 GCA_041739135.1 Pirellulaceae bacterium
GCCACCGCCGATGCGTTGTCATCGGCGCCTGGTGTGCAGAAGACCGTGTCGTAGTGCGCTCCAAGCAACACTATTTCATCTGCTCGCTTGTCCCCAGTACGCTCGACGACCAGGTTCACAGCTTGATCGCCGAGTGCATCAAAAGTCTCGCGTGCCACCGAGTATCCCATCTCCGCCCATTGGCCTTCGATGTACCCGATCGTCGCTTGAATCGTCTTGGGCTTGCTGAGCGTACGGGGACCGATCAGCCCTGCAAGTCGATCGACATGCAAACGCAGATTGGCTTCGATTGGTTCGCCTTCGGTTCTCTGTGCTTGCTTCAATTAGCTGTGTCTGCTTCTGCGTTGCTTGCTTCTAGCTTGCTTCGCCACGAAAGCGTGGTCGTGTCTTCGCTAAGTTGACGAAGTTGTTGGAACTCTCTTTCATACGTGGCAGCGGAATGCCCGTGCCAGCCGCATGGCTAGATTTTACTTCCATCTCTTCATTCTCAGTGAAGTGCAACTGCATTTGTGGAAACGGGATTTGAATTCCGTTTGCATCGAGGCGTTGCTTGATACGGACCAGCAATTGTTCGCGCACGTCCCAGTAGGTTGCTTTATTGGTCCAAAATCGAACGGTCCAATCCACCGAACTGGCGCCAAGATTGGAAAGCATAATCTTGTAGCCTCGGTTTTCGCCATGCTCCATGAATTCGTTTAGCGATTCGACCGCCTCTTGGAGCACAGTGCGGGTCGCTTCGATATCGGATTTGTAAGCGACACCCACTACAACATCGACACGTCGATGGTCGTGGTACGTAATGTTCTCGATTGTTGTTCCCGCGATGGAGCTGTTGGGCAGAATCAGCCTGCGGTTATCAAGCGTATCAATGGTTGTTGTGAAGAGGTCCAGTTCATTCACTTTGCCGGTTACGCCGCTCAGGACGACGACATCGCCGACTTTGAAGGGACGAAACACCAACAGCAGAATGCCGGACGAAAAATTGCTGAGCGTACCTTGAAAGGCGAGTCCAATTGCAAACCCGGCGGCTGCAAGAATTGTTGCTGCGCCTGCGACGCTGATACCAGCTTGCGACAACACGGCTAAGCTGCCGAGGGTCATGATGGAGTAGTAGACTAGCCGCCCAGCGAATTTGCCAAGTGTTTCATCAACGCGTTTGCAGACTGCCGCCGATGTCCATCGCGAAATCAGTTTCGCGATGAAGTACATCACAATGATCGTGACGATCGCGACCGCAGCCGGTACCAACACATTGAAAAGCAACTTCGAGGAGGCTTCGTTGAGTTCACCGCGGGCTAAGCCACCGAACGCATCGTTGGCCCATTGGATTGTCGACTGAGCCAGCGACTCTTGCGTAATTTCTGCACTCTTCACTACTGGAGTCGCATCCGTTTCGACTTGCACAATAAATCCCTTTCCCTCAATCCGGCTCATTCCTGCAAAGAGCACGCTGCTATGGCAGCGATCATATAGCCAATTGACGCCTCGAAGTCCATGCGAGTTGCTTGCTAGCGTTGGGTGATCACTCGCTAGTTGGGTGGCACTTGCCTACTAGAATTCGCCTTCGATTCCCAGTTGCTTCATTTTGCGATAGAGGTTCGAGCGATGCAGACCCATGCGTTCGGCGGCTTTCGCTAAGTTGCCGGCTGCGGCTTCGATGTGCTGCCGCACGTAGCGAGTTTGAAAAATGGCGGTCGCATCGTTCAGTGACAAGTTGGGTGGGACTTGCGAGACATCGCCCGATGAGGAAGGCGATAGAACGAATGCCAAGTCGCTTTCCTCAATGACTGCACCGCTTGTAAGGTAGGCCACACGCTCCATCAAATTCCGTAGTTCGCGCACGTTGCCCGGCCAAGCGTGACTTAGCAATCGCTTGCGAGCGTCTTCGGACAAGGTCGGAGGTGGTCGTCCGATTTGATGCCCGAACTGGTCGAGGAAAAACTGGGCAAGCACAATGACGTCTTCCCCGCGCTCACGCAGCGGAGGAAGATTGAGCGTCACCACGCTCAAGCGAAAGTAGAGATCTTCGCGAAAGCGTTTTTCGCGGACCAACTTGGCGAGTTCTTGGTTGGTCGCTGCGATGACACGCACGTCTGTTTGGATCGGAGTGGAGCCGCCGACGCGCACTACGACTTTATCTTCCAGCACGCGCAGCAGTTTGGCTTGTCCGGCTAGACTCATTTCGCCAATTTCATCTAACAGCAGCGTACCGCCCGTCGCTAGTTCGAACTTGCCGGCGCGATCAGCGATCGCATCCGTGAAGGCACCTTTCTCGTGCCCGAATAACTCGCTTTCCAGCAAGGACTCGGCGATGGCGGCGCAGTTGACGGCGACGAACGGTTGGTCGCAACGACGACTTTGCAGGTGCAAGCTGCGGGCGACAACTTCCTTTCCGGTTCCGTTTTCTCCGAGCAATAGCACAGCCAGCTCAGTGGGCGCAACGCGGCTGACTGTATCGCGCAGTGCGGCGATCTGAGCGCATTGACCGATCATTTGCAAAGTTGAGGAAGCGGTTTGAATCAAGCGATTGCGGGTCTGAATCAACGAGTCGATGCGCTGTGTGTTCTCAAGTGCTGCCGATGCATGCCGCGATAGCTCGACCAAAAACTGTTCGTCCGTTTCCGAGAAGCGACCGTCGCGATGATTCAGCACTTCGAAAACGCCCATCGCTTTGCCGCGAGCATCGATAAGCGGAGCAGCTACCAGACTGCGCGTTATGTAGCCGAGTTTTTCGCCGACGCGAGCGTTGATGGCTTGTGGATCTTCGGAGTTATCCCAACGTCGCGAGCGGGCTGTGCTGAGCACTTCGCCAGCGATGCCTTGGTCATCGCGAATACGAAGCGGTTCACCTTCAACGCCGAGCGCGGGATGACCAACCAGTTGATTCTTCGCGCGATCCCATAAAAAAATGCTCGCGCGATCACCCTGCAGAATTCTCGCTGCTGCCTCCGCCATGCTCTTCAGCAAATCGCTGAGACTCGCCGAGCGCTGCCAACTGACGGCGATCTCCATCAGCATCTGCAACTGCGCGAGCCGCGTGCCATTTCGCGTTTGTTCGGATGCGATCTTCAAACCGTCGTGGAGCATCTGCGCGATCGCGCGGGCCTCTTCGTCGCTGACGGCATTACCGGGGCTTAACAAGATGACTTCAGCCAGCTCACCACCACGTGATATTGGAACCGCTAGCCACTGATTGGCGAGCAGTATCGAAGCTTGATCGGCGGCGCTGGCTGCCAACTCAAACGGCAAACCTGTAAGCGATCCGGCTGAACCAGCCGCTTCCCAACGCTGTTCAGATTGATGCACCCAAGCGATTCTAGCATCCACCAACGAGGCGCCGAGCGCATCGAGAGCTCGGTTGCGAAAATCCTTGCACGACTTAGCGTAGCTGGCCGCCGTCAACAGCTCAGCAGCGAGACTACACGAGTTCTTCTCGATCGACGCGCGACCACGATTCATGCGATAACCAGTTTAAA
>JBGSOM010000220.1:0-19209 GCA_041739135.1 Pirellulaceae bacterium
GTTGATTAGTTCGAGACGTTCCTGATCGTTCAACCGAACGATATACTTCTTCTGCATGGGATCCCTCCGTGGTTCCCATCAGTTTCGCTCAAATCGCTCAAGCAGCCAACCCTAATTTCTAACTGTAACGCAGCACTAGTACTGCAAGCGGGCGAGACGCCCGCGCTCCAAAATCCGGACATCTCACAATTCAATGCGCAGAGAATTCGCTAACTCAATGCGCAGAGAAGCCGCTAACTAACCCCCAGAATCACCCTTCGACTTCCCGACCCGCAAGCTCTTCCGGACCGCGGGCGTCCCGCCCGCTGAACCCGCCACTTATGCAAACCGGCTTAGCAGAAGAAGGCTGCAGACTCTAAGCGTGAGACCGACTTTTCAAATTGATTAAACTAGTGCCGCAAGCGGGCGAGGACGCCCGCGCTCCGACTGAACGACTCTGCACGCTTGCGAATCAAAAGAAAGTCCCTTCACCCACTACCGCTCCGCAGCCTTCATAGCCCTCTGCGAAGAGCTCGAAGGCTGCACCAACCCGAAATCGCCTCGCAACGCCTTCAACGCGTAGCGTTCATAATCGATCTCACTGGCAGTTCGCACACCCAAACGACGAAAGACCGGCAACGGTGGGCACCAACCTTGCAACGAGTGCATCAACAAAAACCCTGAGACCACAGCCGGAAACGCGTACCACCGTCGGTCCACCGTCGCCCCCAACAGCAAACCAACCAGCGAAACGGTTGCTGCGTTCGCTTCCAGCGTGCGCTCAACGTCCCACTCTTCGTCTAATTCCTCCAACCGTCGATCGATTGCCGCCCGCCCTGCTCGGCGACAACACTCAATGTTGTGTTCTGTCTGCTGCCGAATGCACTCATTCACGTGATCTGCGGTCTGTGACGATACACGATCTACGGTCGACGGAAACATAATGACTCCCCCCTATCTCCAATGATGGCGTTCCTACAAGTCGTTTTTGCGGGAGAGTCAATTTGCAAAAACGATGCCAGCTCAGACGTGCCAGCTCAGACATGCAGCTCAGCTAGACCTGAACAGCTCTTTGGCTTCGCGCATCCAGTCGACCTTGCCGTTCTTGGGCTGCGTGATCCAGTAAGCCTTTGTTGCGTCGACAACTCGCAAGCGGCGATCGTGCAACTTAGCCAAATGCTCGATACGCTGCTTGTTTGCATACGTCAGCACGATGTAGTTGTCTTCCGTTTGCATCGTCTTCACAAACCAAATCGATGCATCGATCTTCAACTCTGCAACCTCTAGCAGCGCTTTCACTGGTCGCGGTAATTTTCCAAAGCGATCCGCCAATTCCGCTTTCATGTCGTCCAGTTCGCTGATGTCCGTAATGCGACTCAGCCGCCGGTAAATGTCGATCCGCTGTCGCAACTCGGGCACATAATCGTTGGGCAGGTAAGCCTTCACCGGCAAATCGATTTCGACGTCGACGGCCAGTTTCGGTGGCTGGTGAGTCAGTTCGCGGACCGCGCTGCCCAACATCTGGCAATACAATTCGTACCCAACCGCAGCGATATGTCCACTCTGCTGAGTGCCCAACAAATTACCAGCTCCGCGAATCTCCAAGTCGCGCATAGCGATCCCAAAGCCTGCGCCAATCTGGCTGTACTCTTCGATCGCATGCAACCGCCGCGCGGCGTCCGGCGACAAATGCTTGTGACGATCGACCAACAAGTAGCAGTACGCTTGATGCTTGTAACGCCCCACGCGACCACGCAATTGATGCAGTTCCGACAAACCGTAACGATTCGCTTCGTCGATGAAGATCGTATTGGCATTCGGGATATCCAAACCGCTTTCAATGATCGTCGTCGCCAGCAAGATGTCGTAACGATGCTCGATGAAGTCGATCATCACCTGCTCGAGCGCACCCTCTTCCATCTGACCATGACCGATCACGATGCTCGCCTCAGGACAAATGCGTTTGATCCTCGCCGCAACTTCTTCAATGTCCTGCACCCGGTTATGCACAAAGTAAATCTGCCCACCGCGATTGAGTTCACGCAAGATCGCATTGCGAATGATGTTGTCATCAAAGCGAACTAAACGCGTCTCCACACTCAAACGATCTTCCGGCGGCGTTTCGAGATTGGAGATATCGCGGACACCGACCAGCGACATGTGCAACGTCCGGGGAATCGGCGTTGCAGATAACGTCAGCACATCGACATTCGATCGCATCTGCTTCAATCGCTCTTTGATCTCGACACCAAAACGCTGCTCCTCGTCGATGATCAGCAAGCCGAGGTTGTAGAACTTCAGATTCTTCGACGCGATGCGATGCGTGCCGACTACCAAGTCGATTTTGCCAGTGTGAATGCCGTTGATCGTCTCACGCTGGTTGCGCGGCGGAACGAAGCGGCTGAGCTTGGCGATGTCGAAAGGAAACTCAGCCATTCTCTGACGAAACGTCTTGTAATGCTGTTCAGCCAAAACCGTTGTCGGCACCAGCACGGCAACTTGATAACCGCTATCGATCGCTTTGAAAGCGGCTCGCATCGCCACTTCAGTTTTACCAAAACCAACGTCGCCGCAGATCAAGCGATCCATAGGCCGAGAGCTGGTCATGTCGTTCTTGACCGTTGCAATCGCAGTCAACTGATCCGGCGTTTCAACATACGAGAATGATGCATCGAACTGATTTTGCCAAATACTGTCATGTGCAAAAGCGATTCCAGGCTGACTCCCGCGCAGCGCTTGTAACTCAAGCAACTCGACCGCCATGTCCTTGACCGCTTCTTGAGCCGCCTTCTTTTGCTTCGACCAAGTCAGGCCGCCGATCTTCGCTAGTTTCGGGCGACTCTTCGTGCCACCCACATAACGCTGCACCAACTCGATCTTCGAACTGGGCACAAAAATCTTCGTGCCGCCATCGAACTCCAATTCGAGATGCTCGAATTGCTGGCCATGTTTCTCAAGTAGTTTCGTACCGCGATAGACGCCGATTCCATGCGACAAGTGAACCACCAAGTCGCCTTCGCGCAGATCGAGAAAACTATCGATCGGTCGACTCTTCGTCCGCTTCGTCGCGCGACGCACATGCGAGCGGCGAAGCAACTGCCCAGCCGTCAGCAGCAGCGGCCCGTCAGGCAGCAGCTCGAAACCGTTCTGTAGTTGGCTGATTACAATTTCCAGCCGATCTTCTTTGGTCGCTTTCGAAACCGCCAGCAGCTCGCGCAGTCGATCGCGTTCCCCTTCATTCATGGCTACGACCATGACATTGCGAGCCGCGCTGTGCTGGTCAATGTCGCTTGCCAGTCGCTCCAAGTCCCCACCGATTCGCTCCACGGTTCCCAGCGGCAATCGCACCAATTGTCCGAGGTAGCCCTCTTCAGATAACTGCGAAGTGTACACAATCGGAAACTCGCCGATTCGCTTCCAAGCCATCTCCGGTGCAGGGAATCGTTCTGGGAACGGCACGCGATGCAGGAATGCGTCTGTTGCAACGCTGATGCTGCGCTGCTCATGCACAAACACGACAGTTCGCTCTGTTAGATAGTCCAGCAACGATCCATCTTGTGCGACTGAACCTTGAACGGCCAGCAACTGAAGTTCCTTACGCTGCTCGATACTCCGCTGCGAAGTAATATCAAACGTCCGCAGCGATTCGACTTCATCGCCGAACAACTCGATGCGTACGGGCATCGGTTCGTCGGGCGGATAGATATCCATGATTCCGCCACGTACCGCAAACTCGCCAGGCAATTGCACGGAACTGGTCGCATGATAGCCCGCTTTCACCAACCAGGCTCGCAGATCATCGACGTCGATTTGACGACCGGCTGACAATATCCGCTTGTCGCCTTCCAACGAATTGGGGCTCGGTACACTGTGCAGCAAAGCTTGCATCGTCGTCACGATAATCGGCGGCGCGGGATTCGGCGGTGCTGGATTCGATGGCGAGTTCTTCGAACTCTTGCTGCTTGCGCTAACTGCCGCTCGCTCCGCGACTGAATAATTGTAAAGCCAACTGAGTACATGCAGCCGCTGGGCGGTCTCTTGATGCTGCAGCGACTCGAGTTCGGATTCTTCGCTGCCTGGAGGGAACACGTCGACACGCGCGCCCAGCAGCTCGCCAAGCTCCGCAGCCAACGATTCGGATTCAGCAATCTGAGCGACCAAAATCAGCAGCGGTCGCTGGTCGGCTCGATACCAACCCGCCGCAATCGGCGCGGTCGCTGTCGGCCACACGGATTCAATCGTGACGCGTCGTTCAGCCGCCAGCGAATCGATTGCAGATCGAAGCGCAGGAAGAGCGGCCACTTCGCCGACAACGTCTGCCAGTGTCAAAGGAACCCTTTGAGGAGGGCGATTAACTGATAGAACGGCGCGACGCTCAGTCATGCGTTCGCCGTGCTCCTTCCAGTTGCTGTTCAGCCGTTCGTCAGTGAACTGCGTGCTCGATGCGCGAGCGGCCGAGGAACATTCCCAAAGTATACGGCTGCGGGAAGGCTGAATAGTGCCCCACTGCGATAACCCTGAAAATCACTTGCGCCATCCCTTTTGATACGCCATCGCAATCAATTCATTACGGCTGCGAACTTCGAAACGACGATAGATCTGCGCGACGTAATCATGCACAGTATGCTTGCTTATTTGCAGCTCCTCACCAATCTGCGGTTCCGAAAGCCCTTCCATCAGACGTTCAAAAACTTGTCTCAGCCGCGGCGGGAGAATTCGGTAAGGCGCATCGCTGGTCAGTTTAAGTTGATTGCCGATCAGCGGCAGCAGTTCTTCGTGCAGAAGCTGCACAACATCGCGCTGGCTCTCAGTGAACCGACTGCCATCGTTTGGTAGATTTAACGACAGGCAATGAAGTTGATTGGTTTCGGGGACCACGAAAGCAGACATTAAGAGGTCGTCCTGCGCACACAAGGATCGAAACTCCAGAAGCTCTTCTGAACGCGACCAAGTCAAATCATCAATCAAATCACTTCGACGAGCGGTTCGCCCGCTTTGAAAATCCGCAAAGAAATTGGTCACCGTCGGAAGGTAAGGCAACTGCCCAGCCGCGTAAAGCTCCGCCCAACGCGGTCGATATTGCGGAAACTCCCACTGCTCACAGAACAGAATCGCATCGTTCAAGCGAATCTGGTCCAGCGGCAGCGGAAAGATAAAGCTAGCCGTAAACACAGATCTCAGCTCGCGATGAAGCTGCTCGACCAACACCTGATTCCATGCATACACATCCGCTCCAACGTCCCGGCATTCGACCACGATCCGAAACACCGTTCGTATCTCAGCCAGCGACAGCGAGTGCATGGGGCGATTCCTCTTTCACAATTGGTTGTGGCTAAAACACCATAAACCAATTAGATAAAGGAATCCATTGCGAATGAGCAACAATTCTAAAGTTTTGCACAGGCAGAGCTGCCTGACTGCTGATGATCACTTTGCCAACCAGCCGACACACGCACGTTCCAGCGTGCGTGGTCGGATCATCGCGCATTTCAATTCGCGGCAGGTGCGTTTCGCAACTTGCTATGCCAATAGCCATAGCAAAAGTAGATAACCAAACCGAATGCAAGCCACAGGATCAGCCGCATCCAATTCTCGCTCGGAAGCGACAGCATCAGAGCCACACAAAGGATGATTCCCAAAGAAGGGAAAACCGGTGAAAACGGGCAGCGGAAAGGTCGTTCGCGATCCGGGTCAACGTATCGCAAAATCAATACAGATGTACAAACCAAAGCGAACGCGAAAAGAGTGCCGATGTTCGTGAGGTCAGCCAGAATATTCAGCGGCAACAGACTTGCAGCGCTGGCTACAACCAAACCAGTCAACATCGTCGACTTGTAAGGCGTCTGGAACTTCGAATGCACTGCCCCGAAAAACCCGACAGGCATCAATCCATCGCGAGCCATAGCCAAAAAGATACGAGGCTGGCCCATCATCATCACAAGCAAAACGGAGGTAATCCCAGCGATCGCTCCGATCGTCACCAGAAACTGAGCGGACTCAAAGCCGACTTGCTGAAATGCAATTGCAACCGGCGCGTTGACGTCGATCTTGTCATAAGGCACCATGCCCGTCAGTGTCGCGGAAACAGCGATATAGAGAGCCGTACAAATCACCAGCGACCCGATAATTCCGATCGGTAAGTCCCGCTTGGGGTTCTTCGCCTCTTCGGCCTGCGTCGACACCGCATCGAATCCCAAATAGGCAAAAATGATCCCGGCCGCGCCAGCCATCATTCCCTTCTCCGTTCCACCGAACACAGGATGATCAAAGAAAGTCATACCACCGTAACCGTAAGGTGCAAAGTTATCGGTCCAGTTGGCGTAGTTAATGTACTTGAAGCCAGCGATGATAATGAACAAAACCACCGCGACTTTCACGGCGACCATGATCGCGTTCGTGAAAGCACTCTCCGAAACGCCACGTACCAAAATCGCCGTTACAATCGCCGTGATGAAGACCGCTGGAAGATCGAAAAAGTATCCAGTTCCGAAGAACGATCCGCTCTCAACGACAATCGATTGCCCCGTAGCGATCGTATGGCTGACGGCTTCGATCTTACCGTTGTAGTCAAACGGCGCATCCGAGAAACGATGCAGTAGTCCAGCGGGCAGCTCTTCGGTCGCTTTACTAAAGATGCGAATGTTGCACTGCTCAAGCAGAGCTTGCATGTACTTCGACCAACCGTGAGCCACCGTGGAAGATGCCACCGCATACTCAAGAATCAAATCCCATCCAATGATCCAAGCCATCAGTTCACCGAGCGTCGCGTAAGCATAGTTGTAAGCTGATCCGGCGACCGGCGCCATCGAAGCGAACTCCGCATAACACAACGCTGCAAACACACACGCCAAGCCAGCGACCACAAACGAAAGCATGATCGCTGGTCCAGCTTGATTCGCAGCTGCTTTACCCACGAGCACAAAGATACCGGTGCCGATGATCGCTCCTACGCCGAGCGCCGTGAGCGAGATGGGGCCGAGCGTTCGCTTCAGTCGATGGCTGCCTTCCATTTCGGCAACCATCGAATTGAGACTCTTCGTGCGAAACAACTGGTTCGCCATAGCGGTTCCTATCTAGTTTGCATTAGTTGCGCCTGCTTCGGAGCAGATTCTAGATTGCGACGGCAAAGAACAGAATAAGGAAGCGGAATTTTTTCGATTCGAGACTCGGTCGAACCGCGCCAAGTAACTGCCACAAACGACCACTTCATAGGTCGATGCACTGTTGCGGTCGCGAACTGATCAAGACAATCAGTTGTTTCAAGAGTTGGCCATCTCGAGACGTGAGCTACTCGAGGCATGGCTGCAACTCAGCACAAACTACGAGAACAAGTGGCTGCGCTACTTTTAATGGTGGCCCGGGTCAGCTACTGTACTGTAACCCTACCGACCCGCTTTCTATCACCTGTGGCCAAACTTGGGAATCAAAACTAGTGACGTCGTCTAAGTTAAATGGTCGCCTTGCGCGGCTCGGTTTTTTGGTATTTTTGTTTCTCTTCAGTAGCCTGCCCGCAACGAGTGTTTGGGGAATGGGACCTCAAGAGAATGATCCTGCATCGCCCGCCGCGGAGTCGCTTGAGGACGGTTCGGCGAAGAGTGTAGATGCGACGGCCGAGATAACTCCGGTGGCAACCGAAACGATTGGCTTGGATAAGCGAATCGATGACGCGGTAAAACCTGCGGCAGAGTTTTTTATTTCCATCGTTACCTATTCGACACCAGCGATTGGACCGATCAAGCCGGTTCCCTTCGTGGTGTTGCTTTTGGTGTGCGGCGCGCTCTACTTTACGATTCTGTTTGCGTTCCCCAATATTCGCCTTTTTCGTCTGGCAATTCAGGTCGTCAGTGGCAAATTTGACGAAATCGAGAAGGCCGGGACGCAGTCCGTCAAGACTGATGTATTGGTCGCTGAAGGTGATGTCGTAGGGACCATTCGCGATGAAAGTGAGACCGGCGAAGTTTCGCACTTTCAAGCCCTAGCCACTGCTGTCTCGGGGACTGTCGGTCTAGGGAATATCGCCGGGGTGGCAGTTGCGATAGCCATCGGTGGACCTGGAGCAACTTTTTGGATGATCGTCTGCGGCTTTCTGGGCATGTCGACGAAGTTCGTCGAGTGCACGTTGGGAGTAACGTATCGAGACCTCGATAAGGACGGAACGGTGCACGGCGGTCCGATGTATTACTTGCGCAAAGGTTTCACTGAGTTGGGCTTTGGTCAGGTTGGAGCCGTTCTCGGCGTGATTTTCGCCGTGCTGTGCATTGGGGCTTCCTTTGGCGGTGGAAACATGTTCCAAGCCAACCAGGTTGCGGCTCAGGTGCAAGCCTTGTTTGGAATCAATGCGGCCGCACCCGATGCAACGATGCTGGCCAAATCCTCTGGTGCACTGATCGGTTTGCTGATGGCTGTGCTCGTGGCGATGGTGATCATTGGCGGGATCAAGCGCATCGCGGTAGTGACCGAAAAGATCGTGCCATTAATGGCCCTGATCTATGTCGGTGCCGCATTGATCATTATCGCCGCAAACATCAGCCATGTGCCGGCAGCGCTCTATGAAATCGTCGTGGGCGCCTTTTCACCAACGGCCGCGGTCGGCAGTATGGTTGGTGTGTTAATCGTCGGTTTTCAGCGCGCGGCCTTTTCGAATGAAGCCGGTGCTGGTTCAGCGGCCATCGCGCACTCCGCCGTTCGCACTCGTTACCCTGCGTCCGAAGGAATTGTGGCGCTGCTGGAACCCTTCATCGATACTGTGGTGATCTGCACGATGACCGCCATTGTGATCGTGCTGTTCAATAACAACCAAGCTCAGTTCGAATACGGCAATGTTGTTGATGGAAGTGTGCAGTTGCTGGACGGCACAGTTGGCCGTGTGGGAGGAGTCGATCTGACTTCGAGAGCGTTCGATAGCGTGCTGCCTAATTTCAGTTACGTGCTCACCGTCGCAATCATCCTGTTCGCTTTCTCCACGATGATCTCCTGGTCCTACTACGGTTTGCAGTCCTGGAAATACTTGTTCGGCCGCGGAAAAGGAGCTGACTTGGCCTACAAGCTGCTGTTCTGTGCGTTCGTGGTAATTGGCTCCGGCGCTAGCTTGAAAGCCGTAATCGATTTTTCCGATGCGATGATTTTGGCTCTTGTATTCCCCAACATGCTGGGCCTAGTGCTGCTCGCACCACGCGTAAAGCAAGAGTTGGCGAAGTATCTCAAGGCAGTAGGTAGGTCGTAGCGTTTCAACCTGCCCGCTGCTACTTGTCCGCACCAAACGGCGCTGGATGTTAAACCAGCATCCAGTGCCGCCAATCGCATCGCCAACCATCACGCTCGTGCGAGAACCTCAACGCCGTGCTTCGGGATCTTTCGGTTCGGGATCTTTCGCTTGGTCACCTGGATCTACCACGTGCTCGGGAGGCTGACGAAGCGGCAACACCGCAATGAGCGCTGCGGACAAGATGCTGGTCAGACTCAGAAAGAACAAACCGTAGGTGTACGAACCCAAGTTCTTGTCGACCCAGCCCATCACTGTTGGGCCGATGAAACCGCCCAAGTTCCCGATGGAGTTGATCATTCCAACACTTCCAGCAGCAGCAGTCGAAGTGAGGAACAAACTCGGCAGAGCCCAGAAGGCTGGCATGTACGATTTCATGCCCGCCGCTGCGATCGTGAAGCAGAAGATCGTCAAGTAAATATTGCCCTGCGTCAAAGTCGACGCAACCAGCAGGCTTGCACCGATGACAACCGGCAACACTGAATGCCAGCGACGTTCATTGAAACGATCAGAACTCCAACCGATGAACAACTGACCAGGTATGACTAGCAGCGATGGAATCATCACCAGCATCGCCACTCGAGAGGGCTCAAGACTGTACCACTGCTTGAGAATACTCGGCAAGAAAAACTCGATACCATAGTTGGCTGTCACGATGCCGAAGTACGCCAACGATAACAGCAACACGCGCGGACTGGTCAGCGCGGCGAAAATAGAATGATGCGCCGCGCTCGCTCTCAAACTTCGCTCTCGCTCCAACTCATTTTCAAGTGCCTCGCTCTCGGCGGGCGTTAGCCATTTGGCTTGACGCGGTCGATCCGTCAAGTAAACCAACACTACCAGACCTGCGATAACCGCGGGAATGCCCCAGAAAATGTAGATCCACTGCCAACCCTTGAGCCCCAGGAGATCTGGGTTTGTTATCGCCACTCCGTCGACAACGTACGTTCGCCCGATGTCGATAAACAACTGCGAAACCGCTGGGCCGATGATCATCGCAATAGGCGAAGCGACTAAGAAATACGAAATCGCTCGCGCACGATCTTTAGCCGGGAACCAGTGAGTCAGATAGACGATCACACCCGGGAAGAAACCCGCTTCAGCCACACCCAACAGGAAACGCACGATGTAGAACTGAATCGGTGTTGTCACAAACGCCGTCGCAGCCGCCATGATGCCCCAAGTCACCATAATGCGACAAATCCACTTGCGAGCACTCCAGCGTTCCACAATCAGTGATCCGGGGATCTCAAGCAGAAAGTAGCCGATGAAGAAGATGCCGCTGCCAAAGCCGAACACGAGGCTGTCAAATGCTGGTAAGTCCTCAGACATCGTCAGCTTCGCCACACCAACATTCGTTCGATCAACGTAAGCGATGATGTAGCAAATAAACAGCAGCGGAATCAGCCGCAAGTAAGCCTTGATCCGAGCGGAGTCGAGCGGGTCGCGGGGCGTTGCCGAACGGTCGGCAACAGAGGGTCGGTAGGGTTCGTTTGGAGATGTGATGATGGCAACTCGGCAGGAGGAGACGAATTCAAAATCGCAGCTCAGGTGCAACTGTGGCGGCTATTGTAATCATTGAAATCGCTTTGCGTGCCGAGTTTCGCCACTACTGGAAAATCGACTTTCATTCTCCAAAACACAAAGCCGCAAAATCGTCTCACACCCTTCTTTTTGCGGACCCCTTGGACCAGGGGTGACCTTTGGCTTACGATGTTGTGACAAAGTTGCGGACGTTGCATTTACAATCGGCACCCCGTCGCCACTTTGTAGCTTGACAGTCGAACGATGAGCAAGATCGCCCAGGATATTTCCGATAAAGTGCTGACACATTAAAGTGCTGACGCAGTAGAGTGCTTCCACATTGGGGCGCTCCACCAGTACAGTACCCAATCGAAATGCCCACCCAAATACTCCGCGGTATGCGTCATCCTTGAATCGCATATAGTCCCCAACAATTAGCTTGCCGCAAAGCTACAGATTTCCACCCAGGACAATGAACTTGCTAGACCCCGTTAGCAAAGACAATTCAGCAACGTCCCCTGATCTATCCATCGACGCCGATTTGGCCAAGCCAAAAGGAAGCCTTGTCGTCAAACGTTTTGGCGAATCGGCACGCTACACCGCCGTCGTTGCGATCATGCTGGTCGCGGTCTATCTGCTCCGCAAAAAACTGCACGATATCGAATGGTCCAGCGTTCTCGACGCGATGTACAAAGTTTCTTGGGTCAGTTTGCTGCTGGCGTTTGGAATCACCGCAGCAAATTTCCTGCTACTGACCGGCTACGACTTGATCGCTGTTCGCTACCTTCGCAAACAAATCGCTCTGCATCGCGTTATGGCGGGCGCGGTGGTTGGGTATGCCATGAGCAACGTATTCGGTTGGACAATCGGCGGGACAGCGGTTCGCTACCGACTCTATTCGAGATGGGGTTTCAGTTTAGTTGAGATCGTCGCGTTCATTTCCATCATCTCGATGACGTTCTGGTTAGGCATGTTTCTGCTGGCAGGGATAGCCTTTGTCGCTCTACCGGTTCAGTTGCCGGAACATTTGGCGGAAGGTCTGATCCTCGAGCCAGCGACCTGGGGTTGGATTTTCCTGGCGGTCGTGGCGCTCTACCTCATGGCCTGCATTTTCATTCGCAAACCTGTTCACTGGAATGAATACCGCTTCGCGTTGCCACCATTTAAGCTGTCGGCGATGCAGTTAGTCGTCTCAGCCGGCGATTTCGTGCTCGCCTCAGCGGTACTTTATTTTCTCATTCCGAGCGATCTGCGAGGGCATGACGCAATTCACTTCAGCACCGTGTTGGTGGCTTATCTAGCCGCGATGATTGGTGTCGTCGTGACCCACATGCCCGGCGGTGCGCTGGTTCTAGAGTTCATCGTGCTTGAAATGGCGCCTGTCGAAGCCAAAGAATCCGTTCTTGCCGCGTTGCTGCTGTACCGAGTTATCTACTATCTCATCCCCGCCTTCTTCGCAATGCTGCTGTGGGGCTATGTTGAATGGACAACTCCCAAGCCCAAGATCGCTGACGCTAAATCGGCTTAGTATTCCATACAACTGCCTCGTTAGCGAACGGCCGGGCCTAGTGTGAGTCGTCTAGAGCTAGTCATTGCCCAGCGGCTTGAAGTGACTTGGCCCAAGACTGGCGTCGCTCGGGTTCAGTCCGACTTCGGGTTCTCGCAACAGATTGCAGAACGGATCGTCGCGAACTTCATCTTCAAAACAGCCGACTCGAATGAAGCCGACGTGACCATCTTCGAAAAAGAGATTCACACCACGACCATCATGAGGCGCAAATGCATTGTTCGAGCCCGGTGCAATCGGCAAATCGCCTAAGATCGCAAAGTTGCTACGGCCTTCGCAACGCGGCGCCACAATTTCGCCATCTTCAATTACGCCCATCGGATAAGAAAAATCTCCACCCGCTTCATTGCGGCACAGTTCCAACTGCGACGGTTCGAGCGTTTCCAACTGGACGAGCGAAGGTATCGTATGCAGCTGGCCACGAATTGAATCGGAACCTTCTCGACTTGGGCACCACAGCTCTGACGGAGAACGTACGTAGCCAAGGTCTCGCAAGCTAACTGCCCAGACGCCTGTAAAGGATCGCGGGCCTGCAAGTGCCACCGCAGGAAGGCGGCCCTGCGGATCGAGGCTGGCGAAGTCAAGTAAGCCGCGACCGACGCTGTTCATCTTGTAAGCGCACTGCGCTCTTCGCGACTCGAAACGAGCTCGCAGCACAGTCGGCAAAAACAAACTCAACAACATCGCCAAACACAAAGCGAGCGCGACCGAGTCCCATGTGCCGCGGCTTGCCGTCCTCTGTGCCGCATTGCAGGATGAAAGCGGATGCAGGGTGGAATATTGACTAGGAACAACCTCTGATGGCGGCGTAGCATCCGCTTCGCGACTCGCTTCATCAATTCGCGCCATCGTCGATTCGAGCAAATCAGCAGGCGGTTCATAGCTCCGCTGAAGCGAATCTAACTGCCCCAAAACCATCCGCAGCTCACTCAAACGGACTCGCAGATCTTCGTCACCGACCAATCCCATCTCAACGCGTGCACGTTGTTGCGGGGTGGCGTCTCCCAAGAGATAGGCGATCAATTCGTCGTCAGAAATCGGCATGGATCTAACTGGGAAGGAATTTTGGCAGTCGCCTTTGAAAGCGACTAAATGGCAGGTGTCACACTAGTTGCTACGTTGCCAGATCGCAGAAAGTTTGCGAATCGCCGCATGAACTCGACTCTTTACCGTCCCGACCGGAACATTGAGAATCTCAGCTGCATCCCGATACGGCAGACTCTGTAGATAAACCAATTCCAGTGCGCTGCGGCCCGGTTCGCCAACTTCTTCAATGGCCCGTTCCATCCGCGTTCGCAGCTCCGCTTGCTCAAGTGGATCCGCAGTTCCCTGGCGGTAGTCAGCGATATTTGCGGCGTGGGACGATTCTCGTGAGTCGCCGCCGCTGGACTGAACATCGAGACTTTGAAACGCACGTCGCTTCGCACGGCGCTTCAAGTCAATCGCTTGATTTGTTGCAATGCCATACAGCCAAGGTCGGAACTTTCGCGTCGCGTCGAATTGCTCAGCCTTCTGAAAAACTCTCACAAAAGTAGTCTGGAACGCATCTTCAGCCATCGCATCGTCGCCGAGATAGCGCCGCAAATAATTGTAGATCTCGTTTTTGTAGCGTTCGACCAGTGTCTCGAAGCTCGCGCGATCACCTTCGCCAGCGAACGCTCGCAGTAGTTCTTCGTCGCTTTGCAATCCGGTCGATAAAGTTGGCATGATAAGTCTTTCGAGGCTGCCAAACGTTTTGATAAGGTCAATACAGGGGGGTGAAGACCGCCTCCATTGTATCGCAAGGTCCACCATGAATGCAAATTTGTTGCTTTGCGAGCTTCGCACTTTGCTTACAACTAAGCCTTGATCAGCTTGCTAGCATCAGCCTTTCGCCACAGGTACCAAGCCCCAATAGAGCGGTAAGGACGCCAGACGTCGGTCAGCTCAGCGAACTTGGTTTTACCGGGTGTTTCCGCTAGGGCGAACAGTTGTCTCAAGCCACTTTTTACACCGAAGTCATCGACCGGCATCACATCCAACCGACCGAGCGTGAAAATAAGCAGCATTTCGACGGTCCAGCGGCCCACGCCCCGCAGCGGCAACAATCGCTCCACCAGCTCGTCGTCGGTCAGCTTCGCTGCTTCAGCCCGGCTTGGGATCTGTCCACTCGCGGCCGCAGCCGCAATGCCCTGAATCGCAAGCGTTTTGGCCGACGAAAAACCCATGGCCCGCAATTTTTCCGTCGACGCCCGCTTCAACTGCTGAGGAGTTGGAAAGCCTTCGCATCGGAACCCGTCGCAAAGCCGCCCGAGAATGCACTCCGCTGCGCGACCATGCAACTGTTGATGAGCAATCGCGCGAACCAACGCTTCGTACAGATCGCGATCCCACTGCACCTGCAACTCGCAACGGCCGCTTTCAACAATCCAAACGCTTAACTCGCTCGAACGCTCGCAGAGGTGTTTCACTCCCGTTCGAAGTTTTCGCTTAAAGGCTCGTTCCAGCAGCAAAATATCGGTCGCAGAGTTGGACATTTACCGGCTTTCAACCCAATGACGGTGTTCGGCCGACTTCTGCAAGCACTGACACAGATGCACTGCATCGCGTGCAAAGTGTCCATCCAAGCGGACTTGCGGTTTGCCCGTCTCGATGGAAATCGCCGCGTCATCAATCTCCGCTACAAACGCCGTGACCTCATCACCGCTCGGCAGCTTCGGACGTTCGACCGTACCGTCCTGATGCAAGACTTTAAGAGGCATCGTATCGACTCCATCGCTGAGCGCCGCCAATTCGAACTGCAACGTCGCCTTCTCAAACTGCAATTCAAATCCGTGACAGAACGGACGCGCGGTCTGATCAGCCACTCCACTCGAGGTCGAGACCGTCACATTGCGATCGATAAACTCCATCAGCGTGTGACAGAACTTCACAACGCCATCATGCATCTTCGCCACGCAAGTAACGCGTTGCGGCATTCCAAAAAGCAAACGAATGAAGTGCATGTCATGCACATGCAAATCGATCAGCGGCCCGCCGACACGCGCCGGGTCATAAAAATCAGGAATCCAATCCGGCGGTGAAATCACACGTTTGAAATAGCCGCTGATCGGTCGACCAAATCGACCGTCGTTGGCCACTTCGTACGCATACTCAAACTCGCCCATATAAGGCAGGACCTGTGCAACCATGACTTGGCGATTAGCGGCCGCGGCAGCATGCATGATTTCATCGCACTCGGCAGTGTTCAATCCGAGCGGTTTTTCGCACAAGACATGTTTGCCCGCTGCCAACGCCTTGCATGCCGCTTCGACATGCAAATGGGGCGGCAAACAAATGTCAATCAAATCAATCTCCGGGTCAGCTAACATCTGATCAAGCGACTCGTGAACGTCGAGGCCTTGCAGGTCAATGCGCTCACCGGGAGGTCCAAAGTTGCCTTTGATGCTCGTCCAATCACCCGCTCGCTTGGCGGCATCGCGCGAACAGAAAGCTTTCAACTTCGCTTTCGTTGACCGTTGATAGGCGAGATAATGAATCCAGCCCATGAAGCCTATGCCCACCAAGCCAACTCGTACCATTTCGTCTTCCTGTCCTTCCAAAATGTTCTGCGATTACACGGCCTCTTGCAGCTATCTTACGAGATCGAAACCGCTCGCAATAGCCGCACGTGAACCGGCGTAGGTTACTTGGCTTCTGGGTACTTCGCTAAGATCGCGCGCAACTCCGCCACGACGTCTTGGTTTTCATTCGCTAAGTTTTTGCTCTCTTGAGGATCCAACTGGTAGTCATACAGCTCTAACTCGGCCGTCTCCGGCGCCGCACCCGGCTTCTTCCATTCGACCAACCGATAACGCTCCGTTCGAATCGCGCGCCCCAGTTTCTGTTTCGGATAGGCATGAAAGGCGTGATCGCGAATACGCGCTGTCGGCTCGCGCAGCACGGGCACCAAACTCAATCCATCCAGCGCTTGCGGACCCGTAGGCGCAGGCAGTCCAGCCAACTCAGCGAGCGTTGGATAAAGATCCACGGACTCCGCTAACTGCTTCGTCACGCTGCCAGCTTGCGTGACGCCAGGGACAACAAAGATCAACGGAATGTGATTGGCCTGTTCGTAGTTCGTATGCTTGGTCCAAATTCCGTGATCGCCAAGATGAAAGCCGTGATCGCTCCACAGCACAATAATCGTATTGTCAGTCAAACCCAGCTCAACAACTTCCTCGATGACCTTACCAATCTGTGCATCGGTGTAACTTGTGCTGGCGTAATAACCGTGAATGAGTTGTCGCTGAAGCGATTCGGGAAACTCCGCGTCAGCGTTCTCAGGGACGGGTTTGTAAGCTGCGATTTCGCCACCGCGTTTGCCAGCGACTCTGGGTGCACCGGCTGGTAATGATCCCTCGGTCGGCATCGGCAACTTAGCGGGATCATACAGGTCCCAGTATTTCTTCGGTGCCGAGAAGGGTAGATGCGGCCTGACAAATCCGGCCACGATAAAGAACGGAGTTCCGTCGTGCTCGCGACGCTGTTTGGCCTCTCGCAACCTGCGCATCGTCTCGGCCGCAACGCGACCATCGGCATAGTCTTCGTCGCTAGCCTCCGGTGATTCGAAGGCGGCACCGCGCGGCAATGATCGGATCCGGTCGAGCGATTGATTCGTGAACAGCGCTTCTTCGCGTGTAAGTTGACCTTGGTCAGTGCTCTCGGGGGCAAGGTACTCAATCACCTTGTCTTTGAAATGCGGAACACGAAACGACTGCGGATCCCCTTCGTTACCGTGACCAATGTGAAAGACCTTACCAAGCGATTCGGCGCGATAACCATGCGATTCAAAATACTGCGGCAGAGTCACCGCATCGGGCAACTCTTTGCGAAGTTGGCTACCTAGTCCGTAAAGCCCCGATGAAGTCGAATGCGAACCGAGCATCAAAGTAAAGCGCGAGGGTGCGCAAACCGCTTGATTGCAGTACGCCCTATCGAATCGCAACCCCATTTTCGCCAGTTGGTCGATATGAGGCGTCTTGGCAACCGTATCGCCGTAGCACCCCAACGTCGGTTTTAAGTCGTCAACCAAAATCATGAGGACGTTGGGCTTTTCAATCGCCACGCCGCGATCTGGACTCACGAAAGAAATTGCAAGCACCAAGCATACGGTCAGGTAAAAGTCTAAACAACGCATCATGTTGATATCTAAATTGTGTGAAGTGCGGAACTGACGAACGCCGAGCCTTAAACAGTAACACGGTCGTGGAAAGCGGCATAGTCTTTTTCCCGCGTTGGTCCGAACTCTCGCAAACCAACTCGCACAATTCGCCCGGCTCGACGAATCGAGTATGCTTGAAGGTTCGAAGACCGTTTAAAACGGATTGTAGCCAACTGGATATCGCCAACTGGATATCGAAGAATGTCAGTAACGAATCAGCTCGATTTGGGCGAGACAATCGACCTACCCCAAAGTACCGTTAACGAAGTTGTCTCAACCGCTGGAGTTACCGTTGCATCACTGCCGGCACCGGTACCGCAATCGCCGGCACCACCGCCGGTGGCACGACCCGCCAAACCGCGAGCAGAGCCCAAGTTATCGGCGGATCGCCCCGCAGCCTTGCTTGTGGAAGGCAGTGGAGCCGGACTCTCGGACCAGACCTACTCACTCCTTCGACAACGTTTGCGGTCAACTTCGTTGCTGTTGTCCGCAGGGCTCTTCGCTTTCTTTGTATCGAGACTTTTTTCCGTTGACGAACTATCGAGCACGCTCGATTGGGTTACGTTGGGAATGCATGGGGCCGTTACGTTAATTACTGCCTTCGTCGGCTGGCGACTGTGCCGCAACTGTATTTATGTGACCACTAATTCTCGAATGACGGAGCTGCTGATCTTTGGCAGTGTGGGAATTTTCTTCGCGATGGTCAGCTACACCGTCTTGCTCGCTGGCGCGCAGCGAGGATTCGTCGCCACGATCGCGCCGATGTGGATGGTCTTGATCTTTACGTACGCACTATTCATTCCCAACTCTTGGCAGCGTGCCGCGACGGTCATCGGCATTATGACCATCACACCCATCACGATCTTGCTGTTCGTGAAGTTATCGACCAGCGGCTTCGAAGCATTAGTAACTCGCCATTCGTATTTGCAGCAGGGCCTTCTCGATAGCGTTATGGTTCTGCTGCTGTCGGCTGCGATTTCGATATGGGGCGTCCACATGGTGAATTCGTTGCGGCGCGAAGCTTTCGAAGCGCGGCAACTCGGACAATATCAGCTTCGGCGGCGACTTGGATCCGGCGGGATGGGCGAAGTCTACTTGGCTGAGCATTTGATGCTGAAGCGTCGTTGTGCTGTTAAAGTGATTCGACCGGATCGCGCTGGCGATGCCAACACACTCGCGCGGTTTGAGCGCGAAGTTCGCGCCACGGCTCAGTTAACGCATTGGAACTCGGTTGAGATTTTCGACTACGGGCGCGCGGCGGACGGTACGTTCTACTATGTCATGGAATATCTGCCCGGCATGAATTTGGAAGAGATTGTGCGCATGCATGGTCCAATGCCTCAAGATCGCATCCTGCATCTGCTGACTCAAGCTTGCGAAGCGCTGCGCGAAGCTCATGAGCAAGGGTTGATTCATCGCGATATCAAACCGGCTAACATCTTCGCCGCGCATCGCGGTGGCATCTACGACGTTGCCAAACTGCTCGATTTTGGTTTAGCCAAGCCTATGACTTTGCCCGACGATCCGCAGCTTACTCAATTGGGAATGATCTCGGGCACGCCGCATTTCATGGCACCAGAGCAAGCGCTCGGTGAGTCGCCTGACGAGCGCAGCGATATCTACTCGCTGGGTGTTGTTGCGTGGTATCTTGCCACAGGTCGCCTGCTGTTCGAAGAAACCAATCCGCTGAAAGTG
>JBGSOM010000230.1:0-8193 GCA_041739135.1 Pirellulaceae bacterium
GGGTTCTAGCGTAACGTACAACGTGCATTCCTCAAGCCGCCAACTCTCGATCGCCGCCGCCGCTTGCGTAATCGCAATCATTTCGGCGTGAGCCGTCGGATCATTCAAGGCTTCGCGTTGGTTCCAGCCCGCACCGATCACTCGATTGCCGCGAACGATGACTGCGCCCACCGGAACTTCATCTTCACTGGCCGCTTGCTGAGCCAATTCGCAAGCCTGGCGCATAAAAATCTGGTCCCAATCGACCAGCGCGTCCGCTCCCGCTTCGTCGTCTGCGTCCGATTCGAAATCGTAGAAGTTCTTCATACACTACCTTGGCTCGTGTTCAATGTTCCCTGGCGAGTGGCGTCCTCAACTTAGATTCTAACGTAGCGGAACTAAATTTGGCCAGCTAAGCTCTGGCAACGCCACTTCGCCAAAATCCATCTGGCGTCTCCGTCGAAGTTAAACACTACTTTCCAGTTGAAATTCGTTGCCGATGTTTTCGCCGCGTCCTTTTTATTCGCCCAGGAATGGTCGCATCGTACTAACCCGCGGTTGGTGGCGACCGGAGATCGAAGTGGACGGCTATGTGCAATCGGGCAGATACATGAAGCTGCTATGGCGGTCGGCTCTCAAGCAGCTGGAACCCCAGTTCGTCGCGACCGAGGTCCTTATGTTGGGATTGGGAGCCGGTAGTGCGATTCGCGAAGTGCATGCCAGATTCGCTGCGCCGCGAGTCACCGCGCTCGAATGGGATGAAACGATGATCGAACTGGCGGGGAGCTCGCGGTTCTATCCAAAGTCGATGGAACCGGTGATCGTCTTCGGCGATGCAATCACTAAGCTCAGTGAATTAGAATCCAAATTCGAATTGATAATGATCGACTTGTTCAGAGGCAACATACCAGAACCGCGATTGGCGAACGAAGAAACGATCGCTGCACTTGCATCCGTGCTCGCGCCAACAGGTCGCATCATCTTGAACGCGTTCGGAGATATCCGGCTGATCGAAGCACTTGCGAGGCAGCTCGATTATATGTTGAGCTGGAAGTTTCGCATCAATCACTTGGCGATGTACCGAGCTTTTGATGACAATCAAAAGTTCGCGTTCGCGCATCGCGCGAGGATTTCTTGAATCTGTTCAGGCGCCGCAGGTTTGACGATGTAGTCATGGAAGCCGGCGTTTTGGCCTCGCTTCTTGTCTTCCGCCGCGCCGTAACCAGTCAATGCAACGATATGAGGTTTGATCGAAGCGGACATCAAATTGATCTGTCTCGCAACTTCGTAACCATCGATCTTGGGCAGTCCGATATCGAGCAGAATCAGATGTGGCGCGTAACTCTGCGCCAGCTCAATCGCTGCGGCGGCACTGAACGCAACTTCTACTTCATGCTTCCACAGCCGAATCATCATCCCCATCGTGCGAGCTGAATCTTCGTTGTCGTCGACTACCAGTACTCGCAGCGAACGAGTCTCGTTCGCATTCAGTTTCGAATCCAAAGGGCTGGTTCCTTGCGAAAGCGGCTGAAACACAGGCAAGTTAACTTTGAAAGTACTACCTTGAGCGGCACCGGAACTGGAGGCAACAACTTGTCCGTCGTGCATTTCGATCAGCTTCTGCACAAGCGTCAATCCGATCCCTAAGCCGCCTTTGGTGCGATCTAATGAGTTGTCGCCTTGTACAAACAATTCGAAAACATACGGGATTAACTCTGGGTCGATGCCCGATCCATTATCCGTAATGGTAACTGTGCTGATCGAATCGACTTGGTGTAGCTCGATCGAAACGAAGCCGCCGGCAGGCGTGAACTTGTTCGCATTGCTGAGCAGATTACTGAATACTTGTTCAAGCCGAACGGGGTCGCCGTGCACCAGGACTGGTTGGCTACCTAGTGAGACTTGGATGCTCTGGTCGCTCGCATCGAAAAGTGATTTCCATGTTGCGCAGGTTCGTTGCAGCAGTTCGCGAAGGTCGATCGGTTGCTTTTGCAATCGAACTTTGCCTTGGCTGATCCTTGAAATATCGAGTAGGTCATCGATCAGCCGCGTCATATGCATGAACTGTCGTTCTGCCATCTCCTGCGCCTGATGCAGCGCGATGCTATCGCCGCTCGGTTGGCTCATCACATGCAACGCATTGCGAATCGGTGCGAGCGGATTGCGCAGCTCATGTGCAAGCATTCCGAGGAACTCGTCTTTGCGTTTGTCCGACTGACGCAGCGCTTCTTCGGCGCGCTTCTGGCTATCGATATCGATCGCTGTTCCACACCAACGCCGTATCGTGCCATCATCGTTGCGAACCGGTGCTGCGCGAGCTACGAACCAGCGATACGACCCATCTTTGCCGCGAATGCGATGTTCGCTTACAAACGACTGACCAGCTTCAATCGCTCGTCGCCAATCCTCAGCAACCTGCGCGCGATCGTCAGCGTGAAGCGCATCGATCCAATTAAATCCTTCCGCAGCAAACGGCTTGTCAGCCACAAATTGCTCGCCGGTGTATGCGTAATACTGCGGACTGTTGTAGTCGCCTTCACCAGTGGCGCTGGCGGAGAATAGAATTCCGGGAACGGTCTCTGCGAGTGTACTGTATTCGAGTTGACTTTCGGCGAGCGCAAACTCCGCTTCCCGCCGTTGAATAAACAAACCCACTTGGCTGCCAATTGTATCCATCGCGCGGAAGAAGTCCGGATCGTGATCAAACTTCCTTCCATCGAAGAACTCAATCGCGCCCAGCGTTTCAACTCCATTGCGAATCGGAAACGCGAGTCCACCTTCGAAACCCGCCGCAACGGCTGCAGCGAATCGCTCGCGCGACAGATCGCTCGCTAAATCAAACGACCACAGCGGTGCTCCCTGCTCCCAACTGCGGCCCGGTATTCCACTTCCTTTATCCAACCAACTCTCGCGAGTCACAGCATCAAAACTGGCGATCTTCTCATCCGGTTTATGCCAAGTTTCCACGCAGCGCATAACCTTGCGACTGGCGTCAATTCTCCACAACGCACCCCATCGCAATCCAAGCGACTCGGCCAGCGCTTCCAGCAATCGCGAAGCAGCGTCCGGCAAGTTGTACGTCTCCGCAAGAATCCGAATCGTAGTATGTTGCAACTGTTGATATTTGTTGGCTCGCCCCGCCAATCGATGCAGCAATTCTTGCTCGATGACGAACGCTGTATGCGCCACGGCGACCAAGCGTTCCGGAGTGCCTTCGTTGACACAAGTGTTGACCGCAATCGCGCCGATGATGCGGCCATCAGCGGCATGGATCGGTGCACCAGTACAAGTGCAATCGTCGATCGGGAGGCTGATATGTTCTGGTCCCACCACCGCAACCGGACGGTTGTGCACGATAGCGCTCCCAGCTCCGTTAGGTCCCATCTGTTTTTCTGACCAGTCGTAGCCAGGGAAGAGCGCGAAGTCCGCCATCCGCTCGGAATCATTCCCAGTTGAATGCAGAATGATCCCGTCTACGTCGACGAGGAACACGACGTGAGGGATGCCCAGCAGCGTTGTCGTCATCCAAGACATATGCGGTAGTGCAATCGAAATCAGGTCTGCGTTGTTGGTAAGTCGCTGATCGAGATCGCCAGGCGTGACAGCGCGTACATCCAATCGCTCGCTGATCGGCGTTGCCGCGTCTCCTGACCGCCAGGATTGAAGAAGAACTTTGCTAAGTCGACCTTCGGGCGGCAAGGAATCAAGGAAGCCCTTCCAGTTCGTACTTCGCATCTTAGCTTTCTAAATCAAAGTAAAAATAGTTGACGACGCAACGCTATCGCTGGTCGGAAATCGATCAGCAAGCGCTGGGATCAAACACCAATTGATTTCAAACAGAGCAACGTTCAAGCTTGCGCAGTGTGGCACCGCAAAGCACATCGCGCGCCGTGGAACATTTTCGAAATCGGTCGCTAGAGAGTCGTTTCGGATTTATGCACTTTCAGCAATTGATGCTAGACTCATTGGTGACGTATCTGAATCGGTTCGAGACCCGATCGTGATCGCTTTCGTACACATCTACGAGCGGCTCAATCACTAGCTTTTTAGGAATGGTATGGGCGACGCGTTCATCAACGACCGGCTGGAGAAGCGATGGGAATCTGTGGACGATGAATTAGCACGAAGCGAACAACGGTTTCGCGCGCTAGTGGAAGCTTCACCACAAACCATCTGGACTTGGGGCTCCGACACCGAAGACGTTAATCCGAATCAAGCTAGCCTGTGGTGGCAGGAACTGACCGGTCAATCGATCGAACAGCAATTGCAGCACGAAGACGCTTGGCTGCAAATGGTGCATCCAGAAGATCGCACCCGCGCGGCAGCAGCTTGGGCAACCGCACTCTCGAATGGCACCACCTTAAACTCACAGTATCGAGTGTGCGCAAAGTCAGGTGGCTGGCGCCACGTTCAAGTCCGCGGAGTGCCGGTTCGCGATCATGCCGGAAAGATCTACGAATGGGTCGGCACACTGAACGATGTCACCGTTCAGTTCGAAGCGGTCGTCGAACGTGAGCGTCTGCTGGCTGCCGTCGAAGCCGAGCGTCAACGCTTGGAACAAGTGTTTCAGTTTTCACCAGCCTTCATGGCGATTCTACGCGGACCTACGCATATCTTTGAACGAGTCAATGATCGTTACCGCAAGCTGATCGGCGGTCGCGATGTCATCGGCCTGACCGTTTGTGAAGCTCTACCAGAGATCGATGGCCAAGGTTTCATCGAGTTGCTCGACCAAGTGTACAGCACCGGCAAGCCTTACATCTGCGATGAATCGAAAGCACGTTTTAGCAATCCACGCGGCATTGAAGAGCTTACTTTACAGTTTTCTTACCAACCGATGTTTGATGCAACAGGCACAGTCATCGGCGTAGTTGTGCAAGGCGTCGATCTGACGCATCACCGACAAGCGGAAGCGGGACTTGCGAGTTTGACGGTCAAGTCCGAGTGGCAGCAACGTTTGTATGAGACTCTGCTTTCAAATACATCCGATTTCCTCTACCTGTTCGACCGCAACGCTCGCTTCACTTACGTCAATAAAGCTCTGCTTGATCTGTGGGGCAAGCAACTGCCCGAAGTGTTGAATCTAAATTTCTTCGAACTGGATTATGAACTCGAGCTGGCGACTAGATTGCATCGCCAGATTCTCGAAGTTGTCGCGTCGGGCACCTCGCGTCGCGATGAAACTCTCTACACCAGTTCAAAAGGAACGCGCGCGTACGAATACATCTTTATGCCTGTATTCGGTGAAGATGGCAACGTCGAAGCAGTGGCGGGATCGACTCGCGACATCACGGCTCGCAAACAGACCGAAGACGCGTTGCGCGAGAGCGAGCAGCGTCACCGCGCACTGATCAACGCAACGTCGGATATCGTATATCGAATGAGTGCGGATTGGACGACGATGCAACCCATCGATGGTCACAACTTAATAGCCAGCAACGATGTTCCCATTCAAGATTGGATGGAAAAGAACACGCCAAGCTCAGAGCACCAGCGTATTCGTACTGCGATTGATGAAGCGGTTTCCAATAAGTCGCAGTTTGAATTAGAGCATCAAGTGGTTCGTGCGGATGGTTCCATCGGCTGGACTGTGTCGCGGGCAATTCCGATTCTCAATCCAAACGGCGAAATTGATCAGTGGTTCGGTATCGCCAGCGATGTCACCCGCCGCAAACAAGTGGAAGCCGAGTTGATGGATATTCGGTCGCGCATGGAAGCTGCGTTGGAAGCGGGCGCGATCGGCACTTGGAGCTGGGACGTTACTGCGGACAAGTTCTTTGGCGATACCAGCTTCGCGAAGTTGTTCTCACTCAACCGCAGCGATGTGTCCGGTGGACAACTGCGTCAGATCGTTTCTTCATTGCATCCTGACGATCGCAACCGCGTGATGGAAGTGATAAGTCACGCTATTAAGTCCGGCGAGCGTATTGAAGCGAGCTACCGCGTCTCGCAAAGCGAAGGTGGCTGGCGCTGGGTGACCGCGCGCGGGCAAGCCATTCGCGAGTCCGACGGCCGAATGCGATTCCCTGGTGTGATCATCGATATCACGGACCGTGTCAAAGCCGAAGAGGAGCTAGCGCGACTTACCGATGAAAGCGGTCGACGCACACGGCTTTACGAAACGATACTTTCGAACACACCCGACTTGGCTTACGTGTTCGATCTCTCGCATCGGTTTGTCTACGCAAACGAAGTGCTGCTGCAGATGTGGGGAAGAACTTGGAATGAGGCGATCGGCAAAACGTGTTTGGAACTCGGTTACGAACCCTGGCATGCAGAGATGCACGATCGCGAGATCGAAGAGGTCAAGACAACGGGCAAAGCGATTCGGGGCGAAGTGCCGTTTCATGGCACCTTTGGACGCCGAGTCTACGAGTACATTTTTGTGCCTATTTTCGATACCTTCGGCAACGTCGAAGCCGTCGCGGGTACGACTCGAGACGTGACGGAACGCAAAGCAGCAGAGGAAGCACTGCGCGATGCGGATCGCAAGAAAGATGACTTCATCGCGCTGCTCGCACATGAACTTCGCAATCCGCTCGCTCCGATTCGCACCGGCTTGCAAGTGATGCGACTGGCCGACGGCGACGGAGCCATCATCGCTGATGCCCAAGCTGTCATGGAACGCCAGCTCGCGCATATGGTGCGACTCATCGATGACTTGCTAGACGTATCCCGCATCACTCGCAACAAGATGGAGTTGCGGCTCAGTCGCATCAAGCTGGCCGACATCGTCGAAAATGCTGTCGAAGCTGCTTTGCCGACAATTAAGGAGCATGATCACAAATTGTCAGTTGAATTGCCTGAGGACTCAATCGAGCTGAACGCCGACTTAACGCGCCTCGCTCAGGTCTTTTCGAATCTGCTCACGAATGCGTCGAAGTACATGGAACGCGGCGGTCAGATTTGGCTCTCAGCGCAGCGCGTTGGTGACTCAGTTGAAATCGCGGTGCGCGACACGGGCATCGGTATCCCAAGTCACGCGCTGCCGCTGATCTTTGATATGTTCAGTCAAGTTGATCGCAGCGTCGAGCGCAGCAGCGGAGGACTCGGCATCGGATTAGCCCTGGTCAAAGGGCTCGTTGAGATGCATGGCGGCACAGTCACCGCAGAGAGTATCGAGAATCGCGGGAGTACGTTTACGGTTCGCTTGCCCTTGTCCGAACCCACCATTGACGCGTCGCCTTCGAACGATGAGACGAAGTCAACCGCTCGTATCCGCCGTCGCGTACTAGTTGTCGACGACAATCGCGACGGCGCCAAACTGATGGCGATGATGCTACAGATCATGGGCAGCGAAGTGGAAACTTCACACGATGGACTAGAAGCGGTCGACAAGGCGCAATCCTTTCGCCCTGAAATCATACTGATGGACATCGGTCTACCCGGACTTAACGGACTAGATGCCACACGTCGTATTCGCGAAATGAACTTCGACTCGCGAATGACAATCATTGCCTTAACTGGTTGGGGGCAAGAAAGCGATCGGCTGCAATCGCATGCTGCGGGCTGCGACGGTCATCTCGTCAAACCCGTCAACATCGCCGATCTCGAGAAACTGCTAAAAGAAGTTCCGGACCGCTAAGTCGCTCTCGCTATGGTTGAGTCCACACACCGTCGGCGCCCGCTGAGAGTGATGTAACGCGTCACGCATCCAACGCACTATCGCGACCCCAATCGCGATCAACTTAAATTCACCCTGTATCCACGAACAGGCGCTACAGTCGCGTATTCCGCGGAGCGAGAAAACCGCAAAGCGGTGACATGCGATAGCCCCGGGTAAGTTCAGCCAGACGCAGGCAAAGCTGAACGTAACCCGGGGGACTGAATAACGCCGCGAAGCGGTGAGCAGTTACGTTTCAATTTCATTGATCGCCTTCGAACCGCCACATCCTTGGCGGTTCGCCAAGAGCTCGCAATGAGCATCGCGCGCAGCGATAGCCCACGTGAGTCCACACTCCGTCGGCGCCCGTTGAGATTGATGTAACGCGTCACGCAACCATCACACTTTCGCGGCTTAGAGGCGACCGACTCTCATCAGTAACTCATCGACAGTTCGAGCCATCAAATTAGCGGTAACTTCTCAATAAGCGGTTGGCGGTTGGTTTTTGGGAAGATTGATCTTTACGCGGGAGCGGATTTTGTTGTTCTCTATTATGCATGTCAAAAGTACTTCGAGATTTAGGAACCGAAATTCCTCCTGAGGAGGATACG
>JBGSOM010000238.1:0-38871 GCA_041739135.1 Pirellulaceae bacterium
TAACCTGAGCAATGGCGGTGGGAGTTAGGCTGACGGCAGCCAGGATCACCCAGCTTGTACAGATTAAATTGCGGACCATCTTCGAAAAGTCTCCTGTGTATTCAGACACATCCGTGCGTGGAATTCCAATTGGTCTCGCTGCCCCGGAAAAAGCAGAGGTACATCGTTAAGCGAAACAAACGCCATGCCATTCTTGGCATAACTGAGCTGGGTCTGGGAGCCAGTATCTTAGCTGAATTTTTTAACGGGCGAAAAGGTGGTTTTTGGCTGCAAATGGTTTTGTCGACATTTTTTGTTCCCTCAATTGGCTGACCTTTTGATGCGGAGATAGACGGCTTCGGCGAGTTTCGTAAGATATTGCCATGAAACGCTACCAGTCCGAAAACCTAACTCATGACCCTATACACGGTTACATCCGCTTCGTCGCTCCCGCAGTAGCGTCGGCATCTAACGGCCGATCCACCGCGGGCGTTGGATCGAAGGCTGTATGCGAAAGGCACCTAATTGACCACCCTTGGGTCCAACGGATGCGGCAAATACGGCAACTGCAGTCGGCTTGGTGGGTATTTCCCAGTGCTGAGCACAGTCGTTTCCAACACATTCTGGGGGTGATGCATGTTGCCAGCCTCGCCGTGGAGCAGCTTTACGAGTCCCTTAAGTCGATAGATAACAGCGTTCCGTCAAAGGCCTATGTCGATAGTTTGATGCGAGTTGCTGGACTGTTGCATGATGTCGGTCACGGTCCATTCGGCCACTTCTTTGATACCCATTTTCTCAGTCACTTTGGGCTGACGCACGAGACGTTGGGCGCTCAGATTATCGAGAATGAACTGGGCGAAATGTTGCGCGGCATACGCCGGTCACCGATCGGCGATTTTGATGAGGGCGAAGTGCTTCGACCCGCTGACGTGGCGTGGTTGATCCAGCGACCGAAAGATGCGATCCGAGATGATCGCCCGCGCTGGATGGCTTTGCTTCGAAGTCTGTTTTGCGGCATCTACACCGTCGATAACATGGACTTTGTCTTGCGCGACGCTTTCATGACAGGCCTAAGTCCGCATGCGTTCGACATGCAACGTATTCTGCACTACAGCTCGTTTACCGAAAGCGGTCTGACGATTCATGATCGCGGTATGCATGCCTTAGTGCACTTCATGGCGATGAAAGCGGAATTGTTTCGCAGTGTGTACTTCCATCGGACAGTACGAGCAATCGACCTGGAGCTAGCGGATTTGTTTCGCGAGAGCCGCGAGTATCTGTTCCCCGGCGATCCGCGCGATCACTTGGAAGATTACTTGCAACTCACCGAATTCTCTTTGCTGACCGACGTGCGTCGCTGGCGATCAAGCACCGATCCGAAAATGAACGACATCGGTCAGCGCTGGCAACGTTGGCTCAATCGTGACATTTCGTGGGTCATGGTCTGCCAACGCAATTTGAGTTTCGCCGAAAACCAAGCCGAGAGCAGCAGTGTGTTCTCAAACGTTCGCATTTTGCGCGAGTGCATTCGCGATCGGATGCCGAACGATTTGAAGTCACTGCCTTTTCAAGTCGACTTGGCCAGACACATTCATCGGCCCAATACCGTGGGCGCTACCGCAGGTATGAACTACTATTTCGATTCTTCGTCAGGCAAGATTCGCAGCTTGACGATGCACGGACTGTATCGCATGTTGCCTATCAGCCACACGATCGTGCGAATCTATGCTCACGACTATCAACACGAAGCCCTGTTTGCCAAAGTGCTAGACGACCTGTTGGGTAACGCGGTCGAGGACGACTTGACCAACATGTGATTGAAACACATTACGTCCAGCACGATTGATTTCCCAGCTATCAACCGAACCAAAGTAGAACGCATGTCCGACCACTCCGTTTATGAAAATCCGTTAATCTCGCGTTACTCATCGAAGGAGATGGCTCGCCTGTGGAGCACTGAGAACAGATCGCGACTATGGCGCAAATTGTGGATTGTGCTTGCCGAATGTGAGCAGGAATTGGGCTTGCCGATCACCGATGCGCAGATCGAGCAACTGAAGCAATTCGAACAGGACATCGATTTGAAATCGGTGGCGGATTACGAACGGCGTTTGCGTCATGACGTGATGGCTCACGTACACGCTTACGGTGACCAGTGCCCTGACGCGCGAGGCATCATTCACTGGGGTGCAACAAGTTGCTATGTGACCGACAATGCCGATCTGATGCTGATGCGCAGCGGCATGCAGATGATTGCGAATCGATTGGCGAGTGTCATTCTGAGTTTGGCGAGCTTTGCAGAAAAGTATCGTACCCTGCCCTGCCTCGCGTTCACCCACTTGCAACCGGCGCAACCCACAACAGTTGGCAAGCGTGCGACGCTGTGGGCCTATGATTTGGTGCTCGACTTGCATGAGTTGCAACATCGACTGGATAGTTTGCTGGCCCGAAGCGCGAAAGGAACAACCGGAACTCAAGCTAGTTTTCTTCAGTTGTTCGAGGGCGATCACGACAAGGTTCGCAAACTGGAGCAGAACATCGCTGAGCGGATCGGCTTTCCTTCAAGCTATGCGGTGACAGGCCAAACTTATCCGCGAAAGATTGATTCGCAGGTTATGGATGTGATGTCGGGCATCGCCCAGAGCATTCATAAAATTGCCACAGACATTCGATTGCTTTCAAGCCGCAAAGAGCTTGAGGAGCCGTTCGAAAAAGATCAAATCGGTTCGTCCGCGATGGCTTACAAACGGAATCCTATGCGCAGCGAGCGCATGTGTTCGTTGGCTAGATTCGTCATGTCCTTACAATCCTCTTCCGCTCAAACAGCCGCCGTGCAATGGATGGAAAGAACGCTCGACGACAGCGCCAATCGACGGCTGGTCATTCCGCAAGCCTTCCTAGCGATTGATGCTTGCCTGATGCTAATGCAGAATGTCTCCCAAGGAATGGTTGTGCACGCAAAACAGGTTGCAAAACACCTGGCCGAGGAACTGCCGTTCATGGCCACCGAAGCGATCATGATGGCAGCAGTCTCTCAAGGCGCAGATCGCCAAGAAATCCACGAATCGATCCGTCAACATAGTCGCGCCGCATCATTGACCGTGAACGAAGAAGGCAAGCCCAACGATTTGCTTGAGCGACTAAAAAGCGATGCGATTTACGCAGATCTGGACATCGACAGTCTAGTCGATCCGATGGCGTTCGTCGGCCGGTCGCCTGAGCAAGTTGATGACTTCATGCGCGAAGTGATCGCACCAATTCGCGCACGCTACAATTCGGCAGATGCACTCAAGGTTGAAATCAAGGTCTGAGCGGCTAATTGCAATACCGTTTGAATACTGTCGTTTGAATCAGACGCTCGCGGCAGCCCGATCCGCAATTTGCGAATTGCATCGCGAGCCACCTCACAATCATTGCTTCACAGGTGCGGTGAAGTTCAAGTGTTTGTGCAGAAACTCAAACGTTCCAACACCGTTGATCGTGTGCGGACCAGCAAAGAATTCGATCTCACAACGGTCACCGATCCCAAGTCTAGCGCCATAGAGGTGCCGCACTTTAGCGAACTCACTAGCAACGCGATCATCGGGGCCAACGCCGTCAAAATGCCCACGCTCGACCATGAATGGTCGCGGAGCGACTAACGCTGCCATCTCGGCGTAATTGAACTTCGTACCTAAATCGAACTCAAAGATCTCGTACTCATTGGTCCAAACGTAACTGTAGTTCGAATGTGTCGACGCATTCTTCCAAACCCAATCGTTGAAATCCGCGGAACAGATCGATAAACAATACTCAGGCACTAGCGGCGGAATGCGCATGGCACTCTTGCCACCATAAGACAATCCGTAAAACCCAATGCGATTCGCATCCACAAACGGCAGCGATCCTAACCAATTCACAATCTGCTGATGCTGCGGCACGATGATCGAGAACAATGTCTTCTTGAGCAGGTAGGATTTGCGTTGGAGCGTTCGAAAGCGATCCTGACCGATGTAGAGATTTTGCGGCGCGAAGGTAACAAAGCCTCGTTCGGCTAACTTGCTCGCGAAATCATGATAGGCCGGATGATCGCCTGTCACGACATCTTGCGGACGACCTTCTAGACCGTGCTGACAAACCACCACCGGCCGCTTCGCTCCATCCGGTATGCCCTTCGGAACGCAGAGAATGCCATATGCGAACACGTCTGGAAACACATCCAACATCACTTCATAACCAGTCCATAAAGCGGCATCATGCGTCTTACGCAGCCGAGGATTGGCGGCCAGTAGCGGGTGATTGAAGTGGCCGATCACTTCTTCGCGATAGTAATCTCGAAAACGTTCGATTGATTTCGTGTAAGCGTCCAATGAGCTAGTATCGACACGGTTCGTACCGGTCGCGTCATCGTACTGTGGCAAGTTGATATTGATGAACTTTCGTCGCTCTTGATCACACTCAGCCAGCAATCGTTGTGTAAAGTCGTCCATTTGATTCAGTTGACGCGTCTGTCTGGCGATCGCATCGGTGGTGTGAATTGATGCCGGTAGCTCTCCATCGGGCAACTTCGTACCAGAGTCAATCACATGCAGTGACAGCACAAATTGGTGCAGAGCTTCTTCGCTGAACTGTTGCTTGGTATCAGTGGGGCTAGCGAACAACTGCATTGACTTTGCTAGTTCACTCGAGCCAGCTTCATTGCTAAGCAACTGCTGAGCTCGCGCGAATTCTCGCTTGACGGTTGCCTCATCAGGAGTTGCCAGAATGCCTGGCGCGCCACCTTCGCTAGGCAAGTTCACTTCCGGCCACTGCGATGCTTGGATGATCAACTTACGTGGCGCAACTAAAGTTGCCAGTTCCGCTCCACCGAACTGCTCAAGCAAACCGAACACGTTGCGATCGATTGGTTCCTGCCAAAGCTGCTCGCGCGGACCGAAGCAACCGCTAACCAACGTCGCGTCGATTCGCGGATCAACCGCGGCAGCATACATCGCCAACATTCCGCCTTCGCCGTATCCCACGATCGCGATCTTCGATTCGGCTCCATGCGTCCGTTCGATCCAGTCGACCAGAGCTAATGACTTCTGCACTTCGTAGCCGATCACGTGACGCCCCAACTCGTAGGCGCTGCGATAGATGTACTCACGGTTCGTCATCTTGGAACGAGCGTTGCGAGCCGCGTAAGTGCGATCGATCAGCATCGGCACCATCACTTGACAGCCTGCTTCGGCAAGACGCCTCGCAACTTGACTTGATTTCGGGACGCCTGGAACAAGTCCGCATAGCATCTCAGGCGTTTGATCTGCGTCGGGTAGTACAATTACATGCGCTGGCGGTTTACCGGTCGCGTTTTGCTTTGCGATTGGTTGCAGCAATAGCCCTTCACCTTGCAAACCATCGAGTGCCGACCAACGCACTGCGAGGATGCGATAAGCCGAAGTCTCGGCAATTTTCTCGTTCGCCAATGTCGAGCTGACGAACTCAAGCGAATCCACAGCGACTCTCGCGTCGCGCAAGCCAATGATATGTGCCAACCGTTCGCGGTTCTTTTGAACGGACGCGTCGTAGGCGGCAGGCGAAGACAAGTCGCGGTGCCAGTGCTTTGCCCGGTTCGCGATCGATTGCTCGAGTTCTCGCAGCAAGAATCGATCGACGCCGTCAACCATTTGAGCCGCGATGTCACCTTCGAGCGTGAATGGCTGTGCGTTTGTCAGCGATGACTGCGCAGCGCTAACGCTCGAAAAAATCAGCCACAGGGCGACAACACAATTCAAGAATCGCATGTCAAAATCTCACATACAGGCTGCTAGAACGGGCTGTTAGTTCAGTTGGAAAGCGATGCTGCGAGGTTACTCAGCTACGCACGCTTCAGCAATCGCTTCGTACGCTCGCCGCGCAGCGTCGTACGCGTCCTTCGCGGCTTGCACTTCTTCTTGGCGAAACTGCGTGTGCTTTTTCTGCCAGCAAACATCTACTGCTTCACGACACCAGCGCGCATTGCGGCGGCTCGCGCGGATGGGTTTGCCTGCGACTTCAACAAAGATCGGATTCGAATGCAACGAAGGCAGAACTCGAATCGCAATCCAAGCTGAGTGTGGCAGATCGATATCGAAAGTTAAGTCTTTCAAAGTTCCGTCTGCTTCGATCGACTGCTTGGCAGCAACTTCGCCGTTGACGATCACTTCTACCGGTACTGATCGACTATCGCCCACACGCGCTCGCTCCAAATGCCAATAAGGTTTTTCATCCAGTCGTCGCGAGGCGATCGCCTTTGCCAATTCGTTACGTTCGGCGGGCAGCATTGCTGCAACTTGGCAACGCACCTGCGCTTTGCCCGCCTCCGGTAGATCAATTTGACTAGCGCGCGCGCCCGTGCCTGAACCGACTCGTGTACCATTCACTTCGAAGCTCACCAAGTGACTCATACCATCCGTAACATAACTGCGCCCCGCTCGAAGCCCCTCTGCCCACTCCGCATAATCCAGTTCTTCAGCAGACTTCTCCGGCAAGTTGACATAGCTTCGCCCCAACCCGACGCGTTCGCCGTAGATGCATGGGAAATCCGTCTCGCCACTAATGCGTGATCGATAACCGCAATTCAGCGTGTGATACCAGATATTCAATTCCCAGATCACCGGCGTATCCACCGCGCTGATGAAATCACAAGCATCATGCGCGACCGCAACGATAAACTCGTTCGCGCCGATACCATCGAACGGCGGCATCGCATAATCCGGCAACCGATCCGCCGCCCGACCATTTCGATCTCTATTGCCGCCCCAAGTATTCGGCAGCGCGCCACGAGAACCGTCAGGAAGATAGTCAGGCAAAGCCAACCCCCAACCACTGTGACTGTACCCCACAACACCTCCTTGTTGCTTGCCCCATTTAAGAACTGGCAAAGTCCAAGTTGGCCATTCTTCAATCGACTTCGTCCCTGGGTAATCGTCTTCGGTCAAGTTGATCAAGCACAAGTGGCCAGCGTGTGAAGATGGAAAGCCGCTGACTTCCACGTCGTAGCGCATCAGGTTGCCGGGCTTCGAAAGTGCTGAAACTTTGCCATCAAAAAACTGCTTTTGAAAATACCAGCACGGCCCCCAGCTCAACACGCATCCGACATTTAAATCTTCACCGATCAAATGCCGCATCATATCCTCCGGCTTCACGCCCTCCGTTGGATTCTCGTAATGCGCGCAACCCGCAGCATGGACGTGATGATCGCCAGAGAACCAACCATGCTTGGCCATATGAATCCAGCGTCTCAGTTCGATCTTCAGCGGCGCGGGCGCAACTTCATCGCTAACCTCAACGTCATAAGCTTGTTCGAGGTACTCAGGGCCGCGATAAGTCGTCACACGATATCGGCCCGGCGCAAGCTCAAGCGATTCGCCATCAGCGCGATAGACTTGCTCATGAAAAAAGAAATCGGGCGCTAACCTGCGCGACGGATTGGGATACACACGGCCTTGCAGATCGCGCACCAGCAAACTGCAAACAGTCGGCTCGCCATCGTCATCAAGTATCGACAGAGGCACTTCAACAGATGGTCGACATTGAAACAGAATCGGCAACTCACTGCGAAACCCAAGGTCTTGAGTACCTTGTCCGACATGCATCGACAACGTCGCTTCGCGATGACCAGCATCGCGACTGTACAGTTGCAACACACGATACTCGACGGCTAAACCCGAAAGCGTCGCCGACATCGATTGCGAGGTCACCATGGCCAAATCGAGCCAGCGACGACTGCTGTCTGCGGGCGAGATATCGATCTTGGGGCTGGCGGCGGAAGTACTGCGTTTCACCATCGGTTCCGCTTGGGGGCTTAGACAATTGAGCGGCGCCGTCACACCCGCTTCGTTGATCACTTTCACCAAGTAATTCGTCCAACCACGTTGATCCAATGTCGGCTTCGCTTGTCCTGCAGCCACTTTCACGCGGCTCTCCGGATTGATACTGACAACCATCAGACACAGCGGGTCGAGCATTTGCTGGAGCTCGCGCACCACAAGCGGGTCGTCGTTACTGCGCGACAGTTCTTCCAGCTTCTTCAGTGCTTCGTTCGAAAGCGGACTACCAGCGATTTGCAACGCTTGCACGACTCGTTGGATACTTGCCTCGAGCGGCTGCCGGTCGACGGCTGCAACATACGCCGCAGGTTCTTGAGCGTTCGCGCGCACAATCAATTGCGCACTCAAGACAACAACGAACCAACATCTTACGAACCCGTTTGTGCCCGTCATTCTGCGCGCCTTCAGTTAGACTTCGATTAGCAAACACAGCTTAGAAACCAAGCTCGATAGCCTAGTTTTACACTATGATGATCCAAGAATCACTTCTGGCAGAATCGGCGAGCGATCACGCGAGCAGCGTGCCACTGGAAAGTTGCATTAGGTTCTTGATGGCTTGTACCAATGCAGCGGGATCGTCGCGCCAAGTGACTTCGGAGCTGATCTTGGTGCCGAGGTTCTTCAATTGGCAAGCGCCAGCGTCCAATTCCTGACTGCCAGCGATCAACGCAATTTGAAAGCCACGTTGATCGGCATACTTCAGTTGCGCGGCAAGCTTCTTGGGCTCGGGGTACAGCTCCGCTCCAATGCCAGCGCCGCGAATGATTTGCGCGAGCTGCAGGTAATCGTGCAAGCGATCTTTATCAAAGTACACGATCAACACCGGAGCTGGGGTACGAACGGGCTCGATCATCTTGAGCGTTTCCATCGCGGCAAGTAAACGATCCAGGCCGAGCGATGCTCCGATGCCTGGCAAGTGCTGTTTGGTGTACAGTTCCGCCAAGTTGTCGTAACGTCCGCCCGAACAGATGCTGCCGATCGATGGCAGATCGCCAAGAAACGTTTCAAAGATCACGCCGGTGTAGTAATCCAAACCGCGCGCGATCGAGACATCTAACTGAAAGCGCTCGGCGGGAACGCTACACGATTGCAACGCGCGGACAATTTGACGCAAGCGCTCTACGCCAGCTTCGCCCACATCGTTGCCAGCGACCAGAGGATCCAACTGAGTCAGCGTTTCATCGACTGAGCCTTTAATCTCGGCTAGTCTTAAAACTTGTTGAGCTTGATGTTCGGAAAGGCCAGCGGTCTCTTGCATCTCAGTCGCAACCGCATCGCGTCCGATCTTGGTTAGCTTATCGAGCGAGCGCAGAACTGGAACCGACTTGTCCGTCAGATCCAACTTAGCCAACACGCCACTGAGAACTTGGCGGTTGTTGATGCGCATCGAAAAATTGCTAATACCGATTTCGAGCAACAGTTCGTGAATGACCAAACCGGTTTCGATATCAGCGACGACCGATTGGGTTCCGATTGTGTCAAAGTCGCATTGGACGAATTCGCGATAGCGACCAGCTTGGGGGCTTTCGCCGCGCCAGACGGGCGCGATGTGGTAACGTTTAAATGGAGTGCCGAGTTGGTTGATGTGTTGAGCGGCGAAGCGAGCGAGCGGCACCGTCAAGTCGAATCGCATGCCGACTTGGCGACCACCGTGATCTTCGAATCGATACAGTTGTCGATCGGTCTCTTCACTTCCTTTGCCAGTCAAAATCTCCAGGTACTCGAGCACCGGTGTGTCGATCGGACTGAAACCGTAACGACGATAAACGCGCCTCGCGGTTTCCATAATCCGTTCGCGCGGCATCATCACTTCGGGCAAGTAGTCGCGAAACCCTTTTAGTGTCCGCGGCTGAATCAGTCCACTCATGGGTGCAGTTTGCGTTCTAGGGTTACGTTCTAACAATGCGGCTGAATCACCCAGCGACCAATCGTACGGTGCGCTGGGTGTGAGAGTTTAGGAGAAGACGAGCGATGACGTTACCACTTCAATCCGAATTGATCGCCGCCGGTTGATCGCTTGATGCCGCCTTTGAGCGGACCGCGATGCTTCGGCAAGGCTGGCTCGCGTGGTGCTTCTTCGGCTTCCTCTGGTGCATCGGCTTGTTCTTTTACAGGGGCCGCTTGCGCAGCTTTGAGGCTCAAGCTGATGCGTTGCTTCTCGGGCTCGACCGACATCACTTTCACTTCAACGTCTTGTCCTTCTTGCACGACGTTTGAAACGCGATGAACGCGATGATGCGCCAACTCAGACAAGTGAACGAGCCCTTCGATGCCAGTCGCCAGTCGCACGAACGCGCCGAATTCAGCGATACGCGTCACGCTGCCTTTGACGACCGAACCGATTGGAAAACGAGCTTCAATGTCGGTCCAAGGATGGTCCTGCAGCGAGCGATATGACAAACCGATCTTGCCAGTGACCGGATCGATCTTGTCCACTCGCACTTGGATCTTTTGCCCTTCCGTCAAGATCTCGCTCGGATGCTTCACGCGTTCGTATGACAGTTGGCTGATGTGCAGCAAGCCGTCGAGGCCGCCGATGTCAACAAACGCACCGAAGTCCATGATCTTGCGAACGACGCCATCGACCGCAGCGCCGATCTCAAGAGCAGCGAGGCGTTGTTGTTTCTTCTCTTCCTTCTCGCGTTCGAGCACAGCGCGGCGCGAGAGGACCAAGTTACCGCGACGCGGATTCGCTTCGGTGATCACACAGAGTGCTTTTTGACCAACGAAATCCGCTGCGTTTTCAACTCGGAATTCAGCAATTTGACTGATCGGAATAAAGCCTTCGATGCTGCCGACTTTGCATTCCAGTCCGCCGGTGTTGGCAGCGGTGATCATCACCTCGATAATCTCACCCTCTCGCAAGTCGGACCAATCCGAAACGCTGATTGCGTTACCTGGGTTGGTCAATTCGTAGAGGCCTTCTTGCGGCAGGTAACCACGAACGATGACTTCCAGTTGAGCGCCGATTTCGGGAAGCGCATCTTCGAATTGAAGTTTCGGAATCATGCCTTCGTTGGGGCCGCCCAGCGTCAGGAAGACATGCTCGCCGTGAACCTTTACAACAGTCGCATTGATTCGCTGACCCTCTTCAAGCGTGGCGGACAGTTTCAGCATGTCATCGCCGATCAGCAACTTATCCAGATCGTCGCCTTCGAGTGCTGCGTTGATTTCAGCTTCGAGGTCTTGCGACAGCGGCTGGCGAATCGATGGTACTGCAATTTTGGAAGCGTAGCTAATCGGTTCGTCTTGCGCGGCGGTGTCGCGACGCGGGCCACGTTTGTCGCGGCGATCGGAACGCGGCTTTTTGCCCTCGCCTTGTTTCTCTGAAGGCGCACTCGGCTCACCGTCAACTGTGGCGGTAGCGGGCGCTGCGCTGTCAGCAACAACTTGCTGCCGATCGCGGCGCGGCGGACGTCCGGGCGATTGGGCAGCTTGCTCCTGACTTTTGCGCAATTCGCGGATTCTCGCCAAGCTGATCGGTCCGGCAGGTTCCGCAGCGGTCGTGGATGCAGAAGTGGATTCCGACGGCGCAGGATTTTCTGGCGCTGGGGTCGCTGAAGAGACGACATCCGATTCTTGCGGGTCCGACATGAAATTAATACCTGGGGAGAAAAAAGGGAATTATTAGCGAAGTTGAGGGCAGTATTCTATCCGCAGAGGATTTAATCTGCACCGGTCAACAGTCGCGGATTGGCCCAGTTTGGGCTGAACCAAGTCGCGTGGAGGTAGCGCAGGATGAAGTACTCGTCAGTAATAGTCTAAACTTGTCGCACATTCCTTCCAACGCCACCGCTGAATAGGCTCGGTGCGAAAAGGGATGGACACTGCAGTTCAGGTTACCGTCTCTGCTAAAGTTTAGTCGACTTTTGCGTCGGGACCTATTGAAAAAGAGAATTCGCTCCAGCCGGGTTGGGTAGCCGCATCATGTCAGCAGATGAACCGTCCGAGCCTCAAGGTCACGAACCTAATCATCCGGTTGTACAGAGACCTTACAGAATCGTGGACGACCCTCCGATTGTGGTTTTCGAGGAACAGTACAAGAACCCGTTTGTGGAGAATTGGGAGCGGCTGCGAGATTTGCTCGACGAGCCTGCGTACGGTGCTCAGCGAGTCTTCGACCTTTTTACGCTCATGGCAATCACGCTAGCATTCGGATTGCTATTCGGCGCGATGAAGGCGCTCAATGCGATTCCTGAAGTGTTCTTCGGCGTTGCATCCTATGTGACCTTCGTTGGAATCGGACAAATGCTGCTCTTCGGTGGCAACAATCCACGGTTAGCTTCGGTGGTGGGCGGTCCGATCGCACTTCTGCTGACGACCGTCCTGTTGAACGCTTGGTATGGTCGCTGGGATTTTTGCACGACCGCCTGCTCGCTAATACTTGGCCCACCAGCCGGCTACTTGGCTGGTGGCATGGTGGCTGGCGTTTTCTTGATTGCAGACGCGATGCGTAAAAAACTATCTCGCCCGCCAAGTGAATCGGAAGCGGATTTTTGGGATAACGATGAAGCTTGATCACTGGATCAGACCAATCTGCATCGCTTCAGTAAGGCTGTTCGAGTGCCTCGCACAGGAACTGCATCATCGGCCTTGCCACGCGAACGCGCTCGATGATCAATTCGACCAACTCTTTACTCTGCACTTGAGCCTGCGTGAGATTTGCACCGCCAATGAAGCTGCGGCGACGCAGTTCGTCAATCAACGGATCGTCCTTCGCGTAACCGCGCGGAGCACTTTTCAATCGATCATCGAACAGTGAGTATCGTTCAGCGAACTTTTTGTTCGTGATCGCTTTTTTGTACTCAGTTGGATTTGCGACGATGTGTTCGCGGATTTGTTTTAGCGGTTCTGCGGCCGGTTTCCAAATGCCCGCGCCGACAAAGCACTCGTCGGTCGCCACGTGAAAGTAAATGCCTGGCGCATGAACGTCCTTGCCGGCAGAGTGACGAAACTGGATTCCGATGTTCGTCTTGTAAGGCGTTTTGTCGTTCGAAAAGCGAGTGTCTTTGTAGATTCGCATCAGCGACCCGCCCATCTTCTTGGCTTCGACGCGGAGCAGAGGCGCGACTTTGGCGAGCGGTTTTTCAAGTTGCCGAATGAGTTCGAGCGAAGGATCCAGAAAGCTCTGTTCATACCGCGCCTTGTTATCGGCAAACCATTCTCGGTTATTGTTCTTGGATAGCTCTTTTAAGAACTTGAACGTGTCCTGAGGGAACCCTTTAAAATTCGACATGCTTGAGTGATTCAGTTGCGGTTGGTTGAGTTGCAGAAGTTTCGCAGATGGTCGCCTATCGCTCTGCGAAAGTGCGGAAGGTGCACGACGCGTGTTAGAGCAGTCTATACGGTTGCGACCGGTAAGAGGACTCCTGCGGGCTTTCGCATGTCACCGCGAGCGGCTTACGGAGCAGTTTGTTCGGCAATAGGGTTGCGTTGATAAGGCACGTGCATCGTAGGGACCTTACCATTTTGGAACTCGATCATCTGCATAAACGATTGATCGAGCTGGCTTTGAAGTTGCATGGCTCCAGGATTCTCAGGTTCGTGCTGCAGGACTCGACCTAAGCAAAACCGAGCTTCCGCCAAGTCGCCACATGCGTGCTGGGCCTCAGCTAATTCGAGCAACAATCCGCTATCTTTTTCGCCAGCGTACTGGCTAGCAAGACGGAAGTAGCGTTGGGCTTCCGCGTTTTCGCCCATATCAGCGAGCGCTTGACCTTTTAATAACCAGGCTCGAGGCGGCACCTGCTCGGGGGCGTGGTGATCTGCTAAGTGATCTAAAGTCGCCAGCGCGCGTTGTGGTCGACCAAGCTGTCGATAGATCTCGGCCAAAGCAACTTGGACTTGCGGCGCGTCGGCGCGGTAAATCAGCGAACGGTGGTAGCAGTCAAGCGCCTCGGACAGTTGGCTTTGCTGCCGCAGCACGTCACCTTTGAGCGCCCATGCGCCGGCATGCTTGCGCTGGATCTGCAGCGCCGCCTCGGCTTGCTCAGCCGCGCGAGGCAATTCACTTTGCTCCAAATACATCTGCCCGAGTCGTACGATCAAATCCGGATTGTCGCCGCTCATCGCGACAGCTTGCGTCATGTGTTCGATAGCTGGTGGAAATTGACCGCGTTGCCACAACACCTCGGCGTAACCCCACTGCGCTCGTTCGTCGACCGGACTCTGGCGAATCGCTTCACCAAAGAAAGACTCTGCATCGATATATTTTTCCTGCTGCAAGGCTTCGTGGCCACGCAAAGACAACTGCCTGGCCGCGCCTTGCTCGCGCTGTTCGCGGATTTGACGATGGTTCCGAAGCGCGCGACAACCAACAAGACTCTGAACGCAGACAATCACCCAGATCAAACGATAGCAACAGCAGCGGATTTTACCGCGACGGCAGTCACGCTGAATTCGGGAATGATGGTCGAAGGTTATCAAATGCTCATCCAGCAGATTGGCCGAAACGACCCTGAAATCATTCGTTTGGATCGACTCGCGGACGCTCCCCGAATCATTGGAAGTCCGGTAAACTAACGCTTTTGACACTAGCAACTCGGTCGCATGGCGCGAAGGCCAAAAGCATTCCGCTTGCTAGCAACGACGTGAATTGAGTATTTGCGATGCCCCTGCAGTTTGATGGCCTCGGTGTGTCCGTGATGTACCCGGACGGTTGGAAAATCGAAGAAGATGGGACCGATCAAGACAGTGTGAGTTTCGAAAGTCCGCTCGGGGCTTTCATGACAATCACGCGTTACCCCACACTTAATTTTTCCGACGCTGTCGAGAACGCACATCAAGTGATGTTGGCAGAATATGACGAAGTCGAATCGGAGCCGTTTTCGAGATCGATTGCGGATCGCGAGTTTCACGGAATGGCGCTACGATTCGTTTATCTCGATTTTCTAATCGTCGCCGAACTGTTTAGTTTCGCCTTGGCGGGCAGCATCTACTTGGTGCAGATCCAGGGCGAAGATCGCGATGTTGAAAAGTTGCAACCGGTCTTCGAAGCGATGCTCACCTCGCTGTTCCAGAAGACTTCAAGCATCAGCTAGCTGTCACTCGGGTGCAACTACTTATTAAAGACGCGGGCTTCGCGAGAGTTTGCAGAACGACGCAGTAGCGTTCGGTGAGTTCGACAAGCTTCTGAAGCTGTGCATCGTCAGCCGGCGAATCGATTTCGAAGTTGAGATGCAAGGCGGTAATGCCGATCGGTACACTCTTGTCGATGCCCAGTGTCCCACGAAAGTCCATTTCGGCTCGCGCGGAGATGCTGCACGAATGAATCTCAATTCCCATTGCAGTCGCAACCGCTGAGAGTGTCACGCCACTGCAGGCTACAAGCGCCTGCAGAAGCATATCGCCAGAACAAGCCTGTTCACCAGAGCCGCCTGCTGCTGGATGCAGCCCTGCGGTCACCGTACCTAGCATTGTGTCGACTTCGCAAACCAACTCTGAGGCCAGCACTTTTCCGCTTGCATGCATGACGACCTTGGCTGAGCTCGGGTCGTCACGGTAGCGTTGTTTAATGGGCGCTTGAAGCGCGCGAAGCTGGTCTGCATCCATGATGTTGGAACGGATCCAATCAGAAAGCGGTTCGAGCTCGAAAAATCACTGAGACAAGTTGCCAGCTTTGTGATTGCTAGCGATTTGTAGTTGCTTGCGGACGTGAGGCCGCCGCCGGTGGTGGCACCGCCGCTGCACCGGATTGCGTCGTTTGCTCGAGGAAGTTGTCGATCTGTGCCGCCTTGAGCATTGTGTCGAGTTGATTTTGCATCGCGACGCGCATCTTCTTTTCAAGAATCTCTTTGTGCAGTTCAGGACGAACGGCTTCGATATCCTTAACAATTGGATTCGTTTCGCCTTGCTTATACAGCACGACGTATTGATCATTCAGCGCGATCACGCCGGAAATTTCGCCGGGTTGCAACTCAAAAGCCGCTTTCTCAAGCGTAGGTTGTCCGCTGTGACGACGAATTGCAGGAACCTTCCCGTAGTTACTGCGAGAAACGGTTTCGACGGAGTACTTTGCAGCCAGTTCACCGAATTGTTGTTCGCCAAGACTCTGGCGAGCTTGCTGCCAAACGTCTTCCGCGGTGCGTTGATTGCTGAGCACGACGGCCAGCACTTCAGCCCGTGGACCAAAGTTGGCTTCGAAGCCCTTCTGTATATCTTCAGCGGTTATCTGAACGCTGTCTTGGACCAACTTCTTCAAAGCAACACTTGGCCACACCGCGTCTTGAATGTACAGATCGATCGTCGCACCTTCGTCTTCCAGAATACTCTTGAGCCAAGCGTCGGTATCCGGAGTTCCATCAGGTTTCAGAAAGCCCATCGAATCGGCTGCGCGAGCGACTTCAGCATCAATATCAGCTTGAGTGATCTGTTTGTTCGCGCTGGCGAGCGCTGATGACAGCAGCACCCGATTGATTTCGCCTTTTAGAATCGGGCGGCCATGGCGCTGTACGCACTCGGCACCAACCTGCTCCATCGAAATCGGTTCGCGATTGAGATAAGCAGCAACACCTGGGTACTTGGCTTCCAATTCGCGATTTCCGAGGACGGTGACCAGCTCGCTCTTCTTTTGTAGTGCCGCAAAAATTTCGTTAGCAGATTGACCAACGCGTTGATCGCGCAGCTGTTCTTCGATTCGCTGTTGGATGGCAGGCAACATTTGCGGGTTTGGAGGCGTTGCAGGCAACTGACGCACGCATTGCAGCATGTAGTGCATTTCGCCAACTTGAAAAACTTGTGAGATCTGATTCGGCTGGAGCTGAAATGCGATCTTCTCAAGCTGATCATCGCCGCTGTTTCGGCGAATCGGTGGCAGCAGACCTTCAACGCTAGCGCTGAGCGCATCTTCGCTGTGCTCTTTAGCCAAGCGACGGAAGGTCTCCGGAGCTGCGGTGGCGGCAGCGTGCAACTGCTTCGCCTTCTCAACTTGACTGACTGCGATCATTCGAACTTGGACCTTTGGTCCGTATTCGGCTTGCATGATCGCATCGATCTCTTGTGGATTCACTTTGATCTTGTCCGCAGCAAGAGCTCGCAACGCCAACATCGGCCACACGATTTCGCTCGAGTACTGTTCCGGTGTGATGTCGCGTTCTTTTTCCATCGCTTCGAGGAACAGTTTGGTGCTCAAACCAAACTTGTTCGAGGTCCGCGCGATTTCGTTATTCACGTCGGCTTGGGTGATATTGATGCCCTGCGCTTTGCAGGCTTGAAGAATCAGGTACTTATTCAGCAAGTTATCGAGTACGACTGGCCCAAAGCGACGCATGCTTTCCTGAGCGAGTTTGTCGCGAGTAATGGTCTGACCGTTGACCACGGCGACGACTTTCGGAATCTTCTCCATGGGAGAAATTGGCGCGGCTGCAGTCGTTTGAGCTGGCGCGGCCTGCCGACCTTGAGCGAAAACGGATTGCGGTGCAGCGATCAAACTCAATGCGAGGGCGAAGTGCTGTGCGTTTCGAAATGCACGGCGGCGGGAAAGTCTATTGGCCATTTTCGAGGTTCTCCGTAACCACTTTTGATCCGTTTCAAATGCCCTGGGTTGCACTTGAACGTTGAATTCCTTTTCAAAACGAGCTCAAATTTTAAGGCAAAGGCAAGTTTGACTACAAGACGAATCAGCCCGTTGTGACGCACTCGCCAAAACTTGGCCGAAAAATTCCAATGCAAGCAAAGCCGTTTTGCTAAGTTGCGTGGAAGTAGCTGCTATTGGCGCTGCTAACCACCAACTCCAGCGCAGTTGCATCTTGAGCTTCTTCCAACGCGTCTTCCAATCGCTGAAGGAACAAGCCAGCTTCTTCATTGAACTGCGCACTAGCCGCAGCGATCGCAAATCGCTCAGGATAGTGATTCGGCGCACTCGATTCACGACGATCTTCGAGCATGTGTTGCATACTGCCCGCTCGTTCGAGCGAAGCGTTCAGCGTGCAACCAGGCATGAAGACACAGAGCGTGTTCTGGCGCAGGCGACAGATGACGTCGATACCGCGCAAGTTAGACTGGACCAAGTCGAGCACATCAGTCCAAGATCGCTCAAAGTCTCGAACAGATTCCGGTGTCAAACCGACCGCCTCGATCATGATCGCCGAAGCGGGCATGTCGGCTCGACTGAGCTGCTTGAGCTGCGTTTCGAGCCGCTCGACAAATGCGCTCAGGTCAAGAATATCCGTATCGTCAATCTTCGGAGTTTCAGGACGATGCGGCGTGTTCAACTTCGGTGTTGCGATATGTTCTTTGATCTCTTCGACATGCTTGCGAGTGATCAACTTCGTAGCTTCCAAGGCGGCGACTTCGATCTGCGAGACCTGCTTTGCATCGCCGGACTTGGTAACAGATGGGAAGGGACGCCATTCACCATCGGCTAACCAGTGGCCTCGATTTCGACCGGATTTCTTCGAGCGGTAGAGGCCTTCGTCGGCGCGTTCGTAAACACTCTTAAGTGTGTCACCACTTTGAATCTGGGTTAGTCCTGCGCTGGCGGTGATCGTCAGCCGCAAGTCTTCGTGATTGATGACCTGTTCGCTGATAAAGGCTCGCGCTTCGGCAGCCAACTGCGCCAACTCGGTTAACGAGTCCTCGGTTCCGGTCAGAATGATCGCGAACTCTTCTCCGCCGTACCGCGCGGAATAGTACTTTCCATCGCACCATTTGGAGATACTGCGGGCAAAACTGGCTAGAACCGCGTCGCCGGTGGTGTGACCATAGCTATCGTTAAAGCTCTTGAAGTAATCGATGTCCAGCAGCAACAAAGCAGACAATCTGCCGGATGCAGCCGCGTTGGGAGCTCCTGCGGCTTCGATGCAGTTCGCGAGCGACTCTTCGAGAGCTCGGCGATTGGCCAAGCCAGTCAAGGCATCGGTTCGAGCCTGCCGCGCGGTGACTTCGATCTGCTCCGACTGCTTGCTGAGCCGCTGCTGAGCCGCCGCAAGCTGTCCCTGCATCGACTCGTTCGCCTGAATCAAATCACTGATCGCGGTCAAAATCCGCTCAGGCTCGTTCTGCGCAGGAATCAGACGTTCGTTAATATGCACTACCTTTTGTGTGTGCGCAGAAACATCAGCCGCGACGCGATGAGTCAGCATTTGCAGCTGAGTTGTAAGGCCCTTTAGGCTTTCGGCCTCGTCGAGCGAAGGTGGTTCAGGAGCCTCAAAACGGCTACGGCTGCCCTGCTGTTGCATCAGCGCAGCCACGATCGCGATTCCCGAAATAATGCCTGTAAGAGTACAGAGGATCTCTACCATCGTTCTTCGATTTCAAGTTGTGGGGGCAATTCGTCAAAGACGTTATGGGAAATTACTTCAGCAATCGTGGACCAAGTCACATTAGGAAGAGATTTCTCGACTCACAAACGAAGTTCCATGAAGGATGTAGGGATATTGCGGATCAAGCTTGACTTGCTGAGAGTAATGTCGATACTTGGACTTATTGGTACGATTTGACCAGTGAGCACCCAAGAACAACTTCATGACGATATTGGCTCACTCCGAGTGTGTTCATACAGGAGGGGACAGATGATCGATTCCGGATTTCGAGATGTTACCGGAAGGGTAAAACATCTCCTCGCCGCCAGCCCCATTGCGGACCTGCGACATTTGAAAGTTATCCAGCAAGGCGACCAAGTGCTGCTGCAAGGACGTGTGCGAACGTTCTATGCCAAACAAATGGCACAGGAAACCGTTCGCCGAGCAATCCACGGAATGCAGTTGGTTAACTCCGTTTCTGTCGATTAAACCGCTCTCGCCTTCCCGGCGAATTCTTTTTCTGCAGCCGCTGTAAGAACTCTCTCTATCTTTTGCTGCCATTGCTAGCATTACGCGGATAGCGAAGCTGAGTTAACGATCCTTCGCAGCAAACTATCCCAGCAACGCAGATTACCCAATCTGCGAAATCGTTTTATCTTCGCAATTTATTCGGGATTGTTCGACTATCCGCCAGCAAGCGAGATAGCTACACTCCCTCGACCGCTTAGAACCCGTCTAAATCAAGACCGGTTTCGATACGTGCGACAAGGAGGTTGCTCGTGCTATCGCGAATGCCAATCCGAAAAAAATTCCTGTGCGTAACCGTACTGCTGACGGGCACGCTTCTATTGCTGCTTTTCAGCAGCCTGCGCGGGGTCTACGCGTATCGTCATTTGGCATTGCTACTCAGCCAGCGCGCTCGTGAATTGCAAACAATCTCCCAGTTGCAGGAGCAGGTCGACGAATTTCGCTTCACCGCGCGCATCAGCGAACAGAACTCCGAGGGTTCGCTCTTTGAACGACAGCTCGGCATGCTGCCCCAACGTGAGGTTCCAGACGATCTTCAGATTCTGAAACTCGGCAAGATTCTGGTTAGCCTCCGAAGCTACGAATCGCATTTGGCGGGGCATGTCACCATCGATGCGTCGAAGCCCGAACGTCGCGAAGAGGTAGCGATGATTCTGGCAATGAAAAAAAATGTGGGAGCGTTACAAACCCAGATGATGACCAATCCTCGAACGCCGATTTCTCAAGATGATCTCGTCGAACTGGGCAAGATGACCCACAAACTGCCAACTTATTTACTCGAATGGATGTTGCACTTTCGTGACGAAGAACGTGATCGCTATCGAAGCTGGATCGCCTTCAACGCACTCTCGGCAGCCTCAGCCTTGATCATTCTAGGCGTCGCGTTTTGGTACTTCCGCAGTGCAGTCGTTCAGCCCTTTAAAGTGCTGCTCGCCGGAAGTCGTTCGATCGCCAGCGGCCAGTTCGAGCAGCAAATCGAACTGCAATCGCACGACGAACTCGCCGAGCTAGCCAGTGCACTCAACAATATGACTCGCCGCTTCATCGAGATACGAGATAATCTCAACGAAAAGGTCCAGCAGAGGACGCGCGAAGTCGTCCGTAGCGAACAGTTGGCAAGCGTCGGTTTTCTCGCTGCCGGCGTAGCGCACGAAATCAACAACCCGCTCGCTTCGATCGCTTGGAGCGCTGAAGCGCTAGAAGGTCGCCTCCACGAAATTCTGCACGTGCAGTGCGAAGACGCCGAAGGAACGATTGCTGAAGTCAATTATGATGAACAAGAATTGGATGTGCTCAGAAAGTACTTAAAACGAATTCAAGATGAAGCTTTCCGATGCAAGGGAATCACCGAACGACTGCTCGATTTCTCGCGACTTAACGAGTCGCAGCGAAAGCAAAAAACAGATGTGAATGCATCCATCTCCGATATGATCGCTTTAGTGCAGCATCTTGGTCAGTACCGAAATAAGCAGATCGAGTACATCGGCGAAGAGGGCCTAAGTGCTTGGGTAAGTCCGCCTGAGCTAAAACAAGTCGTTTTAAACCTTTTAACAAATGCTCTTGATTCGGTCGACGACGGCGGGCTAGTAACAGTCTTGCTCGAGCACGACGAATCGACGTTCACGCTAACCGTAAGCGACAACGGTTGCGGAATGACTTCCGAAGTGCTCGATCACCTGTTCGAACCTTTCTTTACTCGTCGTCGCGATGGACGCGGAACGGGCTTGGGCCTTTCGATCACTTATCGTATTGTGCAAGATCATGCTGGCGAGTTGGCAGCCTATAGCGACGGACCAGGCTTAGGATCGAAATTTGTGTTGACTGTACCTCTCGAAAGAACGAACCCGCAATCACATGAAACCATCAAAGCAGCCGCTTAACGGACTGAAGATCCTCTTCGCGGATGATGAAGAATCATTGCAAGAACTGATGAGTATGGAATTGCCGCGTATGGGGCATCGCGTGGCCGTTTGCCCAGACGGGAATACTGCTGTCGCTGCGCTGGAACGCGAAACGTTTGACTGTGTACTAGTCGACTTGGATATGCCGGGTATGAATGGGATCGAAGTGATCCGCCGCGCCAAAGAGCTATCGCCTGAAACGGAGACGATCGTACTGACCGGCAAAGAGTCGCTTGACACGGCCGTGATGGCGCTGCGTTACGGAGCTTGTGACTACTTGACCAAGCCTTGCCGCTTAGTTGAATTGCAAGCGCTGCTCGAACGAATATTGCAGCGACGCGATCGGGTAAAAAAGTACCATGCCAACAAAAAGCAGATCGAGCAGCGTCAAACCAGTGTGCAACTCGTCGGCGATCATCCGCTCATGTTGGCCGTCGCAAAGTTGGTTGCAAAAGTCGCTCCAACAAATTCAACGGTCTTGATACGAGGCGAAACCGGCTGCGGTAAAGAGTTGGTCGCGCGCGCTGTTCACGATCAGAGCCATCGTAAAGCGGAAGCATTTGTGGCCATCAATTGCGGCGCACTTCCCGAGAATCTCATTGAAAGCGAGCTGTTCGGTCATCGCAAAGGTGCATTCACGGGCGCCGACTCGCACCGCGAAGGCTTGTTCGAAGTTGCCAACGGCGGAACGATTTTTCTAGACGAGATCGGCGAGTTGCCATTGGGCATGCAAGCCAAGTTATTACGCATTCTCGAAAGTGGTGAGATGCGCCGAGTTGGCGACAATGATCCACTTAAAGTCGATGTACGAGTTGTCTGTGCGACGCATCGCAATTTAGAACTGATGGTGGAAGAAGGCTCATTCCGCGAGGATTTGATGTTCCGCATCAATACTTTCGAAATTCACTTGCCTGCACTGCGTGAACACACTTCGGACATTCCAAAGTTGGCTGTTCACCTCTTCCGTCGCTTTCGACAAGATTCGATCTCCGATACCGATCTGTTCAGTCCCGAGGCCATGTCGGAGTTACTGAACCATGTCTGGCCCGGCAATGTTCGTGAACTCGCGAACGTGATCGAACACGCGACGATACTCTGCGAGCAACCACCGATTTTGCCGGAACATCTTCCACGACATTTCACCGATCGTCGTTTAAGAAAAGACTTGCGCACCCTCGGTCCGCTGTCGCTCAAAGAACTCGAAGAAGCGGCGATTCACGAAGCCGTCAATCGGCACGGCGGTAACAAACAAGCTGCCGCCGATGAACTTGGTATCAGCCTCAAGACGCTTTACAACAAACTCAGCCATTCGGCCGCGGGGACGCTGGTCGCCAAGTCGGCGTAAGAGTAACTGAGCGGCACTTTATGGCAGCGATGGATCATTCGGCTGAGTAGCAAACGGTTCCCACTGCAGACGGTCCCAGCGCCACAGCGAAAGAACTCCACTGCGATCGATTCGCACCTGGATGGCTCCGTCACGGTGCGTTATCGCCAGTATGCTTGGAACCTGCGAATAAAGTTTGATCACTTCCGGTCGAACCGCTCGCGGACCGCCACTGACAACAACCGCTTCCGGTTGGCACCACTCGAGCAAGTCTTTCGGATTATGCGTTGTGCTACCGTGATGCGGCGCCATCACCACGTGACAGGGACGCGCCGGTAATGTCACCAAGTGCGTCAATCCCGCTCCTTCCAAGTCGCCCGGCAGCAAAATTCGAGTTCCCGCGAACTCGACTAGTAAACATAAACTGTCCGCGTTGTCCGTCGAACCACGCCACTGACTTGTCGGATGCAGCACTTTGAAATGCGTGTCTTCAACTCCAAACTCGTCAGGATGCACCCAGGTTCCCAGATTGCGTCGTCGGCGCAAAAATTGCTCGATAACATTTTGAACTTCAACATCCGTGTTCTTCCAGAACTGTGGCGTACTGACGATTGAACCGATCGCAAACCGCTCCAATAAACCAAGCGAAGCGTTGTAATGGTCCGAATCCGCGTGAGATAAAATCAGCCGCTCAATGCGAGCCGTCTTAATCATCCACAGCGCAGCAGCGATCTCTTGGTGGCTGCGTTCCGGGGCGCCAAGATGACCGGCGTCGTACAACCAGACTTCACCCGTCGGCAATTCGAAGACGACCGACGTCCCATGTCCGACACTCAGGAACGTGCATCTAAGTTCGCCTGACTGGCTCTCCGCAGTCGACTGGTTCCGAAATGCATCGATCAAGCCCCTCGGTCCGGTCATCCAAGGCGCAATACCAATTGCGATCCAAATCAACAGAATCAAACTTAGACTCTTAAGCCGTTCACGCCCAAAAGTTAACAACCATGTGCATCCGATCGTATAGAAAGTGATGGTCCACCAATGGGGCGGCGCTGGCAACCAGAAATGCCCGAATGGAACAGTGTTTCCCCACGCAACCGTAGCCGTAATGAATCGCAACGATTCGCCACATACCCACCCCCCAAGCCAACCAATGAGCGGCAACCAACCCAGCAACCCTGTTATCAATCCGCTGAGCAAGCTGATCGTCAGCGGAACAGAAATGATGACATTCAACAAAATCGCTATCGGTGACAGCACATGAAAGTTGGTCCACACCAAAGGACAAGTGAAGATCGTGATCCAGAAGCTGATGCAAGTCAGTTCCTGCAACTTGCGCGATAGCCAACTCAACCAAATTCGCCAAGCTGGCAAGGTCTCATCGATCACCGCTTGCAGCCTATCGATTTGAACGCGTCTACGGTTGGTTGAGAAGAAAAAACCTATCGTAGCGACCGCCAGAAACGACAACTGCACACCTACGTTTTCGATGTTCGATGCCCGCAGCAACACAATCACAATGGCTGCGCCGCCCAATAGATTACCGATACGCGTTCGGCCGCCAATCCATCGCGCAAATGCAAAGATCGTCACCTGAACCGCAGCTCTAATCACCGGCGGTTCGGCACCTGACAAACCTGCATAGCACCACGAGAAAACTACCAAAACCAAAAAAGTTGTAAGCTGGCCGACACGAAACATCATGCAAATACTAAGAAGAACTGCGGCAACAATCTCAACATGCAGACCACTGATCGACAGCATGTGCAGCGTTCCGGTCGCCATCAATTCCTGTTGATTCTGCCACTCGACTTGCTCACGCTGCCCGAAGACCAGCGCCGCAGCCAACGGCGCTTGGCCGTTCGTAACCCATCGCGAGAGCGACTTGTCTAGCCACCGAATGGCGATGCCGCGCAGTCGAGCTAAACTGTACCAGCCCCATTCGCTGCCGATCTGCTTGATTTGCACAGCCGATTCAGTGCGCAGCGATACAAATTGGTTGTTCAATGCCGCTTGCTTTGCAAAGTCAAAGCCGCCGGGATTTGCCGATGCAGCTATCTTTCGAATGTGACCGTAAACCTCGAGAGTGTCGCCCGGTAAGTAGCGATCGATTCGACCTTCCGTAGTCAAACGACTGTATGCAGTGGTCGCAACCCAGTCTTCGTTATCTCGGATCGCTGCACATCTAACCTGCCACTGAGTCTTCCAAGCTTCGCTTTTCGGATCAGCAAGGCGATGATTCGGATTGGGTTGCCAAGTCGCAGCAGCCAAGATTCGAACCCGCACTGCGCACGGCTTCCAATCTTGCGGTGCTACGACCGACAGCGCGTCATGGTCTGCAGGCTTGCTGACGAAGCCAAAATAGATCCCAAACAGAAACGCACTCGTCATGGTCAATAGGCTCGACCAAGCCCGCCTCTCTCTCACATGACATGCAATGGACGCGCAGGCTAAGATGCCTGCAAATAGCATTGCGATCCATGTCACACGCTCAATAGAGTTGCGGCCTCCCAACCAGACGCCTGAAATAAAACAAGCAGCAAAGAAGAGCAATGGCATGCGATGAAGGTGATGGCGTCCGGGTTCGGACATTAACCAATGCTGCGCGATGAAGTTTTTGAGTTGCTCGCGCAAGATACGCCCCGCAATTCTAAACAAGGCGAAGACTCATCAAACTCAGTTGCTTCCGCTACGCCGCAGCGCGCTTCCTCGCCAAAACTACTGAGAGTATAAGGAATACCGATACGGAAAGCAGCGTGTCACCGAGTTCATGTGGAAATACACGCAATACTGCATAATAGCCACTTGCACTCGCGGATTGGAAATAGGGCTGAAAGAAAAACTCCCAACCAAAACTTACGTGTACACCCCAAGAGAACACGCCAACAATCATCGAAGCCAACGCCGCCACGCGCGGTGCGCGTTTCCATCGAAGGCCAAAGATAAACGGGGCGAACAATCCCACCAGTGACAGCGAGTAAGCGGATTCGACAAGCTCATAAGCGTCGCTGCCGCTGAGCGCAAGTGCCACTGAAGCAACTACAATCACGACAGTGGAAAATCGCTGCGATGCCAAACGAGCTTGCTCACTTTCAAACAGACTCCAGCGCCGCGAGAAAGGCTGAATCAGATTTTGCGATAGCACTGCGGCCGGTGCGAGTACCGCTGACACGACCGTCGAAAGCACCGTCGAAACCACAGCCAAAAGAAAAATCAGTAACAGCGCAGGGCTCAACAATCGCTGTGCAAGCGCCGTCAATACACCTTCGCTTGGTACTTCGGGTAGCAATTGACCGGCAGACAACCCGGCTAAGATTGGCAAACTTCCCATCGCAAGGTAGCCGACAGCAGCCAGGACGCACGCGCGACTCGCCGTGCGATCCGAGTTGGCAGATGAAATACGCTGCATCAAATCCTGAACCGGTAGGTTCCCCAGCGATCCGATAACGAGCGCCGACAACGCGCCCATTACCATCGCTTGGGCTGACGCATCGGTTGCGAAATGCCAAGGCGCGTTCGTCACGCTCTCGCCGAGTCCCGTTTGCCTAAGGATCTCGACTGCCATCACGAACAAGCCTAGCACAATTAAGACCATCTGAATCGCGTCGGTCCAAGTCACCGACCACATGCCCCCCATCAACGAGTAGCTGGTAGCGAGCACGGCCACGCCAATCACGCCAACCAACTGCGGAACGCCAAAAAACTGCTCTAGCAGAACCGCCAGCGCCAAGTACTGCGCTGCGATCCAACCAAAGTAACTTGGCACAAGGATGCAGGCGCTGGCAAACTCTGCTGCTGGACCATATCGCACTCGGAAAAAATCTGGGATCGTTAACAAGCTCATGCGCCAGAGTGGTCCCGCAACAAAAACACCCGCAATTAGCAAGCAGACAGAGATTCCGATCGGATCAAGCATCGCACCAGATAGACCGACTGAAGCGACTTGGTCAGTCGTTGTCATCAACGATTCGGCGCCGAACCAAGTTGCGATCATCGTGATGGTCGCTAAGCCGGTTCTTAGCTGGCGACCGGCAAGCACGTAATCTTCGACGTTATGAATTTTGCGCTGTGCAACATAGCCAACAACCAGCAGCGCGAGCGCGTACACCGTCAAGATGCCGGCGAAGACCCAGTAGATTGTGTCTGGAAGAAGAACTCCAGAATTAGTTTGTTCGATCACGCCCGCAGTTCCTGCACTTGTCCGCATCAACAAAAAAGGGCGAAGCTCACGCTTCGCCCAGTAGGAACTTTACTTGATCGGTGGTCGACTATCCAGCCTGCGCCAGATTGAGGCTCGCCATCGCTTCGATGTAATCGCGTGCAATGTTGAGCACTTCCTCGTGGTAGTAATCCTTGCGGAAGACTTCTTTCTTGGGCAATTGCTGATCCAGAATATTTGCCTCTTCTTCTTGTTCGGCATCGATCTCTTCGCGACGTTTCTGGAACTTCTCGATGTTCAGCGAAACGAAATCTTCGTCTTTCTGCTGACGATACAGTTCAATGCGTCGCATCAGCTTGTCGAAACTTGCTGAGTTCTTAACGCGTTCCGCTGATTTGGTGCGCAACTGATCTAAGATAGTACTGTTCACCATTTTGTAGTCGTTGTGAGCTGCACTCTTCACTTGATCATTCGGTAACGCGTAATCTAAATCAGCTTCACCGTTGTCAAAGCTGGCCGTCAATGCAGGCAGCACGATATCGGAAAGCACACCTTCGCGTTGAGTGCTCTTTCCGTCCGGCAAGTAGAATTGCTGAATCGTCAGTTTCAGAGCACCCATCTTGCCTTCGATACCCACGAAGTATTGGCCCAAATCGAGCAGACTTTGCACCGTACCTTTGCCGTGCGTGGTTGGATCGCCGACCACGATGCCCCGTTTATAATCCTGAATCGCGCCCGCAAAAATCTCGCTAGCGCTTGCACTTTCTTTGCTAGTCAAGACAACCAGCGGACCGCCCCAGGCGACGCCTTTTTCCTCGTCTTGATAAACCTGGACCTGGCCACTTGGATCTTTAACTTGGACCACTGGACCGCGGTCGATGAACAGTCCGGTAGTGTTAATGGCTTCAGTTAGGCTACCCCCGCCGTTGCGCGAGAGGTCGAGCACGACTGCGTCAACCTTTTCGTTACGGAAGTTTGTCAGAATGTTTCGCAAGTCGCGAGTTGTGCTTCGGAATCCATCTTCGTTCCCGCGAGCCGCTTCCATGTCGAGGTAAAAACTTGGCAAATCAATGTAACCGAAGCGCAATGGAGTACCGTCCGCCTTCGCGCCTTGCTCCACGATCTCACTGCGAGCCGCGCTGTCCTCAAGATTGATCTTAGCACGCACAATGTTCACGATCTGTACCTCGCCACCCGAGGCCGGCATCACGCCTAATCGAACCACGGTCCCTGCATTGCCTCGGATTTGCGACACGACATCGTCCAGCTTCATATCCACGACGTCAGCCATCGCGCCATCTTCGCCTTGGCCAACCGAAATGATGCGGTCACCCGTTTTCAGTCGACCGTCTTTGTCAGCCGCTCCGCTGGGCACGATGCTTGTCAGCTTCGTGTAACCATCTTCGCTCATCAATTGAGCACCGATCCCTTCGAGGTGAAGGCCCATCAAAATGCGGAAGTTGTCGAGCGTCTTCGCAGACATGAACGTCGTATGTGGGTCGAAACTAGTCGTGAGTGCAGTAACATACGTCTCAAGCAATTCATCGGCATCCAATTGATGCCAACGTTTCGCCATGGTGCGGTAGCGACGGTGTAAACGTTCGCGTGGATCTTCATTCGGATCGCCATCACGCGCAATCTGCTCCTGGCGAGACTTCTCGTCAGCCGGCTTTTCCTTGAGCAAACGCATCTTCTCGCGTTCGACCAGCAAACTGTACTTGATCGTGCGACGAATACGATCGCGAGCTTCCGCGTCATCTTTCGGAAACTGAACGACTTCGCGGTCGATCGGCATCTGCTCATCCACCGTAAAATCATGTTCGCGGTCGATCTCCTCGTGTGCCATCGCCACGCGTTCATCCAATCTATTGATGAACACTTTGAAGACCTTGATCGCAAAGTTCATATCGCCTTTGAGCGCGAAGTCATCGATCTTTGTTCGATCACCTATGAACGAATCGATGTCCGCTTGAAGAAAGTAGGTCTTCATCGGGTCAAACGACTTGAGAAACGAATCAAACGCGCGAGCTGAAATTTCGTCATCCAACTTGTGCTTTGACAAGTGCTGATCGCGCATGATCTTCGCAACGCCCATTATGATTTGGCGGTCTGCGGCTCGCGCTGCGGTCATCTCTTCGACTCGCGGGTTCTTGACAGCTTGCGACATACCAAGCGACCCGAAGCTGGCGACAAGCAAACCAAACGTGGCCGCCACTAACACGTTTCTGGAAAATCTTCTTCGCATGAGCTAACTTTCGCAATCATCATGGATTCAATCGACAAGCGAACCAAAGCAACCACACGGATAGTTACTATCTGCCGCCGATGGAGGACTAGCATTATTGTTGCCGACCGCTGTTTTACGGTGCAATCTAACCGAAGAATGTTAGGGAATCGGCAATGCGACGGCAACATGAAAGCCGACCTAACTTCCCCAAAATGATAGCCACATTCGAAGTCGATCGCCTGAGTTTCAAGTTTAGTTGGTGAATTACCGAAGAATTTTTCTGCCAAAAAATCTTCGGGCGATCCCCAAAAAACCTGCTTTGCATCAGTTCAACCAGTTCGGGCGAGTGCGACAGTAAGTGTCGCGGATGGTACAACTTGGCTTCACAGTACCTCGCAAGCTGTTCAGATGAGCACGACTCGACGCTGGTCAAGACGGTTGGCAATGCATCAGCCTTTGAACGATCCGACGGCGAGCGTTACGTTCTGGCCGCCAAAGCCGAAGGAGTTATTGAGCGCCACGTCCAACTTTGCTTCTCGAGCTGTATTGGCAACGTAGTCCAAATCACACTCGGGATCTGGATTTTCCAGATTGATTGTCGGTGGTAAAACTCCATCGCGAATGGCCAGCAAGCAGACAATCATCTCTGTTACTCCCGCCGCAGCAATCAAGTGCCCCATCATGCTCTTGGTGCTCGACACCGGCACCTTCGACGCCCGCTCGCCAAAGACCGCTTTGCACGCCACAGTCTCAACGCGATCGTTTACCGAGGTACTGGTTCCGTGCGCATTGACGTAGCCCACCGCCTCTGGACCGATGCCGGAATCCTTCAAAGCAGCGTTCATGCAGCCAATCGCTCCACGGCCCTCCGGATGAATGTCGGTGATTCGATACGCGTCAGCCGTGCAACCGTATCCGAGTACTTCGCCGTAGATCTTCGCACCGCGTCGCTTGGCGTGTTCCAGTTCTTCCAGGACAACGACCGATGAGCCTTCACCCAAAACGAATCCATCGCGCAGCCGGTCGAACGGTCGCGAAGCCTTCGTGGGATCAGCGTTATTGGTTGAAAGCGCAGTCAACAAATTGAAGCCAGTCAAACCGAATTGGTGAATCATGCTGTGAGCACCGCCAGCGATCATCGCATCCACATCTCCACGACGAATCAGCTCAGTCGCTTCACCGACCGCTTGGCTGCTCGCAGCACACGCCGTCAAACAGTTGATGTTGGGTCCGTGAACATCGAACATCCCGCCCAGGTGAGCCGCTGGCATGCTCGGCTCCTGCTCCAGCTCCAATTCGGGGTCGAGGATGGTCAATCCTTTGCGAATGAAAGCGTCTAAGTCGAAACCATTGCCCCCACTCGTCGCAGTCGCAACCATTTGTGTGAAGTTGCAAAAGTCCTGATTGCCTTCGCCCGCACCAAAGTAGACACCGATTCGCGAACGATCGGAAATCACGTCCAACACGCCGGAATCTTGCACCGCTTGTTTAGCCGCCCCTGCAGCGAACTTCGCATGACGACCGCGCTTCTTCCAAACTAAACCGTCTTCGCCGCAATCGGTGATGTCCCAATTGCGAATTTCCGCAGCGATCTTGGTCGGATACTGAGAAGCATCGAAAATCGAGATGAAGCCCACACCGCTACGACCGTTTTGGAGAGCTTCCCAAACCGTTTTGACGTCGTTGCCCAAAGGGTTGATCATTCCAATTCCAGTAACGACAACTCGGCGACGCATTCGTTCAACCTTCAGAGTAACAAGCAATGCTTACGTTAATTTGACGCAGTCTCAGACGCTTCTGGGACTCAAAAACTCGCGTGGGAAATCTCGCTGCGAATCGATGAATATAACCTACCGACAGGCACATTGACGAGCCGCGCGACGCGAACACGCACTCTGTTGCCCGCGAAAATGCTAAGCTCGGAAATAATGCTGCCCGCGAAATCTTAGAATGGATGACTCGCCAAATAAGCCTGCTCGTCATCAAGCATATGCTGAGGCTCTTCGATGCGCTCGCCAGCTTCCGTGCGTGCGACCTCGAACAGACGCATCGCTCGCAAAATACGCAGCAGATCGCGCGGAATGAAAAACGGCTCCTTACCGAACGACTCGTCGAGAATCGCAAACGTCAGCTCCATTTCCGCCTGCTTCTTACCGTCGATTTCGACAGTTCCTTCCACAAACGCGCCCTCGGCCTGCCGGCCAAGCAGCTTGGCGGTTAATCGCAATTGGTCGCCGGGTTGAGCCACGAAGAAGAAATCAGCTTTCGTCACCTTAGCCAACACAACGCGCTGCAGGAATTGCTCCATCTGGCTTAACAACAACCCGCCAGTTTGTGCCATCCCTTCAACGATCAGGCTGTGTGGGTAATGCGGGTGACCAGGCAAATAGTCGTCCAATGGCTCTTCCGCCAAAGTGACGTTCTTGATGGTCACCGCTTCTTTACCAACTACAAACTTCTCAAATCGATCAATCCAGAACCAACGCATGGAAAGTGAGCCTTCAGCGAATTCGCAGGTTGTCCTTCAATCAGCTACTCACATCCATGCGGGTGACGACAGCCTAACCAAGCTTAGTTGCGACGTAGCGGCACAAATCGTTGACAGTCAACAAGTTGCCGAAATCCTGCACACGTGGGTTTTGCTCGAAGTTCGTCAAGTTAGCCCACGGCAAGCGCGCCTTCAACTCACTGATTCCCTGCTCCGTCACTTTGCCATCTTTGACGTAGCTAGCATTGGTCAGAATGTCATCCGGGAACAACTCTTCGCGAGGAATGTTGATTCCAAAGGCTTTTTCAAGCTTGAAAACGATGTCCAAGAAATCGATCGATTCGGCACCGAGATCGCCCACCATGGTCGCTTCCGGTGTCACTTCATCTTCCTCGACACCCAAAGCATCAACGAGAGCGGCTTGTACCTTTTGGAAAATCTCTTCGGAACTTGGCATCTTTGTAGGATCCTTTGGGTTATGCGAGAAAAATTGGGTTGAAAGGGATTCGATCCGCGTTGTTTTCACCTACGCGGTGCCGCCAGCCGAATTAGACCTTCAGCAATCGATCGGTAATCTGCTTCATGAATACGTTTGCGTGCACATCCGTAGTCGACGGCTCCACGGTGCCGCTCAGCATTTGATGCTTTAACAAAAGTCGCCCCGACACTGCAACAGAATCTTCCTTTGATCCGCTGGCTTTTACAAGTGTGGTATTCTCAGTCCGTTTGATGATTTCCACAGAAATCGACAAGGTTTCGCCGGGCTGAACAAAGTCGGCAAACTTCACATTCTTGGCCGATTCGAGATAAATCAAGCCATTTTTGTACCCTTCCGTAGCCCGCGCAAGAAAAATCGCCGCTTGCGTCAGCGCTTCCAACATCAGCACTCCAGGCATCACTTCAAAGCGAGGAAAATGGTCGCGCAGGTAATCTTCGTCGGCTCGCAATTTCCTTACCGCTTTGATTTGGACGCCGGGTTCGAGCAGCGTTATTTGGTCAAGCTGGCAAAATCTCATCATTACCTCAACTGAATTCGCACCGCTGGAAAAGGCGATTTTTACGTACGATTTTCAAGTACAGATCGGAAGGGAAACAAGGTGTCTCACTTACTGCTAGCTCGCTTGTGACAGCATAAGAATAAACCGTCAAGCGGTGTTTGCTCAACTCAGCCCAAGCCAAATTTTCACCGCAAATTGCCCAAACATCAGCTTCGTCGCCGAATCTGCCTTAAAATGTTCGGTGGGGTAGAAAGGCTCGCATTCACGCCCGCGACCGCCGGACCGTGTGAAAAACGACTGCCGTGGATTTTCGGGTAAAGGTCGCCTCGTCGCGCCCTGAAAACCGAAATTCTTAATGAAGCGAACACTTCCTGTTGGCTCCGCCACATTTGTTTGAGTAGAATTCTTCATCAACGACGGTGGCCCTATCACTCGACCAAAGAGTTCAAAGGATTCCAGCATGCAGCTTGCGAAACGGACGTTCGGTCGAGTTGTCGCGGTCGGAATACTTTCTACTAGCTTCGCAGCTGTTAACTCGTATCAACCACTTGTGGCTGATTCTGGTCCCAGTTCGCAGCAGTTGGACGACCTTCAGAAATCAGCTTCGTGGAATTGGCCGAACGTCGCCGTTTTCGAACAGCATTTGGTCAGCTACTTGGACCAACTGAACGCGCCCGTCGCTACCCGCGAAGCGGTCCGCCGCGCCTGGGACGAATCGAAAGACAAAGTAAAGGGCCCTGCCCTGCTCGATCGGTTGCTCGACGCTTGCGGAATCCTCGAGCCGCGAATTGCCGAACTGAACAGCCAACTCAAAGACCCATCTGGTCCCGTAATCCATCCACGCGATCTCACATGGTTAACCAGCGACGTTCCCGGTTGGATGCAAGACACCATTCGTTTGGCATGCGGTCGAGCTCTCGCGCAGCGACGGCTCTATGACGAAGCCCTCGAGACGCTTAGCGGTTTGGAGATTGTGCAAGTCTGCGATCCAGCAAGCTTGCTGTTCTACCGCGCTACGTGCGAACATCATCTGCTGAAGAAAAAGGAATGCCTGGGCAACGTCAAACTGCTGCTCGAGCGGAAGAGCGAGTTGCCTGTGCGCTTTACTCAAGTTGCTCAGTTGATGGCCGCTGATATCGAACCGCTAAAAGCCGATTCACTCGATGAAGTTGCAAGGCTTATGAACGACGTGCACCGGCGATTGGATCTCGGACGCGCCGGCCAGCGCGTTCGCGATGAAGAAGATGAGATCCTCAAGAAGCTCGACAAGCTGATCGAGGACATCGAAAATCAAATGCAACAAGCTCAACAGCAAGCACAACAAAGCGACGGACAGCAGAGTCCAAGCCAGGGAAGCCCGATGGAAGAAAGCCAAATCGCTGGCGGTCCCAAAGGTCCAGGCGATGTGGACCAAAAGAATGTCGGTGATCGCTCAGGTTGGGGAAATCTGCCACCAGCGCAGCGCCAAGAATCACTCCAACGCCTGACGGAAGAACTCCCTTCCCACTACCGCGAAGTCATCGAAGGCTACTTCCGACAACTCGCCAAAGACAACAGCCGCTAGTCAGCTATCTTCAATTTGAACTTCTGAAGCAACCACTTCAACAGAATCTTTTGATCATCAATGGTTGCTCGCCGCATCACAGTCCACGGATCGGTGTGCCGCGAGCGATTACATCCAGCAGGTTGCGCGGTAAGCCGCCCGTTACGCGGACTTGATCGACGTCCAGCAACGTGTGCATGATGGTCGCAATCAAATCGGGAATCGTGATCGCTTCTGAAGCCGGTGTGCCGCCGTCGCGAGCGGATTGACCGATGACTTGCCCAGTTTTCAAGCCGTCACCGTAGAGCATCAGCGGAGCGAGATTGCCCCAGTGGTCGCGACCGCCAGCCGCGTTAATAGCCGGGGAACGGCCCATTTCACCGCAACAAACCAACAGGATCTTGTCCCGCAAACCGCGAACTTCGATGTCGTCGATGAACGCCGCAACCGCATGATCAAACGGAGCTCCAACGTATCCCATCCCTTCACGCCTCGTCGCGTTATTAACATCGGCATGCATGTCCCACACAAAGCTGGTCGTGATCGTCACGAAACCACAACCACGCTCGCACAATCGCCGCGCGAGCAACAGTAACTTGCCGATCGAAGTGCCGTGATCGGCATAATGCTTGTGATTGTTCCACTTCTTATCGATGCGGTCAGGATTGAAATGCGGCCGCGTATCATAGCTGGCAACGACATGAGGATCTTCCTGCTTCAGATCAAACGCATCAGAGACTCCGTTGATCAGCGCATCGAAGGCGAGCTGCTGCAACACTTGCGAGCCGTCGATGGTTTTGTTCGCTTCAGCAAATCGTTTCCATTGATCCAACCCAGCTAGCAGCGCGCGGCGATCGGACAGTCGCGCTTGCGGCAAATTCAGTCGCATGTCTTGCTGCAATCCAGCCCCCGCGCCGGGAACAAACGGAGCGAAAGCGCTGCCGAACTCGCCTGACGACTCGAAATTGCCGAACGTATCGATCGCTGGTCCAGCTTCAGGTTCGACCGCTCGCGGAAACAACGCGACGTTGGTTGGCATCGCTGTCTGAGTCCGAATGGGGCCAGCCACCCGTGAGTACAACGAACCGAGATTCGCCTTTAACGTGTCTTTGCTCACCACCGGCTTGATATCGTGATTGCCATCGCCGGTAACGAATGATCGCACAATGTTGAACAGATGAGCCCGCTGAGCCAGTTTTTCAAAGGTGCTTCCAAACGTGACTCCGGGAATGCTGGTAGCGATTTCGCCAGTAGCACTACGGATGCTCGACGGCGCATTCATCTTGGGATCAAAGGTTTCGAACTGAGAAGGTCCGCCGTGCATGAACAGAAAGATGACGGACTTGTCGCGCAGCGGTGATTTCTGCTCACTGACGAACATCGGGTTTGCAAGAGCTTGCTCAGCGAGAGATGGCAGAGAGAGTCCGGCAAGTCCGAATCCGCCCACTCGTAAGAAGTCGCGCCGCGAGCTCGTCGCTGACCGTCGCGAGGCATCATGAAAGCTAAGCATGCTAGTTGCTCCGTTCGTTTTCAGGTTCGACGTAAACCGCATTGTAGCTGAACCCATGCCTCGCGTTTCACCGACTGACGCGGCTACGCAATGAGAAACCGAGCCACCTAAATTAACTTTTCAGGGAATTTTCGTTGCATTAACTGTAGCGAATTGGTATTCTTTCTTTTTCTTAATAATGTCTTTGGGTAGCGCCACGGTGTTTTCTTCTCTTGGTTTTTTTCAATTTAGCCAGCACTGGAGTGGAACAATGAACGTCAGAAAGTACGGCTTTACTCTCGTTGAACTGCTAGTGGTTATTGCAATTATCGGCATCCTAGTAGGCTTACTCCTCCCCGCGGTTCAAGCCGCTCGAGAGGCTGCGCGGCGAATGCAGTGCAGCAACAACGTGAAACAGATGGGTTTGGCGTTGTTCAATTATGAATCGGCTTACAAACGCTTTCCCGCCCGGCGGTACGGTACATCTGGGAATAATGGCGGCACCGCAATCGCCGCGAACACCGGCACCTTCGCCGCTAATCGAAACCACAACTCAGGCCGGATCAGTCCCTTCATCGGAATCTTGGCGTTTCTGGAAGGCACCAACCTCTTCAACCAAATCAGCAGTGGAGATGCAGCCAACGCACCCGGAGGTCCGCGTGGAGATATTGGCTGGGCCGTTTGGAATACACCACCCGACGCCTATCGCTGCCCCTCGGATGCTGGCTACACCGGAACGAACGTTCGTCGTATCAGCTATGCGGTTTGCGGTGGTGACAGCCCTGGTTCTGCTTCGCTGCAATTGAACAACCACGATACACGCGGCGTCTTCGCTGGTCGTATGCTATGGCGCAAAATTAGCGACTTGACCGATGGCACAAGTAACACCGTTGGCATCAGCGAGATTCAAACCAACTCAGCCACGAACTTATCCAATGTTGGATTTCCGATCGGCAGCAATCAAGTGCGGCTACATCAAGCTTACGCAATTGTTCCGGGTGTTGGCGCATCACCAATCATCTGTCGAGGAGCTGCAACGGGTCAGTTCTACACCGGTGGTCTGAACGTTCACTTCCGACGCGGCATCAACTGGAGTGACGCTCCATTCGCGCTGCGAGGCTTCAATACCGTTGGTGCCCCCAACTCGGCTGCATGTGGCGATCTCGGAAACTTTGGTGATCAGAACTCGGGCGTCTTCCCACCGAACAGTGGTCATACCGGCGGAGTGAACGCGGCTATGTGTGACGGATCCGTGCGCTTCATCTCGAACTCGATCGATACAGGTAACCAAGCTGTCTTTCAAGGCAACTTCGGCTTGTCTGCCTATGGAGTGTGGGGCGCACTGGGTTCAATCAACGGTGGCGAGGTCGCCAATCTAAACGACTAGCTACAGAATCAGAATTACTTTGGCCCGTGGCGAGACGTCACGGGCCGCCGTTGCTTCATCTACAGTTCTTATCGCAGGTTGATTGAGGAAGTTATGAAATCGTACTTATTGCAACTCGCTTGCTTTGCCAGTCTGTGCTGTGCCAGTCTGCTTGTATGTGGATGCAATTCAGAAGATGTCGGTCCACGGACCTACCCAGTAAGCGGCGTTGTCTCTCAGAAGGGTGCACCGGTCGCGGATGCCGATGTGATCTTCGTACCAGACAGCGAAGGCGCTTTGGCTGCTTTCGGAAAAACCGACTCTACCGGAACCTATAAAGTAAACGCTGTCGAAGGCAGCTACAAAATCAAGTTGTCCAAGCTAGAAAAACCCCAATCGGCTAGCTCCGGCAAAGTATTCGCAAGCACCGATGAAGAACTGGAGGTGTATGACCCAGCTGACGGAGATAAGGTCCAAGTTCCGAAGAGCCTGGTTCCCAAAAAGTTCACCGACCACAACTCTTCCGGACTTACGCACCGAGTACCAACTTCGCCGACCACGTTCGACATTGAGCTGAACTGAGCTAAACTGCACCCAAGGCAAAATCTCGCATGGGTGCATTCTGAATCGAGACTTTATGGCTTCGTTCGCGACGTTCAAACCCATCGTTTTCTGTGCGATCGTCTTACTCTCGGTATCAGTGTATTCGGATGAGCGAGCAGAAGTCCTAGCGAAAATCGTGAGCCTGCATCCGATTGATGTAGAGATTACTCTGCGCGAATTCAGCGATGTTGGGAGTGAAGCCTCAACGACGCGGAGAGACTGTCGCGTTCGCTTTGACGGAGAGCGGCTTTGCTATTTGGCTGATCTATCCAAATCCACACCTTATTATTTCAATAAACAAGAAGCGCTGTTTACGCGCGGGGAAACCATTCGGCTAATGGAAAGACGTGCCATCGATAAGCAAGTAGAAGCGAATCGAGGAATGGAGGCGCTAAGCAGATCACTGAGCGTTCATGGAAAGCATGAGCCGCCACTACCATTCTCTGCAATGGGAGATGTCGTCAAAGATCGACATTGTCCAATGGTCGGTTGCATTGATGGATACTTCTTGTCGGACTACTTCCCTTCCGCCAAAACCACAGTTGAGTTGAACGGCAACTTCGTTGTTTCGAAAAGCGATACGTTGCTCGGCAAGGCAGTTTGCAAAGTGGACTCGTCGCAAGCCTATTTGCCGATCGCATTTGAAGTTCAGAAAACAGGGGCTTGTTATACCAACGGTAGTCGCATCCTGTCCAGCGTTCTGTTTGATTCAGAAGATGAAAGAAGTGCTTTGAACAAAAAATCCATCGCACTCAGCGACGTGGTGATCAAGTCTGATCCGGCGGGCAGGTTCTATATCTATAGCTGCAGCATAGTTGAGGAAGTTCATAGCATGCGTGGGCTGGAGGGACGCTTTCGCGCAGAACTCACTGTCTCTTCGATTGACTTAAACCCCAAGTTTGCCTCAGGCACTCTGCGGCCGGAGCTCAAGGTGACGGATGGCGAGCGATTCTCGAACGTAGGAAACCCCCAGTCGCCTTACCAATGGTCTGACGCGGCGAACTGGGTTGTTCCGATGGCAGCTCCATCTAAATAAACCACGCGATCCGGGATCACACGCTTAGGAACGGCCAATAAATTAGTAGCGCGTTGTATCGACGGAACTGCTATGCTACTTTTTTGATGATCGATACACGCAAATAATCAGGAGGTGCCAAGGATGGCAACCAACAGCAGTTTAACTGAGTCTTTCAGCGA
>JBGSOM010000213.1:0-11745 GCA_041739135.1 Pirellulaceae bacterium
ATTTCGAGCGGCATTTCGAGCGGCATTTCGAGCGGCATTTCGAGCGGCATTTCGAGCGGCATTTCGAGCGGCATTTCGAGCGGCATTTCGAGCGGCATTTCGAGCGGCATTTCGAGCGGCATTTCGAGCGGCATTTTCTCGCCCAGCGAAGTGCTGTTCCGGTTTTTGAATTCGAACGAGAGGTTCTGACGCATGGTTTCATTCGCAGGTAAACAAGGATTGGTTTTGGGGATCGCTAACGATAACTCCATCGCCTGGGCAATCGCCAAAGAGATCATGGAACGCGGCGGAGTCTGCGGATTCTCGCATTTGCCGGATCGCCCCGATGATGAAAAGAAAAAGAACCGGATGCGGGTCAGCAAGTGCGTCGATCAATATCCGAACCAAAGTAAGTTCCTTGAGCCGCTCGACGTTCAAGATGACGCGCAAGTTGAAGCGTTCATGAAGCTCGCGGGTGAGAAGCTCGGCAAGATCGATTTCTTGTTGCACTCAATCGCTTTTGCTGATCGCGATGACCTCTCGCGCCCTACCGTGGAGACAGGTCGGTCGGGATTTAAACTGGCGATGGACGTCAGCGTGTATAGTCTTATTTCGGTCACCAATTTCGCGCGGCCACTGTTCAATCCCGGCGCATCGGTGCTGGCGATGACCTATTTTGGCGGCGAGAAATGCGTGCCTGGTTACAACGTAATGGGCATCTGCAAAGCGGCTTTGGATGCGACGGTTCGTTATTTGGCCTACGACATGGGACCAACTAACGTCCGCGTTAACGCAGTAAGTGCCGGTCCTTTGAAAACGCTGGCAGGTTACGCGGCGGGTGTCGGCGAAATGCAGCAGTTTTACGGTCACGTCGCTCCTCTCGGTCGCTGTGTAACGCACGACGAAGTCGGCCGCAGCGGCGCGTACTTGCTGAGCGACTACAGCGAAGGGATCACGGGAGAAATTTTGCACGTCGATGCCGGCTACAACATTATGGGAAGCCCCGGACGTCTGCTTGAGCAAATGAAGAAGGCGTAGTCGTTTCGGCTCACAAAGCGTCTTGAAACGAAAGAACTCGAAAGACCTTCATCGAACGAGCTACTTGGCTGGGCAGTGATTCATCGCTGCCCAGCGTCGTTTCTGCGACGTCCTAATGTTCGCAACTGCTCAGCTTGCGCCCAATGCACTCGCGTTAGCCTATACGCGGGACAGGTATTAGCTCTCGTCCCCAGGCAGAGAACCTGGGAACGAGTGGTTAACCCTAATCGCCATCGTCGAGCGTGGGAGCGCACGACACAGTTAGATCGAAGCGTCCTTTTTAGTGGACGTTTCCATAGATCGGCGACTGAAAGTCGCCGCCACTTATTCTTCGCATGATGCTTAGTGGAAATAGCTTGGCGAGATCTCGCGCAGCGCTTTCGCAACTTGCTCAACCGTGTAAAGCACCTGTTCCTCACTGTGTGTGCAGTTGATGAAGAATCGCAGACGAGCCGCGGATTCATCGACGGCAGGATAGAGGATCGGTTGCACGTTGACGCCGGCTTCGAACATTTTGCGTGAAAGCAAAAGTGCGTGCAACGAGTTACCGGTGATCACCGGCACGACTGCGGTGCCGTTCGATTCGCCGGTGTTCAGACCTCGTCGCTTCGCTTCCGACAGGAACAAAGCAGCTCGTGCATGCAGCGTAGCCACGCGTTCTGGATGCGCTCTCAACGTTCGCAGCGAAGCGAGTGCTGCAGCGGTATTCGTCGGCGATAGACCAACGCTGAACACAAATCCTGGCGCGGTGTACTTCAGCAGTTCAACCAGTTCTTGGCAACCAGCGATGTAGCCACCGCAACTACCAAACGACTTGCTGAGCGTTCCCATCCAGATGTCAACTTCACGTCCGCTGACTCCAAAATGTTCAGCGATGCCGCGGCCTGTTTTACCCATGGTGCCGATCGAATGCGCTTCGTCGACCATCAACCACGACTGATGACGTTTCTTGACTTCGATGAACTTTGGCAACTCAGGGAAATCGCCGTCCATGCTATACACGCCTTCGACCACTACCAACACGCGTCGATAGCTCGATCGCACTTCCGTTAAAATCGCATCCAATTCCTGCCAATCGTTATGCGGGAAAGCACGTCGACGAGCACCGGACAAGATCGCGCCTTGCACGATACTGTTATGCGACAGCGCATCGTGCAAGATCAAGTCGCTCGGACCAACTAAGTGACCGATAGTGGTTTCGTTCGTGGAATGTCCACCGACCATCACGATGCAGTCTTCAGTGCCGACCCACTCCGCGATCTCTTGCTCAAGTTGGCGATGCAGATCCTTCTCGCCGCTGACCAATCGCGAAGCGCTAACGCTAGTTCCATAAAGTTTGACCGCGTCGACTACGGCTTGATTGACCGTGGGATCACCCGACATACCGAGATAGTTGTACGAAGCGAAACTAATCAGCTCTCGACCAGCAATCTTCGTCGTGTCGCGCACTGTGCCTTCGTGAACTGAGAAGTACGGATTGGGCACGCCGGTCAATTCAAACTGCGCCATCGTACGCTTAAGCCGGCGGTACTCGGGCAGTTGATCGAACTTGAAATCCTCAGGAGCCGTTTCACGCTTATCGACAGGTCGAATTCCTGTTTCAGTCGGAACGAGGTCGCGACGAATTCGCTTTTTTCCCAGATACTTCTCAATCGCTTCCGCAACTTCGCGAATCGTTTCAATATCCTGCAAAACTTGTTCAGGGAAACGACCGTCAAAAGTCTGCTCGAGTGTATGAGCGATCTGCATGCGCTCGAGGCTATCGAGGCCAAGATCAAGCACAATGTTCGTGTTGAGATCCAACTGCTTCGCTCGTTCCTGCGCGACAGCTCGCACAGCGTCCATGACGATGTCGATAATCTCATGATCCGGCTGCGATGACGATGCGGAGGTAGCGTTCTCCGGTGCAGCGGTATGTCCATTCCCGTTGCGCTTGTAATGAGAAGCCGCAATCATCGGCTCTTCGTCCGGCAGGTCGATGTCCCACGAACGCCACTCCGCCACAATCTTCAGCGAGCCGCGTTGATACTCTTGCCGACATGCGTGACGCTGAATCTTGCCGCTAGACGTACGCGGTAGCGTTCCAATGCGAACTAAAATGACTGCGTCGGGTGGCAATTCATGCTGCTGCGTCACATCGCGACGAATTGCAAGGATGACTTTCTGCAAATCGAGATCTTCGCGTCGCTGCACTTCGGCGGCAATGATCAATCGCTCGCGATCGCCAGAGCTGTCCGCAAAGGCAGCCACCAGTCCGCTTTGCATGATTTCATGAGCTTGCTCAACCGTCAGCTCGATGTCCTGCGGGTATCGGTTCACACCGCGGACGATGATCATGTCTTTCAGTCGGCCAGCCACGTACAACTGACCTTCGAACACGAATCCCAAGTCGCCGGTTCGCAGGTACGGCCCCTCGCCATCAGAAGTCGTGCCACCGAAGACTTCTTGATTGATCTCTTCTTTTTCCCAGTAGCCTTTGCCGACGCTGGGACTGTCAATCCAGATCTCACCGATTTGCGATTCTTCAACGATCTGTCGCGTCTGCGGATCGACGATCAAGATTGTTTCGCCCGGCAAGATCTGACCACAAGCGACCAACTGCCGCGCATGTGGATCGTCTGCCGGACAAGGGACAACGCGGTTCGCTTCCAATTCGCGTGTGTCGAATGCAACCAGCGGCGGTGGCTCCGATTGCGGACCGCCGGTGACAATCAAAGTCGTTTCTGCCATGCCGTAACAGGGCAAGAAGAATTCGCGCTTAAAGCCGCATTTGGCGAAGCGTTCACTGAACAACTGCAGAGTGCTCGCACGCACCGGCTCGGCTCCATTGAACGCCGTTCGCCAAGTGCTGAGATCGATGCCTTCGAGTTCTTCGTCAGTGATTTTGTCGACGCACAATTGATAAGCGAAATTGGGCGCGCCGCTAACCGTCGCTTTGTACTTCGATATCGCTCGCAACCAACGAATCGGCTGCTGGAGAAACGACATCGGGCTCATCAACACCATTGGGCAACCAATGAACAATGGCATCAAAATGCCGCCGACCAAGCCCATGTCATGATAAGTCGGCAACCAACTGACCCCAACACTGTCCTGTCCAGACTGAAATGCGGCGGCGATCAGTTCCGTGTTTCGAACCAGATTTCCGTGCGTCAGCATCACTCCCTTCGGCTGTCCGGTCGAACCCGATGTGTATTGCAGCATCGCCAGATCGTCGTCGCGCAGAGTCGGAGCTTTCCAGTGCGCGGAGTGATTTTGTGCCAACGAGTCGGACGCAATGATGGTCACCGATTCCCACTCGACCCAGTTCGCGTCGCCTTCGATCGCTTGCCGAACCAACTCGTTGGTAAGCGCGAATTGGGATTGGCAATCGCGAGCGATACCGTGAATCCGCTGACCTTTGCGATTGCGCCGCGGCGGAAACGCCGGAACTGCCGTCGCTCCGGCGTACAAGCAGCCGAAAAATCCGATCACAAAGTCCATCGCAGGCGGATAAAGCAACAGAACTCGCTGACCCGCGCCATTCAGTTTCTGCAGGTAACCGCCCAGGTTGCGCGCGGCCGCGTCAAGCTGCCCGTAGGTTAAGCATTGGTCTTCGTCTCCTTCGCGGTCGGCAAAGTAGAACGCAGGAGAATCGCCGCGAATCTTCGCCCAATGCTGGAGAACTGCCACCAAATTTGTATTCGGTGGCGGTGTGGTCCCCAGGTACTGGTCAAGGTTTAACGGGCGATCCTCGTAATATCGGGCAAGGGATCTTGTCATTTTTTGAATCATCTATCACCAACCTGAATCCCCCAAAGGGGACGGAATAGTCAGTTCGCCGTTGGCTTATAAGGTTGCGAAACATGCACGAGCGAACAACGACGGGCGGCGCATACGGCTTACTTTCGTCGCATTCTAGAATGTTCGCAAGGCACGGAAGCCTTCCCCCAGCCAGAAAACTCACCCCAAATTATCACAGTATCATGGTGGATCATCATTTTTGCATTGGCTCTTATCGACACGTTCCAGCCGATCATACGCACTCGCATTCCGCAGAATGATTGAGAAAATTACCGCAAATTGCTAGCTTTCAACTCGTTTTCCGCGTTCAGGTGCGGTCTAGAACGCTGCTGAGTCTGTGCCCCGGCAAGTTTTCTCCAAAGTCTTCCTAGAAAGCCCCCACTCTCAAGCAACTGACTTACCCGAAGTTGTCCATTGGCAGAACTTTGCCAAATATTCCCAGTCTCCACATCCAGTCCAGTTAGCCAGCCTCCCCCAAAACAGTAAGTGTCAAGACAAGTTACATGGGCAAATCGCCCAACTTCCCCAGTTAACTGCGGTGTGTGGCCCAGGTAAACATGCTTCCCGGAACAGTGCGGCCCCGGAACTCCGTCACTTATATGCTCCCAGTACAGCGTTTGCTCCTCTTGCTGCGACATCGGCAGTGTTTCGTCGTAACACGCATGCACAAAAATAGCGCTCGAAGTTTCATAATAGGGAAGGAGATTCATAAGGAAATCGATGTGCGTCAGCGGCACGTTGGCCAGACATCCGCCGTAGCTCGCGACCGTTTCCTTCCCTCCAAGTTGCAACCAAAACTCAGGAACCGGCCCGGAAAGCACCGACCGCAACATGATTTCATGGTTCCCTAACAGAAACACCGGCTGACAACGGCGTTTAAGTGCTAGCAAGCGATCGATTACCGACTTGCTGTCTGCGCCTCGATCTACGTAGTCGCCCAGGAAGATCAAACGATCCGTTTCAGTTGGCTGTATTGCGTCCAACAAAGTTGCGAGCGCTTTGTCGCAGCCGTGAATGTCGCCAATCGCGATCGTTCGCATACATTTCCCTGCAATCAACTTTCTTGCAACAGTTCCGTGTCTTCCCAAAAAAGCAACTCACGGAGCCAAATTCAAACGCGGTTTGCGTGTTCGAATCAACTCGCTCTCATACGCTCGTCGCGTTCTCGTGTTCGAAGCCGGCGAACTGGACTCAAACTCATGCAACTCAATCTGAATGGATTGGGGATCGCTGCTCGCGATGTACTTTGCCAACGCCACACGGTCCGATTCTAACAAATGTTGCTTCATCCGTTCTCGCAAATTCGCCGCTTGACCAATGTACAAATAACCCGTGGCGTCGCGGAAAATGTAAACACCTGGCCCATCGGAAACGGCATCGAGCGTCGCACGCAACTCGCCCAGCGGCGCTTCACGGATCGTCCTACGCCAATCCGTAACGCGGCTAACCAGTTCAGGTTCCAGTCGTCGCGCCTTACGCAACTGCACCGCCGCTTTGCGCAACAAGTACGGCTCACTGTTCGGTGCGAGCGACTTCGCGAACTCATCGAACTTTGCTCGCGCGACTGCGTTCACTAGAATCTTGTCCGTATGACAGTCGAGTTCGTCTTGCAACTGCCTCGCCGCGATCTCGGCTGCGACCAAGTCAGCGTCGGAAGCTCTTTCGTTCGAACGCCGCTGCGACCGCGGCAGTCGCGAACCAGCCTTTCGAACGTGCAGCAGCGCTTCGCAGTATTCGTCTTCACCAATTTCACCCGGTAGTCCTTCTTTCACTGGCGGCTGAACTGGCGGCGCTTCACCGTCAGTTTCAAGCACGAGGCTGCGCTTTGCGAAACATGCTCTTAGAAAAGCGGCTCTGCGATCATCGTTCAGCAGAACTTCATCCACGCTCCAACCATCATAGGTTTCGGTGAAAGCCGCAATCACGGTCGCTTCCACCGCAGCCGTTGGCGGTTGCGACTGAGCTCGCGCTCGAATCACCGGCAGCGCACTGCACCAGGCTATCAACAGAATGCTTGCGAACTTCCACATCTTGGATTTGGCAGACTTAACCGGTCAGGAGGCTTAGGGAGGTAGGATAATTTGTCGGCTCAGGTACAATCGCAAACTGAAACTGAGCAACTGGTGTGTCCTTTGGACGCTTCTGGATACTGCGCCGAGCAGCATGGAAATTTCAGGGAAATCAAATGGAAAAATCTCACATCTTTCCACGCGTGGATATCAACTTTCTCGCAACGATCGTAGGCGTCGCCATTTCTGCGGGACCAACGATTTCAATCACGCATTCGCAACAACGCGAAGTGATCATTCCGAATCCGATCAGTCCCGTTGATTCGCAGCCATCGCCATCCGATTCGTCGAATGCGACGCCGAGCAACAATTCCAATTCGTCCAACTCACGCTCCAGTCAAACTGGACAATCTGCACAGTCAAAACAGAGTGGCGGAGCGAACACGGACGAAAAGAAATCGGCTACAGCGGCTTCGAAAGATCCATTCACTCGCGACATTCAAAATATCGCTCTTCAAGCCAAAAAACAACTCAACGCAGCTACTTTACCGAAACTCGATGTCGAGCGCAACGACTTGATCGCGGCCATCGATCGACTCGAAGGCTATTTGAAGACCAACCCAAATTCGCGCGAAGCTTGGCGGAAGTTTCTGCAGCTCGATGAAATGCGCGAAGAAGTTGAGAAGGAAAAACCAAGCGTCGCGAAGTTGACCGATCTCGAAATGGCGATGCGTCAGAACTATCTCGGCCTTGAGTATCAACCGTACATTCAAGTTCGTGAAAACCTCGCAGACTTTCGCTGGGCACTTCGCTGGGGTGTTGATACCAAGCGCAGTCTCGAACTGCTCGATTCGCGATTGGAGCGATTGGTAGAAACGCTTAACGAACCGATCAGCGACGCTGAGCTGAATGAAGCGGTTGGCGTGATCGCACTTTACCTGGAACAATCACATCAAGCTCCTGCGTCGCTTGCCGCAATCCGAGCAAAGTACTCGCAACCCAACATTCAAGCTTACGTCCGCGAATCGTTTGTCACACGCATGCTCGTTCGCCCCGTTGCTCAGCCGACGGCGGTCAACGAGTGTTTGCTCGGAACGCGAGTTGTTGGCGCGGCGAGTCTCAATGGTTCAGTCAGCGCTGACTTGATGCCGAGTCCGAATGGCATCTCATTGTGCCTCAATCTGAACGCCAACATGTCGACGAACAGCACCGGTTACAATCGCGGGGTGGTCCTACGCAGCACCGGTTCGTCACCCATCCACGCTTCCAAACAGATTTTTGTCACTCCAACTGGAATATCCTCTTCACCCGCGGCAGTCGCGACCAACTTGCGCACTCAGATTAATTCGATTGAACATCGTTCACGCATCGTACGCCGCATCGCGCGCCGCAAAGCTGCCGAAACTCAACCACAAGCCAACGTGATCGCTGAAGGACGCTTGCAATCTCGCGTGCAAACTCAGTTTAATCAGCAGGTCGAAAGCCAGCTCAACCAATCGCGAGTTCAGTTCGCTTCGTTCCAGCAACGCGCGCAGTCGCGTCCCGAGCTAGCTAGAATCGGGCTGCCGATGCCGACTTACTCTTTCAATTCGTCTTCAACAGCAATTCACGCGATCGCCACCGAACGCACCGTATCGCAGCTTTCCGCTGCACGCCCCAGCCCCATCCAACAGTCTTCGACAGGACAAGTGTTTGTCGATGCGCACGAATCGTTAGTTATGAACGCGACGGATGTGTTCCTTAGTGGACGGACGATTCGCAACACCGAACTCGATGAACTCGTCAAGCAATTTGGCGCAGCGGTTACACCTGAACTGCGAGAGGAAGCGGATGGCGAACCGTGGTCGATTACTTTCGCCAGTGTCCATCCAGTGCTGATCGAAATGAATGACGGCTTGGTCAAAATTACACTGCGTATCAGCAAGATGACGCGCGGCGAACAGGTGCTAAATCAAGACACTGTCGTCACTGCTACCTATCGACCTTCAATTCACAACGGCTACCTACGCATGGACCGCGAAGGCGAAACCGATATCGACTTTATCGGTCGCGGTGGTCTGGGTTCGGTAAGTCTCAAACCGTTCATCAAAGGCAAGTTTGAGAAGACATTCAAACCAGTTCTCGTGAACACACCGATCAACCTCCCAACGCCAGCCAATAACCCCAGCATGCCGCGCTTGCAAGTTGCCAACTTGGTTGTCGACAACGGCTGGGCCCAGATCAGCTTACGCTAACTCACCAACGTACCTCAGCAACGACGCCCTCGCCGCTCCGCGTCCAACGCTCGGTTATCCGACCTGATCCAGCGGCATGTCAGAGCCTACTGTTCGTCCAGTCGGGTTATGGCAGATCAGTTCCAACACATTGCCTTCCGGATCGCTAAAGAACATAGCCCGAGCGTTCATGGCCGGAAAATCTGAGAACGAAATCTCGAGACCCAAATCACTGAGCCGTCTTGCATGAGCGTCGAAGCTGTCCGGAGGGATCTCAAACGCTAAGTGATTCAGTGTTGACCGGGATGCGTCGCGACCAACGAAACGTCTCCGAGCATGAACATGACGTCGATAGTCGATGAGTGCCAACAGCTGAGGATGCCCTCCAAGCCCAAGCGGTGTGTTCGTCTCACAAATCGTGAGAAACGTTATCGTTGGCTCGCCGTCAGGGTCCGCAGCCGCATCTTCCATTGACAACTCACTGTGGAGGGGAAACCCCATGACATGAATATAGAACTCGCGTGATTTCGGTAGGTCCGCGACGTTGAGTACGATCTCCGACACACAAGTTATTGATGGAATTTTCTGCATCTGAGTATCGTCGAGATCTTGGTTCTATCGGATTACGTCCGCGCAGACCGCACCCAATTAACATTGCCTTCAGTATCGACGCGATCGCCGGCTCCGCGTTCAACCCTTCTTTCAACGCTTCGTTAATTGGTGTCGTGACGTTCGTAGTGGTAGTGTTCCTGCCTGGCGGACGTAAATCGCTGAATGAACTCGGGGAGTTTTTGCCGGGGCGACTTGGGGTTGAACCAAACATTCGCAATTGCATGATCATACGCGGACCGATCGAGCGGATAAAGTATTGGCAGCTTGTTTATCACAAGGCGAACAACACATCGCCGGATTTCCTCAAGGAAGCTGTCGCCATAGTGCTGAATTATAAAATGGTCGTTCAGCTTAGTTTGACTTGTGGTCAGCATAGCGATCAAGGAAGTCTGCGAACGACTCTCGCGTGATAGTGGCAAATCGATCATAAGCTACCATGCGATGGAAATTTCTCTTCCTGACGAACGGTAGGGTTCAGCGGGCGGGCGCGAACGACGTTCCATTAGAAAAAACATGGCTCGCCCGCTCCGTTGCAACCCATTGTTCGCTGATTACTTCATGGGTGGACTAAGCGGCGTCGCAGGTCAGCGGTCCAGTGTAGCCGAATGTCGCATTTGAAGATAAAATTACGGTTAGCCAAGGAGTGAATCATGACTAAAGTAGCGATAGCCGAAGAAATTGCCGAACGAATCCGTAGCAGCGAGGGCCCAATCGAGTTGGTCGATACGCAGGGGCAGACGATTGGCTTTGTCCGGCGCCCTCCAACCGAGGCAGAGATTGAACGAGCACGAAGCCGAGCGAGCCAAGACGGAAAGCGCCTTTCGTGGGCTCAAGTGGTGGCGAAAGTCAGTGACGGAATTGCTGAGTGATATACGATGTTGAATTTTCGCTGGACGCCGCGGCAGAGCTTTTGCGAATCGCGGAAGTCCTGGGATCAGCGGTGATCGTGTTGCAAGCGGCGGAAGCAATTCGACGTCAGTTGGAAAATGATCCAGCCGAAAAGGGAATTTTTCTTTCCGAAGGTTTGTACTACATCGACGAGCAACCTCTTCGAGCGTTCTTCCTGATCGACACTGAGTCAATGGTCGTTGAAATTACCGATTTCCGAATTCTCTAGTAGGGTAACGTTGCGGATCACCAAGTTCGCGGAGTGATCTTTCTGGTAAGTAAGGACATTCATCGCGAACTTTGGGTGAGTAGAGCGGGCTCTTTCTTTCAAGTTTAGCATAAAGCTTGGACTCAATCGATTGAGCGTCGCCCCCTCCCAGAACCGGACGTTATCGCCTCTGCTTGCCCATTAATTGGACCGCCAATAGGACCGCCGACCGATGGACCAACCCCTGCAGCCCGCAAAAATGAATCCTCGCGCAGTTAACGCATCCGGCTCCCCACGACGGCTATCCCGTGTTGACGAGTCAACACGTTCTGCAATCAAGTCGACTTAGCATCCCGATCCTGGCGCTGTGTCCAGAGGATGTTCGACACCGATTGCCTCCATCGCTCGGCCGCCTTCCCTCCACCAGAGTTACCCGGCTTCGTCGGTACTATGCAGCCTTCCGACTTCCCATCATCGTTTGATTACCTCTCCTCTTCAGATTGGTTGCTCATACTCCACGCTCGACATTTCAAGCGTGAAGAATGATGGGAACTCACTGGTTGCCTTGAAAACAAATTGTGTAACGCGAACGGGCCTTCGACTACGAGCCTTAGACTACTGGCCTTTCTCCATCACTTGCCATGACGCAACGAAGAATGTTGCCTTCAGGTATGCACACACCTTGGGCAGGATCCGACAAAAACAAAGCCCGAAAAAAGTTTACACCGCGGAGCTCAATACCGTTCAGGGTTCGACAGTTAGTCGATACCTTTCGTCCTCGCTACGTTTCTGCCGGAGAAACTTCACTTGGCTTCAACGTGGCTGTTACCAGACACGCTGCAACACTCGATACTGGGCCTGTGGCTAACAGCTACCTAGTGCTTCATCCAAGTTTAATTTTGGGATTCACTTGAAGTCGTGTTTTATGCATACTCATCGCAACCATGGAGGGTGCGATGAAAAAAGAATACGTTGTCGGTCTCACCGATGAACAGAGAGAGATTCTAACAGAGGT
>JBGSOM010000214.1:0-14812 GCA_041739135.1 Pirellulaceae bacterium
CGTTGCAGTTCGTAGTAATCCTTCACTTCATCCGGCAAGCCATAGCTGTTCATCTCACACAGGAAGGTTGCTTGACGCGGCAGGGCGAAGGGCAGAACCGTGAGTTCAACTGGAATCGCGCGGCCGTCACTTAGTTTCAAGTTGCCTTGATGTTTGCCAGAACGTTGTTCGAATGGAATATAGATGTCCGCAACGACAACTTCATCTCGATGCCTATTGAGCGTTAGCGGCCGTGTGAGTGGCCGAAGCGGATCGATGATGTCACGACCTTTTGATGGAACATAAACTCCGTGCCACCAATCGATGCGCGGCTGAATTGAATCAAACGCCAGCGAAACTTCAACGGGTTGATTGCCGCGCAATAGCAATTGAAACCCGATCACTTCACCCGCGGCAGCGACCAATCGGACCGTCTGTTCATCATAGATGCTGTTGTGAGTGCGGTGACTCGGTTGAAAACTGCCGATAGCTTTTCCGGTTGCATCGAATTTATCGCACAGCGGAATCACAGCTAAGTTTGGTATGGGCTGAGTGGATGCAGAAGCAAATTCAACTTCGGGGAACTCGATCGCAGGCGCATTGGGCAAACTGGCTTTTAAAGTGGCTGGCGCGCTTTGTTCGCCGTGGCGATTTAGCGTGATGACTTGGATGTCGAGCGGCTTTGCGGCTGAATCAATCTTCTCGGAATCCAAAGATGACAAGTCGCGAAGTGCAATGTGCTGCTTAACTCCAGGTCGTACCAGCGGGATATTGTGTCGACCGAGCGCTGTACCGTTGACGGTTACTTCATAAGCAAAGCCAGAAGGCGGCGCGCGGAGCACGAGCGAGTGCGCACCGCTGGAGAGTCGCACCAGCTGCAAGTCGGTGGGTGGAGTGGGCGATGCATCGCGATCGTCATCGATTTCGACTAGCAGATAAGGTGCTTTGCCCGATTGCTCGCGGGCATAGATGGTTGGATTGCGGCTGTAGTCGGCATCATGTTCATGAATCGCCAAGCCGTGAGCAACGCCAGTCGCTAGCGCATGCACCAGATCCGGTGAGATGTCCCAGTGATAGCGTCCCTCTTCGACGCGCGACATCGTTTGGCTGGCGAGCGAGTGTCCATTGCCGCCGCACACTGCCGGAAATCGAGCTCGCGGGTAACCCCAGTTTTCAATGCCATCGAAACCTGCGGTAAGTCCATTGGAACGATTTTCGTTCCACCGGGTCGCAATCGTTGAGATGGTAACGCCGCGAATTTGTTGATCGGCTGGTGTGCACACGAGCGTCGCGCGCTTGATCCGCTTTCCGCCGATCGCTGTCATATCGAACGCCATGGCGACGATGTGTTGATTTCCTTTGATGCGAAGTCGAGCTTGCTGGCCCGCGTTCTGCGTCCATTCGCCGTCGACTAATACGATCGAGTTATCCTGAGTCGCTGGTAGCCGGATCGGTTCCGCTGCACTGACTTGCATGTCAACGCGCATCGCTAGCATGCATGCGAGGATGCCCGCGAGCAATAGAATAGTAATGCGATGCATCGTCACAGTCTCCAGGTTTTGAGGCTTCTCAGTTGAAGTAGCTTGAATTAACTGCAGAGTTGTCTTCGCCAATAGATGCCGAAGTAGGAAGTGAGCTGCGGGGTAGGCTGGGAAGTGCGCGGGGGCCGGTTGGCTGAATAGATTCCCTGTTCATGCAGCAGTTGCACTGCAATAATACGAGCATCTGACAATGATCTCAACTGTTCTGGACTTTTGCGCATGCGCAGTACGCTGTTCTTCATACCTCACCAATTCGCCGGTGTAACGCTGTTCGGATTCGGTTGGATCTTGCTGCTGTTGGTGATCGGGTGCGCGAGTTGGATTGCTTGGACGGTCTTTAGTCTGCGGCGCATGCGAGCTGGCGGCAAAGAGGTTGATATCACGGCTGAGATTTTAACCGGCTTGCCGATTTGGGGCGTGGCTGCGGCGCTCGTTGTGTTTGTGTTGCCGAATGTTGAGCAAGTGTTGCCAGGAACGCCACCGATTATTTTGGGGCTGCCGATTCGTGGTTATGGCGTGATGGTTTTGCTCGGATTGCTGAGTGGAATTGGGATCACGATTCATCGCGGCAAGTCGCTGGGGATTTCGGCTGACTTTATCATCGGTTTGGGTTTTTGGATGATGCTGGGTGGCGTGCTGGGGGCGCGAACTTTTTATGTCGTTCAGAAGTGGGATGAGTTTTCGAGTCTTGCGTTCGGCGAAAGAATGGTCGCCATCGTCAAACTGACTGAAGGCGGCTTAGTTATTTATGGTGGCGTGATTGGTGGGATCGTCGCCGGATGTATCTATTGCGTGATGCACCGACAACCGGTGCGCGCTTTTGGTGACTTGATAGCTCCAGCGTTCTTGATTGGTTACTCGTTCGGCCGAATCGGTTGCTTACTGAACGGATGCTGTTTCGGTGGCGTGTGCACTGAAAATCTCCCGACGATCCAGTTTCCGCATGGCAGTGGTCCTTATTTGGTTCAGTTAGAGTCGGGTAAGTTGTTGGGACTTGAGTTGGCTGCGCGGGCTGTCAACCGTGCTGGAAGCGAAGGTCGATTGCCTGCGACAGTGGCTAGTGTGGTACCGGGTAGTCCCGCGGAGCAGGCTGGAATCAAAGCTGGGAGCACTATCACGAAGATTCGTCCCTTCTTGGTTCCCTATGATCGATCTGCTGATCCGGCGGCGCCGCCTCGAGTGATTGCTGAGGTAACCGTAGACCAATCGAACGTTACCTTCGATGCTGAGCAATTGCCCGCAAGCAGTCTGCCCGTGCATCCATCGCAAATTTATGCGGCTGTGAATGCGGCGCTTCTGTGTTGGTTGATATGGTGCCTGCAGCCTTGGCCACGCTGGGACGGCATGACTTTCTTGGTTGCGATCTTGCTGTATGCCGTTTCGCGATTCTTGATAGAAGGAATTCGCAGTGACGAGGGGGGGCAGTTGGGTACGAGTCTGTCCATCGCTCAGTGGATTAGTCTGTCGGGAGCGGCGGTTTCGATTGTGCTGATGTTGCTGCTGGCGAAAACTACCCCAAGTAGGGCTTGGGAGTGGCGGTCGACTCCGGTTTCTAGCGATTAAAGGGAATGCGGCAGCGAAATTCGCCAGATTGAGCGGATACCGCGGGCGAGTTTAGTTGACAAACAAGAAAACTAAGCGGTATCCACCCGTTAGGGGGTGTTTTCTTGATTCGAAGCTCGATAGATTGTTTTCATCGTGAACGCGCGAGCTTAAGGGCTGGTGCTTTCTGACTTGCGATAGAACCTCTTGAAGAGAAGTGCCTGTATCAATGAGTTTATTGGCTGTCCTCTACCGCCTTGTTCCGGAGAGCCCGATTCTTGTCGCCGCAAACAGGGAAGAATACTACGATAGACCCTCTCAATCTCCCTCAATCCAATCCGGCAAACCGCGAGTTCTATGTGGCCTTGATCAACGCGCTGGTGGAACCTGGCTAGGCGTTAATCAGCACGGCTTGTTTGTTGGTCTCTGCAATCGGCGTTCTGCCGGTGGCGAAACCTTCGGCAATCGAAGCCGCGGTTTGTTGGCTCGCGAAGTGCTCCGTTGCACATCGGCTCGAAAAGGAGTCGACAAAGCGATGGAAGAGCTGATGCTTCATCGCTATGAAGGCTTGAATTTGATCGTTTGCGATGCCGAAAGCGGCTGGGTGGTGCACAGCGATCAAGAGCAAGAAGTGCTGCCGTTGGAAGAAGGTTTAAACATCATCGGGTGTCAAAACCTGAACGATCCGAACGATGATCGCGTTCAATTGGCTCATCGATTATTGACGCTGCAGATGTTGGATTCGCCGGTTAAGTTTTTAGCCGTTGCGAGCAAAGTCTTTGCACGTACGCCGGCTCCGAACGGTCGTCCCTCGATGATCGTCAAGGGTAGCGACTACGGCACAGTCAGCAGTACCTTGATTGCACTTAGCCCCAAACCACGCGATGCGATTTTTCAGTACGCCGGTGGTGCGCCTGATGTAAGCAAGTATGAGGACTACTCACCGATGCTTCGCGACATTCTCAGCCGCGGATTGCGTGAAGCTCGCAGCAAAGTGAAGACGACTTAGAATTGTCTTTCAATTGATTTAACAAACACAGCCGCGTTTTTCGACGCGGCTGTATTTGTTTGTAAGCGAAACGGGGTGGCACGCGGGCGCGAGGCCCGCGCACCGAAATCCGGACACCTCACAATGCAATGCGCGGGGAAGCCGCTGACGGACTAGAAAGTCCGTCCTACAACTATGCCACCCGCACTAGTTCCAACTCTGTGATAATGGCTTGATCACAACTTCGGGAACATGAACTTGCGGCGGAAGTGAAACGAGGCACAGGATCAACTCAGACACATGTTCGGGCTGGAGGATGCGCTGCTTGTGCTCTTCGGTGACGGGTTGCGGTCGGTTTTCTAGGATCGGCGTGTTGACTTCGCCGGGGTATACATTGGTCACCCGCACGCCTTCAGGACCGACCTCGTTGGCGACAGCGGTGCCAAGGGCCGTCATCGCGAATTTGCTTGCACAGTAAGCGACGCCGCCAAGTGCGGCGGCCCGTTTACCAGCAACCGAAGAGATATTGATAATCGTTCCGCTCTTCCGAGCTCGCATGCCAGGCAGAACGGCGGCCATGCAGTTATAAGCGCCTGTCGCGTTGATTCCCATCACGCGATCCCATTCTTCCGGCGGCATCTCCACCATGCTGCGATTCTTGATGTTGACACCTGCGGCATTGACGAGAACGTCGACCTGCCCAAGTTCCTGATGTGCCCAGTCAAAGAACGCGTTGGTGCTCTCTCGCGAAGCCACATCCACTGAATGCAACTTGATGTCTGTACCTTTGGCTGTTTCTTGCAGCGCATCCTCGCGTCTGCCGCCAATGGCGACGATTGCGCCCGCTTCGTTCAAGGATCTTGCGATCGCTTGGCCAATTCCAGTCCCGGCTCCAACAACTACAACCTTCATCCCGCTGACGCTCATCGAAATTCTCCAAGTGTGACTTTGTTTGGGGATCAAGCTTAAGCACTTTTGGCGAACGCGGAACACGGGTACCTGGAAGAATTCGATGGATGCGCGAACTAAGTTTTCGGCTTTGTCTGGCGAATTCACTTGGCTTGAAAACGAGTAGCATGAAAACGAAAAAAGCGAGCGTCCCAAAGAGAAGCTCGCTTCATTTCAGTGTGAGCACGTTTGCGCTCGCACAGCTAATTAATTGCAGCAACCGCTCTTGGCTGCTTTGCGGCTTCCCAAGCGTGAGAACAGTCCGCACTTCTTGGCTGGCTCGCAGCAAGGTGCAGGTTCGCAGCAGGTTGGTGCTGGAGCTGGGCAGCAAACAGGAGCTGGTTCGCAGCAAACTGGCGCAGGAGCTGGGCAGCAAACTGGTGCAGGAGCTGGGCAGCAAACAGGTGCTGGTTCGCAGCAAACTGGCGCTGGAGCTGGGCAGCAAACTGGTGCTGGTTCGCAGCAAGCGCTCTTTGCCTTACGGCAACCGAACAAACCGGCTTCGCTTGTTGGTGCGAAGATAACGCTGAGTAGGGCAACAAGCCCGAGAGCCAAAACTGATCGCATGATCGATCTCCACAAAAAGGTGAATGGGTAAACTGGATAAAGCTTAACGCCATCTCTTCCGTGTGCAAGTTAGCAAAAGGCTAAAGTCCGTCATGAAAATTCGAAATTTTGCGTCCGTTTCCACGGAGGTAGGGTTCTAGAAAGGGCGTTTCTCAGTAACTCGATTTAATGGCTGACGAACTGCCATAAAAACCGGAGTTGCGAAGAGTCGAAGTTTACAAAATCTGCGCATTTGTCGACTCCGAAACCTTTTCGGGCACTTATCGGGCGACTTGCGGGGCGATTTGTTCAACGGTGCGAAACAAGTCCTTCGCCGTCACTTTGCTTTTGTCGACCAAACCTAGGGTCTCAAACTGGTCGACCAGCTCCTGCCAGCGTTCGAGCGTCATCTGTCCCAACTCCGCAGGTGAGATTCCTTCTGGCAAGCATAAAGGGCGAAGCTGGTCGACACCATACTTCAATGCTTCAGCCGTCATGCCTTCCTTGTTGTTCGCTAAGATCGCTGCGTTCGTCTCGTCTGGCGATTCAAAGTACTTCTGCCAACCCAACTGGCAAGCGTTTGTCATTCGAGCAACGATGTCCTTGTTGTCTGCAAGCTCCTCAGTACAGATAAGGCAACTTGCGTAAGGGTTGTAGCCGATGTCAGACAACATCAAAGTTCGAACTGCTACGCCTTGTTGCTCGGCTAAGAACGGTTCACTGAACGAATAGGCTTGAACGGCTGTACTGTTGCTCGCAACCAACTTCGCAACGGAACCGCCGTAAGGAACGACTTGAACATCATCGAGCAACTTCTTCGACTTCATATAAGCCAAGAAAGGACGTCCTTCGTTGGCTTGCAGCACCATTCCCTTGAGACCGGAAAGATCGGTCACTTTTGAATCTTCGCGAACCAGGATGCAGCGTGGCGAATTTCGGATCGGCGCGAGCAGGGCGACAACCTTGGCATCTTGTTGACGATAGAGCAGCGCGTCTGATGCGTTAGCCACGCCAAACTGAACGCGGCCGGTGATTAGTTCTTGTACGACGGGCGCATTCGGTCCACCGGGGCGTATCTCCACATCCAATCCGTATTGATCAAAGATGCCGTGGACTTTCGCCGCGTAAAATCCCCCATGCTCCGCCTCGGGATACCAATTCAACATCAAGACAACCTTGTCTTTAAGTTTCGTTGAATCGTTCGACTTAGCCGCATCGGGTCGACTTGTGCATCCAACGGAAAGGCAGACGAAGTAGCATGCAAGGAATCGAACGAAGAATTTCATAGTTGTGCAATGCAAGGTTGTGCAATTGAAGGCTTGTCGGAACAGCAATTTTGGATTGTCAATTTGTCCTGGGGGCGAGGATCGGTTACAAATTCTAACGCAGAGGCAAGCTATTGTCACCGAATTTAGTTCGATCGCCAGGCAATTGATAAGACGATTGGATGATCAACCGATTGGATCGCGAAGCATTTTCTTGAGATGAGAGTTCACGATGGCAACTGCAGCGGAATGGTTGAATGAACTTGGGACGCCACCGCCTGACATCTGTAGAGACTGGTCATGGCAATTGCGCAGCTACTGCTCCCAGCGATCGGTTTCTGAGCAATGCGAGGATCCTCCACTGGATCTGCGAGCACTCACTTGGGAAGACATTGAAGTTGCGGAGACCGGTTTGCTTAGTCTCAACCTTGCAACGAGTCTGTCGTCCAGTGAAAGTCTCATTCAGCAGTTGCAAGCTTGGTCGGAAGCAGGTGAGGCACGCGATCCTTCCGTCTCGTTGACCGAACCATCTTCGGAATCGTTGGTCGAAGCGGCATTTCTGCCTCACAAATTGTCAGGCGTCAAGTCTTCGAAGTCCGGCATAAGAGCAACGAAGTCGGTGCTGCCGCTGCTCACTCTGATAAAGCGTCATCGGTTATTGGCGATAGTCAGCGGTTTGATCGTCGCCGTCAGCTTTAGTTGGCTCGCGTTTCAAGCCGTGAATTCAAACTCGGCTTCATCCGATTCGTTATCATCCAAGACTGACGCAGAACACAGCGTTGCATCAGAGACGAGTCCCGATGCTGTCTCGGCTGAGGACCTTTCGATTGCCGACATGGCGCCGCTTCCAACCATGGAAGACGTGTTAGGCAGCCAAAGCAATTCGCTCAATATTCCATCCGTTGAACGCATGCAGGTCAACTTGGCAGGGGTGGTTCAAGCGGGAGCAAATTCCGTAGCATCTTTAACCCCGCTCGACGCAAACTCAACCGAGGCGTCTGCCATCGATGCTAAACCAATTGAAGTTCAAGGAGCCACTGAAACGCAAGTTGCCAGTGTTGCGAGCGAGATTGTGGTTTCAGAAACCGCGGCGGATCGCGATGTAATGCGCGACATTGCCGCTCTGACTAAGAAAGCTGAAGGGCAAGAAACGGAAACAGAGTTGCCTGCAACCCAAGTCAAACCCGAATCGAAATCTATGCTCGAGCCGCTGGTGCTGAAAACCTCGCCAATGATCCAAACACATACGTTGCCGGGAGCGTTAGCGCGGCCGCGCGAGCCGGTGTGGTCGATTCTGATTTCAGTCGATGATGATTTTGAGATCGAGCCCAAAGATGCTCAACGTATTTCGGGTCGCCAATCCGCAACTTGGTTATTATCGACCAGCGACGCCAAGTCACCTGCGACGAAGCTAGTCATTCAGGTTCAACCAGCACCGGGTCGGCAAGCGGGATTACGTTGGCGCATCGCAGCAAGCGCGGAAGATATGCCCGCAATGGCTCTGCCCGTAGCCAAAGATTCGCTTCGATTTCTGCAGAATCGCTTGCAAGGGTATGTCGAGCTGATGAGAGCCGAATCCAGTCGACTGAGTGTTCTTAGTAAGAGTGCTGAACCAGAGGTGCGATCGCTGATATCGAAACAGCGAGCGGCGCTGGAGTCGCAAAGTAAGCTCGCAAGCCGCGTTGCTTCCGTCGTGACGGAAGCTTTGCTTCTGGACGAATTGCTGCGAAGTCAGGTAACGCTCTATGCCGAACTCTATGACGGCGATAAGTCCACTTCTCCGCTGCTCCAGTTTGGTGATCGGCAGCAACTTCTTGAGAGTCCCAAAGAAGAGTCAGCAGACGTCGAGTGATCGGATTGCTGAAGGCGATACCTTGTTCTTCGCGTTGGCATCGCTTGGTGGATTCAGCTAGTGACGAAAGTAGTGATTCTCGGGATTTGGTGCCTTGTGATGTTCGTGCCTTTACCCAATTGTCACAATGCATCAGATTTTGCCGAGTGCTGAAATCTGACAATCGGTTTCGTAAAGTACGGTTTTTCGAACTCCTTTCTGTAGCTTTATTCGAGCAGGAGTGGCAATACACCAATTGGGGCTTGGGGTAACTTGCATCACACTAAATCATCAACGATTTCGATAATGGCTATCGGCATGTGGCTTATGTGCATGGCCTGCATCGTTGCATATTTAATGGTTAGCCATTTGGCAGTTCTTCCGCATCCAAAAACTAACGATACCGCATGGGAATCGCGGCTTCACGAAGCGGTTCCCCCGGCACCGGAGAGTTGGACAGCCTTGCACATTTTGTACGACAACTGTGCGTGTTCCCGTCGGGTGCTCAAGCATGTTATCGCGAGTTCGCCAATAAAAAATGTACAAGAGCGTGTAGTGCTAGTTTCAGATTCGCCCCATGAACCGTCGCCGGCTCGGGACGCTCTAGATGTTGAGTATGTTACTCCCGGTGAGTTGCAGGCGAAGTTTGGAGTTGAGTCCGCGCCATTACTTGTAGTTCTCGATGACAACCAGCGGGTGCGTTACACGGGTGGCTACACCTCTCGCAAGCAGGGACCCGAAATAATGGACCGAGAGATTATAACTCGCTTGATATCAGGAAATGACGTTACGGAACTGCCATTATTCGGATGTGCGGTTTCGTCCGAGTTAAAACGATTGGTTGATCCTCTTGGGCTGAAGAGCAATTGAACTATGCTGAACTATTTAATACTCCCTAAAGCCCAGTCTGAGTTTGAATGTGAGTACCTTGGTCGCATGAACCGCATCGCGACTTGGTTCTTCATCGCACATTTACCCGTGTTTGTGCTGATCGCTTGGCTGAATGAGACTCAGCCCATGTTGGCGTTTGTATTGACATCGGCAACCCTGGCGGGTCCTTTGTTCGCGCGCTTTAGTCTCAAATCGCCGCGACTAGTTGCGGTCGTGATGGGTATCACGGCGATGCTAATGGGCGGATTGTTGGTGCACTTCGGCCAAGGTCCGGTGCAAATTGAGATGCACTTTTATTTCTTTGTCCTGCTTGCCTTGCTCGCGGTATTTGCGAATCCGATGGTGATCATCGCTGCAGCAGCGACAGTCGCGCTACATCACGCATTGCTGTGGTTACTAATTCCAGCCAGTGTATTTAATTATGATGCGCCGTTGTGGGTGGTAGCTGTGCATTCAGCGTTCGTCGTACTCGAATCCGTCGCTGCATGTTTCATCGCAAGAAGTTTCTACGACAATGTAATCGGTCTCGAGCGCAAGGTGAATCAACGCACGCTTGAGTTACGCAATCGCGGTCAGGAGATGCGACGCTTGTTGGACTCGGTTCACCAGGGTTTCTTTAGCGTTACTTGCGATGGCTGCATTAGTGAGGAGCGTTCAAGAGCCGCCAACAGCTTACTGGAAATCGATTCCATGTTGTCTGCCCACCAAGGCTTGCGGTTTTCGGACGTATTGCGATCTTATGATCCGACAGCGGCGGACTGGTTCGAGATGGGAATCGAAGACGTGTTCGCGGGCATTCTACCTCTGGAAGTTACATTAGATCAGTTACCCAAGAGATGCGTTGTTAGTTCACGCTCACTTATGATTGAATACAGCCCTGTACTCGAAGGCGATAGTTTGACAGGTCTGGCGGTTACAGTGAGCGATGTCACAGCCGAAGTTGAGAGACAAAAGTTAGCGCAAGAAAACCGCGATTTACTTTCCATCTTTGAACACGTCGCAAAAGATTCCACACGCGTACAGTCGTTTGTGCGTGAAACGGAAGTGATCATTAGCACCCTACGTTCTGTTGATTTAGATACCGCATCACTTGCGCGACTCGTGCACACCCTAAAGGGAAATAGTGCGGCATTTGGATTGGAGTATATAACTAAAGCTTGCCACGACATTGAAGATGTGATTGCAGACGGATGTCAGCCTTTCGATAGTCCAGCGTGGTCAAACTTATTTGATGGCTGGGAGATTGCGAGTAAGAATATCCACCGCTTTATGAAAACGGAAAGCGACTGCATAACCGTACAGAGAGCAGAATACGACAGTCTATTGAATGGACTTGCTAGCGGCACGCCACGCGTGGCTATTGCACAGTGTGTCCGAAACTGGACCTTTGAAAGGATTTCGAAACAGATAGATTATTTGTCGGAACATGCGCGTGTGCTGGCGGGCAAGCTAAACAAGCAAGTTCTCATACACACGGAGGACTGCGGCTTGCGTATGGATATGGCGCGTTGGTCAGAGTTCTGGTCGGGGCTTTGTCATGTTGTCCGAAATGCGTTGGATCACGGAATCGAGTCAAGCAAGGAGCGGCAAAGCGTGGGGAAACCAGCGGCTGGCACGTTGACTTTTCGGTCTCAAGTTATTGGCGAGCAGTTTTGTCTCAGCATCTCTGACGACGGACGAGGCCTGGATTGGCAGCGCATTCGTGAGATTGCAACGCAATGCGGACTCCAAGCGGAAAGTGAACAAGATCTGATCAATGCGATCTTCATGGACGGTGTTTCTACCGCTGAGAGAATTACGCATGTAAGTGGTCGCGGAATCGGTATGGCTGCGGTAAAGCACTTTACTGAGAAGATGGGTGGTTGTATTTCGGTATGCAGTCGGCCGCAGCAAGGGGTCGAGTTTCGATTCAGTTTCCCACTGGCCGCGTTAACAGAAAGTGCTCAAACGCCTAGCTCTCCGATATTAATTGTTGACGGCGCGGAGGGTAAATGTAATTACTCAGAGGTAGCGGAACTGTAGATCGCTTTTGAGTCACATTCGACATTCTTATTGGTGAGAGGTTGCTGTATGCCATCTGCTCGAACGGTTTTCATCGAAAATTTCCAAGCGGCATTGACTGAGCTGATGCTCTGTTACGTGGAAAGCTGCGAGTGTGAAGTATCAGCGCTCGGAGATTGCGCAGACCACAATGTAGTTGCCGTAGTTGGGTTATGTGACGATTCGTTTCGCGCGTCCATTGCCCTGACTGCAGAAAGTGATTTGGTCATCAGTCAGTTTAATGCAACTCCAGAAGGCGTTGCGGATTGCATGGGCGAACTCTGTAACCAACTGACCGGACGTTTGAAAAACAAGCTATCCATTTTTGGTCTTCAACCAAACATGAGCACACCGACAACCATCCGTGGAAGCTTACTCTCCGTGAGTTGGCTCGCGGGGAATGCGTGCTCGTATCGAGTGCGAGTGAGCGGTGGTTTGTGTGTCGCCCAAATGTCATTAGTGCTAGATGAGAGTCTTGAGTTGACGGAGAATTTGGAGCTCGCTTCCATGGCTGAAGGTAGTTTGTCGTTCTTTTAGAAACCAGAGACTAGTGAATATGCGGGTCTCAAATGCAGCGTATGATCTTGAAAGGTGTTTTATGAGTGCAACGATTTTGATAGTGGATGACTCTGAATCCGTTCGGCAACAGGTCGGTACGGTACTAGCGCAGGTTGGATTTCGAGTTGAGCATGCTTGTGATGGCTTGCAAGGCGTTGAGAAGATCAATGCAGGCGGAATCGATTGCGTGATTTGCGACGTCAATATGCCAAACATGAATGGTGTAGTGATGGTGGAAACGGTCAAGTCAAAGGAGCAAAACAAGTCGCTGCCGATTGTTATGTTGACCACAGAAGGCTCTAAAGAGCTGATTCAGCGCGCCAAGCAGGCTGGAGCGTGCGGCTGGATCGTTAAGCCATTCAAAGCAGAGTTGCTGATCGCTGCAATTCAGAAGTTAACCGCCAAACCTCAACTTGCCTAGCAAGTTGCTGGTTCAGGCACCGCGCGCACATTCGCATCCGTTGTCCTATCCACAACGCAATGGTGAGCGCCGGGCGAAGGCAAGTTACCAAATTCGGAATAGCCAAGTGCGGCTGTTGAAATCTTTTCGTCTTAAGTTTTGAAGCCAACTATGTCGCAATCATTTAAAGCAGCACTTATAAATCGCGCGCGGCTGCTGCTTTGCGTATTATGTAGCGACGACGCAACAACCGAACGACTGTCTGCGGTGTTGAATGAAGAACGCAATCAGGGGGATTCACAAGAGAACCAATCGCTTGCCGTTTCACTGTGCGATGACGAGCAAGCCAGTTCCATAGATGAAAGTGTAGGAGAGGGTGTCGCCGAAGTCCAAACTAATCAGATCGCTGAGATTGGTCGAGAACTGAGTGAACGAATTAATCGCAGCTTGATGGATGCTCGCGTCAAGACGGAAGATGCGGTCATTGCCGTCTGCGATCAAGTGGCTCGTTTGGTGGAAATTGCTCGGCTTGGGAATTCAGAGGCGCAAGGGACTCTGCGGGCTATCGTCGGTGGTCCTGTTTCGATGAGCCAAGAGCGTGAAGAAGCATCGATCTCTCAAGTGATTCAAACACAGGCAGAGTCCGTTAATCGTTTTGTCGATCAAACGCGACTGTTCTTCCATCAGCAGATTGAGTCTGCAAACGCTGCAGTTGCATCCTGCCGAGAGATGCAACATTCCGTTGCGCAGGTTGTGAAGTTGGTCTTCAGCAGTGAGATACTGGCCTATAACATCCAGATCGAGTCAGCGCGACTGGGCGATCAAGGTCGCGCGTTCTCTGTACTGGGGGACGAGATGGTGCGTTTCAGTTCACAAGTGCGCGATTCCAACGTTGCCATTCAGAACTCGCTCGATCAAGTGAACAAAACGATGCTTGGCTTTCAACAGGAATCTCTCAATATGGATTCGCGGTTGGAGGATTTCGCTGAGACATTGCATAAACGAATGTCAGATGTCGAGCATCGAACAGTGTCCTTGACCGATTCGTTGCACGTGGCGCTCGATGGCATTACAGGTAGAAATCGCGAAATCATTGAGTGCTCACAGACCGCTTTGTCAGAACTACAATTCCAAGACCCGCTAGCTCAAAACCTCATGCGCACTGAACTGGATGTCAATCGACTGAGAATGTTGATTGAAACGGGTTCGTGCCACGAAGCCGACAACGACACATTTAGTCCAATCATCGGTCTGGGGGAAATGCATGATCGCGAGCCCGGTATAGTCGAACTGTTTGAACAGTAGCAAAGGAAGCTACTTCTTATCTGACTCAACTTGTTTCAATCGCTGACGAAGTGTTTTTGCAAAGTTGAGTTCTTCGTACTCGAAGTGCGGACCAAGCAGTTCTTTCGCTTTCTTGCGTTGCTCGGGCGCGAGTTCAGCCAACAGCTTGGCGCGGGCTGCTGCACGTATTTTGGCGATCGCCAGACGGGTTTCAGTTTCGATCGCTGCCGCCTTGTCGGTTAAATGCTGCTTCTGGTCTTCATGCACATCGATTTCCTTCCCAAGCCGCCCGCTTGTCAGTGATTCGCCCAAACCAAGCTGCGAGATTTCGACTTGATAGGCAAGCTGACGAACTCGATTCAATTGTTCCGGCAGAAGTATTTCTTCGATAGCACCTTCAGCCGTCTTGCGGCCTTCTTCCATGAGTTCGCGCACGCCTGCGGCAGGTGGGTTGCCAGCGGCCATGTTAGCTCGCAGCACCTCCGACATTCTTTTTTGCGTTTCTTGTTGTATCTTTTGTACTCCCTTAAACTGATCGTCAGTTAATTGCAGCTCACGACGTACAGATTCGTTTGCGAGCAAGTTAAATAGAGCGGAGCGATTGTTGGGGTCGACACCGAACATACTGCTGCCACCGAACGACATGCCTCCGCCCATTGTTATGGCTGACGGTCCACCGATTGCAATTTGAGTTTTGGGAGCACCACCTGTTTGATTGTCACCCGCAGCGTCTCCAAATTGGAAAACTTGCAGCTCTTGGCCAGCCAAGTTTGACAACGACATGGTCGTGGCCATGACCGTGACGAAGAGGGTAGCAGCCGATGTACGTAGCACGGCGCGAACGGACTCGTGAATTTGCCTAGTGCTTCATCCAAGTTTAATTTTGGGATTCACTTGAAGTCGTGTTTTATGCATACTCATCGCAACCATGGAGGGTGCGATGAAAAAAGAATACGTTGTCGGTCTCACCGATGAACAGAGAGAGATTCTAACAGAGGT
>JBGSOM010000021.1:0-9264 GCA_041739135.1 Pirellulaceae bacterium
ATCTTAGCCGCGTTGCTAGCCATCACACACCTCAAGTAGGTTCGAGTTGAATTGGCAGCCCCATCAGCCGCCTAACGAAACCTACAACACAACGCAACACCACGCCGACCCAATACCCACTGGGACTGGTGTACGCTTACCGACATCCCACAGCTCTTCGCCCAGTTCGAGAAAAGGATCTTTGATTTCCGTTCCATCGTGCATCAAATGAATATGCTCGTACGCCTCGCCGCGGCTCATCGGTGACGAAAAATGAATATAGAACTTGAGCAGATTCTCGGGCAGCACATCGGCTGTAGGGTAAACGGCGGCAACGGTCGGAGCCGGGGCGAGCGGTTTATTGTCGAGCGCGAAGGTGACGGGCGCAGACTTGGTCGCTGTTAACGTGGGTGCTACTTCGACTGAATATTTCACTGCGGAACTGAGCGGATATCGCGTGACGAATTGCAGTTCGTCGCTTGTCACCGTGTAATTTCCCAGTAGCGGTGGAGCGGGCGAGTCTTCCGATCTCGCGACACGAATTGTGAAAAGCGCCTGGAGCTGTTCGTCGTTGAGCTTCTGCAAGCGTTCGATATCTTTCAAGCCACGCAGAGTGAAAATGGAAGTTCGCTCGGGCGTTGCACGCTCCCGCAGTTCGACGCTGATCGCAGAATCGCCGAGGCTTTGCTGCTGAACGCGCGGTTGATCCGCTGTCGTGGCGTCTGTCGTCGCGGAAGCCTGCGCGGCAGTGTTTACTGATGCCGCAACTTGTCCTAAAGCCGATCGACTTGCCAAACTGGCTTGACATGCCAAACAAGCGAAACAAATGGTTGCAACGGAGAGGCAACGCGCGCTGGAACTCCACATCGAACTGGACTCCCGAAAGTGGACTGATTGCGTAATGCGTCTAGCTGAAAACCGGCTCGCGTCGTGGAGCGATTTGACTTTACGACGCGAGCCGATAACTAGAGCTCAACTTTACTTTGCACAGCAAGCAAGACAATGAAGGACTATGGCAAGTCGATGGTGCGGATGTCTTGCCGGTTGTCTTTCTTGACGAGCAGCACTGCGTGATTTGCGTTGAGTTTATCGAGTTGCATTACGTCAGTCAGTTCTTTGACGGACTCGTACGGTAGACCGGCTGTGTCAGCAACCTTCGACTTGATCGGTTCCGTGCTATCGATCGCTTTCTTGCTGAGCTCAAGTTTCATCACACCGCGGGCTGAGTTGGCGATAAGCAGATAGTCTTGGTCGCCTTTCTTGTAGACGATCATGTCTAACGGGTTGTTGCGATTGCCAAGTTCAGCGATCGTTTTGCCTTGTGTCTTGGTGCCGGACTTGAGATCTCCGACTGGAATGTTGACCAGCGGTGTGCAGGTGTAAGCAGCTAGGACGCTGTTCTCGTACGTAACAAATGTACGCACCGGAGAAGCGGTTTCGAGTTTTCCGTGAGCACCGTGATAGACTTCGATGCTGGTCGATTCTTCGGACCCGTCGAACGGGTATTTCAGAACTCGCAACTTGGAAGCGAATTCTTCGTTCGACAGACCAGCAACGATTACTTTGCCGTTCATGTATTGAATGTCAGTGATGGCACTTATCCGAGGATTGCGGTTGCCTTCTTTCGATTCCGGAGCGTTTGCGAAAGCGGCTTTGGCGAATTTCACTTTCTTTAGATCGACTTCTTTCAGCGTGCCTTTCGCGTCGGCTTTGAAGATCACTGGAGTCGCGTCAGGTCCGCGACCGCGCGACACTGACAAGAATAGATTTCCGCTTTGTGGATTGACGACCATATCGTTGATCATCACTTCTTCCACACCGGCTCCCAGCATGCCAGCGATTTTCGCATCAACTCCTTGGATGTCCACGGACTTGGCTTCGGCGGATTGATTGTCACCGGTATCGATTGCAAAGACCGCGGCGCTCAGCGTATCGCCGACTAGCAGCACACCGTCTGGCGCGAAAGCGAGCGCGCCAGCTTGTTTGATGTCTGGAGTTCCTTCCTTCAAACCACTGTCGGCATGCAGTTGCATACAGGGCATGGCAGCACACAAGGTCAACGCCCACGCAAGTTTTGATCGCAACATTTTTCGCTCCTGAAAGTGAAGTAATTCGAGGGACAACGACAAACGATTGTTCGGAAGCCTGCGATCGTTTCGTCTGGAGGCTGGTCTAGAGGGTGGTCGAATGGCGGGTTGCAAAGCAGGCTTGTTGCCCCGCATTATCTCACGAAAGAGTTGAGATGCAACTAACGTGAACGAAATCAAGTGCTCGATGATTCGCTCGACGATTCGCTCCACGACTGTTTGAGCTTAAAGTTATTCCCACGCCCTTCGCAAAGCCTCAGAGCGTGCCACCCGTGCGACCCAGTACTTTGAATTCTGGTTGGCGAATGAGTTCAAGTTTATGAAATCTACGAATAGGACGCGATCTTGTTGAGGATCTCGTCGGTGAGCGGGGCGGTCGGACCGCGGCGACTGGCAGCGAAAGCGCCGCAAAGGTTGGCTGCAGCAACGATTCGCTCGGGAGACCAATTGAGAACCAAACCTAAAGTCAACGCGGCGGTCGCAGCATCGCCGGCTCCAACGCTATCCGCATTCGGCTCGGGCACCAACCTCGGCACTGGCATAACGATTTGGTTATCGCCCGATTGCCAGCAACAGCCCGCTTCGCCGCGAGTCCAGAACACGCATCTCAGTTGAAACTCGGATTGAAGTTGCGAGGCGATGCGAACACCATCCGTTCGCTCTTCCAAATCAAACGCCTCAGCCAAGTGACGCAGTTCGTCGAGGTTGCATTTGAGCACATCAGCCGCTTCGAGACTCATCGCGATCGTCGAGCGGCTGGGCAAAGGCTGGCGCAAGTTGAGGTCGAGGACTTTGATAGCTTCCGTCGCATCGGTAAGAAACTGAAACAACGTCGCTTGAGAGATCTTGCCAAGCTGGACGAGCGTTCCGAAGCAGATCGCCGAAGCGCGGGGAGCTAAAGCCTTCGTAATCTGATCGTATTCGATCGCGTCCCAGGCAACATCGCGGCCAATCGTGTAGCTCGGTTGGCCCTGCGGATCGAGCACAACGTTGACATAGCCGGTCGGCAGCCGTGCATCGGTCTGCAGAGCGGAAAGATCCAGTTTGGTTTCGCGCAGCCGCTGGCGAATTAATTTACCGTCCGGATCGTCGCCAAGGCGAGTTACAAGCGTCGATTCGCAGCCGAATCGATCGCTGAGCTCTGCGGCTCGAACAGCGAAATTCAGCGGAGCTCCGCCAACCACGTCGCCTGTCGGCAGTTTATCGATCAGGGCTTCGCCAATGCCTATAATAAGTGGTGTCACGTCGTGCATGCCATCTTTTAGTGGGTTATCGAGTGTCACGAAGTGATCCGTCGCGAAGTGATCAACTCGGTAGGATCGCGGTTAGGTTTTTGAGCAATCAGAGTTCCAATTTAACAACTGATCTGAGATTCGTCCTTGCTATGAATATTCGATCGATGAACAAGTTCACCTTTTTATGGTTGAGTCGTCGAGCGGCGATCACGTCGCTGACCTGTTTGTTAACTGTTTACGTCCTGTACTTTGCGTACGCAGAGAACACTGCGAACGCGACTGAACTGCCAGAAGTAACAGTTGTAGAGGCTGCAGCGGCAAGTTCGCGTGCGGATGATCGCGTCGATTTGAAGGACGTAGCGAAGTGGTTGGACCAATTGTCGCCGGCTGCGCAGCGCGGTTACCGGCACTTGATCGAGTCCAATTATTTGCCTGCCGGTTTGGATGAAGCGGTCGCTGACGAACTGGGAGTTGCACTGGCGAAACGCAAATCGAAGGCGGATGGTGAGAACGCGAGTGATGCGGAGCCGCTTTCACGCGCGCAAGTACTGGACTACTACGGCATGACGCTGCGGCCCGGCGATGCGTCGGGCAAGAAACCCTTACAATACGTTGTAACGGAGAAATCCGAATGGGTTATGAACTGCTTCACTTGTCATGGTGGATCGGTTTATGGAACGACGATGCCGGGAGCTCCGAATAACAAGATTCAATTGCAGACGTTCATCGAAGATGTTCGCACAGCGAAACTGAAACTTGGCAAACCGCTCGGACACATGGAAATCGGATCGGTGTTTATCCCGCTAGGTTCCACCGCTGGCACGACCAACGCCGTGATGTTCGGTGTCGGGCTGATGCACTTCCGCGATGCGGACTTGAATGTCCTGCCTGTGAATTCGAGTCCGCGGATGGTTCATCACGATATGGATCCGCCCGCTTGGTGGCTCATGCATCGCAAATCGCGAATCTACGCTGATGGATTTGCACAGAAGGGGCATCGTGGGTTGATGCAGTTTATGATGGTCCGCGAGAACGGGCCGGAGAAATTCCGCGAATGGGAAGCCGATTTTCGCGATGTGTTGGAGTTCATAGAATCGCTGCGGCCACCCAAGTATCCGCTCGCCGTCGATGCGCAGTTAGCCGCGAAAGGTCGCGCGATATTCAACGAATCGTGCAGTCAATGTCATGGTACGTATGGCGATGGTTCAACGCATCCTGAGCGACTGATACCGATCGATGAAATCGGAACGGATCGCGTGCGACTCGACGCACTCACGAAAGCGAATCGAGCTGGTTATGGGGCGAGCTGGTTTGCGCACTATGGCGAACAGGAAACTTGGTCCGATCCGCAAGGCTACGTCGCTCCGCCACTTGATGGTGTGTGGGCGTCCGCGCCGTACTTTCACAATGGATCCGTTCCGACGCTCTGGCATGTGCTGAATCCAACGGATCGTCCAGTCGTCTGGCGTCGCACTGCAGAAGAACTGGATGAAGAACGAGTTGGATTGCAAGTCGAAACGCTTGACGAAGTGCCTCGGCGCATTGGCGATGCCGCGCTGAAGCGAAGTTACTTCGACACTCGAGTCGCTGGCAAGTCGGCTGCCGGGCACGATTTTTCGCTCGAGTTGACTGCCGAAGAACGCCTCGCAGTGCTCGAGTATTTGAAGACGCTGTAAAGGCTGTTAAGCTTTCCAGCCACTACGTCGTACTCGTATTCTTGCTCGTGCTGGGTCATGCTTCCACAGGCGTGAATACGAGTACGATGAGTTAAGGGTCGCTAACGCGTTACTACTTGATGCGTTTGGCAATGCCGCTCATGAAAGTGATCCACTTGCCGTCGACATTTACGGTTGAAGTGATCGCAATTTCATCTTTCGATTTGAATTCGTAGATGTCTTGATACTTCGTCAGCTTGGTCGGGTCGCTGAAGCTTGGTCCGTCGGCTTCGAGCGTCAGGATTTTTCCAGTCTTATCGACACTGCCTTCATACTGCCACATGAACGGCATCATGGTATCGACCCAAGTTCCGACGTATTTCTTTTTCGCTAAGTCATAGCCGATGGTTTGAACGCCGGTCATGGGAGTTCCCATCATATCGCCCTTCATTTCATTGATCACCCAGAACTCACCGAGCTTCTTTGAAGTCAGCTTGCTGGAGCACTCCATCGGCGGTTGCCCTGGCCCGGCGGTGCCTTTCGATTCCGTGGACCATTCACCCACGAACTGCGCGAGCCACTTATGTTCGGTGGTCGGTTCCACTGGTTGCGGTTCTTGACTGATTGCGTTGCGGTCGCTGAACGCACTTGCGACGAATAACAGACATAGTGCTAGCGAGTGCAGAGGTGTGAGTTTCATTGTTGAGTCCTTTTGCTTTGAGTTGGAGATGCGTGAAGTTGATCGACTTACAAGTTGTCGACCGGCAACCCTCGAATTCGACACGTGCGCAATTATTGAATTTGTCACTTGCAGAACTGAGGCGTCGAAGTATAACATGCAACCAAACGGTTGCACAACGACGCGTGGCCGTTTTGGAAAGTTTCGAACATCGAATCAACGAATTGCTGACCACTAACTTACTAGAAAGTTATCGCATGAGCACGAGCATCACGGACAAAATCGAAAAGCGAATCACCATCAAAGCTCCACTTGAACGCGTTTGGCGAGCCTTAACGGACTATCGTCAGTTCGGCGACTGGTTCCGAGTGAACCTCGAAGTTCCGTTTGTCGTCGGCGAGAAAGCCTATGGGCAGATCACTTATCCTGGCTACGAGCATGTTCGTATGGAGGTTGTCGTCGTAGGGATCGAACCGATGACTCGCTTCGTTTTCACTTGGCATCCTTACGCAGTGGAGCCTAACTTCGACTATTCAGCGGAGACACCAACGACTGTAGAATTTAAGTTAAAACAGATCGAGGGCGGAACTGAGTTGTCGGTGACTGAGTCCGGTTTCGATGCGATTCCGGAAGCTCGTCGCAGCGAGGCGTTTCGCATGAACGATGGCGGATGGGCTGAGCAGATGAATCACATTGAGGCATATGTTGGCAAACAGTAGTGCAGCCAAGCTGTTGACTAAGAAAGCTCCCGTGTTCGCGGCGCTGGGCGACGAAACGCGATTGTCGTTGCTGTTGCAGTTGGGCGAAGGGAGCTTGTATTCCATCACGCAACTGGCGGAGGGTCGGCCGCAGACACGGCAAGCGATCCGAAAGCATCTGCAGATTCTCGAAGATGTGGCTTTGGTGCGCGCGGTCCGACGTGGCCGCGAGCACCTGTTTCAACTGCAGCCGAAATCGCTCGAAGCCGCCGCGCAGTCGCTGGAAGCGATTTCGTCGCAGTGGGACAGCGCGCTCGAACGGCTGAGAACATTCGTCGAAGAATAACTGCTCAAGCTGCGAAAAAGCCCTTTGCCACCTGAGAAATCGCTTTGGGATCTTGCGCGGGCGTTTCGGAGCATTACACTTTAGGCTCTTGTTTAGAGAGTTTACGGTAGTAAAGGTGCAGCATGAGCCAAGATCGAGCGGCGATTGTCGAAGATACTTACGCGGAAGCGTTCCGAAGCATTTATGCAGAGTTCCTGATCACGGCTCGCGATCGCACGTGGCTCGATCACTGCACGAACGCAGCGACAGGCCATGCGAGCAGCACGATCCTGTGCGATTCGGAAGCTGGAGTTTCACGCGTGCTCGATGGCAAGAGCCCCGGTCAAGAAACGCCAGATGGACGCATCGGAGCTGTGGTGCAGGTGCACGTGCCGCGCTTTCGCAAAGATCGCGAACCGCACTTGGAGAAAGTCCTGCTGGCTCGGATCAGTCAAAACGTACTGACCTGCCCAACAGCTCGCTGCTTCAATCGTTTGGACACAGAAACGTATTTTAAACTAGGACGAAAAGTCTCGTTGTTCGGCGATGGGCACCAATTTCGCGATGAGCGTTTTGGTACCAAGGGTTGGGTTGTACCGACAATGGGCGGTGAATTTTATATGACTCGGAGAATCGGTTTCTCGGACGGAATTATGGGCGGCAATTTGTGGTTTCTATCGACCAGCGAAGATGCTTCGATCGATGCGGCTGAACGCGCTGTGCGAGCGGTGAACGAAGTCGACGATTGTGTGCTGACGTTCCCCGGCGGCGTCGCAGCGAGCGCGTCGAAAGCAGGCAGTCGTTACAGTTTCCTGATCGCAAGTACGTTCGCGGAGTTTTGTCCGACGCTGAAGGAAAAGTTGGGTGCCCAGTCGCGAGTGCCTGACGGTGTGAAGTCGATTATGGAGATCGTGATCAACGGCAGCAATTTGGCTGCGGTAGCAAAAGCGACTTATGCGGCCATTGATGCAGCCATGGCAGCGCCCGGTTTAGTTAAAATCACAGCCGGTAATTATGGCGGGCGGCTCGGTAAGAGCTTTATTTATCTGAATCCAGAACGGCAGAATCAGGGAGCGTAGAATGGCCATCGAGACAACATGTGGCGGATGCGGCAAGCTGTTGTCGGTTGGCGACGAACACGCTGGCCGCCGCGCGCGCTGCCCGGCTTGTGGTCAGATCTACACAATTCCTGCACTGGCTGCGCCCGGGGCTGCACCAGACGTTGTGACCCAGACCGGATCCATTGTCGGTGCCAGTGGCAGCGAAGATCAAACAGTTGGCCCACCCCAATTGCCACCCTCGTCGGACTCAACTTTTGCTAGTCAGTCGCCGGATGCGAGTTCAAGCTCGAGTGCAGCAGCGAGCATGGAACAGTTCTGGATGCGAACGCCCGAAGGCGCTGAATATGGTCCAGTCGATCGCGCGACGCTTGACCGCTGGTATCGCGAAGGTCGTGTAGGTGGTGGATACATGATCCGCCAATCCGAGTCTGGATTCTGGCAACCGGCTGAAGCGATGCGAGCCAACCTAAATCAACCACGCGCGTTTGCCGCTACGCCATCGAGTTCCGCGAATCCTTACGCCGCCACTGCTGCGGGAGCCGCCTTTGCGGATAACTACCGGAGCATGTACCCGAAAGCCGACCAAAGCGGCATGGTGCTTGCGTTTGGAATTTTGTCTTGGTTTCTATGTCCGATCTTCGGCATCGTCGCTTGGGTTATGGGCCAAGCCGGATTGAAAGACATCGCCGCTGGTTTGGTTGACCCAGCCAACAAGGGAATCATGCAGGCGGGCTATTACCTGGGCATGGTCCACGTCATTCTGATTATGGTCTGCTTCGGAGCCTACGTCGTGTTCGTGGCCTTTGCCGTGATACTGGGCGCGGTGAGTTAGCTCGCCAAGTTGAATTCAGGAACAAGTTGAATTCAGGAACAAGTGGTTTCAACCGGGTTGCGCTGGCGTATCTACTCCGAAGGAGTTGCGCCTAACAGCCCAGGGTTGCGAGCGCAGCGAGCTACCCTGGGACTCAGTCGGAACACAATAGTTACCCCAACGGGGTTGCGCCATATGCGTCCGCATGCATAACCCCGTTGGGGTAAAAATGGCCGGTATGATCCAACCCAGGGTAGCTCGCTGCGCTCGCAACCCTGGGCTAAACGACGAAACTCCTTCGGAGTAGCGCGCCCCCGAAGTCTGGCGACTCCGGCTACGGAAATAGAAAACTCCTTCGGAGTAACGCGCCCCACCAATTGTTGTCGCCGTTCGTGGGTCCTCATTCGAGGGTAGCACCAACTGGGTTCTTCTCGGTGTTGCCCACGCCGCGCGTGACCGCGCCGCGCCTGCCCGCGATCGCGTCCGCCTGCGCTCGCGTACGCTTTACTCCGAAGGAGTTGCGCCTGACAGCCCAGGGTTGCGAGCGCAGCGAGCTACCCTGGGACTCAGTCGGAACACTCGCCTTACCCCAACGGGCAACGCTGTGAAGCATTTTTATTCAACGAAATTGGGGTTTCGCAAATTGTGAGGGTGTGAAAAAAAAGCCAGATCCCCCCGTTCACTAACTGAAACGTATCAGTCAGAAAGGAATCTGGCCATGAGTCGTAGGAAGC
>JBGSOM010000050.1:0-5430 GCA_041739135.1 Pirellulaceae bacterium
CCACCTGGCCCTCCTGGACCGCGACCGCCAGCACCGCCTGGACCGCCTGGACCGCCAGCACCGCGACCGCCAGCACCGCCCGGTCCGCCACCTTGACCTCTTCCAGCTCCGCCACCACCTTGCCCACCGCCGAAACCTCCGCCACCCATGCCGCCGCCACCAAAGCCGCCCCCCATACCGCCTTGCCCGGACTGCCCCTGCGCCGATTGACCAGCCCCCGCTTGCCCGCCTTGAGAACTTTGCCCACCCGCAGCCGATTCTTCTTCCGCCGGAACCTCCTCAGGCGGAACATCCAATCCCAACGCCGGATCGATAATCCACCGCGTAGAAACCAGATCCGCAGGCTGAGCTCCCAGCACCGCGCCGGGCACAACTTCCTGCACACCAATCTGGATTCCGATCATCCCTTGCATCTCTGCCGGAACGATCGCCAAGCTGTAATTCCAAATGCCAGAAGTCGAAGCCGAATTGTAGGGCGACCAAGTTGCCGGCTGCGCAGGAATCACTCCGCCGATCACCTGATTCATCACGCTTTCGGATACTAACTCCGCCTGAGTTAACCGTTGAGCGCGTATCGCATTCTGAGCCGCTAACTGCATCGCTTGCGTCAAATACGCTGACGCAATACCGAGAATCGCTAGCGCTAGAATCACTTCTAAAAGCGAAATTGCATCGCGTTGCTTTGCTAATTTGCGCATCATTATTTCTCTGTCTGTTCAGCCGAAGAAACATTCGCAACAGTCAACACTTTGCTATGCCCAGTCAACCCGCGCAGGCGAACCGCACGCACCTCACCACGCGAATTCTGCAGCCGCACTTCCGCGTTGCTCGTGCTGCCATCAGGATAAAAAATGATGACTTGGCCGACGTTCATAATCGAAACTTGCCCCGCAGTTGTCATCGTTTGCTGAGCCAAGTTGTAAGCGCGACTATCGGTTGCCACGATACAACTTACAAACGAAACCTTCTCTTCCAGTTCTTTGACTTCACCACTAAGCGACGTAGCAGAAGCTGCCGCGAACATTCCGTCCGCAGTCGTCTCTGCCACGGTTCCAGCGGCTGTCATCACGGTCGCACCCTCGCCCGCGTTCACAATGTCGGACTGCTGTGACAGCGGATGCACCGAGTACTGCCCCGCACCTGGAATGCACTCGAACATCTGAGCTTGGCCAGTTCGCATCGCTTCCAACCGCGCTCGATCCAACTCCAATCGGATCTTCTCCGCCGAAGCCTGCAATCGCTGACGCTCAAAAACGCCCGTAAACGATGGAATTGCGACTGCCCCAATCGCCACGATGATCGCTAACACCAACATCAATTCCAACAACGTGAAGGCTCGCCGAACACCAAGAGGCGCCCGCGGCGAATTCGAGTTGCTGGATAACATGAACATCAAACTACCTGCGATTCGATCGTGAAACGTGACCGACTGATTAGCTCTGTTTACGAAACTGACCAGAGGTCAAAACCCCTGGTCAAATCATTAGTTAGTGCTTCGTCAACATTGAATACTAGGCTGGCATGCTCTGAGGCTCTGCGAAGGGCATGGCGGATGTCGCCCAACCCTTCGCAGACGAACAATCATCCGAGCTTCATCGCTAACCGGTAATGTCATCGTCTGTACCACTTTGACCATCTGGTCCCAAACTACGCAGCTCGTACTCGGCACCATTGACTTTGTACTCATACGGACGCTGCCATGGATCCGGCTTGATCGGATCGCGCGAAACTCGCTGCCACTTCGTTGGATCCGCTAAGTCCGATGGCTGCTCATGCAGCGCTTCCAAAGTCGATGGATAGGTCCCAACCATCAACTCGTAAGTCGCAATCAATGTCTTGAGGTTGTTGATGTCCGTCTTTGCCGTCTGCTTGAATGCGTTTTCGCGCACACCGCCAATGTTCACCACGGCGATACCCGCGATCGCCGCGATAATAACCAACACCAACATAACTTCCATCAGCGTAAAACCGCTGCGAGCAACTCGACCAGCTCGACGGTAACCTGTGCGACGATTCATTACTATCTCTCCCAAAACCTGTAAAACCGTGTTTGTATTCGTTCAAGTGTTACACAATCGATTGTGTTCGCTACAATCGATTGAAGTCAACCCATTACAATCTGTTAAACCGCTCCTGAGCTATTAAGTAGCGGCACCATCAATGCTAAAACGATAAAAAATACGAGCGCTGCCATTACCAGCAACATCAAAGGCTCGAGCAACCGCACCATCACGTCCAGTCGCCTGAACGTTGTTCGCTCCAAACTGTCCGAAATTTGCACCATCACTTTGTCCAGCGAATTCGACTCTTCGGCCACCGCAATCATCTCAGTCACCTGAGCTGGGAAGTGCCCCGACGCAGCCAGCGGAGTCGCCAGCTTTTCACCCGCCGTGATATTCTGACTGGCCGCTTCAATCGAAGTCGACAAAATCCGATTTCCAGCCGCATTACGACTGATGTCCAGCGATTTCAAAATCGGCACACCATTGCCCAACAACGTTCCAAGCACGCGACAAAATCGGGCCACTGCTAAGTTCAAGAAGATCGCGCCAAACATCGGCACCTTGATCTTCGCCCAATCAAACCAAGTCTTACCAGCTTCCGTCGACAAGAACTTTACAGCTCCAAAAATCGACGCCGCAATCACGGCCAGTATCAACCACCAATAAGCCTGCAAAAAGTTGCTGAACGCCAGCAACGCGTCAGTCGCCCAAGGAAGCTGACCTTTCTCACGCAACGTTCCAAACAACGGTTCGAACTTTGGCACGAAGAAAATAATCAACACCATCACCACAGCTGAACCGACACACCCTAAGAAGATCGGATAAGCCAACGCACCCATCGCGCGGCCCTTCATATCCTCTTGCTGCTCAGTGAACGAAGCGACTCGCTCGAGCGCATCTTCCAAGAATCCGCCTTCCATACCAGCTCGCACCATGTTGACAGCCATGTCATTGAACACTCGTGGATAACGCGCCATCGCTTCCGGCAACGGTTCACCATCTTCCACTCGCATCTTGATGTCTTCAAGCACCGCTTTCAAAGCCGGCTTACTGGCTTGCTGACTCATCACCGTCAACGCTCGCATCAACGGTACACCGCTGCGCAATAATGACGCTAACTGGTTGTAAGCGTTCGCCATCACTTGGCCGCTCACCCGTCGCGTACGTGTGGTAGAAACCCCTTTCGCCGCCGTGATCTCAACTGGAAACAACGACAAAGCATCCAACTGCGAAATCACTTCGCGTTGGCTGTTCGCAGTCACCGTTCCCGTTTTCCGCTGCCCTTTAAAATCACGAGCAACGTATGCAAAATCAGGCATTATCGATCTTCAGTCCTATATTAATCGCGACACGTAACTCGCGACTCCCATCTATCCCAGTCGGTCACCCTTTGTCACACGGATGACTTCATCCACACTCGTGCGACCTTCAATCGCTTTCTGCCAAGCATCCATCCGCAACGTGCGCATTCCGTTCTTCAGCGCCGCTTGCTTGATCTGCCAACTGCTCACACGATCATGCGCCAACTGACGAACCTCTTCTGTCGTCACCATCAACTCATAAATCCCCATTCGGCCGCCGTATCCAACATTCCGGCACGTCCGACAACCAGCCGCGCGATACAGTTGCTTGCCATCCAGTTGCTCCAACGGAAAGTCGGACGGCACATCCTCTGGCTTGGGATAATACGCTTCTTTGCAGTCCGGACAAAGCTTTCGCAACAATCGCTGAGCCATCACGCCTTCAACGGTACTCGCCACCAAAAACGGCTCAATGCCCATATCGACAATACGCGTGTAAGCCCCCGCAGCATCATTGGTGTGCAATGTGCTAAACACCAAGTGACCCGTCAACGAAGCTTGAATCGCATTCTCAGCCGTCTCATGGTCACGAATTTCCCCGATCAGAACAATATCCGGGTCATGACGCAAAATACTTCGCAGCGATGCCGCAAACGTCAATCCAATCTTCGAATGCACCTGAATCTGATTGATACCATCCAGTTGATACTCAACAGGATCTTCCGTCGTAATGATCTTATTCTCAGTGCTCTTAATCTCCATCAGCGAACTGTACAGCGTCGTCGTCTTTCCAGAACCCGTTGGGCCCGTTACCAACACAATCCCGTGCGGCAATCGAATCAAATCACTAAACGTCGCATAAGTCTTCGGGTCCATCCCCAGTCCTTGCAGGTCGAACTTCATCGCGCCTTTGTCCAAGATACGCATGACCAAGCTCTCAGCATGGATCATCGGTATCACTGACAAACGCACATCGATCTCGCGACCATGCACTTTCAATTTGATGCGACCGTCTTGCGGCAAACGCTTCTCAGCAATATTCAACCTCGCCATAATCTTCAAACGGCTGATAATCGCCGCTTGAAAACGATTGATTTCTGGTGGCGCCGGCTGCACATGCAAAATACCGTCGATGCGATAACGAATCACAAAGCCGCTCGCCTGCGATTCGATGTGAACGTCAGAAGCTCGCGAATCGACCGCTTCTACCAAAATTTCATTAACCAGCCGAACGACCGAAGCCTCCTGGGCCATCTCGCCCATTTCGCTGCCGTCGACTTCCAACTCCTCCAGCAACTGCACGTCTTCCTCTTCAGCCCGCGCAGCCATCAGACCTTCGACGGTCTCAGAGCCGACGCCCAGGTGCTTTTTCATCAAACGCGCAATCTCACTGCGCTCAGCCACCACCGGAATAATTGTTAGCCCAGTTGCCGAGCCCGCTTCGTCCAGCGCATACACATCCAGAGGATCGCTGGTCGCCAAAGTCAACGAACCGTTGTGCCGACTCAGCGGAAACAGCGAGTGCCGATAAATCAGCTTCTGCGGGAATGATTTTACTAGCTCAATGTCGACTTCAGCGTTACGAAGGTCGACGAAGTCCATGCCGAGCTCTTCACCCAGCGCGCGCAGCGCGGGCTCTTCACCCACCATCCCTTTCTGAATGGCCGCGTCCACCAAACTACTCGCGCTGCCACCGCCTTGCCGCAATTGATCCAATTGCTGCTGGTCGATCAAACCGCGTCGAATAAGAATGTCACCCGCTTCAAGCATGACCATAACTATCGGCCTCCCCGTCCACCACGACCGCTATCGCCACCACGACCGCTACTTCCGCCGCCGGGAAACGTAAAGCTCCTTCCGCCACTCTGCGAACTGCCGCCAAACGCTCCACTGTCCCGCATCCGCTGAAAGAATTCCGCGCGGCGTCGTGCAGCGTCTTCATCGGACGAACCGCTATTACTGCTGTTGCTGTTTGACTGAGAAGAAGCTTGATTCGATCCTTCAGCCGGAGTTGAATTGACTTTCGCTTTCGATCCTAAAGCTCGACCAAGCGCAGCACTGAAACTCTTCGAGTTCGCACCACCTGGAGTTGGCACAACGCGAATCGTCTCTTCGCCGTCGCCCGA
>JBGSOM010000084.1:0-46406 GCA_041739135.1 Pirellulaceae bacterium
CGTGTTGTTTTCTTATGAGCTATCCATCTGGTATGATGACTCCCGTTAGAAATACCGGAACTAAACACAGGGGACTAAGTTCTCGTCGAACCGCACCCCATAAACTCACGCCCATGTTGGGCGTACATGCACCCAAGTCGCCGAACGCGTGCGGCGGTAATGGTGAATCATGCGCGGCGACTGCGTGATTTCTGGCGTTCTGTCCGCTAAATCATGTCCAACGAAAAGCTTGATGCCGACCTTGTAATGCGATATCGCCGGGCAACTGGACTACCTGTGATGTCGGCGAAACGTGCTTTGCAATCGCTGACGCCAGATGAGCAACTCTCTATGGTCATCAACACTGAGAACGCTATTCGAATCGATGGTATCGCAAGAGACCCGCAGGAAGATGACAAGGACATCGGTCCCAAGATTCACGCTGTGCTTGAACTTGTTGCCGATCGTGTGATTCGCGAATACGATGAACATATCGCAGAAATGCGAAAAACAACTCCGGACGTTGCAGACTTTCTCGCCAACCGACGTGGTATCTGTCACTTGATCTGGCGTGACGCCAAAACTCAACTGCTAAACGAATTTGGGATTGATTGGAAATCTCCTGCTGAAATGAATCCGGGATCTATTTTTGATTGACAACCGCCAGGATACTTGGGTGCACAAAGCCAAAAAGCGGACAGAACAAAGCGATCCACCCAAGTCGCCGGTCGGCCGCGAATTTGAATCATAGTTTTTTGGCGGCGACTGGGTGATCGCCGCCGTTACCCGCCTAAGAATCCAACCACTACAGACATCATGACGGTGTACTACAAATTAACGACATCGAAACCGATCGACGTCGAAATGTTTAAGGATTTCGCGCAAAAACTCGGTTGCTCAATCGTTCACGAAGGATCTGATCGCCTCGAGATGATTTCGGCTGATGGATCGATCTACGGCGTCAGGCGAACTCCGGATTGCAACTTCGGTTACGCATACATGAGTGCAATCATCTACTTTGAATGTGACAGCGTGCAGATCGGTCACATCAGTCGATTTGGTCGGTTTTGCGCTCGAAACGAACTAGGTCTACGCCGCAATGGTACCGAACTTGACGAGGGAACACTGCTATCCAACGTAATGGACTGCGAGGCTTTTCGCATCGCTTCGCATGCCGCCGCCCATCCAAATGATTTACAATCCAATCAACGCCCACCTGCATCGTGAACAACGACGGCGGGTAACAAACGCATGCAACGGAGCCGGCGGTCGGGTCGGTTTTGAAACTAACGCATCACGCGCCGGCCCGCTGATGCGATCCGTTATTTCGCGAGGGCGATGTGAACACAAACTGGTACGACTATTGTGACAATGGGTTTGCAATAACGAAGCATTACGATGTTCCGCCACCGTTAGAAGACGTGGTCGTAACGGAACTTGACGGTTCAGCGTATTTCGACCAATACTCCTTTCGCCTCTGGCTCGATTTGCCGACGGCACCCAAATCGCTGCCTGATGGCTCGCAACTCTGCTTTTCTCTCTACTTTATGGAACTCGAAGAACTTCGACTTTCCACAACGTCACTGGGTAGATTAACGACTACGTTAACAGTTAGCCGAAGTGAGAACGGCAGAATCCACGTGACTGGCACGGGCGAATTTAATATCTACTTGGTTTGTAAATCGTTCATGGTCGAGGACAAGCTTCTGTCAAACTCAAACGAACGTGCGAGGCGAGTACGAAACCTCGGTTCGTACTACCAAACTTGGAATACCTGCCTCATCGAGTTATTAGAGTTAGGGTACGAGCTGTCTATGTGCGGCCCCCCGGATGCCGACGGATCAACAGGCGAATGCTCATTTACCGCTACAAAAAATTTCGTGAGACTTGGCGGGCGCAATCCGGTAGAGTTGCTTGGGCTTGCAGTACTCCACGCGCGATTTCCTGAATTCGACCATGCATCCGAAGTATGGCGACTTCCGGGGCCAAACGTGCTTCACCAATTGACTCAAGACTGGGAAAAGCGCTGGTGTAAACCGAAGTCGTAAATCCGAAATAACAAAGCGTTGCAACCGAGTTCTCGGTAACATCGCGCTTACGAATAAATCGACTCCTCGAACCGCTTGAACGCGGGCGTTATGCCTTCAGATGAAACTTCACCCTCCAACATTCATCCGGCAAACTGACAGCGTCTTCGCTGACACATTGGCTGATAGTGGATTCCAACCTGACGGGCAGGACCACGAAGATGACTGGCACGTTGGTCGGCGATACCGAGCCGATGACCGCTATATCGAAATCACCGCCGATTGCCATTTTCGCGGTGGTGAACCTGAGTGCCGAGTGATTTTGGGCCACGGTTCAAACGACTGGCCGGAATGCGATTGGAACCACATCGCGCTTTGGCGACTAAGTGGTACTGGTGCCAACTATCCGTTTAAGCAACCATCCGAAATTCCTGACCTCCTTGCGGTGATGCTTGCCGACCTTCAAATCCACGCATACGATTTCCTGAAGGGTGACCTTGTCCGATTTATTAATGCGCGTGCTATACAGTCGCGAAATCGGGAGCCGATCAAGAGGTATTCGCCTCAACCTGACGGAACCTACGCGACCACGATCGACCCGGTTACTCAGGCACTGAAGGATCGGTATTCGAACCCTGATACGGCATAACCAAGCGTTGGACGCGGAGCCGCCGATCGCGTCGTTAATTCGATTCAATGTTTTCCGCTACGTGCTAGCCGAGTTGGCGCATGTGCGTCGCAAACCGATGACGTCGCCGAGCTTCCGCTAAGGTCATTGTTGGCTTGTTCGCGAAGCGTCGGCTGACTTCATTGTGAAGCCGCCAGAACGATACAAACGCGGCGTCGCGAGTCGACCAATCGATCGGGAACTCAGCAACGAGCGCATGCCAGTGGCTTTGACACGCAGCCATGCTGCGGAATCATCGGAGTAAACTCAGCTTGATACATCGCAATCGCTGCCGCTGTATCCCACGGTTCTGATTCGTCAGCCAGCCACTGGTGAACCCAATCCCAAGCATTAATCTTGTACGAACCTGACGAAGCAACAGGCGGTGGCATCACCGGACCAACTTCTGGCCGCTCGTTCCGATATCCACATGAACAGATAACGAACGTAGCGTCGCGATAAGCGGGCAACTGCCGCTTGCACTTAGCGCAGAAAATCGACCCTAGCATTCCTAAAAACCGCTCCCGAACGTCTTGGCCGTGTATTAAGGACATTCGAACAACGCCAAGCTTCACCGAATCGTTTCAGTCTGCGGTAGGATACATAAACGCTTCTTAAGTCGTAGTTCATTTTCTAGTTCGCGGAATCGGGCGCGAAGTTCAAGAAAATGTTCTGGCGAGATGACCCAAATATCGATCACGTTCCGGTCCGCAGCTAGTTTTCGCAATTCAGTTTCGCTGATGCTTTCATGTACAACAACGACGCTCACATTTGGGAAAAAACGCAACATATCTGCTGCCCTACGCGTTAAAATATCGCTGTTTGCTAAACTCAAAAGTATCGCTTTTCTCGCCAAACCTGGCGTACGCACCAAGTCTTCCGTCTTTGAGTTGGCAGACGCAGAGTACGCCACGTATGGCTGAGCAAATTTGGCAACAAGTGTCGATTCCTGAGGGATGGCCAAAAAACATTGAGCCATCTGTATGGGCGTTCTTTGTAATTGCCCAGCCTGTCTCGCTGAAGAAGTCCTCCAAGTCCGGTTCGATTGGAGTCTGAAAGAAGCATATTGCAAGAATCACGAGCGATAATGCAATTATCACCAGTTGAACTTTTGAATGCATTTAGTGGATGCTCTCGTATTCACAAAGTGGAAAACACCGGGGCCGAAGTGCAGCATTACACGCGTTCTATGCATTGGATTGTGAACCGTTCGATTCAGCGTCATTTTAGGTCAATCGTCCCAGCGACTCTACTAGTACGCGGTTTGAAGGGGCACTCCTTCGTCGCCGAGCATCCGCTAAGGTCATCATAGGCTTGTTCGCGAAGCGGCGACTGACCTCATTGTGCAGCCGCGAGAACGAAATAAACGCAGCGTCGCGAGTCGACCAATCGATCGGAAATTCAGCGACGAGCGCATGCCAGTGGCTTTGACACTCGCAGCCATGCTGCGGAATCATCGGAATAGACTCAGCTTGATACTTCGCAATCGCTGCCGCTGAATCCCACGGTTCCGAGCGTGCGGGACGCTGGGGGGCATGCTGGCACACGTTGGCTACCGGTTAATCGATTTTGCATGACGCTGAGTCTCACGCGGGACCTTTAACAAGGTCCACTACCGGGTGGTCAACTTTTCGGAGGCTGACTCGGCAAACTGGCGCAACGCTGGTCAGTTTTGGACACCGATTGCGTTGCGATTCGCTACGATAGATACTCGCCGCAGCTAATCCCACTTTAACCAAGGAGTTTTTATGAATCGAAGCACAGTTTTTTCCGCTAGAGCACTAAGCCGGTTGGCTCTTACGCTGAGCCTCGTTGCTCTGACTTTCGCAGGCAAGGCAAGTTCCGCTTTGGCAGTTGAGCCCGACACACGCGTCTATGAGATGCGAGTCTATTACGCCGCTGAAGGGAAGCTGGAAGCACTGAACGCCCGCTTTCGCGACCATACAGTCAAGCTGTTCGAGAAGCATGGAATCGAGAACATCGGTTACTGGGAACCGATCGAAAATCCAGAGCGCAAGTTGATCTACTTCTTGGCTTATCCAAGTCGCGAGGCTCGCGAAGCATCCTGGAAAGCGTTCAAGGAAGACCCTGAGTGGCAGAAAGCTCAGAAGGCAAGTGAAGTCGACGGGAAGTTGGTCGCGAAAGTGGAAACAAAGTTCTTCAAAGCAACGGATTATTCGCCGGCGATCAAAGCGGACGCGAAAGGTGATCGCGTCTTTGAAATGCGCATCTACACCGCTTCACCTGGAAATCTCAAAGCGCTTGAAAGTCGATTTCGCGACCACACCGTAAAGCTGTTTGAGAAGCACGGAATCACCAACATCGCCTACTGGACGTTAATGGAAGATCAAGAAGGTGCAGACAGCAATTTGACGTACATTGTTGCACATAAGAACCAGGAGGCCGCGAAGCAGAGTTTTGCTGCTTTTGGCAAAGACACCGAATGGAAGACTGCGCTAAAATCGTCCGAAGAGAAAGCTGGCGGATCACTAACTGTACCCATGGGAGTCAAATCGGTGTTCATGAAACCAACCGATTACTCGCCATTGAAGTAATCTGCAACGTGATCGACCATTAAATCCGAATTACTAGTGAGCTCCGTCGCACTGCGCGGAGCTTTTGTTTTCTTACCTCTTATTACGTAGGCAATGAACTTCGTCTGGCACGCGAAATGCGAATGTACAAGACCAACGAGTTCCCAGATTAACCAAATGAGTTATTTACGGGCAACTTAGGTCTCGCTGTGCATCGTAGCTAGAAGAGCGTTAAGTGCCGAAGATGAAGTTCGAACAGGTCAAGATTTCGCTGATTAGCTTGCATGGACTGATTCGCGCGACGGACCCTGAGTTGGGACGCGATGCGGATACCGGTGGGCAGGTCAAGTATGTGCTCGAATTGGCGGCGGAACTGTCGCGCAACCCGCAAGTGCGTGAAGTCGAGTTGATTACACGCCAAGTGATCGATCCGCGAGTGGATCCGATTTATAGCCGCGTTGAAGAGCCGATCACAGAGAATGCGAAGATCGTTCGTATTCCTTTCGGCCCACCTCGCTACTTGCGCAAGGAATTGCTGTGGCCATACATCGAGTTGTTCGTCGATCAGACGCTGTCGTATTTCAAGCGTTCAGGATTGCCGAATATTATTCATGGCCATTATGCAGACGCAGGTTTTGCAGGTGCGCAGTTGGCAAGATTGCTGCATATCCCTTACGTTTTCACCGGGCATTCGTTGGGCCGCGTTAAACGGCAACGGATGCTGATCAACTCGAAAGAAGCGGCGTCGATCGACAAGAAATATCAATTTCGAACTCGTATCGAAGCCGAGGAGGTAGCTCTCGAGACTGCGACGATGGTGGTGACGAGTACCAACCAAGAGGTGAATGAACAATACGCATCCTATGACCACTACGTCCCGGGTCGCATGGAGGTAATTCCGCCAGGCGTTGATCTCAGCTTCTTTTCACCCCCGCGCGATGACTGGCAGCCGCCCGCAATCGCAGAAAAACTGAATCATTTCTTACGCGATCCCTCAAAGCCAATGATTCTTGCGATGGCCAGGCCGGACGAGCGCAAGAACGTTTCGATGCTGGTGAAAGTGTTTGGCGAGAGTCGCGAATTGCGTGAAAAGGCCAACTTGGTTCTGATCATGGGCATGCGCGATGACTTGCAGAAGTTACCGCCGCAGCAAAAGGAAGTGTTGGTCGAGATCTTGGCGCTGATCGATGCTTATGATCTGTATGGCAAAGTGGCTTATCCGAAATCCCATCAACCGTGCGACGTGCCAGATCTTTATCGACTGGCGGTGCAAGGGCGTGGCGTGTTTATCAATCCCGCTTTAACCGAACCGTTTGGATTGACCTTGCTGGAAGCCGCCGCGAGTGGACTGCCTGTGATTGCAACGAATGATGGTGGACCGCGCGACATCCTTGCAAACTGTCAAAACGGATTGCTAGTCGATCCGCTTGATCCGAAGTCAATCGAGAAATCGCTGTTGCGTGCGCTGACTGAACCGGAGCAGTGGCAAGAATGGTCGGAGTTGGGACTGCGCGGTGCACACGAACATTACTCATGGAAGCACCATGCCGACCGCTACTTGCGCGACTTGGCGGAGATCCTTGAAAAGTCGCCGCCGCCTGCCTTAACGGTCTCGACGAAAAACCGTCGCTTGCCAAGTTTCGATCGGCTGTTGATCGCGGACTTGGACAACACTCTCACTGGCGACGATGATGCACTGCGAGAACTAATTGATCGAGTTTGCAACTTGGACTATGTCGGTTTCGGTATCGCAACGGGTAGGCGTTTGGACAAAGCGCTTGAGTTGATACAGTCGTTGAATCTGCCCCGACCGGACTTGATTCAAACTGACGCCGGTACGCAGTTGCATTATGGTGAAGGCTTGAATCCTGACCTTAGTTGGCAAAAGCAGATTGGCTACGCTTGGCGTCCTAACGAAGTACGACGCATATTGGACCAAGTTGTGGGTCTGGTTCTGCAGCCCGAAGAGCATCAAGCGAAGTACAAAGTCAGTTACCTGGTGAATCCTGAAATCGCGCCGGGCATTAACAAGATCAAGAAAATTCTGCGCGAGGCCGGACTTCGAGCTAAAGTAATTTTGTCGCTAGGTATTTACCTCGACATCATTCCAGTGCGAGGTGGCAGCGATTTGTCCTTGCGACACGTGCTTTGGAAATGGGGATTCTCACCAGAACATGTTCTGGTGGCAGGTGACTCTGGCAATGACGAAGGAATGTTGACGGGGCGCACTTTGGGTGTCGTGGTCGCCAATTACAGTTCCGAGTTGGAGCGATTGCGGAAACGACCTCGCGTGTATTTTGCTTCCGAGCCACACGCACGCGGAATCCTTGAAGGCATTCAGTACTATCAGTTTCTTGATAACATCGTGATTCCGAATGATCAGATCGATTGACCAACTCACGAGTGACGAAGTTGCTTTCGAAGCTGATTTGACTCTGAAACGATTGAAGCCACGACTCGAACCGCTCTGGAACGACTTGCTGGCTGACGACGAAATCGCGGCAGCACGAATTGAGTTTGACGAACGGCTGCGTGAGTTTTGGCCCCCATTGTTCGAAATGCTTTTCGAACTTTATGGCCAACGCTATGACTTCTTCTACCATCTTGAGCAGATTCTGCTGACCGCAGCGCGGGCTTGGATAGATCGCCCCGAAGCGCTCCGCAACGTCGATCGGCAGCGAATCAATCATCCGGATTGGTTTCAGTCGCAACGAATAGTTGGCGGCGCGCTGTACGTTGATCTTTTCAGTGAGAACCTCGGTCAGCTGCGCAAATGCATACCGTATCTCCAGGAACTTGGAATCACCTATCTGCACTTGATGCCGCTGTTCGCTGTACGACCAGGCGATAGCGACGGCGGCTATGCGATTAGCAACTATCGCTCAGTGGATCCGCGCTTGGGAACTATCGATGACTTGAAGGAATTAGCGCGCGATCTGCGAGAAGCAGGCATCTGCTTGGTTTTGGACTTTGTCTTCAACCACACCTCAGACGATCATGATTGGGCGCGGGCGGCGCAGTCCGGTGAGCGCGAATGGCAAGCGTACTACCACATCTATCCGGATCGCCGAGTTCCGGATCAGTATGAACGAACGTTGCGCGAGATCTTCCCAACCGTGCGACGTGGCAACTTCACTCGCCATGACGGCATGGGGCAGTGGGTGTGGACGACGTTCAACAGTTTCCAGTGGGACTTGAATTACAGCAACCCAGCCGTCTTCCGCGCGATGCTCGACGAGATGTTATTCATCGCCAATACCGGCGTTGACATTTTGCGACTCGATGCGATCGCCTTCATCTGGAAGGAAATGGGAACGAACTGTGAGAACCAACCGAAGGCTCACACGCTAGTTCGCGCCTACAATCTGTGCGCCCGATTGGCTGCACCTGGATTGCTCTTCAAGTCCGAAGCAATCGTTCATCCTGACGAAGTCGTGCGCTACATAGATCCTCACGAATGCCAAATCTCGTACAATCCGACGCTGATGGCGCTACTTTGGGAATCGCTGGCGACACGAAGAACAGACTTGTTGGTCCAATCGTTGAGTCACCGGCATAAGTTGCCAGATCACACGGCTTGGGTCAACTACTTGCGTTGCCATGATGATATCGGCTGGACCTTCGATGATCGCGATGCCAGCGCCATCGGAATCAACGGTTACGATCATCGACAATTCCTGAATTCTTTTTATACCGGTCAGTTTCCAGGTTCGTTCGCACACGGAATTCCCTTCCAGCACAACGTTCACACCGGCGATATGCGAATCAGCGGCACACTGGCTTCCCTGGCAGGCTTAGAACAAGCGATTGAGCGAAACGATGAAAGACTAAAAGAGTTCGCGCTCAAACGCATGTTGCTGCTACAAGGTCTAACATTAAGCGTCGGCGGAATTCCGCTGCTCTATATGGGCGAAGAGTGGGCGGTGCTGAACGATTACGATTTTGTAAAAGATCCAGCAAAAGCAGGTGACACGCGTTGGGTTCACCGCGCCAAAATGGACTGGGAATTTTTGCATGAGTTAGATGACCAGTTGGCTGATGGTGGATCGATCCGGAGTCGCGTCTTCCGAGCTTTGCAGAAGCTGATCGCACTTCGCAAATCGTTACCTGCGCTCGCCGAGCAAGAGATGGAGTTGATCGCTGCGCAGAATTCGCATGTGCTTGCGTTTGTAAGGCGCTACATGGGGCACCGTCTAATTGTGGTTGCAAACTTTTCTGAAACCGAGCAATCTATCAACGGAAACATCCTTCGAACATCTGGATTCGGGAGGTTCTTCCGCGACGAGATTACCGGCGAGACGCTTGGAACCTCCGAGTTCCTAACGCTCGCTCCTTATCAACTGATGTGGCTATCGCGAGCTTAAGCATGGATGCATTGAGAAACTTAGTTCACTCGAAGAACATTCTGGCAACGGACCTTGATGGAACGTTGATTCCGATGGAAGGCTGTGCACGCAACGCTGCGGATCTACTGAAACTTTCCGAAGAACTCGCCACAGCACAGATACCTTTGATTTTCGTAACCGGGCGACACTTACGATCCATTGTGAAAGCGATTGATCAGTTTCAATTGCCAGTACCTGATTGGGTCGTCGCAGACGTGGGAACATCGGTTTACGAAAGCGATGGAAGCGGCGCATGGAAGCTGGTCGATGGCTATTCAGATTACTTGCAAGCCAGCGTCGGCGACACGCCGCTCGAAGTCGTTCGATTCGCGTTTGAACGGTTCGACGACTTGACTCTGCAAGCTCCAGAGAAGCAAGCGAGGTTCAAACTAAGTTATTACTGCCCTAGAGATCAGGTGGATCAGGTTGCTCGGAAACTGCAAGCTGCACTGGACAATCTCGGTGCGCCCTATGCCGTGACAAGCAGTCTCGATCCCTTTACAACACACGGTTTGATCGACGTGTTGCCTCGAGCCGCTTCGAAGGCCGCGGCGCTGCAGTGGTGGGCGGAAAAGCAATTCGTCGAATTGCAATCGATCGTTTATGCAGGCGATTCGGGTAACGACTTCGCAGCTTTGGTTTCAGGTTTTCGGTCCATCGTTGTCGCTAATGCAGAACCGGAATTGATCAAAGCCGTCGAGCTGGCACATGCTTCCGCGGGCTGGGAAAATCGCCTGTATGTTGCGAGCGAACAAGCGACTAGCGGCGTGCTGCAAGGCTGCCGCTGGTTCGAAGTGCTGTAGATCCAGCCAATGCTAAACGTCACAGACCTTGATCGCGTGCTCTAGAGATTTCGCGTGGTCAGACCAAGTTGGTATGAACTCTTGCGCGACGTAACCTTTATAGCCGGTCTCGAGAATCGCACGCATGATAGGTGGATAGTTGATCTCCTGATTCTCGTCGATCTCGCAACGACCAGGATTACCAGCGGTGTGATAGTGCCCAATGAATGGATGCAGCGCTCGGATGCGACGAATCACGTCGCCATGCATGATCTGGACGTGATAAATATCGAACAGCAGTTTGAAGTTCGGTGAGTCCATCTGTTTGATCAGTTCGATACACAAATCAACGTCGTCACCAAAGTAGCCTGGATGGCCCTTCATCGGATGCGAATTATCGCGACTGTTCAAGTGTTCGAGGCACAGCGTGACGTTCTTCTCTTCGGCGTACTTGATGACCTTCTTCCAGCAGTCGATGCAGTTTTGCTTTGCGACTTCATCACGCATGCTAGGAACTCGCATGCCGGTGAACGTGATCACGCTCGGGCTCTTGAACTCGACCGCCGTGTCGATGGCTTTGCGCAAAGTGCTCTCCACCTCTGCATGATTGGCTGTATCAATTGGGCCTTTGGCAAATCCGTGGCTCCCGACGAGCGAGATTTCGAGCCCCAATTTCTTGACCGCAGGGTAGCTTGCTGCACTGATACCCTCGATCGCGACCAACCCCAGTCGCTTGCCAAGCGAGGCAAGTTCTTCAGCGGGCATCGGATTGAAGCACCATCCCATGACCGATTGGCGAATGCGTCCCATGCGTTTAATCTCCGTTGCAGCAGGTTGTTCTTGGGCAAAAGCGTTGCTATTAACAGTTTGCGCTGCTGCAGATACCACTGCGCCTGAAACAGCGCCCGCGATCCAAGTGCGTCGATTGGTCATGATTAAGTCCGGAGTGGGAGGAGTGGTAAGGTGATCAACGACTTCTACGATAGACCGCGTGGGTCATTTAAATGCGAAGTCTCAAGCACTCAACTTTCAGGAAACAGGGGGAGGTCGTCGCGTCGGCCGTCGGCGGGGGGGACTAACTTTAGATGTTCGTAGGCTTTGGGGGTGGCGCAGCGGCCGCGCGAGCTGCGGATGATGAACTCGGATCGCAGTAGAAATGGTTCAACTTCATCGACCAACGTATCGGATGAAACGTTCATTGTGTGCGCAAGGGCTTCGATACCAGCCGGACCGCCCGAGAAGACTCGGATCAGCGTCTCGAGATAACGTCGATCTTGCCGGTCCAGTCCAACGCCGTCGATGCCGGTCATCTGCATGGCCAGGTTTGCAATCTCAAGCGACACGCGACCATCGGCTTTGCTCATCGCATAGTCGCGAACCCACAGCAGACGATTGTTCGAAATGCGCGGCGTTCCGCGACTGCGCCGTGCGATCTCCTTAGCTGCATCGGCATCGATCTCTACGTTTAACTTCTTAGCGTTGCGGTGAATGATCTCGGTCAACTCGCTGAAAGAATAGAAACCGAGGTGCTCGCGAATTTGAAAACGATCGCGGAGCGGACCGCTGAGCATGCCGGCGCGGGTCGTCGCGCCGATCAACGTAAACGGTTTTAGTTGCAAGTTCAGTGTGCGAGCACTGACACCTTCGCCGAGGACGATATCGATTCGAAAATCTTCCATCGCTGTATACAAGTACTCTTCGACCGCTTTGGGCATGCGATGAATTTCGTCGACGAACAAAACTGAGCGATCTTCCAGGTTCGTAAGATAGGGAATGATGTCCTTGGGAGCTTTCAAGGACGGACCGCTAGCCATCTGAACGGAGACGCCCATCTCGCGCGGGATGCAAGTTGCGAAGGTGGTTTTGCCCAAGCCCGGCGGACCATCGAAGAGGATGTGACCAAGCGGTTCGTCGCGCTTGGTGGCAGCATCGATGGCGATGCGAAGCACTTCGATCACTTCGCGTTGTCCGACCATTTCTGCAATGCGTTTTGGCCGGAGCGCGTTGTCGCCCTCGTCGGGTGGTGGGGGCGGTTGAATAACTGATTCTCGAGCCACTGAAATATTCATCCTTCGCGAAATGCACGAATCCTACTTCCAAAGCTCAGGACTATCCCAGCTTGCGGGCCTCGCACGCTCGTAGGCGAGACGCTCTATCATATCGCAGCGGCTGAATTCGCGTAGCGGAGGATTTGGCGAAGAATGCATCCACCATGGCTCGCCGGAATCGAGCTACAATCAGGCGGCAAGTTCGTTTCGTCCTTCTTTGGAAAAAAATTTATGCAGTTCGCATGTTGCTTCGTTCGCCGCTTCCGAATCCTGGTCTGTGTCCTATTCGTCTCACAATTAGGTACCGCGGGCGGACAACTGTGGGCACAGTCAGCGCTCGTGCAGTCGCTTCAGGAATCGATTCAGCCGCTCGTAAAAAGCTACAAAGGCGACGTTGCAGTTTCGGTTTATCACTTTGAAAGCGACACGAGTTGGTCGAATCGCGGCGACGTGCCAATGCCGACTGCCAGTTTAATTAAGCTGCCGGTGATGATCGAAGCTTATCGTCAAGTCGAAGCGGGTAAGCTCAAACTGGATCAACGAATCGAGGTCCGCAAAGAGGATATGGTCCAAGGCTCAGGGATTCTCACCAGCCACTTTTCAGCGGGAACAGTCATTTCGCTGCGCGATGCGATCCGCTTGATGATGGTTTACTCCGACAACACAGCTACCAACCTGGTCGTCGATGCAATCGGATTGCCAGCGACTGCAAAGCTGATGCAAGAACTCGGCTTTCCTGAAACGCAACTGCACGCGAAAGTCTTTCGGGGCGACACATCGATTGCACCAGATCGCAGCAAGAAATATGGACTTGGTAGCACAACGGCGAATGACATGGTCGAGCTGCTGAAGCGACTCAAGCGCGGCGAGTTGGCTGCGCCCGAGTCGACGGAGGCGATGCTCAATCACATGCTCAATTGCGATGATAAAAGTCGCTTTACGTTGTTGCTTCCAACAAGTGTCAAAGTGGCGCACAAGACCGGTTCAGTAACTCGAGTTCGCACGGATGCTGGGCTGCTGATGGGCAAAGACTGCACGATTGCAATCTGCGTTTTGACGGACAACAACGCAGACACTCGCTGGTCGGATGACAATGCGGGCAATCGGCTATGTGCTGAAGTTGCTAAGGCCGCTTACGAAGCTCTCTCACCCAAAGCGGAACCGGTCGCCGAACCGCAATCGAACGAATTAAAAGCTGGAGCAACTGGAGAACTAGTTGAAGCCTTGCAGCGAACATTGAACGCGAGAACAGAACCGACCGTCGGACTGTCAGTCGATGGCGACTACGGGCCAGCAACAGAAGCAGCGGTTAAGGCGTTCCAAAAGCAGAAACAGATCGCGACATCCGGAGTCGTCGATGAAGCAACTTGGAAAGCACTGGGAGTTTTGATCGATCAAGCCGAACCCGTCGCTGCGCCTGAGTTGATCAACAACGAAGAACTTAAGAAACGAGTTGCAGACGATCCGCTTGGCCCGCCGCAAGTCAGTTGTGCTGCATGGGCAATTGTCGACCGAGCGACTGGTAAGCTTATCGCGGGCGAAAACGCGGAAGAGCGGATGCACATCGCAAGTACCACGAAGATCATGACCGCTTATCTTGTGCTCGATTATGCTCGCAAACAGCCCGAAGTACTCAACGAGTTGATTACGTTTTCGAAGCGAGCCGACAACACAAACGGATCGACGTCAGGCGTGAAAGCAGGCGAGCAACTGACGGTGCGTGAACTCTTGTATGGGTTGTTACTACCTTCAGGCAACGATGCATCGGTTGCCTTTGCTGAGTTTTTCGGACGCAAGTTTGCTGGCGATGAATTGTTATACGATGCGGCTTCTTATGATCGCTTCATCGATCAGATGAATGCAACTGCGTTGGCACTAGGCATGCACAAAACGCACTTTGTGAACCCGCATGGATTGACCAGTGAACGCCACCTATCCACCGCCATGGACCTTGTACAACTAGCGAAAGCAGCACTTGAGATTCCCAAGTTTCGCGAATACGTAACTTGTCGGCAACATGGTTGCGAACTTTCAATCCCGGGCGGATACAAACGCAGTGTGAAATGGGAAAACACGAACCGCTTGCTGGGCATTGAGGGTTACACAGGTATTAAAACTGGAACAACCGATGCTGCGGGAGCGTGTTTGGTTTCGAGTAGCCAACGAAATGGAATGGAGCTGATCGTCGTTTCATTGAAGTCCGCAAGTAGCGATGCGCGATACATCGACGCTCGCAATTTACACGCGTTCGGCTGGAGGAAGGTTCTTTCAAAATAGCTACGTGGCGGCGACTTTCAGTCGCCAGTCTTCGTGGCGTCAGCTGAAACTCGGCGCAAGGCATTGTTGGGCTGGGAAGACAGGAGGTTAAAGCCGCCGCAGGCAGCGACGTGTGATAAACTGAACAGCGAAACTCGTTGACGACGCGGGGGTTCTAGTCAGTGGCTGTATTTCGACATGGCCGATCTCGAAGCTCTTATTACAGTTCTTTTTACGGAGGGTTCTATGAGACGATTACGCTGGGAACGCTTGCTGGTACTTGGCTTAGCCTGTTCCATTGGCACGTTGCGAGACTCAAATGCGGCGGATTGGGCTCGATTTCGTGGACCCAATGGATCAGGAATCGCGGAGGGCGCCGATCCAACACCGGCGACGTGGAGCGACCAAGAGAACTTGAAATGGAAAATCGCTTTGCCCGGCGCTGGCGTTTCGTGCCCAATCGTGGTTGGCGACAAAGTGTTCGTGACTTGTTACTCGGGTTACGGAGCCAGTCGCGAGCAACTGGGCAATGCTAAAGATCTCGTGCGACATTTATTTTGTATTGACCGCACAACCGGCAAAACGCTGTGGGAAAAATCGGTGCCATCAACAGCCCCCGAGGACCCGTACGAGGGCATGGGCGTTCCGCAGCACGGCTATGCTTCGCATACGCCGACTTCCGACGGCAAGAACGTCTACGTGTTCTTTGGCAAGAGCGGCGTGCTGGCGTTTGATATGGCGGGCAACGAACTCTGGAAGACCAGCGTCGGCACCAGCTCAGACGACCGCGCTTGGGGATCGTCTTCGAGCCCGATCGTTGTCGACGATTTGCTGGTCGTGCCGGCGGGACCAGAAGGCCGCGCGATTGTTGGGCTAGACAAATACACTGGCAAAGAAACTTGGCGTGCGCCAGCCGACTCACTGGGCAGCGTGTGGGGAACTCCAGCGATTGCGAAGGTTGGTGAGTCGACGGAGTTGGTAATCGGTACGCCCTCGGAAATTTGGGGCTTGAATCCGACAAACGGCAAGCTGCGATGGTATTGCAACTATGTTGAAAGCGATCAGTTCAGTTCGAGCGTTGTAGTGGACGGTGATACAGTCTTTGCAATCGAAGGTCGCGGTGGCGGTTCAGTCGCAGTAAAAGCTGGCGGTCGCGACGACGTTAGTACGACTCAAGTGGTCTGGAAAGGTCGCGACAACTCACGATTCGCTTCGCCGATTGTTTATGACGGTCGGCTTTACTTCGTCTCCAGTCGGACTTTAACCTGCTTGGATGCAAAAACTCACGACAAGATCTTCGAAGGCAGATTTAAGGCAACGGCAGGCGAAGCGGCCGCGCCAGCGACGGGCGACGCGGACCGCGGTGGCGCGGGAGGGCCCGATGGAGCTGCTGGACGTGGCGGACGAGGTGGCGGCGGCCGAGCAGGCGGTGAAACAGATTACGCGTCACCCATCATTGCCGACGGAAAACTCTACTTTGTCGCCCGCAGCGGGGAAACGTACGTCTTCGACGCTGGAAAAGAATTTAAACAGCTCGCGGTCAATCGCCTGACTTCGGAATCTGAAGATTTCAGTGCGACGCCAGCAGCGAGTGACGGTGAGTTGTTCATTCGATCGAACAAGCATTTATATTGCGTGTCTTCGAAAAAGTGAGCGGAATGCTGAAATAAGCGGGCAAAATCAGGGTTTTCAGAGCGCAAAAGGCCATTGCCTAAAAACGCTCTCCGCTCTATACTTCTCGGCTTATCCAGAGACAGGTTTGCTTCGCGTTCGCGCGAAGTGGTCAGCAATATATTCGGTCTGAGAGGGAATCATGACGCTCGATAAGAGCCTGAGAGTAAGTGGCGGCGCTATTAAATCGCGCAATGTGCTGACGCGCGTCGAGCGCATCAAGCGCCTAGCTGAACTTGAGCGTTGGAAAGAAGGGGATGGCGTTCTCGGCATTCCCAAGACCCGCGTGATCAAGGTTTCCTTGAAGAAGAAGAAGAAGGTTAAGAAGGAAGAAGAGCCAGCTGATAAGAAGAAGAAGAAGAAGTAGCCCTGAGCTGGAAGTTAATCCGAAATTCAAGAGCCGCGGAGTCATTAGATTCCGCGGCTTTTTCGTTTTACGAGCGAGTTGCAGGTTGTTTTCAAACTGAATTCGCAGATGAATTGATATTATCTTGCGAACGAGTCATCTTGGGCCACTTTTTAAGGCTGGACCGGCTCCGTATAATCTCGCCCTGCTACCATTGTGGGTTGCTGTTTGCGGCAACCTGTTGGTCGTGCCGCTACCAGGCAACTGAACTCAATCCGTCGAATTGTAGGCCGAGATGAAGATTCACGAGTATCAAGCGAAAGATTTGTTTCGCAAAGCGTCGGTTCCTGTTCTCGAAGGTCACGTAGCGCGTTCCGCGGACGAAGCCGCAGCCGCTTTCAAGACGCTCGGCATGCCCCTGGCTGTCGTAAAAGCCCAGATTCATGCGGGCGGACGTGGCAAAGGCACGATCATCAGCAATCGTGAACAGCGTGGCGTGCAGCTAGTTCGCTCTGCGGACGAAGCAGCAAAGGTCGCAAAGAACCTGATCGGCAATCGACTAGAAACGATTCAAACCGGCAGCGAAGGCAACTTGGTCAATCAAGTCTTTGTGGAAGCAGGTTGCGATATCGATCGCGAACTTTACCTCGGAATCGTGCTCGACCGAGCCGCCGCAATGCCGGTTCTGATGGTCAGCAGCGAAGGCGGAGTTGAGATTGAAAAGGTGGCGCACGAGACACCTGAGAAGATTTTCCGCGAGCATTTCCATCCAGCGATCGGACTCGAGAGTTTCCAAGTTCGAAAGCTCTGCAAGAAGCTCGGCATCAAAGGCCCAACGGCTCGCAGCGCCGAAAAATTCATGAAGCAAATCTGTCGATTCTACGTCGATTACGACTGCGCGATGGCCGAAATCAATCCGCTGGTAATTACCAAGTCGGGTGAGATGATCGCGCTCGATGCGAAAATCACTTTCGATGACAACGCCATGTTCCGCCACCCCGACTTAAAGCCGCTTCGCGACTTGAATGAAGAAGAACCAGCGGAAGTGCGAGCCGGTAATGCTGGCCTGTCCTACGTCAAACTGGAAGGCACCATCGGTTGCTTGGTGAACGGAGCCGGTCTGGCGATGTCGACCATGGATATCATTAAATACCACGGCGGACAACCAGCGAACTTTTTGGATGTTGGCGGAGGCGCTACGACGGACCAAGTCGTGGAAGCGATGCGCATTATTCTGTCCGACCCGAACGTCAAAGGAATTCTGGTAAACATCTTTGGCGGCATCGCTCGCTGCACTACGATCGCGACCGCGCTAATAGAAGCTTCGAAGCAAGTCGGAATTACGATTCCGTTGGTGGTTCGCTTGGAAGGTACCGAAGTTGAAGAAGGTAAGAAAATGCTGGCCGAAAGCGGACTGGCCATTATCGCTGCAGACGACTTGACTGACGCAGCTAAGAAGATTGTCGCCGCCGTTGCCAAAGCGTAACTGGTTTACACAGTTACCAAATTTCGCGCCACCACTCACCGCTAGTCACAACGATTGAAAAACCATGAGCATTCTGATCAATAAAGATACGCGAGTTATCTGCCAAGGTATTACCGGAAACGCCGGCATGTTCCACACTCGTGGATGCGCGGCTTACGGGACCAATATGGTCGGCGGCGTAACTCCCGGCAAGTCCGGTGAGAACGTCGATGGAATTCCAGTCTTCGATACTGTTGAAGAAGCGGTACAGCAGACCGGCGCGAATGCAACCATGATCTTCGTTCCACCTCCATTCGCCGCAGACGCGATTAACGAAGCTATTGACGCTGGTATCAAAGTGATCGCAGCGATCACTGAAGGTGTTCCCGTTCTCGACATGGTTGAAGTTTACAAACGCGTCCGTGCGAGCGATTCAGTGCTGATCGGACCGAACTGCCCCGGCTTGATTACGCCCGGCGAGTGCAAGATCGGCATCATGCCTGGTTACATTCACAAACCCGGTAAGATTGGCATTATCAGCCGAAGCGGAACATTGACCTACGAAGCGGTTTGGCAAACCACCGGCATCGGGTTGGGCCAATCGACTTGCGTTGGTATCGGCGGTGACCCAATCGTTGGAACGTCCTACATCGATCTGCTCAAGCTTTACCAAGCAGACGATCAAACCGAAGCAATTCTGGTGATCGGTGAAATCGGTGGCGATGCAGAAGAGCAAGCTGCCGCGTTTGTGAAAGCTCATGTTACGAAGCCGGTGGCTGCGTTCATCGCAGGTGCGACCGCGCCAACCGGCAAACGCATGGGCCATGCAGGCGCGATCATCTCGGGCGGAAAAGGTACTGCCGCAGAGAAACAAGCTGCTCTGGAAGCCGCTGGTATTGTCGTCGCGCCATCACCGGCTGATATGGGCAAAGCGGTCCAAGAAGCGATCAAGCGTCGCAAGTAATCTACTTGTAATCTACTTACTTTGCGCAGACGCAGTTTGGCTCACGCTCCAAACTGCTGAAGTTCTAACTCGCGGACGAATCTCGCCACTCGCCAAAATGATGCGATCGTCCCAGATCACTGGGATCGTGGTTACCTGATTCATCGGTGTCGCCCCAACTCGTCGCCAACTATCTGCGATCGTGTTGTACGCGAACGCTTCCCGGAGAAATCCTGGGTGCTGATCTTTGAGCACATCAATTTGTGAGTACAGCGAACCATCATCGCCGCTGAGAACAAGAATCTCATCGCTTGAGAATCCGATAGCTGCTCCCGCCACAACACAGCGCGGCGCATCGGTTCTTCGACGCCATACCGATTGCTTGACGTTGAATTCCCAAACGTCATTCAGAAATTTGACTTCGGCTCCATCTTGATATCGACCTCCGATCACGTAGATGCAATCCTCAGAGCCGTTGCTTTGGTGAGCGGTAATATTAAACGCGCGACCTCGAGCTGGTAGTGCGGGCAGTAGTTTCCAACGAAATTGATCTGGGTCTCCGCTCGCTGACAAGTCGAGCGACCAGAGGCTGTTCAATGCTGAAGTGAGCTGCATTTCGCTTTGACCACCCGACACGTAGATAACTTGACCAATCGCAGTCGCTTGTCCGTTGGTGAACGGCATCGGAAGCGAAGGCAACGTGGTGCGCACGACCTGTCGCTGTGTCGCATCCCACTGCAATGAAAAGACATCGCTATACAATCGCTGCTGGTCGCTGCCACCGATGCAAACCACGCCTTGGGAGGTTGAAACCGCAGCGCCATAAGCGATGGAACGCTCCAGCTTGCCGCCACTGCGCCACGCGAGCTCACCTTTCGTTTCTGTCTTAGTCAGCACCCAGACTTCGTCGGTCCAGTTTTTTTGCGTCTCCCAAACAGGACGCGGGAAATTCGCACCGCCTGCCACGATCAAGGCGTCGTTGTGAACACCCACAAAAGGCCCGGCCACTCCCAACTCGTTCGGCAGGTTCGGCAGCGGTTTCCATTCAAGATTGCGATCGAGCGACGGACTTTCAGCGCGAATTGCAACTCTGTCGAGCCCGCCGACAAAAGCGCACACAATTAAAATTGCTGGAACAGTGGTGTTTACAGTCACATTAAGTCGCCCGAAGGATCGCCTGATGTTATGAATCCAGGCTTGGTCAATCTGCTCGCTCCAGGGAAATCCCAATTCAAAGCAGAGTACAACAAAGCCGTCGAAGATTCGACTCGGCGACGGGTTCAAATTGCAAATACACGACATTTCACGCGACATCAACTATAGTGATAAGTCCTGCCGCTGAGCCACACGCGCTCGCCGACCTACCCACCTGAAGTTGATATCGAATGGCTTTGATGAACGCGTTCCGCTATTCCATTTCGTTTGCTCTCTTGGCAGCAGCCGTTTTCGTCGCTCGAACTGCCCAGTGCCAGCAGCCGGATGTTGCCAAGTTGGTTCATCCCGAAGTTACAGAGCGATTGAGTCTCGATGACGCACAACGCATCGCGCTGCAACAGATGCTGCAAGCTCGCGCTGAAGCAATCGCCGCAGCGCCGGACGCCGCCGCCAAAACCAAGGCGGCCAGCGAGGCGGAAGCCAAGATGCTTGCCATATTGACCGACGAACAGCGCGCCAAATTCGCTGAAGCCCCCTCGCAAATGAAGCTGATGTTTCAGTTTCGCGAAATGAAATGGGACGATGTGCTCAATTGGTTTGCGGCGCAACAAGACCTTACGCTCGTCATGGACCGGGTTCCCGCCGGTACGTTCACCTACAGCGACGCACGATCTTACTCGCCGAGTGAAGGAATCGATCTACTCAATAGCGTCTTAATGACTCGCAACTTCGCGCTCGTCCGACGCGAAAAAATGCTCGTCGTGATGGAACTAAGCGACTCGATTCCGCTTGAGCTGCTGCCTCGCGTGACTCTTGAACAACTGCCTGAGCGAGGACGTTTTGAATTGGTAAGTGTCATGTTCCCACTTGCCGGCCGCCCCATGGACGCCGTGCTGCAGGAAGTAAAGCCTTACCTGAGCAGTTACGGTCGCGCAATTCCGCTTGCTCAAAGTCGCCAGTTGCTCGTAATTGAAACCGCTGGCAAGATGCAAACGATCAATGAACTGATTGCCGCCGTCTCGATCCCAAAACAACCTCCTGCACCGGAGAAACCTGCTCCGCCGCCCCAACCCGTCTTCGCAGCTTATCCACTTGGGCAACTTGACGCCGCTCAAGCTCTGGAGACAGTTCGCAAACTAGTCCCGAGCGAGCAGATCACGGCGAACGCTAAGACCGGAGTGCTGAGCGCTTTCGTCATACCAGCACAGCAAACCGCGATCAAAGCCGCCATCGACCAGATGATTGCTAGCGCTGCGGAGCTTCCGGCTTCCGAACCTGTTGCGTATCAATTCTCCGGCATCACGCCTGCTGAACTTACTAAGCAGGTGGCAACGCTTGCCCCGAACGCAATCGTCACAGCAACCGCGGATCGTTTGTTGGTAATCGCCTCCCCCGAGGATCAGCAGCGTATTGAAGCCAGTTTGGCAGCCATTAACGTGCTTCCCGTGATCAGCGAAAAAGCGATGCGTGTCTTTGATGTCGAACCCGCAAGTGCTGCGCTGATCGAAGCTGCACTGAAATCGTTTCTGCCGCAAAGCCAAGTTGCAGCCAATGCAAAAGGAGGCTTGTTCGTGCGAGGCTCGGAAGCCGATCTGAAAGTCGCAAATGAGATCATCGAAGTGTGGCAACGCTTCAAATCGCCGAACCAAATGCAACTGCGAGCGTTCGAACTCGACCGAACCGCAGACGCAACATGGCTAGCGACTGCACAAAAAATTGTCCCCACCGCCAATGCTTGGCTAGGTGATGAAGGTCGTCAGTTGATGTTGTTAGCCAATGCGAGCGAAATCGCTGCCATCGAAGCGATGCTCCCACAGTTGCTAACCTTGCTGCCGCAGCCAGAGGATCGCAAGCTTCAAATTTACACATTGACCAAAGACCAACTGTCGCGACGTAGCAGCCTTACAGATCTGCCGAAGAATCTACAGACGATTAAGTTGGTCGACGGAACCAACAAATCAGAATTGTTAGTGTGGGCGACGGCGGATCAGCACGCTGAGTTCGCGAATTTGCTCGCGGACTTAGACCTTCCAGCACCTCAGCCGACTCCAACCACACCGAAGAATTATCCGATCGATATCCAAGAGTTCGCGTTGGCTGTGCAAATACTCACCGCGGAATTTCCGGAAGCAAAAATCACTGCTAGCGCTGATGGCAAAACGCTGACCGTCGTCGCCGACCAAGCTCAGCAGCAAACGATCGCCGCGCGCATCAAAACCTTTAACGAGCAACTTACAAAACGCATCGAGATGACTCTCGAGAACTACGCGGTTCGTGGAATGACAGCTACCGCCTTGCAAACCGCGCTGACACCCATACTGTCGACCGCTCGCGTGAATGTCGACACCGAACGCAATCGCCTACTCATAACCGCAGATGAAACGACGCATAGCGAAATCGCCAAACTCGTTGCCGCTTTGAACGAAGACGCGGGAGTTGATCAACAGAAGGTCGTTGTCGCTTACCCATTGCAACACGCAACCGCAACTCAGTTGAAAACCGTTTTGGACCAGTTGGTAACCGGCGCGGCGGTGCTTGCCGACGACAAACTCAAACAACTTGTCGTTACCGGAAACCTTACGCAGCACGCAACGGTAAAGACGACGCTCGAGCAAGTCGACCGCGCCGCTTCCGCTCGCTCGCAAGTCAATATTCGGACGTACGAAACGAAAAAACTGCAAGCTGCGGTTCTGCTGCCGACGCTGCAGAAATTGTGGCCCAACATGGAACTCTCCGCTGACCCAACTGCCAACCGCATCCTTGCATCCGGAACCGAAGCGGAACTCGAACAACTCAATCAAGCCATCGATCGATTGCTCGCGTCACCCGATGGCAAGCCGCAAACCGTACAAACCTACCCCGTGCCAGCCGGTGAGATGACAACGCTGGCAACGATCCTCGCACAAATTGCACCTCAAGCGGTTATCAGCAGTGATGTAGTATCTAGAACGGTAACGGTTTGGGCGTCCGATGAACAACAAGCACGCGTTCAACAAGCGCTCGAGCAGATCAGTAATACCGCTGCCAATGCCAAAGTGCCAGCAACTTACCTGATCAAACCAACTCAAATCTTGGCTGTGCAGACGTCTTTGCAAACGTTGTTTCCGAGCATCGGATTGTCGTCGATACCAACTACCGGCCAACTGATTGTGGTGGCTTCGGCTGAACAACAGAAGCGCATCGCGGAAATTATCGAACTGCTCGCCTCCGGTCCGAACGCCGCTGAGCGAACGGTGAAAGTGTTTCAAATCGATCCGAACCGCGCTGACGTAACGGACCTTGTGAATGCGTTGCAAGCCACTATCTCATCGCAAATTCGCATCGAACCCAACATCAAGAACAACACGCTGCTCGCCGTCGGTTCACCGGAAGAGCTGGCGACGGTTTCAGAAAAAATCGCCCAACTCCAGGAACAAATGCCTGCACCCGACGTTATCACTTCGCAGGTTTATCAGTTACAGCATGCCAGCACCAATACGGCCGTGACGATTCTCTCGACGCTCGTACCGCAAGCGACGCTGGGCCGCGACGTGACAACACGCACGATCGCAGCTACCGCGAAAGCGACAGATCATCGCAAGATTGCCGAATTCCTGAAGAGTTACGACTTGCCGCGAACTCCCGCAACTTACAACGTCAAACCAACTCAGGCAACGCGACTACTCACGTCGCTCCAAGCACTGTTCCCATTCTTGGATGTCACCGCCGATGCCGTTTCCGGACAGGTGATTGTGATCACTTCCGCAGAGCAACAGAAAAGGGTCGCCGAAGTCATCGAGTTGATGACGAACGGGCCAAACGCAGTAGAGAATACGGTCAAAGTGTTTCGGTTCGATCCAGACCAAGTGCAACTCGCCAGCATGCTCGCTGCACTCCAAGCCACATTGCCGGCTCAAATCCGACTTGAGTCGAATCCGCTGAACAATACACTGATGGCGATCGGCAAACCGGATGAAATAGCGTTGGTCGATGCCAAAGTGAAACTGCTCGAACAACAATTGCCAACACCCGAGGCTCGGACCTCGGTCGTTTATCCGCTTCAATTTGGCAACCCGATCAGCGCAATCACAATTCTGCAGTCACTGGTACCGAAAGCAACTTTGGCGCAAGATGCTGTGACTCGCACGGTGGCCGCGACCGCAAATGAAGTTGACCATCGAAAAATCGCTGATTTCATTCGCGCGTTTGATGTTCCGAAACGGACGGGCATGGAAACGCACGTATATCATTTGAAACGAGGCAGTGCTCGTGGGTTGCAAGTCGTTCTCAATGAGCTAATGCCCGACGCAACCATCTACGGTTCGCGTGAAGAACGTGTTTTGATCGCCACTGCGACGACAGAGCAACACTCGCGCATCGAAGCCATTATCGCCGACTTCGATGCGGAAAATGTCGCGAGCGAAACACGAGTCTTTTCGGTTGGCAGCGGCAACGCGGCTTCGCTGCGACTAGCGATTCAAGAAATGTCGCCCGAAGCAAAAGTCACTGCCGACACAGCGTCCAACAGTGTGATCGTCACCACGACCAGCCAAGATATGCTGCGAATCGAAGGTGTCATTGAACAAGTGGAAGCAGGGGGCATGCTGCCGCGCGAAACGCGATTCTTATCGGTTACCAACACCGAACCATTGCCGCTAGCCCGCGCGCTCGAGGAGAGTTTCCCGCGCGCCAAGTTCTCGGCGGATTCAGTGAGCGGCGGTGTATTCGCAACTGCGACCGAAGAAGATCACATTGCGATTGCAAAAGTAGTCGATGGTCTGAATTCGCAACCAACTCGATTACCCACGCTGCGAGCATTTGTTCTCAAGCACGCGAATCCCGAAGTTGTAGCTGCCGCTTTAGAGAGTGCTTTCGGAAGGCGCACAACCGCTGGAGTCAGTTTCAGCCGCGATACGAAAAGTGTATTCATCGTCGGCAGCAATCAGGAACTGCAGATTGCCGAACAACTTGTCAAACAACTCGACGTGCTAAAAACCTCGGAAGACTCGCGCAAGATGCGGCTATTTTCAGTAAGTGGTGTCGATGGAAAATCGATCGCCAATTCGATTGAAAGCCTCTTCGACGACTCGGCCGCCAAAGTTGAAGTGACATACGACCTGCTTAACGAGCAGCTCTATGTCACAGGCGATCAAGACCAATTGAAGTTGGTCGAGGAAGCGCTAACGCAGCTCGCACCACCCAAACGCGAACTTGAAATCATTCAGCTCGACGCCACCGACCCGTACTCGTTCAAGATCGCCGCCGAAGCCCTCTTCGATGACGAACCGCTCAACACCGCACCGCAAATCACCATCGACAATGGCTTGCAACAAGTGCTGGTGCGAGCCACGAAATCGCAGCTTGAAGACATTCACAAACTTCTAAAGCAGTTGGGAGAATCCACCACCTCCGGTACTTCTGTAACTTCGGGTCGGTTGCGATTTGTGCCAGTCCATCGAAATTCACAGCGATTGCTGGAAGAGATTCAGCGTCTTTGGCCTTCAATGCGCGATAATCCTCTGCAAATTATTGGACCTGCTAACGCAGATCCAAAACAAGACCCTGCACCGGAGAAAACTCCTATCGGCGATCTTCGAGCAACGAGTGAGGTGCGATTCACTAGCGCGCAGTCGCAGGAACCAGCCGCTCCTCAGTCTAAATCGTCGCCGATCGTGATTGTGACTGGAGAGGATCAATGGACAATTGCCTCAGATGACATTGCGGCGTTGGATCAGTTCAATCGTTTGCTCGATTCGATGCTCAGTCCCGCGATTGCGCCGTTTGCAACCACGGGCAACTTTTCTGTCTATCTGTTGCGTCATGCCGGTGCTGACCAAGTCCAGCAACTGCTTGAAGAACTCTTCAAGCCTGCGGATCGCTCGACACGCGGATCAACGGCCGAGGCTTTTCAGCGTGTCAAGATCGTCGCTGATGCGCGCATCAACGGCCTGATCGTCAGCGGCAATCGCGCTGATCGCAAAGTTGTAGAAGAACTGCTGGGCGTCATCGATTCGGAAGACCTGCTCGATACATTGCAGCAGATAACGCCCACCACCGTGCAACTGCAGAGCGCCAGCGCGGCCGCTGTGGCTGACATCATTGAAGACGTCTACAAATCACAACTCTCCGCCGGTGCCGGTCGACGCCCAGTTCAAATTCCTGAGGGGGTAACAACTTCGGTCGCTATCGTGTTGCAGCAGTTGAATGCGCAGGCGTCCAGCCCGCTCCTGACCGTGGCGGTAGATGAGACAACGAACTCGATCGTCCTGCGAGCTCCCGTCGACCTGACAACGGAAATTAAGTCCTTTATTGAGAAGCTAGATAAGCAGTCGATCGACGCCCCGGGCCGTCGAGTTCAATTGCTGCGATTGGAATCCACTAATACAAAGAATTTGGAGAAAGCTTTAAAGCTCCTGATGACGAAATGACCCCTCCATAACGGTGTGGTTTGCCGACAAAACGTGACCCAAAACGGCGTGCAGGCAACGAACCCGGCCGACTTCGCTTCAAAAACCTTTGTGTTGCAAGTATACTGCCGATGAGAAATAACAGCCGGGAGCATGAAAACCCACCCACCAAAACCCCACCCACCTTTTGAATCACCCCAATCGCCGCAGAGCGGCAGACGCCCGGACGGTGATTCAAACCCCCAAGCCAGATGATCCCACTAGATGATTCTGGTCCCACCTACCAAGTTCGCGGAATCGAGTGAATTGTTTTTCCAACTAAAGCGCTAAGCAACGACTTCGTTACTTACTCGCGGCACGGAGCGTCGTGAAACGCTGAATTCACTTTCCCGCGAATCCAAGTTCCTACCAATTCAAGGATAGAAGCAGATGATTTCGAACTCGAAGGCGCTAGAACCGACGCTTGATTCTGCACAGCTGCGGTTGCTCGCGGACCGTTTGAGCTTAGGGAATTCGCTCGAGGAATTGGTTGAGCAGTGGTCGTTTAACAGCTCGCAAGAATTACTCGCCACCAGCGCTCGCTCAATGCGACTGGATTGGTTGGAATCCGATGACTGTGAACTTGCAAGTGATTCCCTCGAGGGTTTCCCAGCCAAACTGATTCATCGGCACTCGGTGTTTCCAATTGAACGTGGCGACGGTTGGCTGCGACTGGCCGTCAGCAATCCGTTCGACTTCGCAGCGATCGATTCAGTCGCTTCCGCCCTTGAAGTCGAAGTTCGTCCTGTTGTCGCGTCGCCCGAAACAGTGCAACGACTGATAAGACGTCACCTGGGAGTTGGATCAGAAACGATCGACGGCCTGATCGCGATGCAGCGACAATCGGGCGACATTGAAATGCTTGAAGGCATTGATCCGGACAGTTTAGAGGATGCTGAAGAAGCACAACAAGCCTCGGTGGTCCGTCTCGTTAACGAGATCATCAGCGAAGCGATCGAAGCTCGCGCGAGCGACATTCATATCGAGTCCCAGGAATCCGGCTTGAAGATCCGTCATCGCATCGACGGCGTGCTACAACGTCAATCGACTCCACCGGAGATGAACCAGTTCCGCGCCGCAATCATCAGCCGCCTAAAGATCATGGCCAAGATGAACATCGCTGAGAAACGCGTTCCTCAAGACGGCCGAATCAAGTTGCGAGTTTCCGGCCGCGAGATCGATGTACGTGTCTCGATCATTCCGATGCTTCACGGCGAAGGTGTCGTGATGCGTATTCTCGACAAGTCGAATTTAAAGTTCTCACTCCGCGGTATCGGCATGCCCGAATCCGTTTATGAGAAGTTTCAGAAACTCATTCGTTTACCACACGGTATCGTGCTGGTCACCGGCCCAACCGGCTCTGGCAAAACAACGACACTTTACAGCGCGCTCAGCGAAATCAAGTCAGAAGACATCAAGATCGTTACAACTGAGGATCCTATCGAGTACCAGCTTGAAGGTATCAATCAGATTCAAGTTCATACCAAAGTGGGCTTAACTTTCGCCGCCTGCTTACGAGCCATTTTGCGACATGATCCGGACGTCGTCCTCGTCGGTGAGATTCGCGACTTGGAGACCGCTGAAAATGCGACACAAGCTTCGCTGACTGGTCACATGGTCTTCAGCACTTTGCATACAAACGATTCAGCTAGCGCGTTCATGCGATTGTGCGACATGGGCGTTGAACCATTCCTCGTTGCTAGCACTGTTGAAGGCGTTTTGGCGCAGCGCTTAGTTCGCGTACTCTGCGAAGAATGCAAGGAAGCTTATCGGCCGCAATCTGAAGAATTGCCCGACGATTTCCCGATCGATGATCGGCTCGATCCGTCCCTGCGGCTCTATCGACCAGTAGGCTGCGAGAATTGTCGACGTACGGGTTATCGCGGTCGGCTAGGAATCTATGAACTTCTGGTTGCCAACGAAGAAATCCGTCAGCTTGCAACACAAGGCGGTACATCGGATGTTTTGAAGCAAGCCGCCATGCGTGCGGGCATGGAAACTCTGCGTATGGATGGCTGGAACAAAGTGCTTGCAGGTGTAACGACCATCGACGAAGTTCTGCGAGTGACCAAAGCGGATTAGTTCGATGAGCGACTTTGCATACACAGCGAAAACAAGCAACGGGCAGAAATGCGCTGGTGTGATCGCTGCAGCAACTCGCACCGAAGCGATGCAACGACTGCGCTCGCAAGCGTTGTTCCCGATGACGGTTGTCAGCCAAGAATCGAATCAGCCAGCGTGGACCAAGATCTCTCTGCCCGTGCGAGTAACCAAAGAACAGACAGCCGATTTTTGTACGCAGCTCGCCGACTTGCTGACCAACGGCGTGCCCATGCTCGAATCGCTCCATATTCTTTCCGATGCGACCGAGAATCCACGATTGAGAGAAACAACGCTTCGCATTCACGACGCGGTATCTCAAGGCGACAGCCTCGATATTGCAATGGGAAAAGAGTCAGCGATTTTCTCCGAGCTAACGTTGAGCATGGTCAGAGCTGGACAAGAAGGAGCATTCCTCGAAGAAGCGCTTCAGCGAACAGCGATGTTTCTACGCAAACAAGATGAGATGCGAAGTAAGATTGTCGGTGCGCTGACTTATCCAATCATCTTGGGTATCGTTGGCACCGTCATCACCTCTTTGATGGTCGTGTTTCTAGTGCCAAAGTTCCAACCCTTTTTCGATCGGCTGGAACAAAACGGTTCAGGACTGCCGCTGATTACCGTACTGCTGCTGGGTACCAGTCATCTTATGTTGAATTACGGCGTTTTCGTACTGCTCGCTGTCGCTGCGATCGCATTTGGCATTTTCCGATTGATCAAAACGGACACCGGGCAGCGCGTGCTTGACCGGGTGAAGTTGAAAACACCAATGGTAGGCATGATTTTTCACGACGCCGCCGTATCGCGAGCTTGTCGAGTTCTTGGCACGATGCTTCGCAATGGCGTCCCGCTACTGAAATCGCTTCGCATTAGCAGCGAATCGACGGGCAACATCCTGCTCGCGGAAGCGATGATGAAGTCAGCCGACAACGTCACCGCTGGCGATTCGCTGTCGAAGCCGCTCGCCGCCAGCGGGTTGATACCACCGCAGATCATGGCCATGATCCGAGTCGCAGAAGAATCGAATTCGCTAGATGAAGTACTCGTCAAAATCGCCGATCGAATCGATAATCGAATCGAACGCCGTTTAGAAGTCTTAGTTCGTATGATCGAACCGATGATGCTGATCCTAATCGGCAGCATGGTTATGTTCGTAATTATCGGCGTGCTACTACCTGTGTTTGACCTTAACTCCTCGGTCGGATAACTTCCGAGTTTGTAACACCCACCTCAACCGTCCCACCTCCAAAGGAATCTAAAATGAACCGTCGTAACTCAAGACGTGGTCTCACGCTGCTCGAATTGATGATCGTCTTGATCATCCTGGTTGGCCTGATCGCAATCGTCGGCCCGCGCTTGCTTGGCACTCAGAAAAAGGCGGATATTCGTACCGCGCAAGTACAGATAGGCAACCTCGCTGGTGCACTCAAGATGTACGCGGTCGACATGAAGACATTCCCGCAAACCGAAGAAGGTCTCGGGTTACTTGTCAGCGCTCCGGAAGACGAGGCGCTCGCCAAGAACTGGGATGGTCCTTATATCGAAGGTGGCAAGTTGCCGATCGATCCGTGGGGCAGCGAATTCCAATACGAGTACGGTGCTGAATCCAGTGCATCGAGCTCGGAAGATGCGAGCGCGCCTGACTTTCCTCGCATCTTTTCTTTAGGCCCAGATCGTCAACCTGGAACCAGCGATGACATCAGCAACCAAGCGGCTGAAGGCGACGAAGAATCGAATTCAACCAACGCCGATGGCCAGTCGTAAGCAAATTTACAGACCCGGATTTTCGCTGCTCGAACTGATCATTGTCCTGGCATTGATGATTGGCTTACTAGCGGTCGCGTGGCCCAATCTCCAGCGACCGCTACGACGCAATTCGATCAGCGAAGCAGCGCAAGTTCTTCGCGGCGCCATTGATGACTGTCGCTACCAAGCCATCACGACTGGCAGTCCAGTATTCATGCAATTGCGTCAAGGCGATAGCTTCGCGCGCTCCGGTAGCTTCGATAGCTTTATGAACTTTGACAGTGAGCTGGGCGGGGCCGCTCTCGGTGGCCCAACAAACTCCGAAAACTCCGCCGCTGCAACGCAACTCGGCGATCTTCAAAGTCAGTCGAAATTGCCGGCGCTGCGAACTTGGAATCTTCCACCGACGGTGATTATCCGCTCAGTGAGCTGGACGTTGGACTCGCCTAGCGAAGAAGATGACGAGGAATTCGAGAGCGAGGGCGCGAGTCAACTGAACGCAGATCCTAGTTCGCAATCTACGTTGCCGCTGGTCGCTGAAATTGATTCGGAAGCGAGCTTTGCTGGACTTGGCCAACCGCAGGCAACATGGTGGCTGCCGTTAGTTGCCACGGGGCAGGGGCGCGATGCCATGATTGTGCTGTATGACACTTCGATCAACGAAGAGATGACTGTCACGTTCGTTTCCGCGACAGGCTCGCTGGAGATCTCCCGATGATGCGCAAGGCGTTCTCGCTGCTGGAGATCATCATTGCCACCGCGATCTTAGCCGCAAGTGCAATGGTCCTCACTTCACTGATCGGCTTGGGCACGACATACGGCAATCGTGCCGAAGAGCGAACGATCGCTATCTCGCAAGCTGAGTCGTTGCTCGATGAATTCCTCGCGCAGCTCAGCGAACAAAGCACTCGAGAACAAGTAACCGGGGAATTACCGGGACCTCCCTCGCGAGGCTTTAGAATCACCGCGACAGCATTCAATCTTGGTGACTCAACCGCCCCTCGCACTTCAGGCGAAAGCGCTAAGGGCGCGGGTGGCGATAGAGCGGGCGGTCTACTGCAAGTAACTGTAGAGATCTTCGATAGCAACAGTACAAATTCAAGTGGCGCTTCGAAGCCGCTTGCACAGCTCAGTCGATTGATTCGACGACCAAGTCTTACCGAAGACTCAACGCTGGGCTTGTCGCAAGGGACGTTGCAATGAAGCGGTTCGATTTGTGGGCAATCGGTATTCGAAAGGCTTACACGCTGCTTGAGTTGATGCTCGCGCTCGCACTGCTCGGCGCTCTGATGGCTGTCGCATGGTCGCTGATGGGAACCTTCCGCGACGCGGAGCAACGAGGTTGGAAACTAGCGCATCGCACCCAAACGATTCGTGCAGCTCGCGAGTGGCTGCAAACTGATGTTCAGCATCTGTTGCAAAGTCAGCCAACTGCGATCGCTACCAACACAACCGAATCGCGACTGGTCGGCAACTCGCTTGGCTTCACAGCAACCATTGCACCATCGCTTGATCCGCTTCCTTTCCTGCAAATACTGATGTCCGATCCGCTCGATCGATTGAACTCAGTAGCTGAAGAAACTCCACTGGCAAGCCTCACGTCTGACACCGAAGCATCAGATACCGAAGCATCTCTTGCTGACGCTCGGCAATCTTTGTGGCCCGCCGAGTCGATCGACATTGAATATCAACTTGAACCAATTGCAGCCAGCAACGCTGAAACCGTGAACGCGCTACTGCAATCGGGTCCGCCAGAGGACATTCAGTTTTCAGTTACAAGGCGCGAGCGGTTGAGTGCAAGCGGACTTCAGCTCAACGTTGGTTCACTTGGAGATCAATCACTTGGTAGCGGCGCTGCGGAACGAGTACTAACAGCCCAAGACCTCTATCGCCAAACAGATGAATCGACACAGTCGACGGGTCCCTCGCTACGGGAGAACCGTTTAAATGGCTTGGTTAATGCACAGTTTCAGTACTTCGATGGCGAAACTTGGCAATCCACTTGGAACAGCGACCAGGCTGGCGCGCTCCCCCACGCGATCGCCCTTAGCTTCGATTTCCCAGCTCGCGCGGATATGAAACCTTACGTTCCAAATTCGTCGCCATCAACCGACGAGCTCGATTCGGAGGCATTGCTTGACAGCCGTCCAAGTGAATCACAAATTTCATTTGCTGATTCCGCATTGGCGGCAGAACCAGCAGCGGAGCTGGCAACCACTGGCGAAGCTGGTCTGATGCAAGCAGCCACACACGAGGTGCAGATCATCGTTTATATCGGAGGGCGGTCATCTTCGGATACCTCCACACAAGCCTTTGCCCCTTCTCGCAATCTCCAATCGCCAGGAGGTTTCGAATGACAAGTGTTGGCTTTGAACATCGAAGAGGTATGGCGCTGCTAGTGGTCGTAGTGCTTACGATGTTGATCGCGTTGGCCGCTTATCGATTTTCTTTTTACATGGAGAGCCAATATCGGTTGACGCGATTGAATGAAGAGCAGGTGCATGCGCGGCTTGCGGCACTCAGCGGAATCGAAATGGGGGCAGCTATGGCTGAGCTATCTACCGCAGAGCAAGTTGCATCCGGCGGTCTATTTGACAATCGCATCTTGCAACATATTCCGGTGACTTCCAACGTGAGCACAACTTCAACGGCTCGCAGCGAAGAGTCCATTATCGATTGGCGCTGCAGTTTGGTTTCTCCCGCGGTCGATGGTTTAGGAACTTCAAGCTACGCAGTCGGCGATGCCTCGGATTTGCGTTTCGGTTTGGAAAACGAGTCAGCAAAAATTCATATGCCAACGCTGCTCGAATGGGACCGCAAACAACCTGGCCATGCACGAACATCGCTACTCAACTTGCCTGGCGCAACTGAAACTCTCGTCGATTCCTGGTTGCGTGGACTGGGCGCGAGCGGCGCAGCCGGAAATGGCGGGGGAAGTTCCCTGATCGATCGATTGCAGACAGACAACTCAGCAGGTACTCAACAGTCTGCAACCGATCAGCTCAGATTGCTGTGGTACGGCGGCGACCTCAACCAAAACTATCGTCTCGATGCGCTCGAAAAACGGTTATCAGATCAACTCTTGGGGGCGATCGGATCGGCGAACACCAACACTTTGCAAAACGCGAACGTTGCAGCTGATCCGTTGCCAGCGTGGCAGCGATTGGTTACTTGGCATAGTGGCCATCGCAATGAGACGTTTACTGGGCAACCGCGTATTTACTTAAACGAGCCGAACCTCCAACAATTGCATCAACAGCTATCAACCATTTGGCCAGCGGATTGGGCTAACTTTGTAATTGTGTTACGGCAGTACGGGCCCAATGAGTTTCAGTATGCGCCAAGTGGAAATAGTCAATTGAGTCTATCGGCCAGCAACGCTACAACCAACGCGGCAACCAACCAACAGGTAGAAAGCCCTGCGCCCGATTTCAGCAAACCGTCGTCATACACGCTCAGCAGTGTCCTCGACCTTGTCGGAGCAGTCGTCGAAGCTCCGCCTAGTGTGACTTCTGATCAATCGACGGCCATCGACGGCAAGCTCAGCAGCAGTTCAAAGCGAAAACAAACGCTTCGCAATCCTTTTTCGAGTGACTTGTCAGAGGCTCGCAACTATCTTGGAAGAGTGCTTGACGAGTCAACGGTCGACGCGAACTCGTTTGTTACCGGTCGAATCGACTTGTCCGCAGCACCCGCGGTGGTGCTAGCCAGTGTGCCAGGCGTCGATATCGCTCTGGCGCAGCGAATTGTTCAGCAACGCGAGACGAAGAACAGTGTTGCCACAGAATCTGTTCAAGTGATCGCATCGCTGCTTGAAAGCGGAATCCTTGACTTAGTTAAACTGAAAGCGATCCTACCGTACCTTTCCATCCGCAACGACGTTTACACAGTGCAAGCGGTTGGTTATCGCGATCAACTCAGCCCTGTTTATCGGTGCACTGTAACCATTGATGCCCGCCGAATCCCTGCCCGCACAATCAATCATCAAATCTGGCATCCGTGGGACCGCGGTTTCACGATCGATCAATTAGATAGCGCTTCGCAATGAAACTTCCTGCACAACTAAACAAACTCGTCGAGCGATTGCCGATCGCCAAGTCGAAGGCCAGCCGCGGCAGCGGACGTATGGCAGTCGTGCATTGGGACCGCGAGCAGATACACTTTTTGGTCTTCACACCCAAATCGAAGAAACTTGCCCCAGCTGATGTAGGTTCCGTTCCGCATGCCGATGTCGCGAATCCATTCAATGCACTAGCGACCTACTTTCGAGAGCATTCGATTGCGATACAACGCTTGGTCGTTTTGCTTTCCCGTCCGGAACTGGACATGCTGACTTTGACGTTGCCGCCCGCGGACGCGACCGAGTTACCCGCGCTGGTAGCCAGCGAAGTGGAGCAGCAACTTGGCGAAACAGATGAACCACCGACGATCGACTTTTACGTTCTTCCTTCGGGAGTCGATGCGATCTCGGGTTCTTCCGACGAAGCGACAACTGGCTCACAAGTGATTGCATTCGCGTTGCCCGCAGCAGTTCTGCGGTCGCTGCAAACCCGCATCAATAGCGAAGGTTTTCGCGCTGCAGCGATTTGTTCACGGCATTTATCGCCACTTGGTATCTTGCGACGCAGACACGTCCCCCACAACACGCTTGCCGTTTCTGTACATCTCTATGCCGGTGAGGCGGAAATTGCGATTTGTCGTGGCGCAGATCCAATTCTCTTGCGATCTATCCGGACCAGTGTCGATGACCCGGAGCGCATCGCCGAACAACTTTGGTTGGAATCTCAACGCTGTCTCGCCTTGCTACCAAGCGACGTGGCAGACCTACCATTCAACTGGTTCATGTTCACCACTTGCGAAGCTGCATGGTCAGTCGCTCGCGCTCTCGAAGATGGCAAACAGATTTCAATTCAACTGATCGATCCCTTGATCGGTTGGGAAATGGACCCTCAGACCACGACTGAGGAAACCACCAAACAGACTTCAGCCGCCAATGCAGGTGCCGGTTGGGATTTTCTTGACGAAACGCTACCGGTCAACCTGCTTGCTCCCAAGCGACCGCCCAAACCTGCGAACCCGATGCAACGTTGGATTGCCATCGGCAGTGGAGCTGCAATGGCACTGCTGATCGCTGTCTATTTTCTCTTGTCTGATGTCAGCAAACTAACCAACGATGTTCAGGCACTCGAAGTTGAGCTAGGAAACTCCAAGAAGGTTACGGCGAAGTATCAAGAGAAGGCGGACCAAGTCACAACAATCGAGAACTGGTTATCTGACCAAGTTGACTGGGTTGCAGAGTTGAATGAGCTGTCGAAACGATTACCCGATGGCCAAAATGCGAGCGTGAGAAGATTGACGGCCTCGGCCAATCCCAAAGGCGCAGTTATCGATTTGGCTGTGCAAGTTGCGAAGCAGGAAACGATATCACAGTTCGAAGCGAGTATACGCAGCGCTAAGTACGCGGTAAGCAGTAAGCAGATTAGCCAGAATTCCGACTCACTTGAGTATCCATGGCAATTTGAAACGCGAATCGTGTTTCCCATTGAGCCCGTCAAGGACCGAGAGTTTCAGATCGTTGCACCCGCCGCCATCAAACAACCCGATGCACCGGAGAACAAAGAATGACTCCGCGTACAAAGTGGCTAATGCTTGCCGGCTTGGCGGTGCTAGGACTATATAGTGCCGATTCGCTTTATCGTTCTTGGATCGAGCAACCAACCCAGCGTCTTTCCGCTCAGTTGGATGCGGTTACAGCGAGCATTACGCAGTCAAAGAACGATCAAATGGTAGCTCTGAAGATTGGCAAGCGACTTGACGGCTATGCGTCCCGCGCTCTTCCTTACGATGCGGCACTAGCGCGTTCGCTGTACCAAAAGTGGTTGCTTGATTTGGTCGAGAAACATCAATTCAACTCGACCTCCGTCGACGCCGCTCAACCGACATCGATCGAAGTTCGTTCGCGAACGAAGAAAGGCAAACGCAATCGAGTCGGTGCAAGAATTGATTACTCAGTACGTGGCCAAGCTTCCCTTGCTCAACTGAGTGCGTTTCTGAACGACTTCCGAAATACCGGATACCTGCACAAGATCCGTTCGCTCTCGCTGAACCCTATCGGTAACGAAGGTCGGCTCGATGCAAACATTTCCATCGAAGTCCTCAGCCTTGAAGCATCACCCAATAAAGATCAACTAAACGAATTCGAATTGGTACAAACTGAAGCAGACAATTCAAACGGTTACTCTGAACTCATCCGTCGAAATCTTTTTGCGAAAGGTTTTGCCAAAGCACTCAACGATATCAAGTTGAAGGCGATCACTTTTAACCGTAATGGAATCGCTGAAGCGTGGTTCACTATAGATCGCTCTGGCACCGTAAAAACCATCGGAGCAGGCAGTCAAATTCCGGTCGCCTTGCACGACATCGCTGTCGTTGAAGTGCTTGCGGATAAAGTGCTTGTACGAGTCAATCAAGATCCGCATTGGATCAAGTTGGGTCAGTCCATCGGCGAGGTCTGCGCACCTGTCCCCGAAGTTAGCCTAGGAGCAAAGTCGTGATCAGAACTATGCAGTGTTACTTGGCATTCGCTACTGCTTTCATCGGTATTGCGATGTTCGGTGCGAACTCACACGCTCAACTGTTCGGCAATCGAAGCATCGGTGCGCCAGCCGGCGCGGCTGGGCGTAGCCCGATTGGCACGGGCAACACAGGTGGTCGTGTCGCTGTCCCCGCCGTTGGACCTGGTGCTGCTGCTCAAGCGTCCGCGAGTTCCGGTTTACTCGACGGCAACGAGCGATTCGTACGCGGCAATCGATCGCGGCAAGATTTCGTTGGTACCGGCCGAAGCGAATTGACGGGTTTCGTTGGAGCTGGTCAGGCGATCGGCGTGGGACGAGTTCCAGCAGCGGCCGACAGCTTTCGTTTGGAAACGCTCAATGCGAACCGTGTTAACAAACCGCTTCCCAAACAACCGGCGAAAGGAATGTACTATCCGCGTCTAGTCTTGGATGAACCAGAAAACACCGTGTCAAGCGATTCGAGCTCAGTTTCCACCGATCCTGAATTTCTTGCGCAGATTCAGACTCGAGTGCTTCGCGCCGCGGGACCGAACGCGCAAGTAGTGATATCACCTTCCGGCACAGCGACTTTAAGAGGTACCGTCGACTCAAAGCGAACTGCGGAATTAGTTGCAAACATCTTAAGCTTCGAGCCTGGAATTGATCGCGTAGAGAATCAGTTGACAGTGCGATAAGCAACACTAGTCGCGCGCAATCGACTCGATCCAGCGACCTTGGCGAATATCGCCAGTGTTTGAATTGAAGGTAGTCGCGCCATTTTTCCTTCGCGTTCTATAGTCAAATACCTGCGTTGTCACAGGTGAAGAGGCGGCCTGCTCGGGCTCAGAACTGGCCGTCGTGTTCGCAAGAAGCGACAGATTCCCATCGCTGACTGCGTTGCTCGATTGGTCCGCTGCCCTGCTCTGATCCGCTGGAGTGCTCGCACGAATGGGCTCGGCCGACTTCGCATCGGTCGCGCTGTTCGCGTCGGGAACGCCGCCGCGCAAGTGACGCTGAAAGCTTGGCGGTAAGTCGATCGTCTTCACGTCGCTATTTGCTGCTGGGTCTGTTTCGTCAGCCGAATCAGCTTGATCAACGTTTTTGTTTCTGACATCAAATTTCTTTTGATGACCACTCAATCGGAAAGGTGTTGCGTCCGAATCAGAATCATCATTCGCATTCTTTACCGGCACGCCCGGAAGCAACTTGATTATTGGATCTGAAATGGTTGTACCACCTTCTTTACCTTCGAAACGCGTAATCAGGCTCAAGCGTCGAGGTGGGCCGCCAATCTCACCCCAAGGCAACCATACGCTATACGATGGGCCGATCGAAGTCTTGCTCATGTGCGAACCGAACTGATCAGCGGTGAACATAAATTTGCGCAGCGGCTTTTGAGCTGAGACGTCGATCTCATCCGCATCAAACACGTAGACCGCCAAGCTGCCATCCACTTCAATTGGATCGGTGTTGTCTTTGGTATAGAAATAGACGCGACCACCGAAGCCTCGTACGCCAGCTTGATTCGGTTGATGCAATACCGAGTCGGTCCATACGGTCAAGATTCGATCCGGCAAAGGTTTAACACTATCTTTCTTCCAAGGCCAGCTGAACGGCTTATCTTTCGGCGCAATTTGGCAGCCGCTCAACAGCAGCATCACTGTCAGCATCGTCAGCAAGCCGATGAGCCCAGAGTGCAGGCGATTTGATCCAATTTGCAGATTGTTTGAAGCAGATTTCATTTGCGGCCACCTCCGCTTTGATATTGCGCTGGGGAGCTACCGCTGGCTGGCACAACAGGCTGCATTGTGTAAGTCGATCCACTGGTGTTGCGAGCCGTTGGATCAAGTGCCGGAAGCGGGTTAGCTGGTGGGGTTGGCTTCGGCGGTGGTACCGTTTCGGAATTGGGTAGCGGGGAATTCGGGGAACTCATTCGCGGTTCCAGATTCGTTCGGTTTGAGCGTGCGTCACCGATTGATTCGGGAAGTCCTCGCGGATCGACATCCGGATAGACAACATCCCAATTTCCTCGCTCCATCTCTTCGATAGTCATGTTGGTGGCGGGATAAACATCGCCATGAATGTCAAAGATATCCGCTTCACACCAACTCATCCTCGCGAACTCGGCCTGCTTCAGTCGTTCCATATCTCCCTGCGATCGAACGACGTGCGGCGTCATGATGATCAGCAGTTCCGTTCGTTGCATTTCGAATAGGTCGTAACTGAACAGATACTTTAGAACTGGGATGTCGCCCAGCCAAGGAACCTGGCGATGCTCAGTCCGTGTGCTGCGCGAAATCAAACCACCCAGGATGATCGTCTCACCATCCGCTGCGCTCACTGTAGCTTGAGCGGTAATGGTATCGACACGCGGTGATCGAATCACAGAACCATTCGCTGAAATAGAAACTGGAATTCCTTCGTTCTCTGGTCCGAGTTTCGATTTCTCAGCGTCGATCTCCATGACGACGTTTCCTTCAGGGCTGATTCGTGGTGTCACACCGATGATCAAGCCAACGTTCTCAAGAGCCACGTTATTTTGCGCGCCGTTCTGATTGATAATGGAGCTAACGATTCGCGGCACGCGTTGACCAACTTGAATGAACGCTTGTTGATTGTCCAGCGTTAGGACCTGTGGGCGGCTGAGAATCTCTAATCGCCGCGAGTCCTGAAGAGCGCGCAGCAAGAAACTGACATTCTCGCTGCTTGCCGAAAGCACCAAGCCGCCAAATCCAAGAGCTTCGTTAGTCCGTCCAACTGAGAAATTGGAGATGCCTTGCGAACCCACTTGGCCGGACGAGCTCAGCGCGCGGGATGAACCGCTATTGCCTAGCGGTTCGTTGGAATTGAAGTTAAAGCCCGGCGTATTCGTAGCTGCAACAATTTCTTCCGCCGTTTCCGAAACAATACCCGCCGCAGTGGAGGTGTTCGTCGTCGTTGTCCGTGTCAGCAAACCGCCCAACAAGCTGCGATCAAAGAGAACCGAATTCTGCAGGCCAACTTCGGCGCCAAATTCATCAGTGTCTCCAAGAATAATCTCCGCGATCATGACTTGGATCATCACCTGAGGCGGTTGTTCGTCGAGCTGCTCGATCAGTCGGCTGATCTCTTCGTAGTAGCGTGGCGTTGCACTGAGAATCAATTTGTTTTGAACAGGTTCCGGTACAACCACGACTTCTTTCTCAAGTTGTTCGAACGGATTGTTTGAACCCGGCGTCGCATTCTCGACAACTCGCTTGCTTCGCAGAAACTCGTTGATTGCCAAGGCGACGTCGACGGCTGGAGAATTCTTCAGTTGATAGACGGTGCTTTTACGCTGCAATGTGTCGCTTTCGTCCAAGCGCACGATGAGCGCTTCAACGATTTTTAGATCGCCCTCAGAGCCGACCACCATGATGTTATTGCCTCGCGCATCGACAGTAAAGCGAAGCGGTAGCAGCGACGATTCGTCGGGGGCGCTGGACAATTGCGAGGTCCCCGGCGCCCCAGGTGACTGAGCGGGCAACAGAGCCCGCAATGTTTCGACCAGCGCTCCGGCATCGCCATTTTTAACTGGAAAGATTTTGATCTTTGCCACTTCGCCGGGTGTATCGAGTTGTTCAATTAGTTTCTCGATCAATGGCAAGTTCTCGGGCGAGCTCTTTGCGATGATCGTGTTGTTGCGATCATTGACCGTAATCTGAGTCGCTTCGAGAATTCCGCTGGTTACTAACGGGCGGCCATCTTGATCGAGCAATTGCACGCTGGAGCTCTTACCCGTCGTCGGTGCCGTAAGCGCTTGCGTCAAAGCTGCAGCGACATCAGCCGCCAGACTATTGCGAATCGTGAATACACGAGCCTGCTGCATGGATTCAGCCCGCGGTACGTCGAGCTGTCGAATTAACAGACCGATCTCTTGCAAGTCGTTTGGACCCGCATTGACGACGATGGCATTCGTTCGGTCATCGACCATCGACTGAATGACAGGACCGAGACCATCGCGACCAGTGAAGAAGGTTCGCAACTGAGTCTGCAGCGCGGTGGCATCGGCATGACGCAACTGGATGACAGCGAACTGCGAGTTTGGAGCGACGGGCAGGTCGAGCTTCGAGATGAGATCTTTAGCTGCCTTGAGCGCTTCGCCCCAACCGATTAGCAGCACTGCGTTGGGTTTGATCAGCGGCGTTACGGTCACGCGTCCTTGCCGAGTACCGACGAGTTTTTCTTGAGTGTCAGTGATCAACTTCGCAAGCGCTTCGGAACTTGCATGTTGTAATGGGAGCACTTCGATTTCGGGTTGGATCAAACGACTGGCTTCATCCAGTTGTTTAATAATCTCAGCGAGATCGTTCAGTTGCTGGTCGCGACCGCGCAAAATGATCGCATCGATTTCGGGAAGCATTTCGACTTGCACGCTTTCGAACTGCTGTAGTGGCAAGCTTGGGGTCGTGTTCGACTGCGGTTTATCGCTTGTCGAGTCCCGCTGCGGTAACGTTTCATCTTGCTGCAAAGCCGCAAATCGTGTGCGACGCAAACCTAGGAAGCTCGGCAAACTGAAACTCGGTGTCGCTGTCGCGTACGTATCGCGCGGCGCCAACGGGGGCGGCATCAAAGCGGAGCGATTTAGCGATACTTGGCCATTATCGTTGAGAGGTACAATGCGAATGAATTTATCATTCAGCGGCAGCGCCAATGCAGCGATGATGTTGGCGATGTCGACAACCAAAGACTCGGGTCCCTGAATCGCAACCCGAGCTCGTTGCGGAGCGAAATCGATCGTCACTGTGCCGGTGTTCAGTCGCAGTTCCGTGCGATTTGAATTTGCGGTCGAGGCTGCAATTCTTCCGAGGAATAGCTGCGTCAACGATTGCTGTATCTGACCAAACTGTGTGGGTGAAACGCTGACTTCGCGAAGTGCAGGCGCGGACAACGGCACTTGCCCTATCGCAACTGCACATGCAAATTGCAACAGCACGCAAAGACTGGCGGCGACGAACGAATGTCGGGTACGCATCCATGCTCCCATGTGGTCATGAACCTCAGACTTACCAAGATGGCCTGAAGCAACAACTCGCGCAATGATCGATGAGGCTTGGTCGGCGGGCTTTTTAGGGTACAGAATCCGACACTAGAAAATCGAATCCTCAGCGTCAAGTTCAAGTGAGGAAACGACTTGGAGAGTGCCACCCGAATTTCGCTGATCAATCTTGATCGAGCTGTCCTAACAATGGAAAACCGGTACTTTCCAGAATCTCACCTGGCGAGACTCGCACAGTCCTAAACTCCGCGCTTCGAACTGCGGAAACGGGCCTCGCGGTTTCGCCAGCCACTTCCTCTGAGCTTTCATTATTCAGCCGTACCACGGTGATTGGCCGCTCGTAATTCGCGTACACATAGACAGATCCGTCGCCTACTACATGGGCTCGCTTCTTTCCAACCAATATTCCGGTGCTTTCATCGATGCCAATTCCGACACGTTCAGGATGACTGCCCACTGCGCTTGCTAGACGCTCGAATCGCAGACGCTGTGAAAAGTGCTGATCGATGATCGAGTTCGGTAGCAAGTCCAAGCCGCTTGAGAGTTTGGCTTCCTTCTGGCCTCCGCAAATCATCACCCGAGATGCAATCGCTGAACCTGCACTCGTACCACCCACGACTCCTCCTCGGTGCATCACTTTGCGAATCTCTTTCTCGACTGCCGTACCTTGATAGCGATCTGCCAATCGATTTTGGTCGCCGCCAGTCATCCAAACTGCAGTAGCGTCTTTCAACGTTTCTGCAAAGTCAACGACTTCCGCTTGGGCTCGATCCATTGCATGCAACACATCGACTTTTCCCCAGTTGAAATCTGACCAGATGGCAGCAATTCTTGCGTAGTCACCGTGGTCCGCGAGTGCACTGGCTGTTGGGATGATGACCAGTTTGCCTTTCTCGCCTTTTCCATATTGGAAGAACAGCTCTAAAACGGAATCGGGAAGTGGGCCACCGCCACAAAGCAGTAATGCGCCGCGGTCGTCGTCCAGTTCATCGGTCGCAGGCAACAAGGTCGGCGGAGTCGCTGCACTAACGCTAGGCGGCGTTAATGTAACGATCACCGGAAGTTCTTGAGCGAATGCGATGGGTAGAATCCCGATCACAGATATTAAGAAGCTTGCTAAGTGTTGATAGCCGGTATCTCGTGCCCGGGAAAATCGAGCGAAAGCGTTCGACATATTTGAATTCCTTTCCGGTACACTCGCGGACCAGTCATTGGTCCAATTCCGTAGCAAGTGTATTTTTAGGGAGGGTCTCCACACAAACACAACTTTGTTTGCATGAAGGTTAATTTTGGCGGCTTGTTTTCCTTACAAAATGTTACGCGCGCTTGATCCCGCGACAAATTGCGAGACGGCGAGCATCGTGGAGAGGAACTTTCAGTTTGAATCATTGCCAATCTCAATGCAACGCCGAAAACTGGGTTCGGCGACTTTTTGGCCGCAGAATGCCGAAATCGCTGAAATCGACCTAAGCAAAGCCGCTTAATCAGCCAATTGCTAATGTGAAGAAACTGCGTAGAGAATCTGCACACGGGCAGATCGAATGCCACTGAAGAAACTGCTGGTAACTAGCATTGGGTCTTTAGCTGTTACAGCAGCATTAAAAGATTCGCAGATTTTTTTGCAGATCGAATTCGCCTAGCCAGCGATCGCACTTTGAACGAGTGCGGGCAATCGAATGATGAACGCCGTGCCTTTGCCCAGACTGCTTTCAACTCGAATACGTCCTTGGTGAGCGTCCACAATTTCCTTGCAGCTCGTCAAGCCGATTCCAGTCCCGCCTTTGCCGCTAGCATCCGGTCCAGGTTTCGTCGTAAAGTACGGTTCAAAAATGCGAGGCAGCACTTCGGGCGAGATACCGGTGCCCGAGTCGCGAATCGTCAACACAACTTCGCTAGTGTTCATGTCGGCTTGCAATGTGACTCGCACCAAACCACCTTCGGCGGTCGCTTGACGCGCGTTAACTAACAGGTTCACGACCACCCGCTGCAACTGACTGGCATTCGCAAGCACTTCTGGGACTTCGTCCAACTTTGTCTCTAACTGGATGCGGTACTTGCGAAATTCGCGTTCGAGCAGCAGCAGCGTGTCTTCTACGAGCGTACGTAACTGCGTTCCTTCGAACTGGTCATTTCGACTGCGGGCCATCGCTAAGATGCTGCCGGTGATCTTCGTCGCGCGGTTGGCGGCGTCGAAGATACGCTGAAACGCTTTGTCGCGCGAAGCTTCGTCTTTGTGACGTTGCCCCAGCTTGGCATAGTTCAGAATGGTCATCAGCAAGTTATTGAACTCGTGCGTCGTCGTGCTCGTTAGCTCACCGATCGTCGCCATGCGTTGAGCTTGCTCCAACTGAGCTTGGAGAGAACTCAGTTGCTGCACCATGTGAGTCATTTCGGTGTCAGCCGACTCGCTGCTCGCCAACTCAGTCGAATCGACTAAAGCCATTGTGATACCTGATAGAAAGAGTGTCGCGCGTTCTTACTCTAAGCAGTTCTATCGGCCATGGTTTTCGCAGAATCAAGCCAACTGGGTCCGGGAGGTAAACACCCTTAATCGACGCAACCACCAAGTTGCCGATTCGACCAGAGTTCGCAAGACTTCTCCCATCGCCCAATATCGCTAGTCGCAATCCCAAGCAGGAGCGAACTAGCGAGATGCTAGCACGAAGACCAATAGATCCTCGTAGCGGCAGCGTTCTTACTTCGGGAAATCCAAAGCACTACGCAACTACGCAGCAGGTGCGTACTGCGTCGACCAAGCAGTAAGTTGTTCGTTGCCAACTCGGTCGCAAAAGTCACCAAAAGTCTCGGCTGCGCTCAGGCGATGCTGTTTGAAGGCAACAAACAACGGCATCAGGGTTGGGACAATGTCTTCCAGCGCTACAGAATCTTTGTAAATGAATGCAAGCCGTTTGCCGAGCAATTGCCCACCTACGAAAACGGTGTACTTGTTCTTTGTCTTGCCTACCAAACCGATATCGGCGTTGTAGGGACGCGCGCATCCGTTAGGGCAACCTGTCATCCGAACGGTGAATCGTTCGCTATCTAAACCCAGTCGCGCGAGTTCGACTTCGAATTGATCCATGAGACTCGGCAGCACTCGCTCGCTTTCGGTCACTGCTAAACTGCACGTCGGCAACGCTACGCAAGCCATCGACCAACGACGCACTGTCGAAATATCTTCACTCAACGGCAAGCCGTGTTTGCGAATTAACGCTTCGAGCGTGGCTTTGTCTTCAGGTTGAATTTCAGTAAAGAGAATGCTCTGATGAGCGGTTAAGCGGATACCAGGGTTTAGCGTTGCGCAAATTTCGCGAAGTGCCGATTTCCAGCGACGATCTTCGCTGTCGTAAAGACGACCGTTCTCGACATTCCAGCCGTAGAACCACTTGCCGTCGCCTTGCTCGGCCCAGCCCATGTGGTCATCGAAACCGTGCACATCGTCTTCGGTGCAGTCAGGCAACTTCGCGCCAAAGTACTTCTCAACTTCGGCTCGGAACCATTCAATACCCCGATCCGCGATCAAGTACTTCATGCGGGCGACTTTTCGATCTTCGCGATTTCCATTATCGCGTTGGACTTTAACAACCGCTTCCGCCACTGCGCAGGCTTGATCAGGTGTCACAAACGCCATGCGTTTCGCCAACGCGGGAAACGTTTTCTTAGCACTTGGAGTCGTGCCCAAGCCACCACCGACCAAGACGTTGTAGCCGATGATCTTTCCATCGCGGACAACGGCCAAGAACCCAAGATCGTTGGTATAGATATCAACGCAGTTGTCTTCGGGCAGCGCTATTGCGACTTTGAATTTTCGCGGAAGGTAAGTTGGTCCATAAATCGGTTCGAACTCTGGAGCGCCTCCGCCGACCAGCGTTTCTTCGCCAGTCGTATCGTCTTTCAACCAAAGTTCGAAATAGGCCTTCGACTGGGGCGCTAAGTGATCTTTAAGCGCATCGGCCAACTTCTGCATATCTTCGTGAACGCTATCTTTGATCGGCGCAGGGCAGCACATGACGTTGCGATTAACGTCACCGCAAGCTGCCAAAGTACTCAATTGGACATCGTTGATGCGCTTGATCGTCTGCCGCAAGTCACTCTTCAAAATGCCGTGCAGTTGCAAGGCTTGCCGAGTTGTGCATTTCAGCGTTGCGTTCCCCAGTTCATCGCACAAATCGAGATGCTCGATCAACTGAGCCGCCGTAAGTCGACCACCCGGAATCCGAGTCCGAGTCATCATGCTGAAAGCTTTAGCCGATTTGCCTTCTCCGCCAGCCTTAACACGGCCATCGCGGTCGTCTTGCTGATACGT
>JBGSOM010000086.1:0-56929 GCA_041739135.1 Pirellulaceae bacterium
GAATTTGCCGTTGTGCTGGCGCAGGAGAGATTGCTGCGGCTGATGTTCGGTCAGTACTTCCGCGATTCGGTCAACACGGAGGTGATTCCGACGAGCAGCATGCTTGGGCCATCGCGCGAAGTCGACATGGATCTCGAATTGCAGCTTGGTTTACAGTGCCGCCCGGAAGTTCTCGAGTCGCTGCAAGTCATCAAGCGGACCTCGATCGAACAGGGTGTGGCTCGTAATCAACTGCTGCCGCTGCTTGGACTGACGATGAGCGTTTCGAATCGTGGGCTGCGCGGCAACAACGGGCTTGCAGGCGCATTCAACGATCAGTTCAGTTTTGGCGATCCGACCTATGGAGTTGGTGTGGCGTATGAATTGCCCGTTGGTAACCGAGCGGCGAAAGCAAATCTACGGCAAGCTCAGATTCGTTTGGTTCGCTTCCAGAAAGAGTTTGAAACTGTCGTTTCGAACGTCGCACTTGAAATACGCAACGCTTGTCATAACGTTGCCAATGCGACTCAGCAACGCGAAGCGACGGCGCAGGCGATGAAGTTGGTCGATCGCGAATTGAATGTGCTGAAGAGTCGCGCTGAATTGCTGCTGGACGGTGACAACGTCGGACCGCTTTATTTGGACGATCTGCTGTCTACGCAAGAGAGACTTGCGACCGCTGAGTTGGCATTTTTGAATGCGAGCACTTCGCATGCTCTGTCTTACTTTGAACTCCAACGCGCGAACGGTTCGCTGTTACGCGCGATGCCTGTTCCCCACGAACAATAGAGAACGTTGCAGGTACAAGCTTCCGTTCTCTGCAGGATCGCAAATCTCTTAAGTTGCCGACGGGACGCAACCGGGCGTGAACGGTAGCTGGCCGATGCAGTTCGGAAGCAGCGGTCGCGCGGTATCCTTCGCAACGGGCGTGCGACGGAAGCCGAAAAAGCCGCGGCGCTGGATCACTTCGGCAACTTCCTGTGGTACATGCTCTGCCCAGCTTGGATCGCCCGTTTGAATCATCTTCAGCACTTCGCGGGAGAATGTCGCGAGATTTTCAGGATTGAAATTGTCCAGTTGAACGATGCAGCCTTTATCGACTAAGTAGCGATAGAGCTTGCGCAGTTCAGGAGCGACTTCAAGGTTTTCGACTGTGGTCAAATTGCCCGTGGTGCGATCGAGCAGCGGGTAGATCAGCAGCTTTAAATCGTTCTTGAACAACCGACCACACGACTCCAGGATGCCACCGTCTAATTCGGTGTAGTACTTTTCATCGAACAGATCGCAGAGGCTGGCGGCGCCCATGGTGATGCCGATTTTGTTTTTCGTGTAGCGCGCCAGATAAGCCGCCAAGCGATAGTATTCAAAGTAATCGGAGATCAAGACCGTCATGCCACACGCGGCGAGCAGATCGACGCGAGCGAGGAAGTCTTGCAAGTTGACTTCGCCTTCGGACTTCAAGTTGTGCATGGTGATTTCAGCCAACGTGACGACTTGATCTTCGGATACATCCGGCTCCTGCAAGAATTTTTCATGTGCGGCGCGGAGCATATCGATGTTCACGTTGGTCAGCGGTCGGTAGCTGCCACGTTCGACTAAGATCGGTTTCTTGTACAGCACTTCGGACGGCTGAAGCACCTCGCCCTTAGCTGAGAACATCGCAGCTTTGCTCAAGCCGAGCTGAACCAATCGCAGGCTCATAACGCGGTTGTCGACATGACGAAACGCGATTCCCGAAAACTCGATCATGTCGATTTCGATGCGTCGCGTTGTAAGGTTGTCGAGCAGCGATTCGATCAGTTGGTCGGGCTCATGATTGAGGAAGAACGCGCCGTATAGCAAGTTGACGCCAATGATACCGAGCGCCTCTTGCTGAAGCGCGTTTTCGGTGTCAAGCATTCGGACGTGAATGATGATTTGGCTGTCTTGATCGCGCGGATGAGCCTGGAAGCGGACGCCCATCCAGCCATGGCAATCGTTGGTGCCTTTGAAGTTGCGAGCTGAAACGGTGTCGGCGAAAACAAAGAACGCCGTCGCATCGCCACGGCTTTCGCGAAGTCGTTCGAGGTTGAGTGAGTGTTCGTGATCGAGCATGTCTTCCAAGCGTTTGCGGCATACGTAACGTTCGCATGGCCCGTAGATCGCATCGCTGACCGACATATCGTAAGCTGAAATGCTCTTTGCGATCGTCCCCGCCGCTCCACCGACTCGGAAGAACCAGCGCACCACTTCTTGGCCAGCGCCAATTTCAGCGAACGAACCGTAACGGCGTTGATCGAGGTTTACGGCTAGCGCTTTGCGTTCGGTATTTGGACGTTCGGTATTTGGACGTTCAATCGATGGACGCTCAGTATTCATTGCGCAAATCCGGTTTGTGTGAAAAGACATTTTCAGGCGTAGAATCATGGGTCATGCGGATCGTGCAGGTCAGCGAAAATGGTGCGGCCGTTTCAAGATTCTTGAACCAGCCAGCTTCCATTCATTACAACCGACACAATCGATCCTGGCGTGTGCAGATTGTGCCATCCATTTTCACAGTTCGTTCACGCGTGCCCATCGGGCTGCGTTCGCACCACCACAAACGCGGCCCGTTGCGCATGGGGCTAAACGATCTCGTATACTTAGACGGCTCTCGCTTAGACGACTCTGAACCCATCAAGTAAAATGATCTACTTCAAGCAATCGTCCGCCGCCGCTTACTGATTGCCAGCGTGACTACGACGTTTGATTTCCCGCCTCTATTTGCGCTCACTCGGGCGCAGCGACTGCTCCTGTGATTCGGGACGCAGTGAACAGTGCCATGCCAGAAAATTCAAATCGAAAATTGAGCCGCGTATGGAGATTTCGTTTAGCGGCGATCGCGCTTGGGTTGTTACCCTTGGCTCTCATTGAAACGACGCTCACGTTGCTCGAACTACCGAATCGTCCAGCAGCCATCGATCCGTACGTCGACTTGCATCATCTTCGGCCGCTGTTTGAATTGGATGAGGGTTCCGAAGAGTACGCGATTGGGCGCGAGCGTATGCATCTGTTCCGACCAGCGACTTTTCCGGCTCGCAAAAGCGATAACACTTACCGCGTGTTTGCGCTGGGCGGATCGACGACGCAAGGTGAACCGTTTAGTACCGAGACAGCTTTCCCCAAGTGGCTCGAGCTGAACTTGCAGGCTCAGTCGCCAAACACACGCTTCGAAGTTATCAACTGCGGCGGACTATCGTATGCGAGCTACCGCGTGCTGGCCATACTTCGCGAAGTTCTAAACTATGACCCGGACTTGATCATCGTTTACACCGGTCACAACGAATTTCTTGAGCGACGCACCTACGAGCACTGGATGCAGATGAGCACTCGTTCCAGCGCGCTCGCTTGGTTGAAGCGGTTGCGCACGGTGCAAATGGTGCGGACTGTATTCAACGACGCCGCGGAGCGCTCAGTAGCGCCGTCGCGCACGGAATTAGCAGCAGAGGTCGACGCCTTGTTGGACTACTCCGGCGGATTGGATGAGTACCAGCGCGACGACCCATGGCGCGAGCCGGTCGTTGAGCACTTTCGTTGGAACGTCGAACAGATGATTCGCGAGTGTCAGCAGCAGCGCGTGCCGATCTTGCTTGTGCGTCCAGTTAGCAATCTATTGGACTGTCCGCCTATCAAGTTTGAGGTCGGTTCAAAGTTGTCTGCGGACAAGCGAGCCGAATTTGCGCGACGATGGGACGACCTGCGAGAGCAGCGAGATACAGCAAGCGAACTAACTAGCGATCCAGCCAGCGATCCAGCGACAGCGGTCGATGAGTTACTCGCGATTGATCCTGAACATGCGGGTGCGCTGTACCTGAAAGGTCGCATGTTAGCTGATGAGCAAGATTGGGAATCGGCGAAGCGTTATTTAAATTCAGCGCGCGATGCCGATGTCTGTCCGCTGCGCGCGATCTCGCCCATCGCTAACGCTGTAACTGAGTTAGCCAATCGCTTCGACGTCCCGCTGCTGGATGCAGAGAAGTTGATTAGCGACGCAAGCGATCATCGGCTTCCCGATTCTCAGTGGTTGATCGATCACGTGCATCCGACAGTCGAAGGTCATCAGTTAATCGGCGAAGAGTTGGCACGAATGTGTGTCGCTCAGCGGCTTGTTAATGCCGAAAATCCCAATTGGAAATCAGATCGAAAACGGTTGTACGAAGATCATCTGCGGGGGCTTGGCGAAGCGTATTTTCATCGTGGTAAGCAGCGATTGGAGGGCTTGATATTGTGGACTCAGGGGCGAGCTAAGAAGTCGAAAGCGGATTGAATCATTTTGTCGGCAGCGCGAAGGCCATGATGGAGTCGCCGAGTTTCGTGCCTAGCTTTCCGCCTCCGCTAGCTGCGATCACCACGAACTGCTGCTCGCCGACACTATACGTCGCTGGCGTAGCGTAACCGCCGGCAGGCAACTGGAATTCCCACAGCAGTTTGCCGGTGGACTTGTCGAACGCATGAAACTTTTCATCGCGTGTGCCACCAATGAAAACTAAGCCGCCCGCGGTTGCGATCGTGCCACCAAAACTCTCGGTGCCTGTTTGAGGCACGCCGCGCGCCGACAACTCCGCGTATTCGCCCAGCGGCACACGCCACGCAATCGTGCCTTCGCTCAAATCGATCGCGATTAATTCTCCCCATGGGGGTGCGATCGCTGGATAGCCTTCTTGATCCAGAAATTTGTTGTAGCCCGTGATGCGATAGCGCGCCGCGGCGCCAGCCGGTTCTTCAACGAGCGTCACGATGTTCGGAACGTTGTTGACATTCAAGAACAAGTAATTCGACTCGGGATCGAACGATGCGCCGGACCAAGTCGCGCCGCCATGAAAACCGGGAACGACCACTGTTCCTTGAAGGCTTGGCGGATTGAAAGCGGGGCCTCCACGAACTTTCTTGAGTTGCTCGAGCACGAACGCGCGATTGGCGGGCGCGATGTTCGTGGCGTTGGCTTCGGTCATCGACTGGGCCGCGAACGGTGGCGGCTTCACCGGAATCGGCTGAGTCGGCGCAGCTTGTTCGCCCGGCACGTCGGACTTCGGCACAGACTGCTCCTTGATCTCGAACAGCGGCTCGCCGGTTTGGCGATCGAACAAATAAACGAAACCAGTCTTCGTAACTTGAGCCACTGCGTCACGCGGCTGGCCGTTGTGTTTGACGGTCACAAGATTCGGATAGGTCGGGATGTCGTGGTCCCACAGATCATGATGCAGCGATTGGAAATGCCACACGCGTTTGCCAGTGTTACCATCGATGGCGATCGTGCAGTTCGCGAAAAGATTCTGTCCATGTCGATCGCCGCCGTAGAAATCAAACGCGGCAGATCCGAGCCCCGCGAACACTAAACCGCGACGTTCATCGACGCTGTAGCCACCCCAAGCGTTCACCGCTCCGCGATCTTTCCACGATTCATTCTCCCAAGTCTCATTGCCGAATTCGCCGGCGCGTGGCACCGTGTGAAATCGCCAAACTTGCTTACCAGTTCGGACATCGAACGCGCGAATATCGCCGGGAGCGGTCCGACCGGGACCTTCGCCGCATGAGAATCCCATGATGACTTTGTCACCAAGAATCGCCGGCGCTGACGTTGGGCCATAGGGTTGCTTCTTCCAATCGCCCTCGAGGTCCTCGCGGAGATCTTTCACACCGCCTTGCCCAAAGGCTGGATCGAGTTTACCGGTAAGTGCATCGACGGAGAACAGTCGACCATCAGCGGTGCCGTGCAGCACGCGTCGCGCTCCATCGGCTTTACCATCGGACCAATACGCTGCGCCGCGATTCACTCCGCCCGATGCGAGCGGCGAAGTGGCTGGCGCGTGAGTCATTGGATCGAACGACCACCGCTCTGCGCCCGTCGCTGCGTCGAGCGCGACAAGTTTCAACTGACCAGTCGTAATGTACATCGTGCCATCGATGACCAGCGGTGTGCACTCGATGATCTTCGCGCGTCCAGCAGCCAGATCACCGGTGCGATACTCCCAAGCGAGTTTCAACTGCGGAACGTTGTCGCGATTGATCTGCGTTAAGCTTGAATAACGCGTGCCGCCGCGGTCGCCTCCGACACTGATCCAATCTTCAGCGTGTGCAGCGACCGCAATAAAACTGACGATGGTGATGCTCAGTATGACCACGATCGATTTTGCGCGCATGACTGCGATTCCTCATGTATTGGTAAGCGACGCGTTGCAAGCCACGCGATTTATAATCAGACGCTACGCTGGGTTCGGTAACAAATTTAGTGATCGCTCGCGAAAACGTTCCGCTGCAAGCCAACGTGGCTTATCATGGGGCTCCGCAAGCGACACCGCTTTGCGACGCATTTTGCAGAACAGTTGTGAGTGCGGCAATAGTCTGTCATAGAGGAGTCAACTTTGGAATCACGGGTTCCAGTCGCTGAAATGCGTCAGCGTCGCCATGCGGACTTGCCATTCTTTGTGGTCATGGGCGGCCTGTCAGCCAGTTTTGTGCTGCTAATTGTCCTGTTACTTGCCGCGGACATTATGTTCACTTCGGTGCAAGATTTTCGGGACGCTTTGATGAAGCCACAGATTCAAGCGGCATTTCGTCTAACACTTCTGTCGTGTACCGTCGCAGCAATCATGTCGTTGTGGGTTGCGACACCGCTGGGCTACTTGTTGTCGCGCTATCGATTTCCGGGTCGTTGGTTAGTCGATACTTTGGTTGATATTCCGATTGTGCTTCCACCGCTCGTTCTTGGATTGAGCTTATTGATTTTGTTTCACTTGAAGTTCGGCGAGTGGGAATTGGAGAGTTGGTTGCGCGATACGCTGGGAACTCCGGTGACGTATCAATGGCGGGCTGTCGTTCTAGCACAGTTTACGGTCGCGTGTGCTTTTGCGGTTCGAACCATGCGAGTCACGTTTGATCAGATTGATCCGCGCTGCGAAGATGTCGCGCGGACGTTGGGATGTTCTCGTGCTCAAGCGTTCTTGCAGATTGCGTTACCGCAAGCTTGGCGAGGAATGTTGACGGCGACGACGCTTGCATGGGCGCGCTCGCTGGGCGAGTTCGGTCCGATCATGGTTTTCGCTGGCGCCACGCAGATGCGAACGGAAGTGCTTTCTACTTCGGTGTTCCTAGAGTTGAGCGTCGGCCAGTTGGACTCGGCGGTCGCTGTCTCTTTAATGATGGTGATCATGGCTATCCTCGTGCTGCTGTTGCTTCGCGCTTTTGGAGCGAGATTGCAAGCATGATTGAGTTGAAGCAAGTTTCCATTCGCTGCGGTGCGTTCTCACTAAACGACATCTCGTTTCGAGTTGAATCAGGTCAGTATGCGGTCCTGATGGGTAAGACGGGATTGGGCAAGACAACGATCCTGGAATCGATATGTGGGTTGCGAAAAGTTCAAGCGGGTTCAATTTTGGTGCGCGGCATTGATGTAACACGATGGTCTCCTAGCGATCGACAAATCGGTTACGTTCCACAGGATCTGGCTTTGTTTCCCACGTTGAGTGTTCGGGAACATCTGCAGTTTGCATTGCGACTGCGTCGCGCTTCGAGATCGGAGATGAAGCAGAGAACAGAAGAGTTGTCGCAAGTGCTCGGACTTGGCGAACTGCTTGATCGCAACGTCCAGCGGCTTAGCGGTGGCGAAGCGCAGCGCGTCGCACTTGGTCGCGCTCTGGCAGCGCGTCCCGCGGTTCTGTTACTCGACGAGCCGCTGAGTGCACTTGATCAATCGACGCGAATCGAGATGCATGATTGGTTGTGTAAAGTGAAAGTCGCCACAGGCGTTACGACACTGCATGTGACTCACAACAGCGCGGAAGCTGAAGCGCTTGCGGACCTGCGTTTGGTTTTGCAAGATGGCCGCGTTCTAGAAAATACATACTCAGGATCAGGCGAAGACTAAGAAGTGGCGACTCTCAGTCGCCAAGCTAACAAACGTCGACTGCTATTTCAGTCGAAGTCCACGCTCACTGTTTCGGACGCAACCAAGCTGGGCTGCGCGGATCAGTGCTTGATGACGGCGTCTGTGTCGACTGTGCCGACTGCGGATTGAGCGGTTGGCTTGCACCGGGAATTGCTGCTGATGGTGGTTGCACGCTTGGCAATTCGATTCCGACGCGAGTGATTCGGACATCTTGAGTTGCCATTGTTTTGACGTTGATCGCGGCTGAGATAACATCCGCTTCGAGGTTTTGTTCCCGACTGTTCGGGGCGACTTCCTTGCGGATGTGTGCGGGCGTTCGTCCATCGCCTTCGAGCACTAGTAGATCTTTCGACTGCGTGTAAGTGACGCGATAGCCATGGCCGGAATAGTCGCCTTCATTCGCTTTGCCCGCAAAACGCACATTGCCGAGGGCTTGGAATTCCCAGGTCGCAGACTTCTGCGCGGCAAGACTTGAACTGCGCAGCCCGAGATCACTCGCATCGTGAGCGGTCAGCATGTCGCAATTGAGCAGCATCTCTTCAGGTTTCAAGCGCTGCATCGTATTCAGATCAATCATCTCGTCCCAGGATCGAAGCGGACCTGCCGCCAATTCAACTTTACCTTGAAAGCGAACTTCAGAGGTATCCATCTGTGCCACCATACTCTCGCGGAAACTGAGGTGCGCGCCCTGAATCTGCTGCTGCGGGAGCATTCGCTCGGAACTGCTCGAAGTCATTTGTCCGAGTCGCGCTGACGCTAAGTGCCAAGACCGAATCCAACCTGGTCCAGCGCCAACGATTTGACTTTGGGGCAATTGATAAGTGAGTACCGGGACAACGATGCGTTCAAGACTCAGTCGGTTTCCCAAGCTATCGTTTTGTGCAGCGATGATGTCGACAGTGTCTTTGAGTACCACGCGATCCAAACTAGCTGTAGCAGACTTAGGAGCGTGCATGTCGATCGGATCGCTGAGATGAATCTCCATCTGCTGGCAGTTTCCTTTGACAGACCAGAATCGATTCTCTTCCGGACTGAACATTCCGGTCATTTCAATGTCGCCCTCGATCAATGCAACTGCGCCGTCAAACATCAGTCGACCTTGCCAGGAGCAATGCGGCGCTTTGACCCAACGCAAATTAGAAGCTGCGCCGCCTGCAGATTTTCCGTTTGATTGATTCAACGCGTTCGTCGGAATCGAGAACTCACCGGGCTGATCCATCCATATGTAACCGGTGGCTTGATCGTATCGAATGATTGGCCCTTGCAACCAAGTTTCCCCCATAGCGATGCGCGCCATGTTGCCGGTGATCTGCACATTGGCTTGACCATTCGGATTGGTTGACAATTGCAGTTGGTCGCCGTCGATATTCCACGGAACCGTTGCCGCCACAGTGGGAGCTCCGTAGACTTTCAGCGGTCCGTCGACGGTAAGCGAATCGATCCACGATTGCTTGCCGTTAACGATGATTTTGGATTGCAGAACTGTGCCTTCAACTGAGATTGGGCCGCGCGATTCAGCTTTGTCGGTGCTGGCCAGCGGTGCTCCGATCGCTGGTATCGCTGGCGCGTTTGACGCAGCGACTTGGCTTGCTGATTCTGGCGGCGTAACAAATTGATACATCGGATTTCCCGCTGAGTCGCTCAGCGGCAACGTTTCACCACCCGGCTTGGGTTCCATTTCGGGAACGTGCACCAACCACAACTTCAACTCATTCACGGCAGCTTTGATCTGTGACGAAACCAGATTGACATTGCCGAGTGCACGCATGCGATCAGGTACGAAGTTCGTAGCTGTCATGGAATCGGTCGGTCGAGCGTTTTCGGCGGCGTTCGGCTTAAGCCACAAGTCCAGCGTTTCGCTGGTCATGAATCCGTGCAGTTTGGATTCGATAAGCGTTTGTCCGATCAAAGAAATGCGTTCTTCCGTTCCATCGGGATTCATCGTCAGCGATTTTTGCCAGCGCACGTTGCACTCGCCCATCTCTGCGGTCGGTGCCACCATCAACTCGCCTGGTCCTTCAGCCACTAACCAACCGAGATGATCGACGTCGGGCGATTTCTTGTAACCGATTCCAGGCGCTCGAAATGAGTAGTCAAGATAGTCGAGTCGCGCTACCGTACTTGCGGCTTGCGGGCCGTCCAAGCGACCAGCTAATTCAAGTTGATAATCGATGAAGTTGACTTTCAAGCGTTTCGCTGTAACGCCGGTTCCGATGTTTGGAGCATCCATTCGTACGACTGTTTTGCCGACGATCGGTCCGACTGGATCCATTCCATTGGCCACCAGTTGTTTCAACTGCAATCCACCAATCGTGACCATCGCTTTGGCATCAGGTGTTACACCCGGATTGACTGGGACCAGATTGACCTTTAAATCTTGGCTGGAAAAAACGTCAGGCTTGAGCGTACCGACTTGGTGCGAGGCTTCGACGCCATTCATGAGCGAAGCTTCGGAGGATATAAAGTCGAATCGAAATGGGCCGCCGGAACGCACTTGCAAACTCGCTGGCAAGCCTTTCGTAACTGGCAAACGTGGCGAAGTCTGCTTCATATCAGCCCACAGACCGCCGGGTGGCAAATTGACATTGATCTCATCGATGTAGATCAGCTCCATTTTTTCGAGCACGCCCCACGGCGACGCATCGTCCGCACTGCTGCTGAGCAAGTCTTGCTTCAACATGATCGACAAATCGCGCCCGCGAATGACACTGTTGTCCCAACGGATTTCAACCGGTTTGACGGTCCAGATCTGTCGGCGATCGATTTGCACATCGCTGGTCAACAAATGCCACGGTCGCTCTTCTCGGTTATTCTTCGCTCGCCGCGTAATATCGATCTGCCCATCCAATCGACCACCAATCACGGGCGGCGTACGGCCTTTCGTCCAATCGAATGCTTCGCGAAACTGGATCACCGCACCGCGGTCAGCGTTGACGATCCACACATCTTGATCAGCCAGTGTTTGGTCGAGTTCCGATTGAGTCGAATTCGAATCGGACTGCGATTGTGGAATGATCATGGTCAGTGGTTCAAGTCGCCACTGATCGGGGCCGAGAGGTGTCCAGTCCGTGAACAACAAGATGCCTCGGGGAGTCTGCAAGACTTTGGGTTCTTTGTGTTGCCAAGAGTCGGCAGGGAAAAGGCGCTGCCACCACTGTGCTGTTTGCTGCGTAGTTGTAAAGGCAACAAGTTTAGGTTTGTCTCGATGTGGTGGCTCGATGGCAGGCACGAGCAACCAGCGATACGCGAGCATCGCTAATAGGACCAAGCCCAGTGCAGTCACGTATTGCTTGACGGAAGACAGCATTAGAGAACAGGCTTTGTTGGAAGACAGTCTTCCCAACGTCCTTTCGCTTTAAGTAGTCGTTCAACGAGCTCGCGCACAGCACCGCGACCACCACGAGCGGTCATGACCCACTTCGCGGCATCTCGCACTTCAGCCGAAGCGTCAGCTACGGCAACTCCTAAACCAACTTCGTACAGAACCGGCAAGTCCGGCAAATCGTCGCCGATGTAACAGACTTCGGAGGGTTCGAGCTTCAGTTGCTGCATGACTTCGCGTGCCGCCGGCAATTTATCCGCTGAGCCTTGTCGCACGACTTCGATTCCAAGTTCCACTGCGCGAGTTTTAACGATCTGGCTATTCCGCGCAGTGATCAATCCGAAAGTAAAACCGCAGCGCTGCCAGAGTTTGATCCCCAGCCCATCGCGAACGTAGAACAGTTTCGTTTCAACTCCCTGGTTGTCCCAAATGATGGAACCGTCAGTGAGTACGCCGTCGACGTCTGACAGAATGCAACGAATTGGGCGAGCGATTTCGATATCTTTGTTGGCCACAGTCTGTTTACCGAAGCGAGTTGAGTGTTTTAAGAAAATTGCTATTGAGGGTTGCTACGCCGCAGCGGCAGTATGCGCGGCTCGGGTGCATCGGGTGCGTCGGGTGCATCGGTTTGTAATTCAGACGCTTGAGGCTCGTCGTCAGCATCCGCCTGAGTCGGCCAATAGCTGCTCATCATGCTCATTACATCCGTAACGTCGATCAAACCAAGCGGTCGATGTTGATCATCGATCACCGGCAATTCGCTGATCTTTCTCTGCGCCAAAATCCGAAGCGCCGCGGGCAGCAACTCGCCTTCGCGAACGACTTGAAAGTGGCGGGTCATGCACTGTGAAATCGGTTGATCGAGCAGATGCTCGCTAGCGTGTTCTAGCAGCTTGGCGAGATCGCTGTCGGTGAAAACGCCGACTAGTTTCGCATCTTCGTTCGTCAACATAATCGCTCCTGTGCGACGCCCCGGGCGACTGAGCGTGACCAGCACCGAGCGTAGGGATTGCGAATCAGGCGCAACGCGGCATTCAACAAGTGGTCGCATAATTTGCTCAACGGGTGTGAGCGAACGACCAAGCGCGCCGGCTGGATGGAATCTGGCAAAGTGTTCGCGCGTGAATCCGCGAGTCTCGCTGGTGACAAGTGCCAGCGCGTCACCCAGTGCTAACATGGCTGTGGTCGTCGAGCTTGGTGCGAGTCCCAGCGGGCAAGCTTCGCCCATGCCGCCAAGCAATAGCGTAATGTCGGCGCTCTTGGCCAGCGTACTCGTTGGTTGCGCTGTGATCGCAATCATGCGATACGCCAGATCGTGTAACGAGGGAAGCAAGCGAGTTACTTCGTCTGTCTCGCCGCTGTAGGAGAGTAGCAGGACTACGTCATCGGCACGCACTGTTCCAAGATCACCGTGAACCGCTTCTGCGGGATGCAAGAAGTGGCTGGGAGTTCCGGTCGACGAGAACGAAGCGGCAATTTTGCGACCGACTAGTCCGGCTTTGCCCATGCCGCTAACAACCACCGACCCGCGACAGGCACGCACCACTTCGACCGCTTCCGCAAAGGAATCGTCGAGCGACTGTGCAATGGTCGTGATGGCGTTAGATTCGGCGCGTAAGATCTCGCATCCGCGACGAATGATATGGGAGCGCGCGGGCTCAATTCGCGCCGCTGGCAATGTCGACATGCCTTCATCCTCCATGATTGGGCAGTGCTTTGGACGGCGAATTCTAGTAAACGCGACTGTTCAGGGCAATGTAAACCTGGGCAGTGGATGACCGTTTTGAACGCACTATTACCTTTGCAGGCATTAGCATCAAGGCGCTGTGCCGTTCATCGCAGGGAACATTTCGCGAGCCATTTGGATGCCGGCAGGTCCGACCAAAACCACGAAAATGCCAGGGAAAATGAAGAGCACGAGCGGGAAGATCAACTTCACAGCCGTCTTCGCAGCCTTCTCTTCAGCGATCTGCTGGCGACGCGTGCGCATCGATTCGCTTTGAACACGAAGCGCTGTCGCAACGCTCGAACCGAACTTATCGGCTTGAATCAGAATCGACGCCAGGGCTCGCAAGTCGTCAACGCCGGTGCGTTGCCCAAGATCCTGCAGCACTTGCGCTTTCGCTCGGCCCATCTGCAGATGCAGGTTACACAAACCGAACTCGTCAGCCACAATGCGGTAGCTTTTCTTCATTTCTTGAGCCACGCGTCGCATCGCTTGGTCCAAACCAAGGCCCGCCTCGACACACACGACCATCAAGTCCAACGCGTCTGGAAGACCAAGAAAAATCTGTTGCTTGCGTTTGCTGCCAAGAATCTTGAGACCCAAGATCGGCAGGTAGAAACCGGCGGCTCCAATAAACAACAAGCGGATCATGGCGGCTTGGGTAGCACCATACAGGTAGACGGAAACGCCGCCACCGACAACTAGAAACAGCATCGCGCACGCGGCGCGAATCGACAAGTAGACGACAACTGCGTTTTCACTGCGGAAACCTGCTTCAACCAGGCTCTGGCGCAGCTTGCTCATCTCGGCTTCAGTAGTCGGTGTCAGCGGCTTTGCTAACGTCGGCGATGCCTTTTGCAAAACGCGCGCGATCGCTTCGCCTTTCTTCGACTCGCGATCGTTCGCACCGCGCTTGCGCGGATCGCTGAGTTCGCCCAAGCGGCGGCCAGCGCGATCATCGTCCGAAGTGAAGAAGCTGAGGATCAACCAAGTTGCAGCACCGATCGCAAGAAAACTAGCGATTGGAATGACAAGGTTTGTCGAGAGCGTGAAAGCTAGTAACATGATCTAAACCTTGATACTAATGATCTTGCGAATTGTGAGTGCACCAACGAACTGCAGAACCAACGCACCACCGAGCAGCTTGCGACCCGTTTCGTCGTTGAACAAAACCATCGCGTAGTCGCGGTTCAAGTAGTACATCGTCACAAACAAAGTTGGTGGCAATGCGAGCAACACGATACCTGACAAACGACCTTCACCAGTCAAAGCGGCGATGGTCCCGGCAAGTTTGAATCGCTCACGAATCAGTTTGCCGATCTTGTCGAGAATTTCAGCCAGGTCACCACCGGTTTGTCGTTGCAACAACACAGCCGTCGCGAAGAATCGCAAGTCCATGTTGGGAACTCGCAGCGTCATGCCTTCGATCGCTTCCTCGAGTGGAATACCTAGATTCTGTTCTTCGAAGGCGCGACCAAACTCGCGTGAAATGGGTTCCTGCATTTCAGAAGCAACCAATCCAAAGCCTGCTGCCAGCGAGTGACCGGCTCGCAATGAGCGGCCGAGCAACTCGAGCGCTTCGGGCAACTGTTGGTTAAAGCGACTGATGCGACGACTACGGCGCATGAACAACCAGAACAGCGGCATGATTCCGGTCGAGATTGCAAACAAGGGTGCTAAGTACTTCGGCGTCGGCGTCGCTAAACAAATCGCTGCACCAATCGCGGCCGCGATCACGCAAATTGTCAAGAACTTGCTGCCCGACATCTGCACGTCAGCTTGTTCAAGTAAGTGTGTGAAGTTGCCGATCTTGGCGAGAATTTCGTCAGCGAAAGTGGTCGAATCTTCCAGCGGACTGGACAACAGACTCGGCCGTTCTGCGGCGCCGCGTCCCTTCGACTTGCCAGTCATCAACTGCAATCGATCCTCAGCCAGCTTTTCAGAAGTCGGGCGCAATGCAACTGCGACGCCGCCGACCAAAGCCGCGACGCAGACACCGACGGATACCATGATGATGATCGATAACATGGACGAACTCTCTTGAGTCAGCTTTACTTCACAACAAAATCCACTGCGCCGATGACAGCTTACGCTTTCATGATTTCACGTTGACGGAACGCGCTCGCTGGCAATCGCACGCCTGACTGCTCAAGTCGACTCATGAAGCTTGGGCGAACACCCGTACATTCAAAGTGACCGTGAGCCTTACCGTTTTCGTCGATGCCATCTTGCACGAATTTGTAGATGTCTTGCATCACGACTGTATCTTGTTCCATACCGATGATCTCGGTGATGTGCGTCACGCGACGCGATCCACCTTGCAAACGGTTAGCTTGAATAATCAGATTCACCGCGCTGGAGATCTGTTGACGAATCGCTTTGATCGGCAATTCGAAACCAGACATCATCACCATCGTTTCCAAACGCGCAACACCGTCTCGTGGATTGTTGGCGTGGATGGTGGTTAGCGATCCGTCGTGGCCAGTGTTCATCGCTTGCAACATGTCCAGCGTCTCGCCACCGCGACACTCGCCGATGATGATGCGCTCAGGACGCATACGCAAAGCGTTCTTTACCAAGTCGGTCGCGCTGACACCGCCCGATCCTTCGATGTTCGGCGGACGTGTTTCAAGTCGGACGACGTGATCCTGCTGCAGCTGCAATTCAGCCGCATCTTCGATCGTTACGATACGTTGATCGTTCGGAATGAAGCTGGTCAGCGTGTTCAACAAAGTGGTCTTACCGGAACCGGTACCACCACAGATGATCATGTTCAAGCGAGCTTTGATGCAGCCTTCCAGCAACATCACCATTTCTGGCGTAATCGCTTTGTAGTTCAGCAGATCTTCCAGCTTGAGTGGGTTGGAACCGAAGCGACGAATGGAAACAGCGGCACCGTCAAGCGCCAGCGGCGGGATGATCGCATTCACACGCGAACCGTCTTCCAAACGAGCGTCAACCATTGGACAAGTTTCGTCGACACGACGACCCACTTTGGAAACGATGCGATCGATAATCTGCATCAAGTGGCCGTTGTCGCGAAACTCAACTTCCGTCTTCTCCAATCGACCGCGACGTTCAACGTAAATGTTCTTTGGACCGTTGATCAAAATATCGCTGATTGTCGAATCTTTCAGCAACAGCTCGAGCGGACCGAGACCGAAGGTTTCGTCGAGCACTTCTTCAATGATGCGGTCGCGTTCGGCGCGATTCAGCAGCGTGTTCTCAGCGTCGCACAGATGTTCAACGACCAGGCGAATCTCGCGGCGAAGCACTTCGCCTTTCATATCACCAATGCGGCTCAGGTCGAGCTTGTCCACCAACTTGCTATGAATGCGGCGTTTGGTTTGTTCGTATTCTTCCGCTTTGGTTTGTTCTGGGGTGCGAAACGGCTGGTTAAGAGTCTTCATAACGCAATCCTGCAAGACTTAACTAGAGGCGACAAAATGGGCTGAGCAAGCCTACATCGCACTTTCATGCCACATTGCCGGTTGCGTTGACTTTGGCGAAAGTTAGAGACTCTGCGGTCTGTTTGGATCGGTTAGTCGGATTGGGAAAATGACCGCGCGCATACGACCGTTCCGACTTTGGGATATCTTTGAATTTGTAGAATGTCGAATCCAGCGCGCGCTCAGTCGAACGACTCACTCTCGCTCGGGAACGAACCCGTTCGCACGTCGGAATTGAATTGTTCGACAGCAGTTTGAATCTGTTCAGCGAGATTAGCCATCGGCCGAACGAACTTCGGTACGCGACCGACGGTCAGGCCGAGCAGGTCGTTGGTGACCAGCACTTGTCCGTCGCAATACGGTCCAGCTCCGATGCCGATCGTCGGCACAGCGATCGCCTCGGTGATCTGTTTGGCCAAGTCTTGCGGAACGCACTCCATCAAAACGCAAAACGCACCGGCTTGCTGAGCCGCCAGTGCATCGCGCCTCAATTTTTCAGCGTCGCGTTGCACTTTGTAGCCACCCAGTGCATGGACACTCTGCGGCCGCAACCCAACATGCGCAATAACTGGAATCCCTGCATTGACCAAAGCCGCAATCGTATCCGCCTGCTCGGCTCCACCCTCCAGCTTCACAGCGTGGCAACCGGTTTGCTTCATGACGCGAGCGGCGACAACCAGCGTTTTGTTCACACCCAGTTGACCGTGCGGAAATGGCAAGTCGACAACCACCATCGCACGCTTGGCGGCGCGGGCGACCATCTTGCCGTGATAAATCATTTCGCCCAGCGTTACTGGAATCGTCGTCGAGTGCCCCTGCACCACCATTCCCAAACTATCGCCGACCAACAACACGTCCACTCCCGCCTGATCCAACAACGTTGCCATCGTGAAATCGTAGGCTGTCAGCATACTGATCCGTTCGCCCGCATCCTTCATTTTCTTGAGCGTCGAGATCGTTACCGGCTTCGGAGCAGAGTTCTTGGGAGCATTCATTGATTAGCAACTTCTATTCGCAATTTCGCTGGTACAGGAAGCAGTTTGGTAGTCGACTGGTCGCTGAACGGATGGTGAGCCCTGCGCAACTTCGCTAGCTCAAAAAACGCAAACTCAGCCGACTTAATGTTCGAGTCGAAGGATGTTTTGGGTACAATTGTGAACTGTGGTTGCTTTTAGTGGTAGGGTAACCAACGACAACTGCGTACGAATGGGGGACGAAATGATGCGTTCAAGACAACTTTCGATGTACGGACTTGCCTTCGTACTTTTTGTGATGTTGAACTCAACCGCCGCGATAGTTGCTCAAGACCCTGGTAAAAACGACCCTGGCAAAACCGACGCCGGTAAAAACGATCCTGGCAAAAAAGAGCTTGGTAAGAAAGACCCAAAACAAGAGACCGGCAATTTCGGTGGCGGCCTGCAGATCGCTCAAGTCAGCGGAACGATCCAAGCGATGGCTCAGAATCAAATTAAAGTCGTTACAGAGGATAAAAAAGAGTACCTCGTGCTGGTCACCGATCAGACTTCGGTGCAGTTTCAAGGAACTGCCGACCCCGAATTTCTGATGCCCGGCTTGCTCGTCCGATTCACAGCCGATCTTACCCAAACGGGACTCGTGCAGTCGCCCGTAAGCGAACTGGAGGTATTCACGTACAGTCAAAGCCGCCGTATGACTCCAGAACAGATGCGCGACCAAACCGCTGGCGTGTATCAAGTTGGTGAAGCCGCGAATGCGAACAAGGCTGGTGCCAAAGAGTCGCCGAAACGCACACAGCCAAAACAAACGGCTGCATCGAACTCATCGGGACAATCTTACCGAGTCGTGGGGCAGGTGGTAGGCGTTCAAGCAGGAAAGACCTTCGTCCAAGCTGGACCGGTCCGTGTGCAATTCGAATTGGATCCCAAGGCTACTATCAACGTTAGGTCGCGCGACATGACGTTCTTTCAAACCGGTGATCAAGTGAAAGTTTCCGGGCTGCGGAACGCTTCGCAAGAACAGTACATTCAATCGGAATCGGTTGAAGTCGTAGGAGCCAAACCGCTCGGACCCGCAGAAGGTAAGATCGGCGCAAAGACCGCCAAATCATCAAAATCAAAAAGCAAGCGTGGCAAAGCAGACGCCACGAAAGACACTGACGATGATGATAAAAAGTCTGACGCCAAAAAGCCCGACGCCAAAAAAACTGCGACTAAATAGACACAACTTCAATCGAATAGAACCTGTTCGACGGTATTCCCAATCAGCGTCGCGCTCTCTCGCAAATCCGATAGGAGTAAATCGTCTCCCGCCTGCAGGAATTCGATGTCCATTCGATTATTGCGAGGCACGCACGCGACAACATAGGAGTCGCCGAGCACTTCGAGGCGGTCACTAGCAATGGAGTAGACCATCGCAGTTTGTTCATCGATGCCAACACCGATCAGTCCTGCGTTCTTGTCGAGCACGCTGCGCAGACGTCCGAAACGATTGCGACGCAAAAAGTGTTGATCAACAACAACTCCCGGCATGAATCCAAATCCTTTTCCAACTTGCGGACTCTTTCGTCCACCCGCCACCATCACGGCTGACATTACCGCTGCGCCGGCCGAGGTACCACCGATGACACCTTTGCGTTTCAGCAACGCGTGCAACTTGTTCTCAACAAGCGTGTGTGCATAGCGATTGATCAGCCAGTTTTGTTGTCCGCCACCCAACCAGACACCGGTCGCTTCATCCAAGACACTCGTGAAATCGGCATCGTTCGCTTGCTCACGACTGGCCGCATTCAACATATGGAACGTCAGCGGCGAGTAATCCTTCCAAACTTCGAAGTAACTTTCGAAACTGCTTTCATCCTCTTCACCACCAGGAATGATGACCAGCTTTGCTTCAACGCCTCCCGCCAAATCCATGAATTTCCGGCGGGCGGTCGGCGGAACGTCTCCGCCGCCACAAACGACCAGGGTGCCTTCCGAAGTTTCCATAGCCGCTTTCGCGCGCATCGTACGGTCCACGCGACTTTGAATCTCTTGACGCACCGCGAACGCAAAACCAACGACAACTACGCCGCAGATGACGACCCACTGCGGGCGCGAAAGCAACCACTTTTTCGCCACTTTTTGGGCCATGATGCAGAACTCGGCGCGTGAATGAGATGAGAAGTGATTCAAGAGGAGACGAGTCGAGCCGACTACGTCAATTATACCTTTCGAAACCGCAATTGGCAGAGCGACGCCGCGAAGAAGATAGAAACTAGACGCCACATCTCGAATCGTGGTAGGCTTTGCTTTAGCGATTTTGCTTGAAGCCTTCGACTGCGTTCGATTCGCTTCCACCCCGCAATTCCAAATCCTACCAGGAGCCCACAATGTCCACGTCGAACAAACTTATCCTGCCTTCCCAGGACCGTCGCCAATTTCTCAAACACTCGGCCGCAGTGGTCGCGGCCGGCTCAGTGATCGGAGGCATTGCCAAAGCGGATGATAAGTCCAGCCAACCCGAGTCGCTGGTCAAAGTGCTCTATGATTCGCTCAAGCAAGAACAGCGATCGAAGGTTTGCTACGGATGGGATCATGTCGATCCGAAGCGCGGTTTGCTACGCACGCGCGTCGCCAATAATTGGATGATCAACGAACAAGAGATCAACAGCGATTTTTACACAGCGGAGCAGAAAGACCTGATTCGCAAGATCTTTGAAGGTGTGATTCAACCTGAGTGGCACGCGAACTTTGACAAGCAAATGGAAGACGATTGCGGTGGGTTCGGCGAAGAACAGAGTATTGCGATCTTCGGCCAACCTGGTGACGGCAAGTTCGAATTTGTGTTGACCGGCCGCCACATGACATTGCGCTGCGACGGCAACTCAAGCGAACACGTTGCGTTTGGTGGGCCGATCTTCTACGGTCATGCACCGACCGGCGGCGATGAAGAAGCCAATCATCAAGGCAATGTCTTCTGGTCGCAAGCGCTTGAGGCTAACAAGCTTTACCAAATGCTCGACGGCAAACAACGTAAGGTCGCTGAAGTTCCGAAGACTCCGCGCGAGCAAGCGGTTGCATTCAAGGGTAAGGATTCGCCATTCACCGGAATTCCTTTGACCGACCTGTCCACCGACCAGCGAGCTCAAATGCAAATGACTTTGGGCAAACTAGTCGAACCGTTCCGCAATTCCGATCGCGAAGAAGCGATGCAATGCTTAACTGCACAAGGTGGACTCGACGCTTGCTACCTTTCGTTCTACACCGATAACGACATCGGCAAAGATCAGGTGTGGGACAACTGGCGGCTGGAAGGTCCATCGTTCGTATGGCACTATCGCGGAGCGCCTCACGTTCACGTGTGGGTCAACATCGCCGACATCGCCAAGGTGGAATTGAACGCTTAGTTTTGGAAGTCGCCGAGCAGTTGTTACCAGTATGTTCAGGACGGTCTGAAGAGGCCGTCCTAAACGAAAGTCTGGCACGAACTCGGGCAGTTACACATGGCCGTGGCTGTGTCGCTGCGCAGCCGTGATAACGATTTCCAGCCGGTAAGAAGGGTTCGCAAGGCGAGCTTCCACAGTTGCTCGTGGTGGCGCGTTGCCGGGCGACACCCAGTCGTCCCACACTCGATTCATGCCGTTGAAGTCACCGAGGTCTGCGATGAAAATCTGGCACATCAAGATGCGAGATTTATCGCTGTGAACTTGCGCTAAGATGCGGTCTATTTGGTCAAGCACTTCGCGCGTTTGAGCTTCAATGCCCTGATCTAGTGTTTCCTCTGGGACTTGACCCGCTAAATAAGCCACGCCGTTGTAAATCGCCGCCTCCGAGTAACGGCTTGCCATTCCGATGCGATGCACAGACATGCTCTTGATCCCAATTTAAGATTGCTAGACTCACTAAACTCAAGGTTGCTGAACGCATGGCTTTGCAACACCCACAGCCACCGGGCGATTTTTTGAGAGTCTACCAAAATTGCGACCCAGTGGAAAACTCCTGAAAAGTATCCAATGCGTGGTCGAATTTTAGCTGACTGCTCGTCCGAGCTCGCATTGCCAACAGATCAGGTTTACCTCAAACTGTTCAATCTTCCGCTGCTAAACATATTCAGCGGCAATCGAAGCAGACGGAACCACTGCCAGCGACTTTTGAAATCACGCGTCTCTACGACTTAGGCCACCGCATGCAAATTAATGGTGTCGACATCGAAGACACGTTCGCCGAAGCGTTCCCTATGACGGCGACGCGATTGATCATTACTGCAGCCGATCGTTTCTGGGCGCGGCGCGCGGCGGAAGCGATGACGGGCTTTGCGACCAGCGTGATCGGATGCGGTTGCGAAGCAGGAATTGAAACGGAAGTTGACAGAGATCAAACGCCCGATGGTCGACCGGGCATCGCCGTACTGGTCTTTAGCATGTCGGGCAAAGAGTTAGAGAAACAGATTGTTCGCCGAGTCGGTCAATGCGTGCTGACTTGCCCGTCGACGAGCGTCTTTGCCGGAATCGAAAGCGAAAAACGTATCGCGCTGGGAAGCCATTTGCGTTACTTTGGCGACGGATTTCAAATTGCGAAGGTGATTGCAGGTCGCCGCTATTGGCGCGTCCCAGTGATGGATGGTGAATTCGTAGCTGAGGAATCAACTGGTCGCCGCGACGCTGTGGGCGGAGGCAACTTCCTGGTGCTCAGTCAGTCGTTGGCCGGCGCGCTGAAGGCGTGCGAAGCTGCTATGGATGCGATGCGCAAAGTCCCGAATGTGATCATGCCTTTTCCGGGTGGCGTCGCGCGCAGTGGTTCCAAAGTCGGTTCAAAATACAAAGCGTTAGGCGCATCAACGAACGACGCCTTCTGCCCTACGCTAAGGCCGATCACACGTTCACTACTGCCGCAAGGTGTCGCCGCGGCGCTCGAAGTGGTCATTGATGGCTTGGATGAAGCTGACGTCGCGCGTGCCATGCGAGTTGGCATTCAAGCAGCGTGCGAGTTCGGTGACCGATACGGACTAAAACGCATCACCGGCGGCAACTATGGCGGCAAGCTTGGTAAGTATCACTTTCATTTGCATCAGGTACTTGCATGAACCCGCTCACCATTCGCTTTCCAACCAGCCCATCACTTCATCTCAACTTATTCGGCATCACGCCCAATCAATGCGACGAACGCACGCTTGATGAAATTCTCGCACTTCCTATCGAAGCCAACGACCAGCCCACAAAGCTGGGCGATCATTGCGAAGTCATCGATGGCAAGCGCGACCAGTTGCTATTCGAAGGCGACCTAAGCCGTTGCGATTACGTCGGCGGTGGCTTAACAGCCGGACGTATCGTAGTGAACAGCTCCGTCGGTGATTACTTGGCCGACAAGATGAGCGGCGGACAGATCGAAGTCAGCGGTTCGGCCGGTCGCTTTGCGTGCAGCAGTCTCAAGTCGGGACTGGTCAGCATCGACGGCGATTGCGGACCGTATGCGGCAGCCGCGGCGCCCGGCGCGACGCGGGGAATGAATGGCGGTGCGCTGGTGATTCGTGGCAACTGCGCCGAGTGGCTGGGCGAGCGGATGCGACGTGGAACGGTAGTCGTTCACGGACGAACCGCTGCGGCTTCAGCCAGCCGCTTGATCGCTGGCACGCTGGTGCTCTGCGGTCCAGTCGATTATCCATTCGCTGCGAACATGTCGCGCGGCACCATTCTGATGCTGGGTCATCAAGTTGTATGCACCGCGCCGGATGGCTTTACGGAACCCGAGCACACTGAACTCTCCTTTCTTCGAATACTTCTGAACGCCATCGCGCCGCATTTGCCAACGGCACTCCGCAGCGACAAAATACCGGCTGTCGTATTTCGATCGTTAGGCGATCGAATCAACCGTGGTCAAGGCGAAGTCATCTGGATTAACACTCGCAGTGAAGAGACTGAACAACTCCCAACCCATGCATAATGGAACCGTACTTCGCACACATCGCCGCGCACTTGCTAGCCAATTACACGGCACTTACACTGACGGACAACTGAGTGGGCAAGGGGGCGATGTTCTAATTGCGGTTGTAGAGCAATCCGGACCGAAGCCCACTGTGTTCGCCCCCCGATGCCCGCTAATCAAAACACTATCGCGATTGAGGGCAATCCAGCTCAAGCGAACGGGCCTTTCTAAGCAGAGACTTTTGGCAGGTACAATTGTTTTTTACGAGACAATCTTGGTGTCTTAGTGCCGTGAGAGTTTAACCATGTGCGGATTGAACCCTGACGCTGGTAGAGAATCCTCCATCCTGAGGGGCTTCGCTGTTTTCGTAACGCTTTCAATAGCGGGAAGCAGCAATATTGCGCTTGGTCAGCAGCAATTCCCTTCAACAAATCTGCAACCCAAGGCCGGTTTTCGGACAATTTTCGAGCATGAGATTACAACTTGTATTGCGGAGTGGCGGCCGTTGTTGATGCGGAACACGCTTTCGCAGGATGGTAAGCTCGCGCTGATAAACGATACGCTTGCTGAGGAGACATTATTGGTAGATACAGTGACGCTTGAGGTTACCGAACTGAAAATCAAGAATCCTGTATGCGCCGCATGGTTTGACTCCGAGTCTGACTATGTGTATACGGCCAGCTTAGAGGAGAAGATCGACTTTCGAGAGGCAAAATTCAGTCCTGGGAGTGGAGACTACGACAAGTTAAGCTGTTACGCGAATATTGATGCTTTGAAAGAGGGGACTGTGCTGTGGGAGAGCGATAATCAGTATTCAACGGTGCAGTGGATCCCGGGTAATACCCACAGAGTCCGCCTCTTTATGAAGCGTCCCGTAGGTGTAAGTCAGACGAATCGAATTGTCGGACTAAATCGGAATAACAGCACGGTGTTAGTTGAGAATGCAAGTGGGGAGGAGGTTGCAAAGCATTCAGTCGAGGGAACCGTGGTTGGGGTCGACGGCGATGAGGGTCAAATTCTAATTTATCATGTCGTTGGACATCGCATCGGTAAGGAAGTTCTCCGGTGCACAGCCCTCAGTGCAAATGGTAAGGAGCTGCAAGATTCGCGAAATATCGGCTTGTACGGATTGCCATTGCCATTAGGACGGCAATTTTGGAGGGTAGTTCAAGGTACCCGCCCATTTAGGCTTCGCGGACTGCAATCGGGAGACGTCACCCACTACTTCACGAAGTTAGCACCTAACATAAGCTACTGGCAGTTCCAAGATTATGAGGGTACGGGAACGCGACCGCAGGACTTTCTAGGTCGATTTTCATTTGTTGAAAAGGCACGAAGCTTGGCGTTGAACAAGTCAGCGTGGAGATCCGACCCCGGCGCGTTTGAGGTCTTTATGCGTTACGGCAATCACATAAACCCCTTCTTAGCCAATCATCGAGGTGCATTCATGATGTTGCCATGCAGCACAATCCATGATGCGGTTTTCGAAGAATCGAGGATCGTGCTTATCGGCACACGAAAGAGGATTGATTTCAATAAGGACTCGATCTGCATCATGACAATCGAGCCCAACGTACCCTAACCTGTGCGATACTAAACTGAGCAATACCGATGGCTAGTTCGTCCCTGATGTTGAACTACTTCGAGTTGGCAAACGTGTGCTCACATCGCTTTTGCGAAACGATGGCTCTTCCGCTCGACAACTGGCCGCCGCACACTTGCCACCCAATTCAGTTGAACAGGGAACGATGGGACGCCGGGGCGCTTCGCTCAAGAGGCGAGTTCGCGATTTTGCGTCTCTAGACGACTGAAGCGTCGACGATTGACGTAGTCGCTGGTGTCACCATTTCGCCGCCGCGACTTAAGAACAATTCATACCACTGTGCCAACAAGTGCATCATCGCGCCGCTAATCAACCCTGCCGCTGGCAAAGCGCCGACACAAAACAGCGCGAGGCCAACGAAGTAGATCGCAGTGCTAAGCACCGCGAAAACGAGTGACGAGACCAACATTTCGCGAAAGGTTAGTCGAATGAAACTCATGCACCACGCGAAGTCGAACGACGCAGCAAAATCTTGACAGAGCATCGCCCGAATTGTGATCGGGGCAAGTATGCTGATCATCGGTATGATCAGTAAAAACGACAACGGAACCATCACAATCGGAAACATAATTCCGGCGACTTCGCCCATCGCTCCAACAATCGCGGCCAAAACAATGGCGACGACGACTAGCGGAATGACGACAACGATCGATACCGCAACTGAGGCGATGAGATAAACCAGAAACGGCCAAAGTCCTTTCATGAAGTAGTCGCCCAACCGATTGGAGTCGATATCAGGACTCTTGCGACCGGGAAAACCAGCTCGATCGTGCAGCAATTCAGCTCCGTAGCCAAAGATGAAAATCTGTCCGACTACAAAAGATTGCAGCAAAACGGCAATCGTCAGCCACAACAAATTGGATGGCCAATTGGGGCTGTCCATAACCGACTTGATCGACCGCGTAGCGGAGACTTGCACGGGTTGGTCATAAGTTGCTGAGCTCATTGAAATTTCCAATTGCAGAGGTTTGTTCTGCTTTGACAGATGTAGTTATTTATGTGGTCGACTGGATGCACGCTGTGTGATCGACTTTTCTCAAAGATCATTTCGCGAAAAATGGTAACACAGCCAGTTCAGTCATTCGACTAGTATTCGCCGCTTGATTTGAAATATTGCGTCGCGGGCAGCGAGTATACGGCTTTGATTCGCTCGGCCAATCGCTCTTCAATCACGCCCCGCCGCAACATGCCTTTCGCGTTCAATAAACCGCTGGCCGCGTCCATGTCGCTCTCCTCAATCACAAACCGTCGAGGTTGCATGAACGCAGGCAGTTCCTTCAGCCGCTCTGCGAAATCCTCCGCCAAAGTCACTGTAAAGGTTGCGAAGTTCAACGCAGCGCGATCCTGTGAATCACCGTCCTGTGAATCACCGTCAAAAAACTCCGCTGGAATCGCATCCCAAGCTGGCCAGACGACCGCCGCTAGACTCGATTGCGACCGCCCAACTAATAATATGCGCTCAATCCAAGGTGAATCGGCGAGCGTCGCTTCGATTCGTTCGGGCGAGACCTTGAAACCTGTACTCAGCACGATCACGGACGAGGTTCGACCGACGACGCGATAGTCGCCATTCGATTCCTGCTTCACCAGATCGCCTGTCGCTAGCCAACCGTTTTGAATGCGAGCTTGCGTTGCTTTCGGATCGCGATAGTAACCCAGCATGACGTTCGGCCCGCGGATCCACAATTGTTGGTTCGCATCTGTTTTTAGTTCCGTTCCGCGTACCGCAGCGCCAACGGTTCCCGGTCGCTGCTGGCCGGCGCGATTCGAGCAAACGACCGGCGATGCTTCCGTCAATCCGTAACCCTGCAACGGAGGCAAACCGTACCGCGCGAGCGCATGCCACTGCGCATCCTGCAATGCCGCTCCACCGACTTGTAGCAATCGCACGTGTCCGCCCAGCTTCTGCGCCGGATTCTCCCGCAGGTTCTCCGGTGTATCCGTTTGTTCATTATGTTGTAGCAACTTGTTCACAAGATGTGGGACAAGATTCACCAACGTTGGTCGGTATTGTTTTGCGAAGTCTAAGAATGCGTTCCAATCTGAAGCGATCGCCAGTTCGGAACGACTTAAAACCCAAGTCGACAATTCGCAGGTTCGCGCGTAGGCGTGGCAAAAAGGCAAGATGTTCAGTCGGCGGTCTGATTCCAACTGCGGTGCAGCCTCGAGTTTGGCGAATGCGTTGCTGACCAGATTTCGGTTCGACAGCAGCACCCCTCTCGGCTCACCTGAAGTGCCTGAAGTGAACAGCATCTGTGCTGCCGCGTCGGGCGAAATCGAACTCGCGCGATCCAGTAGGCGTCCTAGGTTAGCTTGCGAAATCGCGTTCGACTGAAAATCGATCGTCAACTGCATTCGCGGCAGCTCATCGTCAAATTCCAAACTTGGCAATGTGCTCACCAGCAGACGCGTGTCACTCTGCATGAGCAATCGCGAGATCATCGCGGGCGGCCATCGAACGTCGATCGCAACGTGAACGAAACCGAGAAGTTGGCAAGCGAAATCGAGAACAAACCACTGCACCGAATTGGGGCAAACACTGGCCACATGCGCGCCGCTGGGCAAACGCTGGGACTCGATTTCGTGAATCGCTGACTCGACCCATCGGGCGATTTGCCCCCAGCCGAACGACTGATCCACATCTGCCTGGAGTCCCGATGGTCGCGGCCGTAAATTGCGGAACGCGAGCCGATCGGGCGTTTGACGAGCGTTTTCGAGCACTGCCTCGGCAATCGACGACACTTCGCCAATTGAGCTGGGCTGCATAACCGGCATTTTCAGCGAGCTCTCAAACCGTTTGAAAGTAATAACTTAGGCGACCGTACGTCAGGCGGCAGCCCGATCGAATGCTCGCATTGTTACATACTTTCCACAAAAGGGGCAGACGAGTTGTTTTCGAGGAGTTCAGGTCGTTAAAATAAGAGTCGTTCAACAAGCTGGTAGGGACACTGCTGTTGAATCTTATCTGTTCGTCTGCCGATTTGCGATCGAAATAACGCAGTAGGAGCCCTCGCATGAGCACCACCACTACAGCCGTCGCGACGACGATGGTAAACGCAGCCTTCCTGCAAGAAGTGAAGGATTCAAATCTCCAGTTCTGGCAAAACATACACGACTTCAAACGTCTGTTATACTCCGCTGCCGGTCCGATTGAACATGCTGCGAAGTTGGTGAAATTGCTCGGCGAGTTACGTGACTCGATGGCCGTCGAATTTTCGCTGGAAGAAACGTATGGATACATCGACGGAAGTTACTCGGTTCAGTCGGTTTCGGCGGCCAAAGCTGGAATCGCCAAGCGTCAACACCGTGAGCTGTACTTGAGGCTTCACGAGATTTCCGAGAGTGCTGAGGAGGCGCAATACCGTGGCACCATCGTCGACGATTTCGGGTCTTTGGTTAGCGTTTGCAAGGAGTTTCTTGATTCCCTGGAAGCGCATGAAAAGCACGAGTCGGAGTTGATTCGGTACGAACTGGGAATGGGACGATTCGGCCGTTGATCTCACACGGTTGAAAAGCTCAACGGATTTTGAGTGAGACTCGATCGATGCAGTGCAATAACTATGGCGAGTAAACTATGCCTTTGGTAACGTCGGAAAGCACGGGACGTGCACTCGAAATCATGTTAGTCGAAGACAGTTTACTCGACGCGCGACTGACGATTGAAGCGCTTAAGCGCTGCGGGATTTTTCATCGTTTAAGTCTGTTCAGAGATGGCGGCGAAGCGATGGGATTTCTGAATCGAAAAGGTGTTTTCGCGCGCGCCCCACGGCCTGATGTGATTCTGCTCGATCTGATCTTGCCGCATGTGGATGGCGTAGCTGTGTTGCGAGAGTTGCGGGCTGAGCGAGTTCTGAAAAACATCCCGGTCGTGGTGCTGACGAGCAGCGACGATGGCGAAGACCAGAAGCAGTGTGAAGCGCTTGGTGTAAACAACTACATTCGCAAACCATTCAACGAGCAGAAGTTTCTTGCCGTGATCCGTCACTTGAAAGAGTTGTCGTTGGTCACAGAGTTCGCAACCGCTTAGGTGGCGTCGACTTTCAGTCGACGTTTCTTAGATTAGCGGCTGAAGTCGCCACCACTTATTCTATGCCTGATCTTTAAGCGTTCATATCAATGCATCAGCAGACGCTGCATCTGGATTGCGAGTGTGGCGGAGTCGGTTTGAAAAGCTTTGTGAAAGTCCGCTCTTCGCGCCTTCGATGAGTAACTCTGAAAACCGCGATTGCGAAGTAACTTCAAGTACTTTGAGAATTCGTTAGGCATGCGTTCAGATAGATAGAAAGTCAGCCCCCAAGCGACTGAGTAAGCGTTGTTCGCATCAGTTTGAAATATCTGATCCGAGGCGATCATGCTCTCAACGTGAGACTCGAGCGCGCCCGGTTCGCGCAGAATCGGTTGCAACTGTTGCATGCGACTGGGCAGCATCCGCGATTCAACGCTGCTTCGGTTGACTCGCAAATCGTACACCGCTGGCTGTTCGAACATCGTTGCAAGACCTTCAACCAACCACAGCGGATTCTCCGCCAGTCGCTCGTGCACGCCGGTGTTGAATGCCAGTTGATGGACCGCTTCGTGAACAATGGTCGCTTCTGTTTCCGACCAATCCACGCCCACTGCGCCGTCGAGTTGGTAGAGCACACAACGATTCGAAGCGGGAAAGTAGCTGCCTACGACATTGTTCGGGACGCGCGCGGACTCAGTCGCCAGATAGCGCTGGAAAGCACTTCGATTGGGCTGAACGATTACCACCAGTGGAAAGTCCGATTGGCGTAGCGGCCAACCGCGAACTTCGAAATAGCGAGTGTATCCAGCCAGTAAGGCTTGGAATCGGTCTCGCCACCGCGCCGCTTGACCCTTCGGAGCTGCGACCACGTACGGACCGTGAAGGAGAACTTCGAAGTTTGGCCCGAGCTCATTTTGCAACGCTCGACTCGCGTCGAGCGACGATTGAGGCTTAAACGCGCGATCGAGAACTCGATGCGAGGCGATATCGGACTGCGAAACACTCCGCACGCGCCCCGTCGCTTCCAGCAATACCGCTTCGGAACTGCTCCATTGTATCGGCAGCCCAAACAGCTCCGCAGAACGCGTGTTTAACTGGAGCAGGGGCGGATTATTCGCTAACGATTGCGCCGCACCGGGACGTGGCGCGAAGAGCAGCAAGCTAAGGAGCAGAACCGTGGCAGGACCGAATTTTCGAGTCAAAATCATGAAGCGGTATCCAAAGTCAGCGATGAGGCGATGGCGCAATGGAAACCTACTTCGCAGCGATAGTAGCCACCTTGGCTGAGGGCGCGGTAACATAGTGGTTAACGATTTCGCTGGCCAGTCAATTCACTTTTAACGATTGTGCGACCATGTTGATCTTTGAGAAACGTTTCCAACAGCGGTTGCGGATTTCGTCCGCATTGCGATTCGCTTGCTTACTTACGATTGGCCTGACGTTCACGGTGTTGGTAACTGTGTCGACTGTCGTGGCTCAGGAGAGCTCGGCCGAAGCTGGTGAGACTGCCGAGCAGAAGCCTCCCGCGACTTTGGAAGATGTCCAAAAACTGTTGCGAGGGCTGGATGCGCGAACGCTGAAGGACCGCGACGCGGCGGAGAAAGCGTTGATCGAAATGGGACCTTCCATTCTCGGGTTTCTCCCCGAAGTCGACGCTAACACTTCAGGCGAAATGAAAGTGCGGTTGCAGCGCATTCGGGAACAATTGCAGTATTCGGATATCGAGACCTTCTTCGAAGCTTCGAAAGTAACGCTCAGCGGCAAAATGAAATTGACCGAAGTGATCAAAGAGATCACCAAACAAACTGGAAACAAGATCTTCCTAGAAGGTGAACAAGCGTTCGAATCCGTTGAAGTCGACTTGGATGAAAAGGACACGCCATTTTGGACTGTGATGGATACAGTTATGTCGCAAGCCAAATTGCGAGTAAACATGTACGCCGCTGAGGATGGTTTAACCCTGGTTGCGGGTGGCGACGAGTACTCAGAGAAAGGACCGAAGGCTTATACCAACGGACCATTTCGAATCGCCATGTCTTCCATTCAGTCGACGTTGCAATTCAACTCGCGACTGCCCGGGCAACTCGACATATCTTTGTTAACATCCTGGGAGCCGCGTTTGAAACCTGTGTTCTTGAGAATTCCAATGATGACCGTGCAAGCGACCACCGACGGTGCGGCGACATTGTCTGCGGCGAATGCACAGGGAAATCCTGAGGTGCCAATCAATGGTGGTGGTAGTAGTACACAAATCGATTTGCAGTTGGCTCGACCCGCACGCGATGTGGCTAAGCTCACGAACTTAACGGGCGAGTTTGAGTTTGCGATCCCAAGCGAGCGGCACAAGTTTATCTTCAAGAAGTTTGGCAACGGTGCACGGCAAGCCGAGAAGTTTGGCGAAGTGGAAGTCACTTTAGAGGGTGCGCGTCGCAACAATGCAGTCTTCGAAATTCGCGTGCTTGCTGAATTCGCTAACGATCAAGGAGCACTGGAATCGTATCGCGGTTGGGCACTCTCAAACGAAGCTTACCTGCTCGATCCAAAGGAACGGCGCATCGAAAACGCCGGTTGGCAAACCTATGCAGTCACACAAAACGCTGTGGGTATGGCCTATCTGTTTCAAATCAATGGAAACCCAGATGACTTTACACTGGTGTATGAGTCGCCAGCATCGATTACACGTCAAGCCGTTAAATTCGAGCTTCGGGATATCGAGCTTCCATGAAACATCGACCGCTCATCGCATTTTTTGTACTGTTAAGCCTAGCGGGTCTTCATTCCAGAATCGCATCTTTGGCATGTGCGCAGGAGGGAGTGAAGAACCTGGCAAAGTTGGGTGAACAATTCATTACCGCAAATGATGTTGATTTCCAACTCGGTCGCGTCGCGAACGAAAGCGTCGAACCGATGGCTGAGTTGCCACCCGCTGTTTTGCAATCCACGATTTATTTGATTGCACAGCAGCGGCAAGCGTTGCAGACGCTGCGCACTCAGAACTTAGCGGTTCGCCGCGACGATGTAGAACGATGGCTTGACGAAAACGGACAACCGCAAGACGGTAGCCGCCTGACCGCGGATGAAATGCTCAGGCAGCAATCGCAACGGACTGGAATAAGTGAAGTCGACTTGCGCGATCATTTAGCGTTTCGACTTTCTTGGCAACGTTACTTGCAGAAGCAGTTGAATGAGAAGAATGTCGCAAAGCACTTTGAGAATCAAACGGAACGATTTGATGGAACTCGCTTTCAAGTCTCCATTGTCGACCTGGCTGCGACGGCTGGCAGTTCCGCAAAGCGTGAGCAATCGACTGCGAAATTGAACGCACTGCGCGCTCAATTGGAATCGAGTGCGTTGAGTTGGAAAGAGCTGGCGAGTAAACTTCAAGAATCAGAAGAGTCGGCGGCTGCGAGCCGTTTCCGAGTTCGGGAAAAGGTTTGGGTGCGTGGGACGGGCGACTTAGAACCGACAATTATCACATCAGTGATGAAGCTCGAACCGAATGGAGTCAGCGAACCGATTCACACACCGACCGGCGTGCACTTATTCCAACTGCACGAAGTAGAACTGGGTACGAAGAGATTGCCTGAGGTACGCGATGAAGTTAGGGCGCACATGCTCATTCACCTGCTCGAACATCTGGCTCGACAGAGCGAATCACAGTTGCCGCTGCAAGCTATCGAGTAACTACGCGATGCGACAAAAATAGTGCATCACAATCCCGCTCGCCATTCCCACATTCAACGAGTCGGTGCCAAGCTCCATATCGATTCTGAGACAGTGGTCCGCGGCACTTTGCACTTCCTCGGGAAGCCCCGATTTTTCATTGCCGACCAAAATGAGAACTGGACCGGAGCGACGCGTTGTTTCGAGCCGTTTCGAATTATCGCGCAGGCTGGTAGCGTAGCTGATGACTCCGAACGAATCGCGAAGCCAACCCAGGTCGCCAACGATGTCGCGAGTGTGCATCAATTGCAGCCGCAGAGCAGTGCCCATCGAGACTCGCAGAACGCGACGGGCAAGCGGATCCGCGGTGCCTGGACCAATGATAACGCGACGGATACCGAATCCCGCGCTGCATCGCAAAATGCTACCGAGATTCTCTGGGTCCTGCACGCCGATGGCCGCGACTAAAGTTTCTTGCGCATGAGGCGGCTCGCCAAAGTCCCTTCGCAGCTCCAATTGCGGAGGACGAACACCGCAGGCAAGTATGCCGCGATGAAAATGGAAACCGAGTATCTGCTCAATCTGTTCGTGTTCCAATAGCAACACGTCGACGGACGGTGGAATGCGGGAGGTGTAATGATCTGCGTACTTTCGATCGATCAACACCGATTCTGTTTGATAGTTGCTAGCAAGCAATCGCTCGGTGAGCAGCGGACCTTCGGCGATGAATCGCTTGCTGACATATGTCCAGTTGCGTGAGCGGATATCGCGGTAAGCATCCAGCCTTGGGTCGTCGAGATTCTCGATAAGGTAGACGCTCACATTAAGACGCGTTCGTGGCGAATAGGTTAGTGTTGATGCTGTTGATTGCGTTTAGATTGTTGCGAATCTTGCTGATGGACTCTTCGAGATTGTAGAACTGTGTCAGTAGCCGTGTTCGTTGCTTATCCAATTTCAAAGTGAAGTTTGCGATGCGAGCGTTGTTCTGGTCAATCTTGGCTTGCAGCGACTGAGTGCGAGAAATGATGGAGCCGTTTTCAGTCCCTGCGAGCGAATCCGCAATTTCCTTGGCTTTCGCCGCAAATCCGGTACGCTCATTCGAAAAGAACTCTTGCACCGCTTCGGGGTTGTTTGCAAGCGCATCGTTTAGCTTCGACTCATCAAACTCCAGTTTACCTTGATCGTTAAGACGCACTCCCAGTTGCGTGATTGAATTGATGGAACTGGAGCCACTGATCTGACCGGTGAAGAGTCGGCCGTAGGCGAGTTCAATGCGCAGCACGGAGCCGGAACCGAACAAGATACCGGCTGACTTGGTGGCTTCGTCATAGTTTGCATCGGTGTTGATCTTGTCGCGAACTCGGTTGAACTGAGCTACGACTGTGTTCAACTGCTTAGCCAGACCATCGCTGTTCCTTGCGACAGTAACGGTAACAGCGGTAGTCGAAGTCTCGAGTACCTCCAGCCTAACGCCTTCGATGACATCCGTAAAATTATTGTCCGAGGAGCTGACCAAAATGCCTCCGCTGGATTCATTGGCGCCGTAGGCGAGCAAAGCATCTTTAGCCGCCACGGTTTCCGAGAAGCCCAGATTCAGGTCAGAACCAACTGCGACGCGTCCAGCCGAGCCCGTTTCGGTGCCATTTAGAATCAAGCGTGCGCCGGTATTGCCGAACGACAGCAGGTTAGCGCTGACGGTTGTTTCGAGTGCGTTGATATTCTCGGCGAGTTCGGACACGGTTGTTGTATCTGTTGTAGCGATACGAATGGTCCGACTTCCGTCGAGCCCCTGCACGGTTTGCCCGTTAACGGAAACCTCTCGACTAGTTCCTGCAATCCCAAGTTGTTTGGCAGTTGTCGAGTTGCCAACATCGACTATTTTCAGTTGTGACGAGCCGCCCGCCGTATCGACGATCAAGATTCCATCGCCAGTTTCATTGATTTTCGCTTCGACTCCGATCGTTAGTTTATTGATCGCATCGATAACGTCACCGACCGTTTTCGGTGCTAATTGAACTAGATTGACGGCCGATTCTTGACCGTTCGAATCCGTCAAGCGAATGGAACCAAAGGTGATTCCTTTGCCCTGATTCCAATCCTTTAGTTGAGTGTTTTCGTTGATCCATTGCTTGCTCAGAGACCCGCTGTCGATGGAGTCTTTGCTGACTGTGGCCGCGATCTGCAGCTTAGTGGCAGTTTCGGTTGCATCGTCGAAGTTCGTAACGCTCAGTTGATTCGAAGTGGAGCCGGTCGTGCCGACGATTTCGATTCCAGTGCGATTTCGATTCAATTGAGCACGAACGCCGTTGCCAGCTTGATTGATGGTGTTGATGACATCGCCGAGCGTTTTTGCATCGGACAGATCGACTGTGGCGCTAACGTTTGCACGGTCGGTAAGTGTGATCTGGCCTAATGTTCCGAGTCCCTCGCCGCCATTCAGACTCGCCAGAAGCACGTCATTCAGACCCGCGATAAGTGGCGTACTGCGAAGTGTGGCTTCGGTAGTCGACTGCGCAACACCCAACGCGCTTGCAAGACTGCCGCTGGGACTGGAGATCGTGAAGTTCTCCGATCCAGTAGTTAAGTCTTGGAACTCAAGCGACTTGCCGTCGGCGGAAATACTGGCTGCCAGTTGCCCATCGCCTGCGGTGTTGATCGCAGAAATCAGATCACCAAGACTCGAGTTGTTCGGGTTTAACTTAATGGTTAGTTCTACGGAATCGCCATTACGCAAGTCGAACTTTAGCGCGGCACCGCTGCTTGGAAAGACCAGTCCTCGTTTATCGAGCAATGCGCCGAGCGGCGTGCGATTCGACAGCGACTGAATACTTGTACCAGTCGCTGAACTGTCGGACGTCGATATGGCAGACAGCCCTAAGTCGGACGCGGTTGTTCCGCCTGCAACTTCGCCAACGCTCAGCGTTCCTGCGCCAGATGAAGTGTCAGTGATCTTGAAGCGATCGCCATCAACGCTTGCGACCACTTGGATGCCATCTGCTTTGTTGATTGCATCAACGACATCGTTTACCGTTTGAGCGAAACGTAGGTCGACTGTTTTGCTCGAGCCGCTGCGATCGGTGATTCGAATCGAACCTCGCGCGACTCCGGCACCGCCGTTCAGTTCATCGAGCAGAACGGAGTCGTCAAGGAAACCACCTTGTTGAATAACGAATTCGCCAGCACCGACTAACTGATCCTTCGAAGTCAACAAGCTGCTCGTCAGTTGCTGCGCTGAAGCTTGCCGAACTGGGATGAAGGAATGCGTGCCGGGTTGAGGTCCCGAGGTAGTCGAAATCAGGCTCTTCGTGCCAATGACAGCGCCTTTCACCGACTGCTGAATTCCGAGATCTTTCGCTAACGTTCCGCCTGGACTTGAGATCGTAAAGTTGAAAGAGCCCCTGGTTAGATCCTTGAACTCGAGCGACCGTCCGTTACTGGAAATACTGACTTTAAGTTTACCTTTTCCGGCGCTATTGATTTCATCGATGAGTGCGCCGAGCGTAGCGGTCTCGGAGTCAAGTTCCGTTGAAAACTTGACAGACTCGCCGCTGTGAAGATTGAACTGCAAAGTGGAGTCTTGGTTCACCAGACCGCTGCCACCGGGCAACGACTGCACCAGTGTTTTACTGCTTAGTGCTGGCGAAGCGGAGTTCGTGACGGTGGATTTGATCTTCGTTGCACTGGAGCTGGTTGCGGTAGTCGTCGAATAGAGGCTTGGCTGAGCCAGTCGATCCGTGCTAAGTTGGACACCGATGATGAGCGCTGTGAGCGAGGTCAGCGCGACTTGTTCGTTTTGGATCTGTGCAGTCGCGTTAGTGAGTCGATTGCGTGGTGTTGCAGCGAGGCTCATCAATTGATCAACTGTACCCTGGATATCAATCCCGGTAACGATGCCATTGCTCGCTTGGATGCCTGCCATGATCTTTAGCCCTTACTGGAATGCTCCTAAAAGCTGACGAGATAGCGACTCGCATCGATAGTCTTCGGCGGTCGTCAAAGTCAACTTAACGCGAATGTCCGTCACAACTGAATAAACTTCAAACAACGGCAAATTTTGAAGCGGTTTTGGGGCGAAAGCAAAAAAAACCGCTCTGCGGAGTGCGCAGAGCGGTTGAGTTTTCAATCAGTTCACGCGAGCGATTATCGCAACAGCGACAGAACGTTCTGTGGGTTTTGGTTAGCAAGCGACAGCACCTGTGTACCCGACTGAACCAGAATCTGAGCACGTGTCAGCTTGGCTGATTCGGAAGCGAAGTCAGCGTCACGGATCGAGCTTTCAGCTTCAGTCAAGTTCGAAACGGTGTCAGTCAGCGAAGCGATGTTGGATTCGAGAGTCGTTGCTTGGAACGCACCAAGACGACCGCGAATACCGGTTACTTTGTTGATCACATCATCGATCACTTTGAATGCACCGGTTGCATCGTTGGTCAACGACTTGCTTCCGCCCGATGCTAGTTCGTACAGCCGACCGTTTGCGCTTCCGAGCTTGGCAGTGTTCAAGCTGCCGATGCCCAAGCGAGCTTGTTGGTTGCTAACAACGTCCGAACCGAGTTGGAACAGAGCACCACCACCGGTGATGTCAAAGTTTACCGCTGTGCTGGAGCCTTCGCTCACTGTCAACTTCAGGTCCAAGGTTGAAGTGTTGATCGACAATGTGTTGCCGTCACCAGTCGCAGCATAACCGTTAACTGTCGCTTGGATGTCGGTTCCTGTTGAACGCGAGGCCGACAGGTTGTCTTTGAAAGTACCGCCTGTGCCTTCGCTGATCACTTCCACTGATACTAGCGACTTCGATCCGTAAGCGGTGCTGCTGAGCTTGAGATTTGCACCATCAACTTCAGCTTCGATGCCGGTCGCATCTTTTACAAGGTTGATGGACGAAACGATGCTCGCTAGCGATGCTCCCTGTTCGAACTGGAACACTTCCGAACCGGTGCTACCGGTAAGTTGGAAGACCAGATCCGCGTCTAGACCGCCACCTTGGCTACCACCCGTTGGGTCAACGATCGTTGGGTCGCTGTCGTTATCGATGTCGTAGACGCCATCGCCATTGCCCGCGGTAAGTGTCGCGGAGTAATCGTCTAGCGTGTTGATGGCATCGCGGATCTTGGAAAGGGAAACAGTACCCGCATTGCGAATATTGATCTGAATGTTGCCGTTAGATAGGATCTCGGCTGTAGCTTCGCCTGCAGCCACAGAGTTGGTCTCATTGAACGTAATTGACTTGTCAAAGTCAGCCGACGATTCGTTCGCGGTAACAGTGATAACACCATCAAGCTCTGTACCCGCAGTCACACTAGTAGGAGTGTTCGACCCTAGGTCCGTCGCACTGAACCTCGCGGTACCGTTAATAGTCTGACCAGGAACCAGTTGGAATGTACCGTCGGTGTCAATTGCAGCAGCGATGTCATCAACGGTCGCGCCATCGGCCACAGTTACGTTGAGGACGTTGGTGTCAGCGTCATACTCGGCTTCGGTTGTTGCACCCGAAGTGAAGTTGATTGTGGTCAGATTACCGATCGTTCCAGCAGCTTCGCCACCGCTGGTTGCTTGCAGGCGAATCGATGAAGGAGTAGGAGTATCTGAACCACCGCCGAATGCACCAGCGTTTACGCCGTTTGCAGTTGTCGAGTAGGTGTAAGTGCCGTTTGTTACGTTCGCTGCGACGAAGTCACCAGCCAAATCAGTGTTGATTTGATTGGCGATGTCGGAAATCGTGTCACCGTCAGCAACTGTAACAGTGATCTTATTTGCGTCAGCGTCGTAAACCGCGCCCGTCGAAGCACCAGAAGTGAACTCAACGGTCGTGTCGTTGCCGATGTCGCCGTCAGCTTGACCGCCATTGATTGCAGTCAGGTCGAACGTACCAGCGGCTACCGTGTTCGAGCCGCCACTGAATTCGCCGGTAAAGACGCCTGCATCGTCAACCGTAACGGCGGTCGTGCCCGCTGTTTCATTAGACGCTGCAAACGCTCCAGAAGCATCGATAGCCGCTGCAACGTCTGTTTCCGTAGCTCCAGCTTGCAAAGTCAGCAAGAGGATGTTCGTATCAGCATCATAGGCACCAGTGTTCGACGCTCCAATTTGGATCTGGATGATCGTCGAATCGCCTTTGAGACCGTCTGCAGCTCCACCGTTGACGGCGGTGATATCCACCGAGATACCGCTGTCAGCCAGCGTGAAACCAGTAGCGCTTGATTCCGCGTTAGGAATGTACGCACCAGCAAGTGATACGGCCTTGGTGGCCTCGTCACCGATAACATAGGAGTTAGCTAGGTCGACGTCGACAACCGCGTCCACAACTGCGCCAGGTGTACCAAACGTAATCGTACCGGTTGACTGAGCCGAAGTAGTCGAAGCTGCGATACCCGAGTTCGTTACTTCAGCCTTGGTTGCAGCAGTCGTAATGTTCACGTTGACGGATACGCTGCCAGCGGCACCCAAGTTAGCTTGATCGATTTGGAGATCCGTAACTGAGCTGAAACCGGTACCGGACTTGGTAACGAAGTCGAGGCTGCCATCGAGTAGGCGGCGACCTTGGAATGTTGTGGTTTGAGCGATTCGATTGATCGCTTCAAGTGAGCTGTCGATTTGGAGCTGATTAGCTGCGATTTCGTCGTCGCTCAGTGCACCGTTGTTCGCCGCTTCGGTAACCAGACCGCGGACATCATTCAGCAGCGAGCTAACTTGGCCCAGTGCGCTGTCGGCGGTGGCGATAATTTGCGTTGCGCGTTGTGTATTGGAGATCGCTTTGTTGATGCTGGTGATATCACTGCGAAGAGCTTCGCTAGCGATCAAACCTGCAGGATCGTCTTTGCCGCTGTTGATACGCAAACCTGTGCTCAAACGTGTGAGCGAAGTTTGCAGTTCGCTGTTGGTCTTGCTCAACCGGTTTTGAGCTACAAGCGAGCTTACGTTGGTGTTAATTCTTGTCATGTGTGCATTACTCCCAAGGATCGGGTCGAGAAAGACGTAAATACGCGTTTCAAGGCTGCTGTTGAGCTGGCCCGCTTAGCACGATTGCTAAACTGGTTGGAGTCAGCTCGCCAAACCCTGCCTTGGCGTTTCCAGGATCCGAAAGTATTTGTCGGGGGCAACTACGAAATAATTCGGTATCTACAAACTACCTATAGAAACTTCTCAGCCTCTATCTGTAGACTCAGGTAAACCTAGCATCGAAATTTGGGCGTTGTGGTTTGAATGGAATGTGAATTTCCCTGAAAAGTAGCGTTTCAAATGCCGCTCTCACTGCCCCGAACAGAACATTCGCTGCAACCGGAACTCTTTTCCCGCCTTGCGCAGCTTTACTAGGGCGTCGAAATAGAAAACGAGGAAGAGTGCCCAAGCACTCTTCCTCGCTGATTTCCTACATTTGTGTTCACCAAGATCGGTGGCTATCGCTGCCGATTTCCAAGTGATCGTGTCTCTTCCGGCTGGATGTGACCAGCCTTCTGATTCTCACGCTTGATCGCTTCGTATACTTCTTGACGATGTACGGGGATGTCTTGCGGTGCTTCAATCCCCAAGCGAACTTTATCACCTCGAATGTCGACTATGGTGATGACTACGTCATCGCCGATCATGATGCTCTCGTCTCTATGTCGCGACAGCACCAGCATGAAAAGCTCCTTCTATTCCAGTCGTATGTCGGGCCCAACAGTCCTTTGGTCCTGCTATGAACGCGACGGGGGTTACCATCGACAATGCGGTAGCGGATGTTGTTCTCTGCACTTTTTACCCGTCGCCCTTCGACGACCGGCAAGCTGTGTCGAGAGTAACTCCACGCCGTCAAAAGCACTATCGTCCCGAGGCTTTGCAGTCAATGACTCCGCTCTAGCGCTTTCCTGTTGGCGCGGCCGTGCTGATTAGTACGGGTGAATTTTGCCTTGAGACGTGCCGCCAAAACGCTCCGCGTTGCAGAAGCGATACGAACTGTATTATCAGCATCGCATCGCTCCGCGCAGTTGCATGAACCGCAGCGCGACTGCATACCACAGCATCACCACCATGTGCAACAGCCTGCATAAGCACTTGCAAGGCTAAAAGAAAAGGTCGCCGCGATTTCTCGGGCGACCTTGATTCTGATTTCCGTGTCACGTTTAGCTTCGCTATTTAGCTGCGAAGCGTGGAGCAACTAGCGACGACCGCCGCCACCGCCTCGGTTGCCACCTCGACCGCCACCGCCGCCTCGGTTGCCGCCGCCGCGTGGACCATCACGACGCGGGCCGCGATCACCGCCGCCTTCACCGAAGGGGCGGCTTGGACGTTCGCCGCGCGGTTCACGCTCTTCACCCTCTTCGCCTTCGCTAGCGCCCGCAAACTCGTCTTCGATGCCGAGTTCTTCAAGAGCTCGACGACGGCTGAGTTTGACGCGATCTTGATCATCGATATCGATCACGATCACTTTCATCGCATCGCCAACTTTGCAAATGTCGTCGACGCTGGACACATAACCGCTCGACAGTTCACTGATGTGGCACAAGCCGTCGCGACCTGGAAGGATCTCGACGAAAGCACCAAAGTCACGCACACTGCTAACGATACCATCGTAAATACGACCGATTTGAGCGGTTGCGGTGCAAGCTTCAACGCGAGCCAAAGCTGCCTTCGCGGCTTCGGCATCGGCTGCTGCTACGACCACTGTACCGTCATCATCCACATCAATCGTCGCGCCGGTATCTTCCTGAATCGAACGAATGTTCTTACCGCCAGGACCGATCAACATGCCGATCTTGTCGGAGTCGATCTTTGTGCGGAGCAAGCGTGGTGCGAAGCGGCTGGTTTCACTTCGCGGACGTGGAATCGCAGTCAACATCTTGCGAAGAATTTCCATCCGAGCTTCGCGAGCCTGTTTGAGAGTCGCGCGGACGATGTCCTCGCTAATTCCATCGATCTTCAAATCCAATTGGATACCGGTCACACCTTCTGGCGTACCAGCTACTTTGAAGTCCATGTCGCCGAAGTGATCTTCGTCGCCAATGATGTCGGTGAGCAGCACCCAATGATGGTCGTGCTCTTTAACCAAGCCGATGCTGATTCCAGCTACCGGGTTCGTTAGCGGGACGCCCGCGGCCATCAGGCCGAGTGTCGCGCCACAGACGCTAGCCATCGACGACGAACCATTTGATTCGAGAATGTCGCTGATAACACGGACGGTGTATGGGAAATCTTCGTGGTCAGGCAGTACAGGTGCAACGCTACGTTCAGCCAACGCGCCGTGACCGATCTCGCGCCGACCTGGCCCACGAATCGGACGGCACTCACCGACCGAGAACGATGGGAAGTTGTAATCGAGCATGAACTTCTTGCTGTACTCTTCAACCAAGCCATCGACGCGTTGTTCGTCGCGACCGGTTCCCAAAGTCACAGTAATGAAGGCTTGCGTCTCACCGCGTTGGAAGATTGCTGAACCGTGTGTGCGAGGCAACACGTCTGTTTCGCACTCAATCGCACGCAAGCTTGTGTGGTCGCGACCATCAGGACGCGTTCCACCAAGGATCAAGTCGCGAACGATCTTTTCTTCCAACTCGCTCCACGCTGTACTGAACGCAGCCGAGGAGATAGCTCCTTCAGCATTCGGGTCCGGGATGAACTCGGCGATCGCTTGAGTCTTCAGAGCTTTGACAGCTTCCGCGCGAGAGTGCTTGCCTTCAGTCTGTTTTGCGGTGCGGAAGCGATCATAGAAAGTGTTCCGCAATCGTTCGCCAAGTCCGTTGTCGTTCGGCGCATCGAACTGCAACTTCTGCGGCTGAACTCGTTGAACAAGTTGATGCATCAGACCGATGATCTCACGGATCGTGTTATGCGCGAACACAATCGCTTCTGCCATTTCGCTTTCAGGCATCTCTTGAGCGAAGCCTTCGATCATAAGGATCGATTTTTCACTGGCTGAGACAATCAGATCCAATTCGCTTTCGTCCAGTTGGTCACTGCTTGGAAACGGAATCAGAACTCCGTCAACTTTGGCGACGCGCACCGAAGCGATCGGGCCTTGGAACGGCAGCGAACTGATCGATAGTGCAGCGGTCGAAGCGTTCATCGCTAGGATGTCGCCGTCGTTTTGGAGATCGCTGCTGAGCACGATGCTCTGAATTTGAACTTCGTCGTTAAAACCTTTGGGGAACAGCGGACGAATCGGGCGATCGATCAATCGGCTGGTCAACGTTTCTTTCATCGTTGGCCGACCTTCACGCTTGATAAAACCGCCTGGGAATTTTCCAGCGGCAGCCATGCGTTCGCGGTAATCGCAAGTCAACGGAAAGAAATCGGTTCCTGGTCGCGATGGTCCGGTTGCGGCCGCGCTAAGGACTACTGTATCGCCGTACTGCGCGATCACACATGCCGAAGCTTGCTTGGCGAGTTGCCCAGTCTCGAAGGACAACACTTGAGCGCCAATCTGTTTTTCTACTCTAATCTTCACTTCACTTTTCCTATTCCAACAATTGTTACACGACTTACTTTTCGTTCTACTTCTACAACTACATCTTTAAAACTTGGGGGCGTCGACGCGCGACGCAAATGACTCCTGGGATGAATACGATAACGAGGTGCCTGCGAACGCGAACTCCATTTCATGATTGCAAGATGAAGGACATTGCAGATCGCCATGTGCCTTAAACGAACACAAACTGCCTTGAAGGTCACAATAGTCTACCGCTATAGATCGCGGCCAAACAGAAAGGCAGTCGCTGAAAGCTTCAACTTTGATAGATTCGTTTTGCGTTTCTAACGGCATCTGCACCACAACGCAAACAGGACATGCTTCGCCTGTTCGCCACAACACTTCAGATACAAAATTTTTGGCTAACCAAAAACGACAGAGGACAACCGGTCCGGTTGTCCTCGAGGCACCTAAGGCGCCAGCCTATTTGCGGATGCCCAATCGACCTAGCAGATCGACATAGCCCTGCGGATCGTGGCGACGTACATAGTCCAGCAGACCGCGACGACGACTAACCATTCGCAGTAGCCCGCGGCGGCTAGCGTAATCTTTGGTGTTACCGCGCATGTGCTCAGTCAAGTGATTGATGCGGCGGGTAAGAACGGCGATTTGCACACTCGAGGATCCTGTATCCTGCTCGCTGGCTCGGAAATCAGCGATCGCTTTCGTCTTTTGCTCTTTAGTGATTGTCATTGCTCAATAAACTTCTTGCAAACTTCCTGTGTGATCAAGCCGCGAAACATTCATCGCAGCCAAACGGTACTCACATAATCGAACTTCGAACCGTATACTCTCGTGGCAGGCGATCGACGCTTTTCGCAGTCAATTTGCCAGTAACCAATCGCTAGCAGCCAGTTCATCACCACATTCTTGCCCACACTTACAACGAGTCGTCGACAGCAGCGGGTGCTACGGCAATGGGTTACCCAAGCGACGCCTCGGGAATGAACTCGAAATCGTAGCTAATTTTCCATTTCTCGCAACCTCAGATAAAGTAGGAATCTTTGATGTCTCTCGGCTTAGCCTTTCGAGCTTTCTTTGCTGTTTTGTCGCGTCGCGAGTCAGCGGAGCGGGTTCGAGCCGCTTTGGCCGAGCCGGGCATCACTCCCAAAGACGCGCTTCCGTCGCCAAAAACTAAGTCGCCCGCCGCATCACCCGCCCCCGTATCCCCAGCACCCGCCCCAGTAGAAGCCCCCCCCAAGCGGAGCGACGCGCTCACTTTACTCAGCCTTTTGCAGCGCGAAGCTCGGTTGATCGACCTGATTATGGAACCACTCGAAGGCGTTGAAGATGCCGCCATCGGCGCCGCAGTCCGCGAAGTGCTCCGCGATAGCCAAAAAGCACTTACCCGCGTCTTCGCAATCCAGCCGCTCGCCGACAAAGACGAAGGCGAGACGCTCGACCTTCCAGCCTCACCGTCCCCTGCCCTCTACCGCCTAGTCGGAAATACCGCCTCCGCCGCCCGCGGCACCATCACCCACCGCGGCTGGAAAGCCACAAAATGCGAAGTCCCCAAATGGACCGGCTCGACGAATGAATCACAAGTGATCGCCCCCATCGAAGTCGATGTCGCTTAGAACGTAATCACTAGCGATCGCTTCACTTGAAGTATCGTGCTCGGAGCGGCTCCGTGTTTGTTGACATTAGATCCATTACAATCCAAAGCGATCATTTCGCAAATCATCAACTGGGAGATCGAGAAAATGCCAGGCATCACAAGCGTAGAATTGATGGGTTACAACAGACCTAGCCCAAAACGGCTGACGTTCACGAATCGAAAACCCGACGCCTTCTCGAACGATCGCTTTCCAGGCCACATCAAAGACAATTGGTTGGTCATTAGAGGTACAGGCTTAACAGCCTCGATCAACAAGTTGAAGGTGGAATACAATGGAACCGAGTACCCTACGCGCGTAATTGAAATCGCGATGGATGACCGAGGACATGTTCACGTTTGGTTTGCTGCTTATAAAGACATTGCGTTGGAGGACGCGTCCCGCGACGAAAAGAAGCCCGACGACGAGGTTATTGGCGTTGGCGCAATCACAGTCACAATCGTAACCACTAGCGGCGGCACATCGGAAGGTGAAGGTGAAATTAACGGCGAAGGCATCGCCTAAGGATCTCGCGATCTACCGCTCCAGAACGTCCGGAGTTACCCGCTCGACCAACTCCAAAGTTTCAATCTTCGGGACTGCTGACTTCAAGCGACCACAGATCATTTGCAGCTTGTCGAGTAGCGCTGCCGTCTTTGGATTCTCCCCATCGCCTGCGCGTCGTGCAAGGGCGACGGCCAGCGCAAGTACCGGGGCGAAGTGTTTAAGTTCCCCAATGGATGCGTCGTCCCTAAACTCGCCGATATCGATACCATCCATCGCCAACGCTGAAAACTCTTTCGCTGCAGCGATGTCGTCAATTAGTAGCCTTTGCGTTCCCAGTTCGCCAAGCAACGCTTTGATGCAGCGCTGATACTCAACCGTTTCCGGGTGCTTTTCGGCCAAACGTTTGGTCCGTTCAAGAGACCTTGAAAGTACTTCATTGCCTTCAGCAAATTGATTGCGGGCGTACAGGAGCTTCGCAGCGTCTATCTCTATCTGTATCGCGAAGTATTCAATGTTGTTATCTGCGGGAAACTGAGCTATCGCGGACTCGCTGACCGACCTAGCATCCCGGAGCACTCGTTCTGCGTCGCTTTCGAGCCCTTGCTTCAACAGGGATTTCACTTGATGGTCAAAGGCGATCATATCGAACAACGAGTAGAAGAACTGTTGGGACAGTGGTGTTGAGGCTAACTGATGGAGCGTTTCCTGGCTTTCCTTGGCTGCTGCCAGCGCCGCGGCATATTCGGCATCATCCAATTGTAGACTTGCCAATTGGGCAAGTGCCATTGTCAAAGCCAACTTCGCCATCGGTTCGCCTGGTTCCAGCAGCAAACGTTTGCGACAAACATCAACTCCTTGCTGGCAGCTTGCCATCGCCGCAACCGCACCCTGCTGCTCTTCGACTAAGTTTGCATACGCAAAGAGCGAGTCCCCCATTAATGCCAAGCCAACATCCTTCAATTGAGCGTTCGAGCTTAGCGAATTCAGCAGCGACATTGCTCCGTCAAAATGCTCACTAGCTTTCTCAAACTTGCCGACCATGCGATACAAGTTAGCGCCGCGGACCAAGATGCGTACTAGTTTCGCTTTTATAACCAGGTCATCCAGGTTTTCGGCATGTAGTTTCTTAAATCGATCTACGGCTAAATCGACCATCTCGATGCGTTTCGATTCCATTTCCGGAACGGCCGCCCAACCATCGTCGCCCAAGCCAGTCACAAATTTTTCGAGCACAGCTAGCGACACAGCATTGCTTTCTCTCGCCTTCTCTAACGCTTGGGCAGCCCTGTCGCGTTGTCGTTCAGCGTCGATAGCAGCATCGTTTGCGCGATCGCGTTCCGCGCGAGCAATATTGCGCTGCTCACGTACCAAATAACTTCCAACAGATACCGCTAGTAACGCCGTAAGCACAAGAACCGCGGTGCCGGTAACCAGTTTTTGATGCCGCCGCGCCCAACGAAAAGCACGTTGCATCACCGGGTCTCGCATCGCTGTTACCGCCTCGCCGGCAATCCACCGATCAAGGTCATCCGCCAAGTCAGTTGCTTGCTGATAGCGTTTGTTCGGATCCGAGTTCATCGCTTTCATGCAGATCGCGTCCAGCGCTGGTGGGATCGTTTTATCGATCGCACGCAACGCCTTCAAACGACACGACCGCGCGTTGGCAAGACTCTCCGCTTTCGAAGTCCCTTTGAACGGCGGCAAGTTTACTAGCAGGGAATACAAACAGGCTCCCAACCCAAAAACGTCGGATCGACGGTCAACTAAATCGATCCGTCCGTCCGCTTGCTCAGGACTCATGTAGGCCGGCGTGCCCATCACAGCACCCATTAGTGTTGCAGAGTCGTGCGAGTCGCGAGAGTCACGCACCGGCGGCTCCGACCGCATATGTGATTGCTCGACGTCGCCAATCACCTTCGCGAGCCCCCAATCTACAACGATCGTCTCACCAAACTTACCCAACATCACATTGCTTGGCTTCAAGTCACGGTGAATCACACCTCGGCTGTGCGCGTATGCAACCGCATTGCAAGCCATCGTCAAACTTCGAAGCAATCTGCGCAGATGGTCCAAGTCGAGGTCGTTGTAGTTGCGTTTCTCGCTATTGCGTCGCTTCGTGCCCTGAAGCAACTCGATCTCTTCCTGCAAACTCCGTCCGCGAATCAACCGCATCGCGTAGTAGGGACTGCCATCGGCGGTCGTTCCCAATCCATAAATCGGGACAATGCCGGGATGCTCCAAGTTACCCGTTATCTTCGCTTCGGCCACAAAACGTTCGAGAGCGTCCGGCGAAAGTCGACTCGATTTCAACATTTCTTTCAGTGCAACTTCGCGCTCGAGTTCTTGATCGCGCGCTACGGACACAATTCCCAACCCGCCGGTCGCCAATTCGCGAAGAGGCAAGAAGCGCGAATTGCCACTGTGCTCGGAATCACCCCAGATCGTGGTCACATCATGACGAATCAAGCAGTTATCTTTGACCGTGCCACCATGCAAGATCGTTTGGACTTGGTTCTCAGCATCAGATAGCTCGTGCTGCTTTAATTTCTCCAAACTACTTTTGGGGGAACCGCTGCGCGCAACGTGCTTCTGCACAATCAACTTCACAAACTCGTAGTCTTCCAGCGTCAGCGCGCCGAGTTGGATCAAGATCTCACCAAGTCCACTTGATTTGGCCACCATCCACGCATTCGCGGCCGCGACCAGTTGCTCTTGCGTGATAAAATCCAGTTGCAGCGCAAGGACTCCGAATAACAGATTCTCGTCGCGCGAGTTACTCATGGGGCAAAGTCTCGGTCACAGAAGTTCGATGTTCCAGCTCGCGCGCATGGTCTGCTGAGCTTCCAACTTTTCGCTCATTGTAAACAGTTTTATTAAGCCGCGCACGCGACCCGCATACTGCCTACCAGCTACGTACTCATAATCGCACTCAGAGAATTTTGCGAGCCGCGCGTTCGGAATCGTTGAATGACTGGATGTGAGTTTCGCTTACGTTGATTCGACCAATCGCGGTGCAAAGCCCCGTTGCAATATCAACATCAAACCAAGTGCCATTCAATCGCACGTCACCTACTGCAACTTGAAACGGAACGGGAACACCATGCAAGGTTGCCTCCATCACCGCCGCCGTCTTGCGACCGAGCACGCTGTCGAATGGCCCCGTCATGCCCACGTCACATTGGAAACCAGTCCCTTGCGGTAAAATTTGCTCATCAGCAGTCGCAACGTGCGTATGCGTTCCAAGCACTGCGGAGACGCGACCATCGAGATATCTGCCCATCAGTTGCTTGTCGCTGGTCGCTTCGGCATGAAAGTCGACCATCCGAATTTTGACCGCTGAATCCGTTGCTGAATCTGTGACTGAATCCATCTCGGACAACTCGCGGTCTGCTGCGTGAAATGGACAGTCGACGGGCTTCATAAACACGCGACCAATCAGACTGGTAACTCCAACCGCGATCCCATCGCGAGTTGTGAACACGGTCGAACCTTTACCAGGAGCTTGTTCCGGCAAGTTCGCAGGACGAATAATATCGCGCTCGCTTGTCAGCGGTCCCATGATCTCCCGTTTGCGATACAAGTGATCGCCCAGTGTCACGACGTTTACGCCGCTTTGAATCAGTCGCCGATAGTCAACACAGCGCAGCCCCGAACCGTCGGCAGCATTTTCTGCGTTCACTACGACCACATCGATCGCCATCGCGCGCCGCAGCCACGGGATCGCTTCGCAAGCGATTCGCATTCCTGGTTTGCCTACGACATCACCGACGAGAACCAATCGCAAATGACCGGCTGCCGGTGCTGGTGGCAAATGCGGACCACTCACCGCGCGACCTCAATGAAGCGAGCCTCACGCACGACGGTAACTTTGATTTCGCCCGGATACGTCAACTGTTGCTCAAATGCTTTCGCAATGTCATGACAGATCTTCGCTGCCTTCGCATCGTCGGTATCGCGCGCACTCGCGATCACTCGCAATTCGCGGCCAGCTTGGATCGCAAACGCTTGCTCAACACCCTCAAACCCACGGGCGATCGATTCCAGTTCTTCCATCCGTTTAATGTAACGCTCCAGCGACTCGCGACGCGCGCCAGGACGCGAAGCGCTGCAAGCGTCCGCTGTGGCAACCAACAACGTATACGGATACTCCGTCGTCAGTTGATCATGATGGCCCAGCGCCGCGTGCACTACCGTTTCATTTTCGCCGTGTCGTTTCAGCAGATCGGCGCCGATCTTGGGATGCCCGCCTTCCAGCTCGTGATCAGCGGCTTTGCCGATATCGTGCAACAGGCCCGCACGCCGCGCCAGTTCAGGTTTCAATCCAATCATCTCAGCCATCAATCCGGACAGGAACGCAACTTCGACACTATGCCGTAGCACGTTTTGACTGAAGCTGGTTCGAAAATGCAAACGCCCCAGTAGATACACGACGCGTTCGTGCGCCGAACCGATGTTGACTTCCTCGAGCGCTTCTTGACCTTTGCGACGGATAAACGCATCCAGTTCCTTCTCAGTCTGAGCGACCAGTTCCTCGATCCGCGATGGATGAATGCGGCCGTCAGCGATCAGTTTGTCGAGCGACTGACGAGCCACTTCGCGACGCACGGGATCAAACCCGCTGACGATCACTACACCAGGCGTGTCGTCGATGATCACGTCCACTCCAGTCGCTTTTTCGAACGCACGAATGTTGCGGCCTTCGCGACCGATGATTCGGCCTTTCATTTCATCGTTCGGAATGTCAACGGTGCTCGTCGTGCTGTCCGCCGTATGCGCCGACGCATAACGCTGCATCGCGGTGAGAATGATCTCTTGCGACTTCTGCTCCGCAATTTCGTTCACTCGACGCTCGTGCTTCAAGATTCGATTGCCGACGTCTTGCGAGAGTTCTTTCTCTAGCAGCGTTAGCAACTGCGTCTCAGCCGCTTCGCGACTCAAGCCGCTGATGCGCTGCAGTTGCTGCGTCTGCTCCTGCACGGCCCGCTGCATCTCCTCGGCTCGCTTGGTCGCCTCAGCCAGTTTGTCAGCAACGCGACGCTGATTGGCTTCGACCATCTTTTCTTGCTTGCGAACATCCTCAGCGGATTGCTGCAAAGTCTCTTCGCGGCGGTCGAGCGCAGACTCTTTCTTCCTGACGGCGTCGCGCAGTTTGGCGACCTCCGATTCCATCATCTGTTTCTGTTGCAGCGATTTTTCTTTCGCTTCCAATTCGGCCGAACGGATCACATTGGCAGCGTCCGCTTTCGCTTGATCCAGCATCGCCTGCGCTTGCGTCTTGATATCCCGCTTGCGCAAGATGTCGAAGAACTTAATCGCCGCTCCGCCCAACCCCAGTCCCACTAGCGTGGCGATCAGCACGGTGGTTGAACCGTACTCACCCGCTCCCAGAACAGGCAATCCGCCAAGCAACGCATTGTCTGACAACAAACCACTCGACGACAAACAGCCAGACAATGAACTGTCCGAATAGAAAAGAATTGTGTTCAATCGAATCCTCACTTTAAACGCAAGCGAACGCGCAAGCAGGACGTAGAACACAACTCAAATCAACAGCCGTACCGAAACGCTAACTTTAACGCCGCGCACGAACCGCTGATTACACGAATCTTCGAACCATTTGGAATGGTTGGTTGGTCAACCAAACGAAGCTCCGACCGCTGAGCAATGCAAAGCACTCTGATAACCGACCGGTCGATGCAAACTGCCCAGCCAACTGCCCACCCCGCGGGGGCTCGTCAGCGAAAGCGATCTGCGATCCAATTCGACGCAACCAACCGAGCTCGCTCGAAAACACGCACAACAGACGAAAAATCAAAACCTCAATCGACCGCAAAGCACCAAAGCCTCGCGCCGAATGACGACTTCGCTTTTCAAATTCTGACGATTGCGCCGAACGCGTGATTGTGTTGCCTAGCATCGATGCTAGCAGCACGAGCAAAATGATTAGCTCGAACAACATAGGAACAGATGGGATGCGAAAAGACGTGTGATCTGAGCGGAATTCAACATCCTGGCAAGTTCGATAACTAGGTCAGCATCACGCCCATCGGTGGCTGAGCCCAACGAAATCCGCTGGAACTCAACGACGAGTTCAATTGCTGCTTATTTTTAACGAAATTATCCAGCATCCGTCTAAGCGAAGGTTAAGCTAGCCTAACAAACCGCCCATACAGACGGCGTTAATGTACCACACGAGTTGAGACCTGCAACAGATCCTCAAAGATTCCTCGCAACCGCCATTCGAGTTAGACGCCGCCCGCCGAGCCCCCTTCCAATCCGTCGGCGATCGAAACTGGTTAAAATTAAAAGTGCCGGGAATAAAGCGAGGCCGACCGACATCCCATTTACTGAAAGCACGTCGATTGCCTGAAAACTCTGTCAGCGATGCCGGGGAAGGTCATCTTATGGCAATAGCGGATTCCCCCGCTAAGTGGACCGCACAGCAGCGGCACGCGAGAACGAACCAACTGATGGCTTGCCACCATGAGCTGGTGTTTCGTTACGCCTACCGACTGACCGGATGCCGTTCGTCAGCAGAGGATATCAGTCAAGAAGTTTTCCTGCGAGCCTTCAAGTCGGTTGAGCAGTTGCGTGACCCGCGAGCGGAACGCGGCTGGTTGTTGACAATCACTCGCAACGAGTTCGCGCGGTGGTGTCGATTGGCAGCCGCACAGCGCGCAACCTCGACCACCGACGATGTGGCCGATCCGGAAGCTGGCAATGAACAGGATCTCGAACGCCGCGATTGGGTGCAAGCGGCACTTGATCAACTAGAGCCGGAGTTTCGATCCGTCGTGCTGATGTTTTATTTTGAGCAGTTAAGTTACACGGAGATCGCCGAATCTCTAGAGATTCCAATGGGAACTGTGATGAGTCGACTCAGTCGCGCGAAGAGTCACCTCAAACGTAGCCTCAGCGCAGTCGCATTGCCGCAATAGTTAGAGTTAGTCGAGGAAGGTTAATCGTGCCAAAGTTACTCGAGCCTTCACCTGTTGTGCAATTGATCAAGCAAGTTTGAAAGCGAATCGTGGCTGAACCAAATTCTGTTGATCCAAAATCGATTGATCTGAATCACGATGATCTGAATCGCGATGATCTGAATCAAAATGGTCTGCATTTTGATGATTTTGATCGCCGCTTTGCCGGAGCTCTCCAGGATGTGGAGGTCCCCGCCAACCTCCACGCGCGCTTGCAGCTCGCATTACAAGTCGCTGCACACGAGAATCCGCTCGACGAAACATGTATCAACGAAGTTGGCGATACTGCAACAGGTCGCATGGAAGCGGCTCACCAAAATACGGCTCGCCCTGAGACACAGCCCGAGGAAACTCGGCGAATCGTTCGTGGGAATCCAACTCTGCAAAACTTGCCGAACCTGCTGTTAAATCGCCGTAGCGCGATCGCTGCCGCCGTTGCAGCGGGACTTGGCGGAGTAATGTTGGGTTATCGACAACTCACGCAACCGCTCAGCCAAGAGTGGTTGGTGAAGAGCACTCAAATGCTGCTGGCACAACTACCGCTCGCAAAGTGGCAAGCGTTCGACGAAAGTGAAGCTGTAGCAGTCAAGCAATCGTTGCTGAATTTAGGCTTCCTGCGGTATGTGCACAGCATCGCCTTCGAAGGTGAATGCGAACTTCAACCGCCGCACAACGTACAACGTGCGCGAGCGATTAACTTGGGCAACGATATGGTGTTGCTCGAATTGCGAATCGATCGCGGCGTGCAAAACGTCGGTTCAACACTTAACGAACTAGCCTGGTCTCGCAGCGATTCCGCCGCCTATGCGATGTCCAGCGGCAACACTACGCTCGTCTTTACCGGACCAACCAACATTCGCGGACACATCTTGCGTGCGCGCACCACCTGACACAACAGAAGCAGGCTGAACGACGAGCAATCTTGCCGCAATAAACAGCCTTTCCCTGCAAAGCACCAGCCACACGCCTCGCCGCCAATCCTAAAACAGATTGACACTTCAAGTCAGCTTTTATGCGAGGTTCGTTCGATTGAAACTTTCGATCGAACGCGCTGCGACGCTTGTCTGATGACTCCGCTCCAAACTCAGTCACCAGAACTTCTCAAAATCCAAGTTGTCGCAGGAAGTCTAAACCGCTAGTACAGCCGCGCGTTCTTCCATTCCTTCCGTGGAGATTAACCTATGCATAAGCAGACGATTCTCTTTCTGCTGATCGCCGCCAGCACATTAGCAGCTCCTTTGCAATCGCAAGCTCAGGAGCCCGAAAGCGCGAACCCGTTGCCGATGTCCACTTCGACATCCGCATCACAGTACTTTCCAAAACCGCTGACCTATCCGCAGCAACTAGCACGCTACGAAGCTGAGCAGCGAGCCATGCGGATGGAATACAATCGATGGATCGGCTTCGATCCCGCTCGACCGACGACCAACTCAAGTTTCATGGTCAGCGGATTGTACAACTTCGCGCCCAGCTACAACTCGTACTCAATCGCTTACGGATCGCGGCATCGATTCTACGGTTGGTAGCTGAGCTACGAAACTGAACAGCAACAGACGAGCAACTTGGCCAACCCACACATGTCTGATGATTACTACGCCCGATACATGATTTGCACTTGAAGCCGAACTCGCCCGAGCACGACGACACGTGTGGCTGACCATTTTGAACAAGCAAATCCGCGAGTGCCCGAAATAGTACCCGAACTAGAGCCCGACCTAGAGCGCGGTGCTTGAACAAACGGATTTCAGATCCCCGCAACCTGAGTCAACAGAATTACGCAGCGCAGAGAACAAATTGAGCCCGACACCTTTGTCGATGCGATGCGTGACTACGCCCAGAAGCTGAACGTTCTAGAGCCCGAGACTAGAACCACAACACGACCCTGAATCGACTCAGCGAAATGCAACAAGGCCAGCGTCTCACAAACGCTGGCCTTGTTCATTTCTAAATACGTCTAAGTCCTATGCAGACCACTTAGCAAACGTCAAACACGCACCGCTGGGATGTTTAGGTATCGGGTAAATATGCGGGTGAAGGATGTGCGCTACCAGTTCGAGACTATCGACCAGCCGGGGGCCGGGGCGACTGAAGTATGCGTTGCCATCGACGAGGTAAATATTGCCCGATCGCGCGCACGACAACTGATCGAATCCGGGAAAGCTGGTCAGCGTTGGCAAGTCTTCGCGCGTGCGCTCGATATCAAATCCACAGCATGCGATGACCATGACATCGGGATCCGCTTGCACAATTTCTTCCCAAGGCGTTGTGCGTGACGGTTCACCTTCGCGCCCCAGAAGCTCGACGCCACCAGCCATGCGAACCAGCTCCGGTGACCAATGGCCGGAACAAAACGGCGGATCAATCCACTCCAGCAACACAACCCGCGGTCGGACTTCGATGCTGCGACTGCGACTTTCAACAACTTCGACACGAGCTCGTAACTTCGCAACCACCTTCGACGCATGCTCTGTAACACCCGCTGCGTCACCGACGAGCTGCAGGCATTCGAAGACTTCGGTCAAACTGGACGGTTCTAGATTCACCACACGTGGCTGCCCCTGCAGACTACAAGCCGCTGCGGTAACTTCCGATTCGGCCACCGCACACACATCGCAAAGCGCCTGCGTGACGATCAGATCCGGTCGCAGCTTCTCCAGCGTCGGCAAATCCAGGCTATAAAGTGCTCGCTCAGTTCTCAGTCGCTCGCGCACCAAAGCGTCGATCTCGTGACTGGTCGCATCATGCGGTATCAAAGTTTTGGTAACTTTGGGCAAGCCCCGCACGAACTCTGGAAAGTCGCACTCGTGAGTAACTCCAATCAGTTGGTCGCCAAGTCCCAGTTCACAGACGATTTCCGTCGCACTTGGTAGCAATGAAACGATACGCATAATTTAAGTGAACTTCCTGCTGGCATTGAACTTCAACGAACACGACATTCGCTTCACGCTGCTGACTAATGCGTTAGCTACCGATACGCTAACTGATGCACCGCTTGCGGCGCGGGCCGCTGGCAAACATCATCACGATGCGTCGGTTTAGATTGATCGAATGCAAGTTGTGTAGTGTAACGTTTTTCGATCCAAAGCACTTCGTCACCGCAGTCAATGAGAACTCGAATGCAACCAATTTGGAATCTGTGTTTTGCGTTACTGTTTGTATCTCCAGCGTTCGCAGTGGAAGTTCAAGTCGCCAATGAAGCTGAACTAAAGCGGGCAATCTCAGTCGCTCAACCAGGTGATGTGATCGCGCTTCGCGATGGTGAATGGCGTGACGTGAGTGTCGTATTCGTGGGAGCCGGAACTGAGTCAGCCCCGATTGTTTTGCGAGCTGAAACGAATGGCAAAGTTGTATTCTCCGGCAAGAGCTCTCTCAAGATTGCTGGGGAGCATCTTGTTGTCGAAGGGCTGCTGTTCAGCAACCCTGACCCAAAGGTTGCAGACTTGATTCAGTTCAGAAAGGATTCCAAGCAACTTGCCAAGCGCTGCCGGTTGACGCAGTGCGCAGTTGTCAGCAATCGCGCTGCGGACGGCTTACAGGAAAGCCGCTGGGTTGGTATCTACGGCGAAGGAAATCGAGTCGACCATTCGATGTTTGAGGGCAAGTCGGGGAAAGGCGCGACTTGCGTCGTTTGGCTTGGCGATAAGAACCGAGGAAGGCATCGCATCGATCACAACTACTTCGGCGCTCGCGAGAAACTGGGCACTAACGGCGGCGAAACGCTTCGCATCGGTGACAGCAAGACGTCGATGCTCAAAGCCGATTGCGTTGTTGAAAAAAACTTGTTTGAAAAATGCAACGGCGAGGCGGAGTGTATTTCGAATAAGTCATGTGGCAACATCTACCGCGCGAACACTTTTCTCGAAGTCAGCGGCACACTAACCCTGCGTCATGGAAATGAGTGCCTTGTCGAGAATAATTGCTTCTTGGGCAACGATGCCAGCGGCACCGGCGGTATCCGCGTGATCGGCGAAGACCATACCGTGCGCGGCAACTACCTCGAGCGACTCACTGGCGACAATGCGCGGTCAGCGATCACATTGATGATGGGCATACCCAACTCGCCCGCGAATCGCTATTTCCAAGTTCGACGAGCGACAATCGAAAACAACACGATCGTAAACTGCAAGCACTCGATCTTGATCGGACTTAGTGACGACAAACTCGCAACACTTCCGCCGATCGAAACCGTCTTCGTCGGGAACCAAATTGCCAGTCCAAAGCTCGCCGCCATTGAAGCCCGCTGTGACTTGGATGGAATAACTTGGACGGATAATCGGTTTCAAGGGAAAGCCCTGGGTATCGACACACCACCCGGTATCTCTTTGCTAGAAATCTCGGCGCTAAATCGCGATGACACCCGCGCGATCGAAGTCAAGCCTCTCAACCCGATCTCAAGGAAAGAAGTGGGCGTTGCTTGGCTCAACGCGGCTACCGCCGCAAGCGACTAGGAGTTCTTACACTTTGCGAGTCCCGTTGCGGTCATCTTTGGTGACCGATACAGTTGAGTTACTTACAGAGCACCAGCCTTAGAGCTAATTGAGATCCCTGCACAGCCCACTCAATGGAGTTAGATCCGCATGAACCACGATGCAGTTATTGAACAGTTGAACGAAATTTTGAAACACGAGTGGACTGGCGTTGCGCAGTATTCGCAAGCGTCATTCATTATTGAAGGCCCATGGCGCGAAGTTTACGCGGACAAATTCGAAGAAGATGCGAAAGAGTCGTTTAAACACGCGAAACTTGTCGGCAGCAAAATCGTCGCACTCGGCGGAGTTCCGGTTGCGCAGCGCAATGAAATCAAGCAGTCTCGCAACCTGAAAGAGATTCTCGAGTACAGCTTGGCGTTCGAAAGCAAAGCGGTCGAAATGTATAGCAAG
>JBGSOM010000126.1:0-64619 GCA_041739135.1 Pirellulaceae bacterium
ACGCTCCAATCCGAAACTCGCGCCTGGGCGTGCGACGTTAACCAAACTCAGCGCGGTGTAGACTGGCAAATGAAGATCGACGATGCGAGGATGAAACTAACCTCCGTCTACCCTAAGATTAAGGTGTGACAAAGCACTAGGTGAGTTGCAAAGGCGCTTAGCAGGTTCGGCGGGCGGGACGCCCGCGGTCTGGGAAATTCGGTGGGTGGGTTGCAACTGTACTGCCACCATCCAGATGCGGCTTGGCAAGGACGGGCGTTATCGCAGGTTGCTAATCGGCCACCCGTCATTTAGGCTAGCTGAGTAGCCCGCTGAAAACCCACCCACCTTTTGCTTCTGGAGAAGCGTCCATGGATCCTCGCCCTGAAAATGATCTGCTGTTATCGCGTCGGCAGTTTTTCGGCAATACAGGAATTCGGTTGGGCGGCGTTGCGCTGGCGGGTTTAGCTGCGCAGTCGGGGCTTGTTGCGAACGCCAACCGGGCCGCGGCGGCAGAGCAAGTGATGCATCGAGCTCTTGAGGGCTTGCCGCATTTCGCACCGAAGGCCAAGTCGATCATCTATCTGCACATGAACGGCGGTCCTTCGCAGATCGATATGTGGGACTACAAGCCGGTCCTCAATGATTACTTTGATAAGGATTTGCCAGATTCGATTCGCATGGGGCAGCGGATCACGACGATGACGAGCGGTCAGAAGCGGTTGCCGGTCGCGTCGAGCAAATTCAAGTTCAAGCAATACGGCGAGTGCGGTCGTTGGGTCAGTGAGTTGCTGCCTCATACGGCTCAATTGGTCGATGACATTGCAGTGGTGAAGACGGTTCACACGAATGCGATCAACCACGATCCAGCTTGTACGTTTGTGATGACCGGCAGTGAGATTCCGGGCAAGGCGAGCCTCGGAAGTTGGCTGGCGTACGGTTTGGGGAGCGAGAGCAATGACTTGCCGGCTTTCATTGTGCTGACGCCCAGTTGGTCGGCGAAAGCGGCGGCTCAAGCGCTGTTCACGCGGATGTGGAGCAGCGGTTTCTTGCCGACGCGATTCAATGGAGTTGCGTTGCGTAGCGGTGGCGATCCGGTGCTGTACTTGCCCAATCCGCCTGGCGTGACTCGCGACGACCGCCGCGCGATGCTCGATTCGCTGGCCAGCTTGAATCAACATCGCTTCAATCAGTTGGGCGACCCTGAGATTCAAACTCGGATCGCGCAGTACGAGATGGCTTTTCGGATGCAGAAGAGTGTGCCCGAGCTGACGGACTGGCGCGACGAGAGTGAAGCGACTCTGGAGATGTATGGACCAGCGGTGAAGGAACCGGGCACGTTTGCAGCGAGCGCTTTGCTAGCGCGGCGGTTGGTGGAGCGCGGCGTGCGCGTCGTGCAGTTGTTGCATCGCGGTTGGGATCAGCATGGAAACATTGCGGGTGACTTGCCAGCTCAGTGCGGCGACATTGATCAACCCACGGCGGCTTTGATTCGTGATTTGAAGCAACGCGGTTTGCTGGATTCGACTTTGATTGTGTGGGGCGGCGAGTTCGGAAGGACTGTTTATTGCCAAGGTGGTTTGACGCGAGAGAATTACGGCCGCGATCATCATCCGAGATGTTTCACGATGTGGATGGCTGGCGGTGGCATTCGCGGCGGCGTGTCAGTCGGCGAGACCGATGACTTCAGTTACAACATCGCTGAGCGGCCGGTGCATATCAACGATTTCAACGCGACCATTTTGCAGTGCTTGGGGATCGCACATGAAAAATTCACTTTCCAGTCCCAGGGCTTGGATCAAAGATTGACTGGAGTTGAACCTGCTTCACCCGTGAAGGAGTTGTTGGCTTAGGCTTGTAAGCAGTTTCATTGGAGTCGCTTTCTTGCGCTGTCCATAGGCCCAAGGGGCTGGCCGTGAAAACAGCAGCGCCGCAGGCCAAAGCAATGCACTTCCAATTACCTGCAAATGATGAGTTCATTGACTGTCGGCTACGGTCGAGAGTTAACGCTGGGTTGTGAGTTTAGAGATCGTGGCTTAAGCTCTTCTGCATGAAAATCGAACAACTTTCCGCTGTTGAACTGGGTCGCAAAATCGCTTCGCGCGAGCTTTCTAGCCGCGAAGTGACTGAGCATTTTCTTTCTCGCATAACGGCTGGCGATAAGGCGGTCAATGCGTTCACTTACACAGCGGGCGAACGTGCGCTGGCGGACGCTGAGCAAGCGGACCAGCAGATCGCTGATGGCAGGTTAGCTGGACCGTTGGCCGGCGTGCCGGTGGCGATTAAAGATGTCTTGTGTACGGTGGGTTCGCCGACGACTTGCGGCTCACGGATGCTGCAGAACTTCAAAGCTCCGTATGTGGCCACGGCGGTGAAAAAGTTGCTCGACGGCGGCTTGGTGATGCTGGGCAAGACGAATATGGACGAGTTCGCGATGGGGGGCAGCACGGAGACCAGCGTCTTCGGGGTGACTCGAAATCCCTGGTCGCTGGAGCGAACGCCGGGCGGATCGAGCGGCGGGGCGGCGGCGGCTTTGGCGGGCGGGATGATTCCGCTGTCGATCGGTTCGGACACGGGTGGTTCGGTGCGTCAGCCGGCAGCGTTTTGTGGCGTATGTGGATTGAAGCCGACTTACGGTCGAGTGAGTCGATCTGGGTTGGTGGCGTTTGCGAGCAGCTTGGATCAGGTCGGACCGCTGGCTCATCACGTTGAAGATCTGGCGGCTTGTTTGGAGTTGTTGGCGGGCCACGATCCGCTGGACAGTACTTCGTTAAAAGCGGAAGTGCCGAAGTACACCGAGTCGTTGAACCAGCCGTTGAAGGGACTGCGCGTTGGAGTGATTCGCGAGCACGTGGAGCACGAAGCGCTTGATAATCAGATTCGCGACGCGGTTTTGGCTAGTCAAAAAATGCTTGAGAGTCTTGGAGCATCGATTGTTGAAGTGCACTTGCCGCACACCGCGTATTCAGTAGCCACCTATTATTTGGTTGCGCCGAGCGAAGCCAGTAGCAATTTGTCGCGTTATGACGGAGTTCATTACGGCTACCGCGCGATGGGCGATGCAAAATCGGAATCGCCGCTGGACGCCATGATTGCTCGCAGCCGCAGCGAAGGGTTTGGTCCAGAGGTCAAACGCCGTATCATGCTGGGTACGTTCGCGCTCAGTGCTGGTTACTACGACGCGTACTACAAGAAGGCCTTGCAGGTCCGCCGGATGATTGCGGACGACTATGCGAAAGCATTTGCGGAAGTGGACTTGTTGCTGGGTCCAGTGACGCCCACACCGGCTTTTAAGATCGGCGAGAAGACGGGTGACCCGGTGCAGATGTACTTGGGTGATTTGTTTACCGTGGGGGCGAACTTAGCGGGCATACCGGCGATTTCTATTCCGGCTGGATTTACGGTCGACGGGCTGCCGCTCGCGATTCAGTTAGAAGGTCCGGCCCTGGGCGAAGCGAAGTTGCTCAACGTGGCTTTCCAGCTTCAGCGGGCTGGTCTGTTCACTCCGCAGTTGCCCGAGCTGCGAGTGAGTGCCTAATGCATGCGAGGTATGCGTGCCAGGTATCTCGTCAGTCTATTCGGGCACTAGTAGAATGAGTTAGTTAAAAACAACTCCGAACCTATTGAATATGTCTTAGAGGATAAATCGAATGAGTGTTCTTGTTACCAAGCCTGCACCGAACTTCAAAGCTCAAGCTGTAATGGAAGATGGTTCGTTCAAGGAGATTAGCTTGAGCGATTATCAGGGCAAGTATGTGGTGCTGTTTTTCTATCCGCTCGATTTTACGTTCGTTTGCCCCACTGAAATCATCGCTTTTTCGGATCGTGCCGCAGAGTTCTCGAAGCTGGGCGTGCAACTGATCGGTGTGAGCGTTGATAGCCACTTTTCGCATCTTGCGTGGCGCAACACACCGCGCGATCAAGGCGGTTTGGGAAATATCGATTACCCGCTGGTAGCGGATTTGAGCAAGCAAATTTCCCGCGACTACGACGTCTTGATCGGTGAGACGGTGGCTCTGCGCGGACTGTTCCTGATCGATCAGAAGGGTGTCGTACGCCATCAAACGGTGAACGATTTGCCGCTGGGTCGCAGCGTGGATGAAGCGTTGCGTTTGGTTCAGGCGCTGCAATTCTTCGAGAAGAACGGCGAAGTTTGCCCAGCAAACTGGAAAGAGGGAGCTCGCACGATCAAGCCGACGGTGAACGACAGTAAGTCATTCTTCCGAGCTGAGTACGCTTCGTAGTCTTAGTAGGCTTTGTAGTCTGGGCTGTCGCGAGACATTTGAGCACGAGTCACTCCGCTGTGACTCGTGCATTCCGAGACTAAATCGCAAGCCTAAAACGGCAGTGGCACACACACTGCGTAAAGCGCCTAAACGCTCGACACATTTTGCCCCGGCGTATGCCACTGCCTGTTGATCCAGTAACGGCGATGTGTCTAATCGCCGTAGAGTTCGAGCAAAAAATACAAATCACTCGTTCTTTGCACTTTCATTTGAACCTGAAAGTAGTATCGCCCGAACTGAGTACATACCTTTGGGCGAACGTGCGCCAATCACGAGCCTGTTTTTTGGTAGTTTCCACAACCGGCAAACCGCTGTCCAAATGCATGAAGGAGCTTTTTGCTTCCCCAAATTGCTGATAAAGGTGACTTAGAGGTTATTAACTTGCTGTTAAGATTCGTTTTTAAAAACCACCCTTTTGATTGGGCGATGACGGGGAATGGCAACAAAGTTTGACCGAGTTGTGAGTGTAAAGACGCGTTGAGAACCGCTGCCGCTGAGCCTGGGCGGATGTGGTTGAGTGAGATATAACAGAAGACCGTTGTGCGGCAGAACTTCTTTCACAACGGCACTTCGGCGAGCGATGATTTGGCAGTTAGCCGTTTACAGGTACTCGCTTTCATCGCTTGCGCTCTCAACTGGGCAAACGCCGATCTATGCAACCAATTGATCCAACGATTGAACGTCAGCGACTTCGACGTCGCACATTCGCAATCATCTCTCACCCAGATGCGGGCAAAACAACGCTGACTGAAAAACTGTTGCTTTTTGGCGGTTCGATTGAGATCGCCGGCGCAGTGCGCGGCCGCAAGGCTCAGAAGTCTGCGACGTCGGATTGGATGGAGTTGGAGAAGCAGCGTGGGATCTCGGTCAGTTCCACTGTGCTGACGTTTGAGTTCGATGGTTGCCAAGTCAATCTGCTCGACACGCCCGGTCACCATGACTTTAGTGAAGATACGTACCGCACGTTGATGGCTGCGGACGCGGCGGTGATGGTCATCGATTTGGCGAAAGGTGTCGAAGCGCAAACTGAGAAGCTTTTTCGCGTGTGTGCGCTGCGCAAGATTCCGGTGCTAACGTTCGTTAACAAAGTCGATCGCACTGGACTATCACCGCTGCAAGTACTTGACGACATCGAGCGCAAGTTTTCAATCGAAGCAGTTCCGCAAACGTGGCCGATTGGTACGGGAGCGGACTTTTGCGGATTCGTCGATCTGCTTGACGAGCAAGTGCATCTGTTTCAGCAGCGCGATAGTGCGCGGCGAATCCAATCGACGAAGTTGACTTGGGCTGAGTTCGCGGAGGAGCACGCGTCGATTGCGCCGGTTCAAACGGGAGCGACCGCGCATATGCGTTCTTTCAACACGGAGACGCTTGTTAAGTCGGTGCATGAAGAGATTGAATTGGTGCAGATGGCGGGTGCGACGCTTGAGCACGAACGTTTTTTGCGTGGCGAGCAGACTCCGGTTTACTTCGGTAGCGCGCTCACGAACTTCGGTGTGGAACATTTCCTGCGAGGCTTTTTGCGATTGTGTCCGCCGCCCGCAGATCGGCTGAGCAATCTTGGTCCTGTGCCGGCAAGTCGCCCTGACTTTGCTGGGTTTATCTTTAAGATTCAAGCGAACTTGGATCCGCGGCATCGCGATCGCGTTGCGTTTGTGCGCGTATGTGCTGGAAGGTTTGAACGCGACATGGAAGTCACGGTCACGCGCAGTGGCAAGAAGATCCGAGTACCGCGGGCGCTGCGGATTTTTGGGCAGGATCGTCAAACGATGGAAGAGGCGTTTCCGGGCGACATCATCGGGGTGATTTGCCCAGGTGAGTTTCAGTTGGGTGATACGTTATGCCAAGGAACTCCGATTCATTACGAAGCTCTTCCTCAGTTTTCGCCTGAATTCTTCGCAGTGCTGGATTGCCCGGATACATCGCGGCGCAAGCAGTTTGACCGCGGACTATCGCAGTTGGTAGAAGAGGGAGCGATTCAAGTCTTTCATGACGCGCGATCAACTCGGCGCGAGATGATCTTGGCGGCGGTTGGTGAATTGCAGTTTGATGTGGTGCGATTCCGATTGGAGAGCGAATACAACACGCCGACGACGTTGAGTCTGCGACCGTTTAAGCTTGCGCGGTGGATCAATGTCACCGCCGATCAGTTGGGAACGTTGAAGTTGCCTTATGCGGCGAAGTTAGTGAAGGATCAGTACGGTCATTATGCTGTTCTACTTCAGTCAGAATGGGATGTGCAGCACGTCGAGCGCGAGAACCCCAAAGTTCGCTTTGATGCCATCCGTGTTTCAAGTTTCGAACAAGCGATTGCTGAGCGGTCAGCCGAAACAACGGTACTTTAACCACGTGGGCAACGCTCCGCGTTTGGGCTGCTGCAAACGCGGCCCGTTGGGCACGCGGTTAAACGAGGCGTTTTTTACATCGATGCATTGTGTTCCATAACGCGTGTTTATTTGCTTGCTCGCGACATAAAACTGTGAGAGACTTCGAAGTGTGAGGCGGTGCGTTAAACGGAGTTCAACTGTTTACACTTTCGGGGAGTCAGTTTTATGAGATGCGCGACGTTGTGGTTGGGTATGAGTTGGCAGGTGGTGTTGCTCGTCGGAACCTGCTTCGCTCAAGAAGCAAAAAAGTCAGACGTGATAGAAGCGGAGAAGCTACCTCCCGCTGCAGCGATTCAAGCTGCGGAGCCTGTTCCGCGGATATTGCCACCGCAAGCAGTCCAGGGGTTCCAAGCGATCCCGATGATGCGCATGGCGCCCGCGATGCCTGTGCGATTGAGCAGCGGTTTACCCTTCGATTTAGGGAACTTGGTGCTGGCTAAGTATGACGATGCCCCGAAAGGTCCGCAGATCATTGCGTTGATGGAACAGACGCGAATGGAAAAGAGAACAGTGACGATCACAAAATTTCAACAAGAAATTCGAACTCGCAAGGTGACAGTTACAGGTGTCGATGGTAAACAGAAGCAAGTGGACCAAGAATATACAGTCTCCGTGCCGGTGTCGCAGGATATCGAACGTGAAGTGTCGGTTCCCGTGGGCAAAAAGCCGACCGCGTTGCCGTTCGATACTCTGAAAGTCCATCGACTGGATGGCAGCAAAGTCACGGCTAAGGAGGCGAAAACGTTGCTGGAGAAGACAACGCCGGTCTTTCTGCTGAAGGGGTACACGGGCGAAATCAAGGCGGTTGAAGGCGTGTACTTGCAAGCGATCAATCCGAATTGCTTGATCGTTGTGACGGAGCCGGATCCTGCAGCGCTACCGCCAGCGCCGCGCATCATCGACGACCCTTTCGCTGAATAGCGATGAGGGAACTTAGAGTGAACGATCAGGGATCTCTGGCTTAGGCAAGTCTGAGTGCGAATCGGCGGGCGATTTCTTATGCTTAGAACGCCATGAGACCATTTTGCGCAGAGTCGGCGTAAGTAATCCCATCCCATAACCGATGGCTAGAGTGCTGATAAGCAGAGCAGCTTGAGGGAGATGAAAACTCCATGCGAGTACGCGGACTTCGATCGATTCGATGTTTTGAAAGATAACGATCAAGCTAAGTAGCAATAGTATCGCGAGCAGGATCCACTTGAGCTTGTTCATTGTGGCGATCTCAGATTAGGGCTTAGGCGGCTTCAGAGGTTGGCGGAAGGTGGCGCCGACGGGCACTACATGCGTTGGGCCGGTAATGATCGGTGCGGCGCCGGGTGGGATTTCGATCCGCATTCCGATGGAACCGTAACAGTGATTGAACTGTTCGATGAAATCCTGCAACTCTTCATCGGGCAGGCAGACTGCGCCCACAATGATCGCATCTTGGCGGATGACACCTGTAAGAGGTTCCCGACTGAAACTGGACGACATAGGTTTTTCCGATTGCGGCTAGCAAATGGTGTTCGCTGCCTGGCGCGCGGTAAGCGGTGACAAGTTGCAGTCAGTATGTGAATTCAAGCAAGTCTGTGGAATCAAGGAAGTGTGTGGAATCAAGGTGTCGGGGCCGAGTCAAAGTTTAGGCAGATCAAAGACTCAATCGCCAGCGCCAGCGAATGGGCGGTGGCGAAAGTCATTCTAGCGATTCCCAGATTTCCACCAAGAGAAAAAACAACCGTAATGGAAGTTATTTACCCGGTAGAATGGCAGCCCGAGCGTCGTTCGAGGTCATTAGCGGCACAAACAGCTCCATCAGGGATTGCGTTTGGCAAATAAGCTGATATCCTGGGACTTGCTGTTGGTGAACTGAGCCCGTACGTACTTTCCCGCATGCAGCCGACTTTGGTCTTCGAATGGTAGCCGTAGACCGCAGTTGGCCGAGTTTTAAGATATAGGCTCGTTCGCTCAGTACAAAACTAGCTGCCATTCCCCGCCTGACTTGCCGACGTGTGAAGACGATTTGCCAACAGCGATGACTTTTCCAAAGTGTGGTACCCTCTGCCGCACGATTCGACTTCACACGTCGTCCCTTTCCTTCGCGGCGAACCCATTTTCCAGTGGGAGTATCGATGACTGATTCGGTCGCAAAAAAGAATGATGAAGTAGCCTCTGCCAGCCGGCGCGACTTTATCAAAGGTTCGTCGATGTTGTTGGCTGGTGGTGCGATTCCTGGATCGCTGCCTGCGAAATCGTTGACGGCATCGAGCAGTGATCGACCCATTCGCGTGGCTCTCGTCGGTTGTGGCGTTCGTGGCACGGCACTCGCCATCCAAGCCTTAAATCCGCTGCATGGCGAAGTTCGATTGATAGCGGTCGCCGACGTTTTCGAAGATCGGCTTCAGCAGGCGATGCGTGCGCTGCGAAGCTGTCCGAATCGCGATCGCGTTGAAGTGGACTCACAACGCCGCTACGTGGGCCTGGAGTCTTATCGCAAAGTAATGGAAAGCGACGCAGACTTGGTTATCCTCGCGGCGCCGCCGGGATTTCGGCCGTTGCACGTGGTGGCTGCAGTGGCGTCTGGGAAGCATGTGTTCGCAGAGAAACCGGTGGCCATTGATGCCGTAGGCGTGCGTCAGTTTTTGGTGAGTTGCGAAGCGGCGGCGAAACAGAAAGTGGCTGTGGCGGTTGGCTTGCAGCGCCGTCATGAGCCGGCTTATCAAGCTACGATCACAAAGTTGCAAGACGGTGCGATCGGGCGAATTAACTTTTGCAGAGCGTATTGGAATCAAGGCGCGAGCTGGTCGCGACCTCGCTCGAAACCGCAAACGGAGCTCGAATATCAACTTCGCAACTGGAACTACTTTAACTGGCTGTCGGGCGATCACATCGTTGAGCAACATGTGCACAACCTGGACGTCATCAATTGGTTGCTAGACGCGCACCCCGAACGAGCTCAGGGCATGGGCGGTCGGCAAGTGCGAACAGGAGCTAATTTTGGCGAAGTTTACGATCATCACGCAGTTGAATTTACGTATCGCAGCGGCGTGAGATTGCTGAGTATGTGTCGGCAGATGCCAAACTGCTGGAATGCGGTCGGCGAGTTCGCGCATGGATCCGAAGGTTGGTCGGACATCGCTGCGGGCAAGATTTTTGATCTCGATAATCAGTTGATTTGGCAAGCCGATTCGATGCGGCGCGGGCATGCGAGCGAACTTGAAAATCTGTTTGCGGCTTTACGATCAGGAGTGATTCCGGCCGAAGGGCATTACGCGGCGGCGAGCACCCTGACGGCGATCATGGGTCGCATGGCGACTTACACAGGCCGCGAAGTGACTTGGTCACAATGCTCGAGCGATGCAACTTCGCTGGCGGATGTGAGTGCTTTGCAAACTTTGCACGACACGGCTCCAGTCCAACCTGGTGCCGATGGCCGCTACGAAGTGCCGCAGCCCAGTGCTGAGCTCTAACTGTGTTCTACTTCGGTCCGGACTGAACCTAGTCGTTGCTGACAATTCGAGTGGCGGCCGCAGCGAGTAAGCATGCGGATGCGGGTGATTTTCTGTTAGCGGGTGGTTAGAATAGGGCTCCCGCGAACAGTGATTCACTCACCTCCTCTCCTCCCCGCAAGGATCGATCCGCATGAAAACGCTGACGCAAATGGTATGCGCGATTGCGTGCTTACTTAGTACCGCTTTGGTGGCAACCGCTCAGGACCGACGCATCGTTTTCTTGGCTGGACGGCCCAGTCACGGGTTTGGTTCGCACGAGCATCTGGCTGGCTCGCGACTCATTGCGGACGCGATTCAGCGCGCAGCACCAAATATTAAGTGCGAAGTTTATGCAGGTGGTTGGCCTGAGGACGAGAAAGTGCTTGAGGGCGCCGACGCGATCGTGATGTATGCCGACGGCGGCGGCGGTCATCCCGCTCTGGCGCATCTAGATGTTCTGGAAAAACACATCGCGCGAGGCGTTGGCTTCTCATGCTTGCACTACGCCGTCGAAGTTCCGAAAGACAAGGGTGGCCTTGAGTTCTTGAAGTGGTTGGGAGGTTATTTCGAAACGCATTGGTCAGTCAACCCGCACTGGGACGCGAACTTTACAAAACTGCCTGATCACCCCGCGACGCGAGGCGTGAAGCCGTTCGAGGCGAATGATGAATGGTATTTTCATATGCGATTCCAACCCGACATGAAGGGTGTTACACCGTTACTGAGTGCTGTGCCACCTGAGTCCACAATGACGCGACCCGATGGACCGCACAGCGGCAATCCAGCGGTTCGTAAAGAAGTGGCTGAGCGAGTTCCTCAGCATATGGCTTGGGCTTACGATCGTCCGGATGGTGGCAGATCGTTTGGCTTCACTGGCGGTCACTATCATTGGAATTGGGGACGCGAAGATATTCTCAAGCTGGTTTGCAACGCGATTTGCTGGACAGCAAAAGCGGAAATTCCTACCGCAGGTTTGCCAGTCTTGAAGCCCGCCTTTGAAGTCTTGAAGGAAGGCCAAGATGAACCGACGCCAGCGAAGTTCGATGCCGAAAAGACGAAAGCGGAGTTTAAGTTGACTAGTAGTGGTGCGGCGGCCGATGGCTCAGGTGCAAAAGAAGCGACGGGCGCAGCGAAAGGCAAGTTGCTATTCAATAGCGCTGTCATCACGACCAAAACGCCCGATCATAAAGTTGAGATCGATGTTGACCTGCAAGGTGCCAAGAAAATCTTCTTGGTCGTCAATGATGCCGATGGAAACTTTGCGTGCGACTGGGCGGATTGGCTGAGCCCAACCTTGGTAGGCAAAGACAAGCAAGTTGACATGACTACGCTGAACTGGACGACGGCGACGAGCCAGTGGGGAAGCGTGCAGAAGAACAAGAATGCTCAAGGGCAACCGTTGCGTGTAAACGGAAAAACGTTCGACAAAGGCATCGGTGCTCACGCGAATTCAGTGATCGGTTTTGATGTTCCTGAGGGTGTGACGAAGTTCAAGGCCATCGGTGCGCTGGACAATGGTGGCACCGATCAAAATGGTGGCGAAGTTACCTCGGTTCGATTTCAAATTTACGCGGACGCACCGCCAACTGGTGAAGGTGATGCGACGGGGACAAACGCGCACGACCCCGAATTAGCCATCGATGGCTTGACCGTTGCACCGGGACTTGCTGCGACGCTGACTGCGTCGGAACCGGACCTGCTTTCACTTACAAACCTCGACATTGACCATCGCGGACGTTTATGGGTTTGTGAAGTCGTCAATTATCGACGGCACAACGGCGAGCGTCCTGAGGGTGATCGCATCTTGATTTTGGAAGACACCGATCACGATGGTAAAGCAGACCAGTCAAAGGTTTATTATCAAGGTCGCGAAATCGATTCCGCGATGGGAATCTGTGTGCTTGGGAATCGAGTGATCGTTTCCGCATCGCCGAACGTTTGGATTTTTACCGACGACGATGGCGATGATAAACCTGATCGCAAGGAATTGTTCTTCACGAAGACCGGTGATCCTCAACACGACCACTCTGCACATTCGTTTTTGTTTGGTCCCGATGGAAAACTGTACTGGAACTTTGGTAACACTGGCCACACCGTACACGATGCGGCGGGCAATATCGTGGTCGATAAGGCGGGTAACGAAGTTCGCGACAACGGCAAGCCTTACACCAACGGCATGCCCTTCCGCTGCAATATGGATGGCTCTGAATTCGAAGTGTTGGGTTACAACTTCCGCAACAACTATGAAGTGACCGTCGATTCGTTTGGTGCGTTGTGGCAATCGGACAACGACGATGATGGCAACCGCGCAACGCGTATCAACTTCGTTATGGAGTTTGGTAACTACGGGTACGTGGATCAGATGACCGGTGCAGGCTGGCGCGTTCCTCGTACGAACATGGAAGCTGAAATTCCGCTGCAGCACTGGCATCTGAATGATCCAGGTGTCGTGCCAACGATGTTGATTACCGGAGCTGGTTCGCCAACAGGCATCACTGTTTATGAAGGCGATTTGTTGCCGGAAGTTTATCGCAATCAAGTCTTGCACTGCGATGCCGGTCCCAATGTCGTTCGCGCTTATCCAACTACGAACGATGGAGCTGGTTACAAAGCTGAGATCGTGAACATGTTGGTTGGCGAGCAGGATCGCTGGTTCCGTCCAGCCGACGTGTGCGTGGCGCCCGATGGCAGCGTGTTCGTTACCGACTGGTACGATCCGGGCGTCGGCGGCCACAACATGCAAGACATGGAGCGCGGTCGGCTGTTCCGTTTAGCACCGCCGGGCAATAAGTACGTTGTGCCAAAGTTTGATTTCGCAACGCCTGCCGGAGCTGTAGCTGCGTTGCAGAATCCATGTTTGTCAGTGCGTTACATGGCATGGGAAGCGATACAAAAATTCGGTGTGGATGCGGTCGCGCCGCTGAAGCAACTGGCTGCGAATGAGAATCCACGCTTGCGAGCGCGAGCGTTGTGGGCGCTGGGCAAATTGCCTGGCCATGGTGACGAGGCTCAGCGAATGGCGATTGCGGATCGTGACGCGAATGTTCGCATGATGGGTATCCGCTTGGCCCGACAACTGAATATTCCTGTCGAAAAATATTCATCAGTGCTTGCACGTGATTCATCACCGCAAGTGCGGCGTGAATTGGCGGTGGCTCTGCGATTCGACAAGTCGACTGCGATGCCAAAGATCTGGACTGAATTGGCTTTGCAACATGATGGTAAGGATCGTTGGTATTTGGAAGCGCTCGGTATCGGTGCTGAGTTGCGTTGGTCGGATTGTTTGAGCGAGTACATGAAGTCCGGTCAAGCTGCTTCGGTGGCCGCCAAGCGCGACATTATCTGGCGCAGTCGTGCTCCGGAAGCGGCGACGGAAATGGCGAAGCTGTTGGCTGATTACAGTTTGCCGGAGTCGGAAGTGCCGCGTCTGTTGCGTGGATTCGATTTCCACTCAGCTGCCGACCGCACCGCGGCACTCACCTCACTTGTCGCAGCTCCGGCATCGAAGAACGAAGCGGAATCGATCCGCCGAGATCGACTGCTGCTCGAAGCGATGATGAAATTGCCTGAACAAAAACTTGCGGATCGCCCAGAATTGGCTGGCGTGGTTGAGCGAGTTTTGGAACGCACTCAAGACCGAGCTGAGCGGCTGCGAATACTGAAGCAGGTTACCACGAAGGACTCCGCCGCGCGACTGCTGGACTTGGGTATGTCGGGCGAAGTGGATTCGACCAGCGTTGGTGCTTTTGAAGCATTACTGGCCAGCGACAACGGCGACGAACTGAAGGCCCTGCTCATGTCGGAGAATGTGGAGGTCGCGCTGAAGGCGGCTGAAGTTCTTTCGTTATGCAATGGTCGCGGTACCGTGAAGTTGATGACGACTCTATTGAATGAATCGAAAGCACCGCCGGAAGCACGCATGTCCGCCGCGAAGGGACTTGCGAGAACTGATGCGGGCGCTCAAGTCTTGCTCGACGCGGCTCGCGCGGGCAAACTTCCTAGCGAGGTTCGTTTCGTTGCTGGATCTGCACTCCGCACTAATCGCAAAGAAGAGATCCGCAAGGCGGCCAGCGAGCTGTTTCCGGTTTTGAAGTCGCGCGGTCAGGATGCGATTCCGCCACTTGCTGAATTGCTGACTCGGAAAGGCGACGCGGTTAGCGGCGAGAAGGTCTTCAGAGCTTCTGGCACTTGCGCGAACTGCCATCAAGTAAAGGGACAAGGCAAAAATGTCGGGCCCGATCTAACGGAAATCGGTAGTAAGTTAACGCGTGAAGCGATGTTTGTTTCGGTGCTCGATCCATCAGCGGGCATTAGCCACAACTTTGAAAGTTACTCTGCGTTGCTGGATTCTGGACAGATTGTGGTGGGATTGATGGTCAGTCAAACCGATGACAAAGTCACTCTTAAAGATGCTCAGGGGATTGAACGCGCCATGCCCCGAGTCGAAATTGAGCAGCTGAAAAAGCAAGAGAAATCGTTGATGCCAGATAACTTGATCGAAGTGCTCAGCACGCAAGACTTAGTTGATGTGGTGGAATATATGCTGTCGCTGAAGAAGGCCTCATAGTGACAAATTCGCGAATTCCGTTTACAAAGCGTCCGCGGATCAGTTAGCTGCGGACGCTATGTTTCGGAATCCGCTGGGAAATCCAAGCGGAAAACCCCACTGGAGATCGCGCATCATTACTTATCAAGAATTGATTCACGGATGACAGCCAGTTACCACGTTTCGCGCGTCAGCGGTCGCAAAGATCAAGCTGAGTTTCTCAACCTTGCGTGGCGCATTTACAAAGACGATCCCAACTGGGTTCCGCCACTCCTTCAGAGCATCAAGGAGTTGGTTGGGTTCGCCAAGCATCCGTTTTACGACAACGCGACCATCGAGAACTTCCTAGTTCGCAAAGATGGTTTAGTCGTCGGACGCATCTCTGCGATCGTCAACCACGGTCACAACGAACGCTTCAAAGAGAAACGTGGGTTCTTTGGATTCTTTGAATGCATCGACGACCAGCAGGCGGCGAAGGTGTTGGTTGACGCGGCGTGCAAGCACTTGGTTGCGCAGGGAATGACCGATGCTCGCGGGCCGTGCAATCCTAGTTTGAATTACGAAGTTGCGATGCTGGTTGATGGCTTCGACACTCCGCCAACTTTTATGATGACTTACAATCCGCCGTACTACGACCAGTTGATAAAGGGTTGCGGATTCGAGAAGTGCGAGGATTGCTACGCGTACGAAGGTGTGGTTTCGCAGATAGCGAATCTCGATCCGAAACTAGCGTTTGTTGTTTCCGAAGTGAAGCGTCGATTCAATGTGAAAGTAAGACGGTTCAATCCGAAACGATTCACTGAAGAAGTGAACTTGTTTCTCAACATCTACAATCAATCGCTGATCGACACCTGGGGTTTCGTGCCGCTATCGCCCGCTGAAGTTCGCCATCTAGCGGCTGGGCTTCGTCACCTGTTGCTCCCGGAATTAACGACCATTATCGAAGTCGATGGCAAGCCGATCGGCGCAGGCCTCGGTTTGCTCGACTACAACCCGGTCATTAAGAAGATCAAAGGACGGTTGTTTCCATTCGGGTTCATTCAGTTGCTGTTGAGTAAGCGCAAGCTGAAGCGAGTGCGCTTGATGAGTACCAACGTGCTACCCGAATTTCAGCGTTGGGGATTCGGATTGCTCGCGCTCGAACGGATGTTGCCGGACATTTTGAAGATGGGCATCGAGAACGGCGAGTTTAGTTGGGTGCTCGAGTCGAATCATCTTTCGCGTTCTAGTTTAGAACGCGGTGGCGTCCGACGAGCGAAAACGTATCGATTCTACGATCGCTCGTTAGCAGAATTTATCAAGTGACGGCACAGTTAACTAACCCCGATCACCAAAACTATTTAGTGATCGGTGTTTCTTTATCGCCGTTGCGAATGAATGGATCACGCACTTGTTCACCAACAATCGGCTTGATCTCGCGGACCCAAATATTGCGGAAGCGAACTGGGTTGCCGTGATCTTGCAGACTGATCGGACCGGTTTCGCCATGTTTCTTATACTGTGGTGGACGATTGTAAGGTGTATCACCTTTCAACTCGAAGTGATTGAGCACCACGGCGCCGTTGTGCAAAGCGGTGATATAGGCGGGTGACTTGAGCGAACCGTCTTCCTCGAAGCGTGGGCATGTCCAGATGATGTCGTAAGTGTTCCATTGACCAGGCGCGCGCATCGCATTGACCATGGGTGGTGTCTGCTTGTAGATCGCTCCAGCTTGACCATCGAAATAAGTTTCGTTGTCAAAGGAATCGAGAACCTGCATCTCGTAGATGCCCATGAGGAATACACCGCTGTTGCCGCGGCCTTGGCTGGATCCTTTCGGAGGCGTCGGCGCAGACCACTCGATGTGAACTTGGCAGTCGCCGAATTTTTGCTTGGTCGTTACAACTCCCTTGCCGCAGACCATCGTGCCGTCTTCGACTTTCCAGCGATCACTATTCTCCCATGCGGAAAGGTCCTTGCCATCGAATAAAACGATCGCATCTGAGGGCGGCTGCGAATCGGTTTCACCTGGCTTGATGATTTCAGGCTTGGGCCACTTGATACCGTTCAAATACTCTTGAGCTGAGACGGGCGTTGAGACTGCGAAGATCGCGAGAGCAAACAAACTGAAGCGGGAAAGTCGCATTGGGAGCCTTTCGTGGATCGGGAAGGAGATTTGGGGAGTGATGCATTATCTTTCGCGAAGCGTGGTTCTTCAACCTGCGTAAATTCGCAAAGTTGAACCGCACGGGTACAGATCGCTGAGAAATGCATTCGGTCTGACAGATGCTGTAGCCAGATGCGATATCATGGATCGTTTGCTGATTTAGTCAACTAACGCGTATTTCGAGGGCCGTGTTATGAGTCCCGTTTCTCGTCGAGTCTTTGGAGCCATCGCTGGCGGAGTTGCTATGGGAGCGAGCGCAAACTTGATTGCTGCACAAGATGAAAACAAAGCGGATTCGCAGAGCGGGCCTGTTGAATCACCATTCGAGCGCGATTACGAAGCACCCGGTTTTAAGCCGTCGTGGAAGAAGCCGCAGATTAACCGAACGCTTGCCCAAGATTTCGTGATCTTCGCGCACTCGGATTTGGACAAAGTCAAGATGCTTCTTGATCGCGAACCGGGTTTGATCAACGCTTCGGTCGATTGGGGAGCGGGTGATTGGGAAACGGGGCTAGGCGGCGCATCTCACATGGGCAGGCGCGATATTGTCGAGTTCCTGCTGGCGCGCGGCGCTCGGATCGATCTTTTCTGTGCGGCCATGCTGGGCCAATTGGACGCTGTGAAGTCCTTCTTGACGTTGCAACCAAACTTGATCGAGGCCAAGGGTCCGCACGGCTTCAGTCTGCACTTTCACGCTCAAGTCGGCGGCGACGAAGCGAAATCGACTCTCGACTATCTGCAATCGATCAAACAAGTCGAGCTGAGACCGATTCCATTTCTTCAAAAGAAGGAGCAAGAACCGAAGTAGCGCGACTTCACATCAATGCTTAAAACGGCGCGTTAGGCAAAAGGGCGAACGATCAACACGGAGTTGATGCCAAGCATGCCGAACGAGTTGTTCAAGATGTACCTTACGCGGTCAACTTTACGCGGCTCGTTAGCGACGATGCCCTTGATTGCACAGTCTGGATCCAGGTTGTCGAGGTTGATTGTCGCGTGCACAACGTTGTCTTTGAAGCTCGGTAAGTTACCGGCCAGCTCAAGCGCCCCGGCGGCACCCATCGTGTGACCGATAAAGCTCTTGGTGTTATTGAAGTAAGTATTGTCGCAGCCGTCGAACGCGCGCCGCAGCGCCAAACACTCCTGCGAATCACCGCTGCTGGTGCCAGTCGCATGCGTGCTAACGATATCGATGGCGTCCGCCGCAAGGCCAGCTCGCTTCAGCGCCAACTCAACACACTCGGCTTGGCGTTCCGGATTCGGCAATACAAAGTCGGTAGCATCGGTGTTAATCGCATAGGAGACGATCTCAGCCAGAATCTCAGCTCCGCGCTTCTTGGCGTCGCTCAGTCGTTCGAGCACATACAAGCATGCGCCTTCGGATACAACGATGCCATTGCGATCACGATCAAACGGCCGCGATGCTTTGGTTGGGTCGTCATTGGTCGCCAGCGCGCCTTGGCTTTTGAAACTAGCAAAGATCCCGAACGTATGGATGCTCTCGGACACTCCGCCTGCAATCGCCAAGTCGCAGTCGCCCAGTCGCAGCATCTGCACGCCTTGAATGATGCCGGCGTTGCCCGCTGCGCACGCCGCTCCGATCGTGTAGTGTGGTCCAGTGACTCCGAGGTTCAACGCAACTTCGCCGGCCGGATTGTTAGCGACGGTTCGCGGGTTGTGATGATGGGACCAGTACTGCGTGTCGTAATCAAAGCCTTTGATCTGATAGATCTCGTTTTCGGTTTCGACGTTTCCATGTTCGGTCACGCCGATGTAGATACCGACGCGCGACTTGTCGACATTGGCCCAATCGAGCCCGCTGCGCGCGATCGCTTCGTTGGCTGCCCAGATGCCGACGCTGCCAGCGCGCGTGCCGCGACGAACGTCCTTCTTGGACTGGTATTGGGTAGCTGGAAAATCGCAGACGCCAGCGAGTGTTTTGCCCACGTAGCGAATTTCATAACGCTGCACGCCCGAGCGACCTTCGAGCAAACTCAGGCGGTACGCTTCGAGGTTGTTTCCGTTGGGGCTGGTCAGTCCGACGGCGGTCATCACGATCCGCTGCTCATCGGGAAGTTGCGTTGCCTTATCTTGAGCGATCATTGATTGCAGCTTGTCTTGGCATTATTTCGCGAAATTTCGGCTCGGAAGCGAGCAGATAAGTTCTTGAAACTAATGCCGCGCGCGATTTCTGACAAGCCGCGCACTTCGTCCATTTAACGACTTATCGCAAGAGTTGGCGTTTGTGCAACAACAATCGGTTGGCCCCCGTTCCATGATTCGGCTGGCGGAAGCTGGCCGTAGCAGGCGGCGTCTACCGGGTTCCGTGCGAAATTCTCCGGCATTGGCTGCGGCTGGAACATGGGCCGCGTCGGCAACGGATGGAACCTCGGCGATTCCGGTGGTTTCGGGAGATCCTTATCGGCTTTCCATCGCGCTAACCACCCCGGCATGGGCAAGGGCGGCAAAATTGTGGGCGCCGTGGAATACTCCTCGGCCGCACACTCTTCGAGACGATAACTTGGAATCTGCACCATGGCGCAGCCGCTGGTAACGAGGACTGCGGCGAGCAAAGCCATAGAAACGGCAATTTGCGAGAGGCGAAAGGACTTGAAGGCAGGTGGGTTTTTGAGGTGGGACATGCTGGTCCTCCCAGGTAGGATGGTGTGGAGCGAGGCAATCTCGTATCTCTTTGATCGAAATTCGATTAGCGTAACTTGAGCCGAATACGATGACTTTTACGAATACTCTGCTGGCGACCGAACCGAAACAGCTTCCGCGCCTGCGAATCGGAAATCTCGATATCGGCTTTCCTGTCGTGCAGGCAGCGCTCAGCGGCTACAGCGACTGGCCGATGCGAATGCTAGCTCGCGAGCACGGCGCCAGCTATTCGCTTTGCGAAGTCATGTTGGATCAGTTCCTGGTGGCCATGAAAGACCGCGCCAAGAATCGCCACTACCTGTATAACTCGGCAGCGGAACAACCGGTTGCGGGCCAGTTGATGGGAGCGGAACCGGAGCAATTTTCGCTCGGCGCAAAACGTCTGGTCGAAGCGGGTTTCGCCGTCATCGACATCAATTTCGGGTGCCCTGTTAAAAAGGTGCTCGGTCGTTGTCGGGGCGGCTTTCACCTCAGTCAACCTGAGACCGCATTGGAAATCGTCCGGAGAACTAGAGACATCGTTCCGCCAGAAGTTCCTGTCACTGTCAAAATGCGGCGAGGTCTGGACGACTCGGACGAAAGCCGCGACAACTTTTATTCGATTTTTGAAGGAGCGTTCGCGGCAGGAGTGGCAGCCATAACCGTCCACGGTCGCACCGTTGTGCAGCGTTACAACGGCCCGAGTCGCTGGGAGTTTCTGAAGAATCTAAAGCGTGAGTTTCCGGGCTGCACGATTCTTGGAAGCGGCGACCTGTTTACGCCTCGCGACTGCCTGCGAATGATGACGGAAACGGGCGTTGATGGTGTTACAGTCGCTCGCGGAGCCATTGGAAACCCCTGGATTTTTTCGCAGTGCCAGCAGCTTGCGGCTGGAAAACCGATGCCGAATCCGCCGAGCGTGTTCGAACAGCGGCAAGTTTTGGAACGCCACTGGGATCTGGCTGAAGAACTTTATGGAGCCACGCGTACCGGCCCCTTGCTGCGTAAATTCGGCATTAAGTACGCGGCCAGCCACCCGCGCCATCTCGAAGTTCGGCCGCAGTTCACGCATGTACGAACGCGGGCCGATTGGGACCAAGTTCTCGATGCCTGGTACGCCGAGGATCTTCCAGGCGTCTTTCCATCGCCGGACATTCACCATGTCCAGGGTTCGAGTTGCAGCGATTACTGGGTTGAAAACGGCTGAGTTGGCTCAAAAACCCGCTAAAAAGTTGACACTGAGGCACCCTACCGGATACCCTATGGATTGGGGAATTCACGAGTTCACTTTTCGCAACCAAGCAATGAACTGCGTGAGAAAGTCTGGGCGAGCCGGAAACGAGCGCTCTTCAGAAATGTTCCGGCAACTCGCTTGTGCCACCGTTTGCAACTTGTCTCAACGTACGAATCACCTTCTTACCGTTTTTACCGTGCCCCGTGCGCACATGGAGCAGTGACAATGTTCACTCTGAAAAACGCTTTGGTCGTAGTCATCACAATCGCCTTGCAAATTGGTTCACTTGGCTTTGTGCACAGCCAAGAACAATTTCAGACCGTTCCGCCAGCGAAAATGGCGCCCGGTGAGTCCACGCGTGTTACGAGCATGTTGAAGGGCAAAGAAGGCGTCGACCCCGCTCCGATTAAGCGCTACGTGCAAAACGAATTCTCGCGGCTAACAAATCCCGCCGATGCGGCGAATTACGCAGCCATCCGCACCATGCTCTTAAACAACATTCGCAACGGAAGTGTTGAGGCCGCCAAAAAGGTCGCCGCAGACCAAGTCATCGTTATCGCCAAGGTGATCGCCGCCGGTAACTACCATCCACACGCGCGCGTCAACGCAATGCTCGCGCTCGCAGAATTGGAACTTCAGTCCAACCTGCCTTACTCGGAAACCTTCCTGCCACTGGTCAATGTCGCCAAGGATGAAAATCAAGCTTTGCAGATGCGCGCGATCGCTTTGTTTGGTCTGAATCGCCATGCACGCTTTACGAAACTCACACCTGCTTACGCTGATGGACTAGCAAAAGCGATGACCGTGATCGTTTCCTCGGAACCTAAGTCGTCGCTCGACGTAAAGGGCCATGCATGGATGGTGCGACGTAGCTTCGATGTGCTTACCTCCCTGGGCGCCGCGCACGCAGTCAATCCAGCTGTCGCCCGCCTACTGAATGACAAGGAGCTGCCAAGTGTGCGTTTAGCCGCAGCCGACTACTTGCCTCGCGTCGACACCAGCAAACTCACTGACGAGAAAAAGACCCAGTATTTCATCGGTCTCGCCCAGTTGCTCGAACAGCAACTCGTCATGTGGTACGAACGTGAAGAAGACACTCTCAGCATGAAGTCCGGCGCTATGGCTGGCGGAAGCATGGGCATGGGCGATATGGGTGGCCGAGGAATGGGCAGCATGGGAATGGGCGACGGAATGGGTGAAATGGGAATGGGCGACGGCGGCATGGGAATGGGTGGTGAGGGCATGGGAAGCATGGGCATGGGTGACGGCGGGATGGGCATGGGCAGCGGTAGCGGAATGGGGATGGGAATGGGCGGAAACGGTCCTAAGCCCAAACCACTTGAGACCCAGCCTTGGGAAGTGCGGATGACTCGCCGGTACGTCAATCAAATTCTGCAAACAGTTCACGTCGCGCTCGACGCAAAACAGCTCAAAGGTGGACGTCCGGTTTCAGCGAACGCCAAAGGCCTAATCGACCTGGGTCTACCCGCTGCCATCTCGGAACCAGCCAGCGATCTGCTGAAATCCGTTGAATCCTTGCAAACGCGAGTCAACGATTCTTTCAAAATCACCACGATGAATTCGCTACTCGCTCAATCCAAGAAACCGATTGAGAACATCATGGATCTTGTTCGCGAAGTCCCTGCACTGGCCGCTCAGTATCCAAAATATCAAGTCGAAAAAGATGATCTGAAAGAAGCTCCCAACCAACCGGAAGGCGACGCTCCAGATGACAACGCTGCTGGCGACAATTCTGGCGACAACGCCGCTGGCGGAAATGCGGCTGGGGCAGAAGGTGCTGCGGGCAATAATGCTGCCAAGCCGTCCGCAGAAGGCAATTGACCAATCGATTCGATAATGGCAAGGAAGCGATGAAATTGCGAGTTGTCGGAATCTCGTTCGAACACATGCACATGGGCGACAACCTGCGGATGGCCCAGTCGCATCCCGATTGCGAAGTTGTCGGAATTTGCGATCAACAGCGAGACCGGATGCTCGCTGCTCAGGCCGATTTGGGGCTTGTCGACAATCAACTGTTCGAAGACTGGCAAACGTGCATTGAATCTACTCGTCCGGATCTAATCATCCTCTGCCCATCGACCGGCGACCATGCACTCTGGGTCGAACGCTTGGCTCCGCTCGGCCTCCCATTGCTGCTCGAGAAACCGCTAGCGGCCTCGCTGGCGGACGCAGATCGGATTATCGCAGCCAGTCAGCGCTACCACGTGCCGCTCGCCGTTAACTGGCCATTGGTTTGGGTGCCCAGCCATCGCACGGCTAAGCGCTTGATCGATGAAGGCAGAATCGGTGAAGTGATCGAGGTTCACTACTACAACGGCAATCGCGGTCCGTTGTGGCACACTGCTGGCAAGCTCGAAATAACCGCGGAAGTGGTTGCACGTGAGAAACCCAGCAGTTGGTTTTATAGCCGCGAGCGTGGTGGTGGCTCACTGCTCGACTATCTCGGTTACGGCGTCACGCTCGGCTCTTGGTTCTTGAACGGCCGCGAACCTATCGAAGTCACCTCGGTCTACGATGAACCAACGGGACTAGAAGTCGATGAACACTCCATAACAATCGCTCGTTACGCATTCGGCATCAGTAAATTCGAAACACGCTGGGGCACCTTCACGGATCCGTGGGTACATCAACCCCAACCCAAATGCGGATTTGTGCTAGTCGGTACGCAAGGAACAATCAGTTCCTACGATTATGAAAGCACGCTACTCATCCAAGATCGCCAAAACCCAGGTGGTATATCCGTCCCGGCAGATCAAATCGATGCACCGAACCAAAATCCGGTGCAGTACTTTGTTCATTGCCTTCAGAATCAACGACCGATTAAAGGCCCATTGTCACTAGAGCTCAGTCGGCTTGGTCAGCGAATGGTCGACACAGCGTACCAGAGCGCACAGCAGAAACGCACTGTGTCGCTTCTGAATTAACCGCCGGCCCGCCATAGTGCTTTGTCAACAGTTAACGTAAGCGTTGTTGGAATTGGGTGGCACTAGCTAGAGCTCACGGGAAGAAGAACCACAGAATGGTCAGCAGCGAGCAACCCAGGCAGGCCAACGCGGGTGCCGTTCCTGCTGGACGAATCGCGGCGGGGTTCGCATCTGGCACTGTGAACATCCGCGAGACCAACGACAAGTAAACTACCGCGCCAATCGCCGCATTGATCGCCATGATGAATGCGACCACTTGGAAATCAACTCGATTCGCGCCGATGGCGGACGCAAACACTTGCAGCTTGGCCCAAAAACCCGCTGTCGGCGGCAACCCAATCTGGCTCAGCAATGCAATCGTGGCAGCAATCGCCAAGAGCGGACTGCGTTGATACAAACCATTGAACAGTTTCAAACTATCGTCATCGTTGGCTGACTGCGGATGTTCGATGGCTGTCAGTACCGCGAACAGCGCCAAAGTCATCACCGCATAAGCAGCCAAGTAATCAGTCAAGATTGCTGCACCTTGTGCCAAGATTACCGTGCAAGCCAACCCAACCATCAAGTAACCGCTGTGTGCGACACCGGAGTAAGCCAGCACGCGTCGTATTGAAGTCTGTCGCAGCGCCGCGCAGTTGCCCAAAGTCATCGTTACCACTGCACCAACCAGCAGCAACGGCACCACTGCGAGTGCGGCTTCAAAGTTTGGCGTCGACCCAACCATCAGCTTGTAGATGCCAACAATGCCTGCCAGCTTAGGCAAGAACGATAAACCGCCAACAACCGCCAAACTAGCCCCAGCGAAAACGTCGGGAGCATAGAAGTGGAATGGAACCGCCGTCAATCGAAAGAACAAACTGCAAACGGCAATCGCCAACCCGATGCGAGTCAAACCTAAATTGTTTTCATTGGATAGGATCGCCTCAAGCGAAGTGCTACCAGCAGCCCCGTACAAGTACGAGCATCCAAACAAAAATATCGCTGACGCAAATGCACTCAACGTGAAATACTTCAAAGTCGCTTCGCGTCCGGCGTTCTTGGAACTTACCACACCCAACAAAACCGTTGTCGGAATACTGATCAACTCCAAGCCCAAGAAGAGCGACGTTAGATCAACAGCCGCCGCTGTATACATCAATCCCGACAACATGAACAACACGCAACTGTAGTACTCAGAAACATGCCGCCCTGGAACATAATCCCAACCGATCAAAATCACTAAACCGCCACCGAGCAACGTCAGCCAACTAGCCGTGATGAACAAACGATCGCACTCGAACAACGAAAGCGGCGGAGCGTCGGCAGGCACAACGTAATACAGCGAGGCACCAGCCAAGAGCAAGCTGACGAGCGTCACGCCACCAAACAAACCACGCAGCGGTACTAACTGGTTGAAAAGCCCCAGCGTCAACACGAGCACACCAGCCAACAACAAAATATTAGCTGGGAAGACGATTCGAATCTGTTCTAAAATTTCCGACGGGTTCATTCTTCTACTTCCATTCGAATCGACATCTCCGCTGGACTGTTTGCGGGAACTTCATTCGCGGCCATGGTGAGTGTTTTCAAACCAGAATCCAACAACTGCGCCGAATCCACCGTCGACGAAGCTCTTCCAAACGCGTTTGCGATAACGTTTACATCTGACTTGAATAATCCGAGAGCCATGTTTGGCATTACGCCTATGAACAAACAAATCGCCGCCAGAGAAGCGAATACAGCTTTGTGTTCTAGCGGTAGATCCGTAGTAACAGCGCCCGGGCTACTGGACGATCGATTCTTCGAACGACTCTTCTCGGCTGTACCGAAGAGCACATACTGCAACATCCGAAACGAGTACCACGCACCGAGCACGACACCCAATACCGCTACGCTGGCGATCACCGATCGCTGAGCCATCATTCCGGATAAGGTTAGCAACTCTCCGACAAAGTTGTTCAACCCCGGCATTCCAGCTGCCGCAGTAATGAAGAACACAGTAAAGAAACCAAGTCGTGGAAACTGAGTCAACATTCCGCTCGCTTCTTCATCGATTCGCAGGTTTGGGCGTCGCAGCAACATGCAAGCCAGTAACAAGAACATGGCCACCGTCGTGATACCATGATTGAACATCTGCAACGTCGCTCCGCCAATCCCTTCGCGGCTCAGCGAAAACAACCCGATCGTGATAAAGCCCACGTGCGACAAACTGCTGTACGCGAACATCAAACTTAGATCTTTCTGCGCCAAAGCGATCAGAGCCCCAGCTACGATCGCAATCGCGCCGAGCCAACCGAAGATTCCCGGCCCCAACGTTTCGCACGCTTGAACCGTAAATGGTAGAACTAACCGCACGAAACCGAATAGGCCCATCTTCAAAACTACCGCTGCAAGGAACGCGGTCGTCGTCGGATGCGCCGCGGCGTAGGTACCTGGCAACCAAGTGTGCAGCGGAATGATCGCTGTCTTAATGCCTAAGCCGAGAACCAACAACAAGAAGACCCACAATTGCAGGTTCGTCTGCTCAGTCGACAACGTCATCGCTGCAGCCTGAGTCGCTAACGTGGGCATATGCACGGTCCAACCGCTCTCGCCACTGTACAGACTGCTTATGCCGAACAGTCCAAGCACCATCGGTATACTGCCCACCAACGTGTACAAAGTAAATCGCTTTGCAGCGGCTGGGCCATCCGCGTTGCCCCAGCCTGCAATCATCGCAAACAGCGGAATCAAAGTGATTTCGAATCCGATGTAGAACAGCAACAAGTCCATCGAAGAAAACACTAACAGCAACCCGCCACTCGCAATCAAAATCCAAGACGCATAGTCACCGCGATTACTTTCAACAGTGCTTCGAGCGATTATCAAAACGGCGACCGTGACGATCAAAGTCAACAGGACCATCGCAGCCCCGATACCATCGAGCCCGATACTCAGTTGCCAACCGTCAACGTTCGTTGCCAAGGCAGCGGGCAAGTTCACATGAAACCAAGCGGGTGCATATTCGATTCGCGGCGCAACGCTTGCCGCATTCTCGACCGTCTTTTGACTAACCTGATACGTGCAAAGGCAACCGATTACCAATGCGACCACGGCGAGTAAAATCGCGAGCGACTCACGAACACTATCAGCCATTCCGCTGGCGCGCATAGCCAACAGCACCGCGCCTCCGATCAATGGAATCCCAATCAACGCCAACATCAACATCGATCTTGTCCTATCCGCCAAACGAAAGCAGCAAGAGGTACGCAACGAGGCCAATCGCCATCAACAGCGAATAGCCACCCAACTGCCCGCGCTGCATAAAGCTGAATGCCCAACCAGCCTTCTGCGGCAGCGCCACAATACTCCGCCACAATCCGTCAACACCTTGAAAATCTAATTCACTCAATCGAGCTGCAACGAACTCGGCAGGCCGTACAACAACCGCTGCTAACATCTCGTCCATAAAGAAACGACTCTTGCCCGCCGATGAAAAACTGCGTCCAACTTCACCAGCCGAACGGAAGGTCCACGCTTGAGCCGCCGACAAACAACCGATTACCACGCCAACGACAGCCACTACTGCGCTCGACACCATCACCCATACATGATGCTCTGCATGCTCAGCCACAACCAAATAGTGGATCTCATGCAGGTACTTGCCTAAGATTCCAGTCGGACCAATCGCGGCTCCTAAAATCAAACTGCCAACTGCCAACACAGCCAGCGGAATCAACATCGGAGTAGTCGCTTCGTGAGGATGATCGCCCGCTTCTTTCGGAAAAACAGGTTTGCCTTGAAATGTGTGATAGTAAGCTCGACTGGTGTACACCGCCGTTAAACCTGCGGTGACCAAACCAACCACGAAGAAGGCCTGAAACGAAGTCGCATAAGGTGAGTCATGCTGCGCATCGACAAGCAAACCAAGAATTCCGTCTTTACTCCAGAAACCTGAAAGCAACGGAAGTCCAGCCAAAGCAGCGCCGCCAATCAAGAAAAGTATGTGAGTCTTAGGCAATACACCTTTCAGACCGCTGAACTGACGCATGTTGATCACATCGCCCATCGCGTGCATCACATTGCCCGCCGACAAAAACAACAGAGCCTTGAAAAACGCATGCGTTGCCACATGGAACAGCGCCGCTGCCACAGCCAGCGGCATCAAATCCGCTACCGCGCCGCAACTGATCGCCATGAACATGTATCCAAGCTGACTCACCGTTGAGTAAGCTAATACCCGTTTCAAATCATCCTGGAACAACGCGATCGATGCCGCGAGTATCGCCGTGATCGCTCCCAACCAACCCGCGAACACCAACACTCCAGGCGCCAGGACCAACAGCGGTGACATGCGACACATCAAATACACTCCAGCCGTGACCATCGTCGCCGCATGGATCAAAGCACTAACAGGAGTTGGACCCTCCATCGCGTCGGGCAACCAGATGTGAAGCGGGAACTGAGCCGACTTGCCGATCGCTCCCAGCAGCAACATAGCGGCAACTCCGAAAAGCAGATCGGGATTCGACGCAGCCAGAGACGGCAACGCATCAAAAATCACTTTGTATTCCAAGCGAGTGATGACGCCCGCGTCAGGCGTGACCTGACCAACTCCAACCCACAACAGCAGAATGCCCAACAAGAATCCAGTGTCGGCCAACCGATTGATCACAAACGCTTTCAACGCAGCCTTTGCCGCCGAAGGTCGCTCGAACCAAAAACCAATCATCAAATAACTGCACAGACCCACGCCTTCCCAGAACATGTACAGCACCAACAAATTGTCAGCGAGCACTAGCATGGTCATGCAGAACACGAACGCGCTGAAAATCGCGAAGAATCTTGCGTAGGCTTTGTCGCCGTGCATGTAACCCGCCGAATAGTACGAAACCAGCGTACCGACGACCGTCACCACACATATCTGCACCAAACTGGTTGCATCCAGTTGCAAGGATATCGGAACTCGCATGTTCGCAAAGTCGAGCCAGTTGTAACCGCCCGCAATCACTCCATTTACCGCATCGATACGAAGTACACAGTAAAGCGATGCACACGCGGAAACAGTCAATCCAATCCAAGTGATCACATGCGCGAAACTGGCGCGCGGATTCAAGTAAGCGATCACGCTTCCAATAACCGCCGCGACCAACGGCCCAAGCGGAATCAACCAAGCGATGTAGTAATCCATATTCACTCTTGTCTTGCTAACCCAACCGCTTAGGCTCTTCCGGCCAAGTCTGGTAATTTGAAATCAGAATCGATAGGTCGCGTCTGTGGATCAAGTCCCGCCGGCGTGAGCTTCGGCAAGTCCTCGTAGCCCTCAGGATGCGCATGATCTTCAGCCGCACGCCCAGCCAACTCGGGAATTCTCTGCTCTGCTCCACGCCCCGAGCCCGACTGATCGTCGAACTGAAACTCGCGCAGCTCGCTCCACGATTTACTATCGAGCGTCCCGCGCAACCGCACGAGCGCCACGATCACACTTAACGCCAGCGCCGCTTCGCACGCTGCGACCACCAAAATTAATATCGCAAAAACCTGCCCACCAAAATCGCCATGCATCTGCCCAAACACAACGAAATTGAGACTGACCCCAGCCAACATCAACTCAAGCGACAGGAACATCAAAATCAAGTTGCGTCGCGTTAGAAAACCAAACATTCCAACGGCAACTAGACAGGGACCGATTAACAGCGCGGGATGAATCATAGTTTCGTTGTTTCCTTCGCATCCGCCTGAGGTACACGCTGCGCGATCACCACCGCACCAATCGTCGCCACGAGCAACAGCGTACCAGCGATTTCAATTGCCAACAGGTAGCGAGTGTAAAATGCTACGCCCAGCTTAGCGACCGTAAATCGATCCTGTTCCAGAGTCGGCTCAGCCACAGTCTCAGCGTCACTTTTCGCTTCCCCCGCAGCCGAATCATTCAAAGCCAATGCGTTTGGCTCCGAACCACCAAGCGCTGCAACGGGTTCCGATTCAGCCGACTTCACAGCCTCCGCAGCCGGTTCGCCACTCGTCGCAACAACATCGCCTGGAGTGGTACTGCTGGCAGTTGCTCCATCGGCAACTGCTGCATCGGCAATAGCAACCACCGCCGCCTTCTTCGCCAGTTGCGTTTCCAACTTCGGAAACTCCTTCAAAGCAACCGCGATTACAGTCGCAGCAAGTGCAATCGCAACCACAGCAGCCGCAATCGGATTCTGCTTCTGCGTGTCGTAGTCAAGCAAATTCGTTTGCTGGGCGAACATCAGTACGAACATAAAGATAATGATCGTCGCACCTGCATAAACAACGACCGTCGATGCCGCAACGAAAGCCGCGTCTTGCAACAGGTAGACACCAGCCGCTGCCAGCACCACGCACGCGAAACTGAGCGCAGCATGCACTGGATGCTTAATGAGCACAAACGATACAGCTAAAACCACTGCAATCGAACAGAATCCATATGCCAGCCACAGTTCCAACATTATTTGACTCCACCCTTCGCCGACGGAACGCTTGGCTTTTGATTCGCAATCATCGGCTCCGAAGCCGGTCCCAACACGCCGCGTTTCGTGCGCACCGGATCTTTCCCCTTGGCAACCGTTTCGTCGTAAACGCTCAGCAACTTCTCTTTATCAAAAATCATCTCTTCGCGAGACAGCCCAGTCAGGTCATAAATCGTCGTCAGCTCAATCGCATCGACCGGACAAGCTTCTTCACACATGCCGCAATAAATGCATCGCAGCTCATCGATTTCAAACGACGCTGGATACTTATCGCGATCATTCCAATTCGGATCATCTTTGTCAGTGCCAGTCGCCTTGATCGTAATGCAGTGCGCCGGACAAGCGGTTTCGCATAAGAAGCAAGCAACGCACTTCACACGACCTTTGTCATCCCGATTCAGTCGATGCACGCCTCGATAATTCTGTGGGATGTCAGGTTCGACTTCAGGGTATTGCCGCGTGATCGGCTTACCACTGAGCATGTGCTTCACAGTCACCGCGACACCATCGAGAATCGCTGGAATATACAGCGCCTCAGCAATGCCAATCTTCGGCGGCTCAGCCCACTTAACTGTCTTGTCTTTAGTCATCGTTATTCTTACCTGAAAGCTCTCTCAGTGTGCAATTCAGTTAGCTGCAGTCGGGACAGTCGTCGATGTTCGCAGTGCTCCGCGCCGAGACACAACGTCGGTTGTTGTGCGCGCGGTCCACCAACCTGCCAGCAACAACAGCCCTAACGAGTACGGAACCAACCACCATTTCGACAACTCAAAGGACATTACAGTTACAACGCCCATGAAATTCATTAGCGCCAGCGGAATCATTCCACTCCACGCCAAGCCCATCAGTTGGTCAAATCGAAAACGGGGCAGCGTCCAGCGCAATTGAATAATGACCGCCGTCACCAAAGCAACTTTCAACACCAACACCAACCATCTCAGTAGATACCCGATCACCGTCGCATCAATCGGCCCAGTCAAACCTGGGAAATTCCATCCGCCCAAGAACAGCAGCGCCGTCAAAAAACTAACTGTTGTCAAGTGCGTATACTCAGCCAAGAAGAACAGCGAAAACTTGATTCCGCCGTACTCTGTATGAAAACCGCCAACCAACTCTTGCTCGCACTCCGGCAAATCGAACGGCAAACGATTCGTCTCAGCCAACGCAGCGGTGAAGAACATCAGCGCCGCCAACGGTTGCCACCAAATATTCCAACCCAGAATTCCTTCGCCTTGCGCTGCAACCATTTGTTCAATGTTCAAGCTACCGGAAATCATAATGACGCCCAGCAACGACAACCCAAGCGGAATTTCATAACTGATAAATTGAGCGCAACTTCGGAGCGCGCCGAACATGCTGTACTTGTTATTAGATGCCCAACCGCCAAGCACGATGCCATACGCTGACAAACTCGAAACCGCCAGCAAAAACAGTAACCCGATATCAACATTGGGAGCGATAATCGCCCGAAAACCGCTGGTTGAATTCGGGACCGTCGGTCCGAAAGGCACCACCGCCGCACCGAGCATGGCGCAAATCAAACCGAGAATCGGGGCAACGAAGTACACCGACTTGAAGACGTGGTTCGGAACCACCTGCTCTTTCAAGAAAATCTTGATCGCATCAGCAACCGCTTGCAACAATCCCAGCGGACCAACACGGTTCGGACCGATCCGATCCTGAATGTAAGCCGCCGCTTTGCGCTCGATGAACGTCATGTACAGTCCGAGCCCAGGAATCACAGCCATCACGATGCCTATCGCAACGGCCAGCGGCCAAATTTCGTCCCAGCTAAATTGCGCAAGCATAGTTATGCACGCTTCCCTTCAACAATATTGAACAGCTGGATTCCCAATGCACCAATCTCGCCATCGAAAGCCGCAAACGCCGGGATCTCTTTAGCCATCTCTTTACGAATTGCCGGCGCGCTGTACAAACCTTGTCGCTGCGCCAAATCAAATAACAGACGTCCATCAGGACGAACATCAGTCGCTCCACGAATCACTGGGTGAACCTCTTGAGCCAACCCAGCATGATTCACAACCGTGCCATGTCGTTCTGCAAAAGTCGCTGAGGCTAACACGATCGTCGCCATATCGGTCAGCGGAGAACTCAAAAAGTCTTGCACAATCAAAGTCGAAAGCGCATCAAACATCGACAACTTAGATTCGTCGATCCAAGTCCCTTGATAGCCACCCACAAGGTACAGCCCGTCGATCCGTTTCGCGCTCAACCTGCCTGCCAACTCGTCAAAGCCAATCACTTCTCCTTGGAAGTGCTCTAGCACCGCTTCAACGCCCAGCCGATTCGGGCACTTCTCAGCGCGAATCGTAAACTTGACTTTGCCCTCCGCAGGCGGTTCACCTTTCGGACCTTTGGGATACTGATCATCTTCACCAACGATCGGTACAGGCCCCAGCGCCAACGTAACTTTCTTGCTAATCGATTTAATGTACTTGGCTAACAGATATGCTTCTTCGCAGAACATCATCGGCGAGAGCACCACCGCGAAACGGTCCGCACCTGCATCGACAGCCGACTTAATCGCTTGACGAGTTTCACTCAACACCTGAGGCCATGGATCGACCTTCGCAAACTCGTTGACAGCACCGGGATCATGGATATGTCGTCGACCTGACGAACTGCCCGAACCAACGCGACCATGGCCAATTTCACTGGCGCTCACATGACCGTTTTCAAACTGACCATTTCCCACATGAGCGTCTGCACTCGACAACTCAGCATGCTGGCCGACAGCAGCCAGTGCTTTGCCGATGCGAGGAGCCGTCAACCGCGCCTCGCTCTGAATATACTTCCAACCGAATCGACCTTCATCGCACATGAAGGAACCTTGCGCTTGCGGATTTTCGCGAGGTCGCAGGCGATAAAGTCGGTTGTCTTCTTGATCTACATGAATGCTGCATCCCGTGCTGCAATCTTGGCAAACGCTGTCTTGCGTCTTCAGCCACCAAACGCGTTTCTTATACAAGAAATCCTTACTACACAGCGCGCCGACCGGGCACAGGTCGACCACATTTCCGGCTAGTTTGTTGTTACACGGTTCGCCCGGAAAAATATCGATCTCTTCTACGCTGCCACGATTGGTGACCTGCAACTCAGCCGTACCGCTGATCTCTCGAGTGAAACGTACACAACGCGTACACATCACACAGCGATCAGTAAACAAAGCGATCTGTTCACCAATGTGATACTTGTCGACGCGCTGCACCTTCGGCTCATTCAGTCGACTTTCGGCATTGCCAAACTTGTAAGTGTAATCTTGCAAGTAGCATTCGCCCGCTTGGTCACAGATCGAACAATCGAGCGGATGATTCAGCAACAGAAACTCGAGCGTCTGCGCCTGCGCCTTCTTCACCTTCTCAGAGTTGGTAAGAACAACAGTGTTCGGCTTTGCAGGTGTTTGGCAAGCTGGAACCAGCTTGGGGATCATCGCTATCGTGCCGTCAGGCTTCTTCTCGCCGACTTCGACCAAACACATCCGGCAACTAGCTACAACACTCAGGTCATGGTGCCAACAGTAATGTGGAATCTCGACTCCAGCGCGTTCGGCAGCCTGAACCAAATTCTCCTTTGGCCCAACTTCGATCTCGATGTCATTGATAAAAACTGTTGACACGTGGCTACGCTCCGCAATGGCTTAATGACTTCCAACAACCTCGAACGATTGGCTGCGCCGTCCGCTGGTGATGTACTCTTCGAATTCCGGTCTGAATTTTTTCAACGCGTTCTTGATCGGCCACGCAGCCCCGTCAGCCAAACCACAGATCGTTGTACCGGGCATGATGCCGATCGAATTGGAAATGTCGGTCAGGGTATCGAGGTCTTTCAAAGTACCTTGCCCGGCTCGGATGCGAGCCAGAATCTTCGCGGACCAAGCGGTTCCCTCGCGGCACGGAGTACACTGACCACACGATTCATGCGCGAAGAATCGACAAGTGTTGTACAGCACGTCGACCATACTGGTCTGATCATCGATCACAATCACCGCAGCAGTGCCTAGCCCCAAGCAACCCGCTTTTCCAGGGCCTGCGAAATCGAGTTTCGTGTCGAGTTCATCTGCTGACAAGAAACCCATACTGATGCCGCCCGGAACGACCGCCTTCGCTTTGCGACCTTTCCAAACTCCGCCCGCATGCTTGTCGATCAACTCACGCGCCGTAACACCAAGCGGCAACTCGACCAATCCTGGATTGTTCACATGGCCACTGATGCAATACAACTTTGGCCCGTAACTGCCCGGATCCTTGGGATGCTCCGAAGCGATTCCAATCGACTGGAACCACTCAGGACCGCGGTCGAGAATCTGAGTTACACAAGCCATCGTTTCGATGTTGTTTACAACCGTTGGACGGCGGAACGCGCCTTCGATCGCAGGAAACGGCGGCTTGATCCGCGGCCAAGCTCGTTTGCCTTCGAGACTTTCAATCAGGCCCGTTTCTTCACCACAAATGTAGGCGCACGCACCGCGATGAAGGTAGATATCCAGGCTGTAATCGGAACCCAAAATATTCTTGCCAAGCAGATTGTTGGCATACATCTCTTCGATCGCTTTTTCGCAAGTTCGATAACAATCACCATACTCGTATCGAAGATACAAATAAGCAGTTGTTGACTTCGTTGCGTAACCGGAAATGACGATCCCTTCAAGAACTTGATGCGGATCGTCTTCCAACAATACGCGATTGTTGAAAGTGCCTGGTTCGCTCTCGTCACCATTGATGCACAAGTAGATTGGACCTTGCACATCCTTGGGTAGAAACGTCCACTTTAAACCAGTGCTAAAGCCCGCGCCGCCGCGACCTCGCAAACCCGATTTCTGGACCGCTTCAATAACTTTGGGCGCTTCCATCGCCAAAGCTTTTTTCAGAGCCGTGTAACCGCCGTCAGCGCGATAAGACTCAAGCGACTGACTGTTCGGCTTACCTCTGCGACGCAACAAAACCGGTTCGAAACTCATGCTCGACCCTCCGCCAGTGAAACCACCGCGTCGGCAGTCATGCGCAATTGCAATTTGTCATTAACCAAAATACAAGGCGCTCCGTCGCACGCTCCCAAACACTCAGCCAGTTCGATCGTCGCTTTGCCATCCGCCGTTGTCTGACCAGGCGCAACATGCAGCCGCTCACAAACCTCTGCCAGCAATTCGTCGCCGCCGCGCAACATGCACGCCAACGAACGACAAACCCAAATGCGATTGTCACCCAACGGATGTTTCTCGTCTTTGAAGAATCCATAAAACGACAACGTGTCATGGATCTGCGAGGGTGCCAACTCGAGAAGGTCAGCGATATCGTGCACCGCTTGACGCGACACACAACGAGCCTCCTCTTGCGCGATGTGCAGCGCTGGCAATGTCAGCGCTTGTTTGCTCGGATAGCGCGGCAACAAATCACGTATCTTTTGTTTAGCTTCTTCAGATAATCCGCTCATCGGTCCAGCTCTGCAGCGATGATGTTCAAACTCCCCAACACAGCCACGATGTCACTCAATAAGCAACCGCGAATTAACTGTGGAAACAACGCAAAGTGTACAAGCGACGGACTTCGCGTGTGAGCTCGATAAGCTCGCAGCGTTCCGTCGGAGACAATATAAAATCCCAACTCTCCGTTCGGCGATTCAGTGCTCGCGTATAGACTCTCGCGCGGCGGCTGCATCTGCCGATTCGGCATGATCGCTTCGAAGTGATGAATCAAGCCCTCGATGCTCGTGTAGACCTCACGCTTGTCTGGCAAAGCCTCTTTGCCACTTCCTTCAGCGAAGATCGGTCCCTTGGGCATTCGCTCCAGACACTGCTCGATGATCTTCAAACTTTCGACGATCTCCAGCATCCGAACTTGGAACCGCGCAAAGCAATCACCACCGGTTGCGCACACTATATCAAAATCAAGGTCGTTGTAAGCCAGGTAGGGCTCGTCGCGGCGTAAATCACGCGGAACTCCACTCGCCCTGGCCACCGGACCTGTCGCTCCACCACTGATCGCATCTTCCCGCGTTAACACCCCAACGCCTTGTGTCCGCTCGATGAAGATTCGATTCTTCATCACCATGCGATTGAGGTCCTTCAGCGTCGACGGGAACGTCTTGGCAAAGTCCTTGACCATCGCCAACCATTCGTCGGAAACGTCATACAGCAATCCGCCCACACGCGTAAAGCTGGTATGGAATCGTTGACCCGAAGCGCGTTCACAGATGTCGAAAATTCGCTCGCGCTCGTTCAAGCAATAGAACATGGACGTCACGCCGCCCAGATCCAAAATACATGCACCCACACACAGCAAGTGATCATGAATTCGCATCAGCTCGGCCAACATCGTGCGCAAGTAACTGCAACGCGGAGTCAGTTCGATGCCCAACAGTTTTTCGCACGCGTGATGCCAAGCGATCTCGTTGGCCAGCGGCGATATGTAGTTCATACGATCCACGATCGTAACGTACTGATTGAAGTCCAACACTTCGCCCAGTTTCTCGAAGCCACTATGCAAGTAGCCGATGTCGGGGACGGCGTCGATGATCATTTCGCCATCCAACTCCAACACCAATCGCAACGTCGTATGCGTCGCCGGATGCTGAGGCCCGAAGTTCAGCGTCCACAACCCTTCGCGCTTGGCAAACTCGGTATCCGACTCAGGATCCAATAAGTTCAAAGGCATGATTAACTTTCCGCTCGCGTAATAACTGGAAAATTATGGCGCTCGCCACGACCACGAACCGGATAATCTTTTCGCAACGGAAACGACTGAAACTCTTCTGGCAAAAGCAATCGCTTTGGATTCGGGTGACCATCGAAAACAATGCCGAACATATCGTACGTCTCTCGCTCCAACCAATCCGCAGACTTCCAAAGCGAATACATCGATGGCAATCGCGGCTCGGGATCGTTTACATGCACTCGCACTTCCAAACGCTTGCCAGTCGTCGTGTTAATCAACTGATAAACCACCCGATATCGATCTTCGCCGCCGTACTCCAATAAGTCCGACGCTGTCACATCTGACAACATGTCGAAACCGGCTTCGTCGCGCAACTGCGTCATCGCTTTCAGGAACATCCCAGCAGGCACAGTCACCTGCGATTGCTGCCGAAACTCATGACAGGCAACTCCCCAAGCAGCGAAGAGGTCATCCAAATTGCGCGATGTATTAGCAGTCAAGAATCAACTCCCCAATGCCGAACCCCGATTGCATAAGCCCTGATAAGACTCCGCAATTTCCAATGCAAACACTTCAGTCCATAACCCGCTGACACCGGCCGCGACCTACCACGCCTCGGCGAACTCAACCAAGCATCTCGATCCAAAATCTCGAGTCGGTACAACCAAGCGATTCGGCCATCAATTACTTCGAACTCTCGGCCATTAATGACTTCAAACTCAGTGCTACAACTCAGTGCTTCGGCGAATAAGTCATCTCTTTCGTCTCCAGCGGAACCGAATTCGAAATGCGATAAACTTCATCGCCATCGAATCTCGCCGGCCCAGTTGGAACGGATCTCGCCGCGAATTCACTAGCCCACACAGTCCCCGTTTTCTTGATCTGCTCTTGCATGTCCAAAATGGCTTTGATCACTTGCTCAGGTCGCGGTGGACATCCCGGAATGTAAACATCAACCGGAATGAAACGATCCACACCTTGCACAACGGCGTACGTGTCAAACACACCGCCCGTACAAGCACACGCACCCATCGAAATGCACCACTTAGGCTCAGGCATCTGCAACCAAATGCGTTGCAATACCGGCAACATCTTCATCACCACACGACCCGCCACTATCATCAAATCGCATTGCCGTGGCGTAAATCGCATCACCTCGCTGCCAAAGCGCGACAAGTCATGCTTGCTCGCCGCGGTGCTCATCAACTCAATTCCGCAGCAAGCTGTCGCGAACGGCATCGGCCACAAACTATTCGCCCGAGCCCAGTTAGCGGCTGCGTCAAGCTGCGTAAAAAAGAAACCATCTTTGGTCGGATTTACCGCTGGTCCCGCCATCCAAAAATCCCCTTCTTACGCGCATAAATGTAAGCCAGCCCAACGGTTGCAAACAACAGCATCAGAATGCCAAAAACCACCGGACGATATTCCCGCCCAAGACCGTCTTGCGCGTTGAAAGCGACGGCATAGGGATAAATTAACAATAGCTCTACGTCAAACACCAAGAACAGGATCGCAATTAAATAGAATCGCACATCCAAGGGCCGACGAGCATCCCCAGTCGGATCCATACCCGACTCATAAGGCATGTCTTTGATAGCATTACGCTTGCGCGGCGCGACGACATGGGGGGCGACCAAGCTGAACGCAGCAAAGCCAAGAATCGCAAGCAGGTAAATGAAAATTGGTAGAAATTCGGACAAGGTTTTTGCTCTCGTTTTTATAGTTCCTAAATGTACGAGAGTTATAGCTACTGCCGCAATGGCCTTGCGCAAAACCTCACAAAGTCACCATTAACGCAACTGCCACTTGCGCAAGATTAAGTTCCCTAATACGCATGCAAGGTACGTTGATCCGTCGTTCTCGTCGCAGAAAAAGTTTGATCGCATTTATTGCGAGCCGATTGCTGGCCATCCATCCACCCGACTTCGAATTTCTAGCGCCATCGCGAACAGAATCTGCACGCCGCTCGCTGGACAGCTACAATTGCAAGATCTGCCACACCAGCTTTAACCCCATCTCGGGTCGATTCATTATGAAAACCACCATTCCTATCTCCCGCTTTTTGGCCAGTTTTTTGGTCTGCTTCCTGACCAGCAACTGCTTGACCAGCAACTGCTTGTTAGCAGAGGTAAAACTGCCTTCGATATTTTCCGATCACATGGTCCTGCAAGCCGACAGAGAAGTGCCGGTCTGGGGAACAGCCGCAGCAAACGAAAAGGTCTCCGTGACCGTCGCTGGACAAACGGTGTCGACGCAAGCGGACGCTCAAGGCAAGTGGATGGTCAAGTTGAAAGAGCTGACCGCAGGCACCTCGACGGTTATGAAAGTCGAAGGCACCAATAAGATCGAGATCCAAGACGTTCTCGTTGGCGAAGTCTGGTTGGGCTCAGGCCAATCGAATATGGCGATGCCCGTCAATGGCGCCAAGGATTCAGATCGCGAAATCGCCGCAGCCAAGTTTCCTCAGATCCGCATGTTTCGAGAGATCTCCAGCGGCAGCACAACACCGCAGACGGAATGCCATGGCAAATGGTCCGTTTGCGCTCCCGATTCCGTCGGCGCTTTCTCAGCTACGCTGTACTTCTTCGGTCGCGAAATTCATCAGAAACTGAATGTCCCTGTCGGTCTAATCAACAGTTCGGCGGGCGGAACAGCGATCGAGTCCTGGGTTTCCGCGAAAGCACAGCGCGCCGAACCCGCACTTCGCCCGTACCTGTCACTGGTTGATAAACTTCCTGAAGTCGCCACCAACCTCGAACCGGAAACCGATGAACCCAGTTTAGCGCCAGCCGGCCCGACACGCCAAGCAGCTCAGCAAGCCGCGCGGCAAGCTGCCCGCAAAGCCGCATTGCAAGCGGCTCGCAAAGAACAAAACCAAAAGAAACCCACCGCTAGAGCCTCAACCACTGAAGAGAAGATTGATCGCGATGGAGGCCTCGGTGGATTGTTCAACGCAAAAATCCATCCGCTGGTCCCTTTCGCAATCCGCGGAATGCTCTGGTATCAAGGCGAAGCGAACAGCTTCCCGCAGTCGGCCGACTTCTACCAACATCAATTGCCCTTACTTGTAAAAGATTGGCGCAGTCGATGGGGTTATGATTTCCCAGTTGCTTGGGTTCAGTTGCCAAACTACGACGCAAAAGGCAGAGACTGGCCGACCGTTCGCGAAGCCATGTTGAAATCGCTCGCCATCCCTAACACCGGGATGGCGATTGCCATCGATATCGGTGACAAAAACGATATCCACCCGAAGAACAAACAGGAAGTTGGACGCCGTCTCTCACTTTGGGCACTGGGAAAAGTCTACGAAAAGGAGGTTCCAGCAACCTCAGGTCCACTGCCCGACGGGCACGAAGTTCGCGGAAGTGAAATCGCAGTTCGCTTCACGCACGCCGAGAAAGGTCTCGAACAACAAGGCACAAACCTGCTGGGCTTTACGATCGCCGGTAGCGATAGACGCTGGAAGCCAGCCACGGCTCGGATCGAAGGCAACGAAGTCATCGTCTCCAATCCCGATGTTCCGAACCCCATCGCTGTCCGCTACGCCTGGGATAATTACCCGTTCTGCAATCTGTATAACAAAGCCGGACTACCCGCCTCCCCCTTCCGCACCGACGAATGGACCCGCTAGCCAGCAACTGCTGTGCACCTTCTGATCTCCACCCGCATAGCTTGCCACCTGGTAGTTTAGGCAGATTATCGGGTTGTGCGGATTATTTCGCCAAAATCGATCGCGCTCAATCCGAAGAATGTGCTGAACACGGAGTGCGATTGGGATCTGGCGGATATGCGGTCCGAGGCACTCGGGAAACAAGCCAACCGATTCTTCGCTGGAGCACCATCATGGGCGGATTTCGATGGAAATCGTCAGTTAAAAACCTTTTCGCTGTCGCTGGCGTCAGCTTTGCGACAACTCTGCCCGCTCAAGAAGAACATTTCGCCCCAATTCTGAACGCGGGCAGCTATCAGTCTCAACCCGACGAGCCTGAAAGCTATCAAGACGATTCGGTAGACGCTATCGATATTCCAACCGTCTTCGAAGAAACCTTCGATGAGGTTCAACCGGTCAGCTACAGCCAACCTGCCTGCGACACAGCTTGCGATGCAGTGGCCGCTTGCGTTACCGAGTGCTGCATTCCAAAGTGGGCGCATCGGTCGGGCGGCTTCGGCGAGTTGCTTTACCTCAGCCCCGGCAACTCCGATTTGATTTACGCAAACGAACAAACCGGTCCCGTCGCAACTGCCTCGCCAACAGGACCGCTGGGGATCAGCAACATCGACGAACACGTTGGCTTCCGCGTCGGCTTCGCAGTCGCACACTCAACCTGCGGCAGCCTCATCGGCAGCTACACGCGCTGGGACGGCTCCACTTTCAGTACGCTCGACGCAACGGGCAATAACGTTATCAACTCTCGCGTTGGTCACCCAAGCGTTGATACGACCGGCGCGGCTAGCCTCACTGCAACTGTCGATCAATCAGCCAGTTTCCAATTTGCCGATGCCATGATCCGTCGAGTCTATCGTTCGAACGATTGCGGCGCGATCAATTGGAACGCTGGCCTGCGTTACGGCAATCTCGAACAAGGCTTGTCGGTCGATCAAACCATGTCGGTCGCCACCGGTTTGACCAATGTAAGAACAGACATCGACTTCAATGGCTTCGGGATCCTCGGCGGGTTCGACGGCGAACGTCACAGTTCGCACTCCGGTTTCTTGGTATACGGTAAAGCCATCGGCAGTCTGCTGGCCGGTGACTGGCAAGCCGACTATCGTCAAACCAATCAGTTCGGTGGCGGAGTTATCGCCACGCACTACGAAGACTACCGCGTCACTCCTGTCCTTGACACCGAACTCGGTTTCGGTTGGCAAAGCAAAGGCGGACGCCTGCGAGTTACTACCGGCTACCTCTTCAGCACTTGGTTCAACGCCGTCACCACTCGCGACTACATCGAATCGGTTCGCACAGCCCAAATGCTGAACCTCGATGACAACCTAACGTTCAGCGGCCTCACCTTCCGCACCGAACTCCGCTTCTAACTGTTGCCTGCTGATCATTGGGTTGAAAGCGCCCCAACGGGGCCGCGTCCTACAGCCCAGGGTTGCGAGCGTTAGCGAGCTACCCTGGGTCATCGCCTCCCGTTTCTGCCCCAACGGGGCTGCGTCCAACCGAGAATTTGCTTAGCGTCGTTTCTTCCGCAAACTCTCAATCTCCGAATCGTCCCCGAACTGCGCGAAGAAATCATCCGCTGCCGCTTCGTACCGCAACGAACTGCGAGACTCACTCGCACTCTCTCCTTCACCGCCGCCCGCACGCCGATTCAACACATTCACAACTAGCAACGCATCGAGCGGACTCACCGTGCGATCACCGCTTGAATCCGCTTTGACTTGGCCAATCGTAAAGTAAGCGCGAACCGGATCGTTGGTCGGCAAGTTACTGAAGTTGTTCAGTACGTTAATCACCAGCAACGCGTCCACCGGACTGATCACGCCATCGCCGTTGATGTCCAGCGGAGCAGCAGTGCGATGCAACGGATTCGTTTCGTCGTTGCTTGCCGCTACCGGTGGATCAAAGTTCCCGAACACCGGCAACGCCAACTCATCACCGAACTGAGCCGATAGATCATTGCCGAGCGGCGCTGGACTGAATGAATCGAACACATTCGCCGGATTCGCATTCACTCGATCCGAAACCCAGAAGAAATACTCGCCCGAATTGCGTGGCAATGTGCCCTGACGATCCTTGGCCCACAAACCGATGTCGTCGATGCCGTCCAAGTTCCAATCGCCTGCAACCGGCCGATCCGTGAAGCCGCTCAAGCCGCCGAAGCGCCCGAGCTGATCCGAAACGTTCCATGTGAAGTCCGAGTTACCATCGCGATTCGTGTCGAAGATAAACCGATTCGTATCGTTCACAAAAACTGCGAGATCATCGTTGCCGTCACCATTGAAGTCACCAACCACCGGCAATCCATTGAAGTTCGATGACAACCGTTCACCTAAATCGATCTGATTGTTGCCGTTCAAATCGAGATACCAGTACTGGCCATCAAACAATCCAATCTCGTCACCTGGATGCACAGGATTGAAATCGCCTGCCACAGGGATGCCGTTAACTTGGTACGCAGCCGGCATCAGCGAAGTGAAGTCACCTACGCCGTCATCATTGGTGTCCAGGATGAAACTGTACTTGCCTGCGAACTTGCCATACGCACCCAGCTTGTCGTAACCGCTGGCCGCTACCGCACCAGTCGGCGCGAAGTTACCGGAGAAGTGCGCATCAACCAACTGACCAAACTGGAACGTAAAGTCGCGATTGGTTGCATCGTTATCTTGCCCCTCAGGATCCCAAACCATGTTGCCGTTGATGTCGACGTAAATCAGCCCTTCACTGATCGAACCAATCTCAGGCCGGCTATCGACAGTGAACCGAGCCACGAAGTCGCCACCCGGTTGCCCATCGCCCGACGGAAACGCCGGTCCACCATTCGGCTGCGAGGCATTGCTCTCGCCATCCAGTTTGTTGCCAACCGGATCGACGACGTTCTCCTTGATCGTCAACGTAAAGCGATCGTCAGGCAGCGGCTCGAAGAAATCGATCACGATCGAACCCGCTGCAATCGCTCCATTGACAACCGGGTCACCAATAAATGTAATCGACTCGATCGCAATAATTCCGCTGTGATCGCCGCGAAGCACAAAGTTTCCTGGCGTCTCAGCCACCGCTTGCTGAATAGCTGCATACAAGAAATTCGGATCCACATCGCTGCGCGCCGGCAAGTCTTGAATGCGAATCGTCAAACTATCAACTCGCGGCGTTGGCCCTTCAACCGAGTTGTCAGGCTTCAGACCAAACAGATTGTAAAGCGGCGATCCGGTGATCTCGACATTAGTAATCTGCGCACCGGCAGTATCCAACATGATGTTCAGCAGATCCGCCGTAGCATCCGCAGTCACATTACCTGCCAAATCTTCCGCAGTCATATAGATCGAGCGCGGACCATCATGAGCAAACCCCAGATCCGGGTTGTTCAAGTCCAGCGGTGTCGTAAAGCTCCACATACCTCCAGGGAATTGATTAGCTCCATCTAGCGCTGATGCAACCGTCAATCCTAAGAAGAGATCCGGAGCAGCCCCACTCGACTGCAATCCAGCAACACCGTTCGTCTCTGCGAATACTCGTACGATTGCATTCGCCTCGGCGTTACCAAAGAACGTCGGCCGCGTATCATTCGTCACGCGTTCAACAAACGTTGCTGGATCGCCCGTAACTCCCGAATCATTGCTCGCACTCATCCCTTCACTGATATCTGCCAGATCAATCAGTCCAAAGAACGCCGCAGGAACTACTGTGTCGACAACGATTTCAAGTGCCGCGCTGCGATCTCCGAAACCGGTCTGCTGAGCCACAGCCGGATCGACCATCTGAACTCGCGCCGTCAGGAAGTGCGAACCATCGTTCAGCACCGGAGTTGTGAACTGGTACACTCCAGGTGAAACGAACGTTGCAAAACCGAGTGGCGTTTGCGGTGCCGTTCCGGTCTGAGTGCCTGGCGCAGGCGAACTACCTTCATCAAAGATCGCCACGCGATAACCTGCCGTACCCGCAGCAGCTTGGAACGGAATCGGAATCACTTCATCAGGCGGCGAACCAGCCGCATTATTACCTGGCAAGTCATTCAAGAAGATCGCATCATCCAATCGGAACACCAGTGTCGGCGTGTTGTCGCGTGTCACGTTATCAAACTGACTGCGTCCAGTATCACTGTTCGCTGCCGGCACATCTCCAGCCGGATTGTCTAGCAACTCAAGATTCTGCGGAGTCGGCGGCGCATAGTTATCAACGGTAATGTTGTAAGCGTTGATCGCCGCACCGTTAGCGAAGACTCGAAGGTAATAAGTTTGCCCAGCGACTGCAGGGATGCGCACGCGCTCGTCATCATTCGCGTCATTCACACCGAACCCTGCAATCACATTTCCAGCGGCATCCGTCACTGAAATATCTAAGTTACCGCTGTTCGGTAACCCTGGCCGACCACTTGCGACCGGTCCAACTTGTCGGAAATAAACTTGGAAGTCCAGCACGCCCGTTGTCTCAGCGACAACGCGATACCAATCTTCATCCGCTGGTAATCCAAAGTTCGGATCCACACCTGGATTGATCACTGGGTCAACATTGATCGAATCGCCAGCGCCAAGATGGGTTGCCAATGTACGCGAGTCATTGAACTCGTAAGGATCATGCTTGAAGACAACCACATCCCCACCAACTCCCGCGATCGGCTGGGCCACTTCAACGCCGATGAAGTGGACGGTTAGTGGTTCTGCATTGCCGGGCCCGACCGACATCGCTCCGCTATCGTCAGTCGTACCACGTTGGTAAAGAATCAAGTCGCCTGTACCAAGATCGACTACTCCCAAACGATCGGAAACGGCATCATCGCCGCCATCCACATCGACTCGCAAACTGTTCACATTCGCATCCGTGCCCAGCACATCCGCCCACTGAACTCGAATCGTGTCGCTACCACTGCCCGCATTCACCAAAACACGTTCAACTGTCCGCATGCCACCGTTTAGAACCAGCGTATCGGTTTCGACAACTCCATTGACCGTTTGAACCAGCGTCACATCCGCAGTCTGCGAAATGTCGATAATATCGTTGCCGAGTGTTCCCTCAACTAGGATAGTATCAAAACCAGCGCCGCCATCGAAGGTGTCATTACCTGTTCCGCCGACAAGCGTATCTTCGCCGTCGTTGCCGAACAGTTGATCATCACCCGCTCCACCTTCAAGATAATCATTCCCACTGCCGCCAATCAAAATTGCATCAGCCGAAAGCGTATCGTTGCCCGCTCCACCGGCGAAGGTAATACCAACAATCCCTTCCACTGCCGCACCACTCGAATTGATCGCCTTGATCGAGTCGTTGCCTTCGTTACCGCGCACCGTCAATCGATCTTCCACAGTGGCTCCAATGATGCGCACATCGTACGGAAGACCGGCGACTCGCAGAACACTTGTTGCGGGGCTCTCAACTGTCACTGTCAAGTTATCATCTGTCGGGCGACCGTCGATGAAAACGTCATCCGCCGCGTCCGCCGCTTCGATGACGTTGACAACTCGCAATTCGGTTGTCGACAAATCGCTAAGACTCGCTGTTGGATCAACGTATGGACTGGTCGGTGCAGTCACAGCACCCGAGTCACCATTGTTCGCACGGCCAACGACATAAGCATCCGCACCCGCGTTGCCTTGGACAGTGATCTGATCGATGCCAGCCATATCGATGGTGATGTTGCCCGTGTTGCGGAACAGGATCGCACGCGACGGATCACTCAACTTCGCGAATAGATTGAAGACTTCTGCGCCAGCACCTCCAAAGAACATTAGAGCATCTGCATCACCGGCGCCGCCCTCGACTACATCACTGCCATCACCTGGTTCCCAAATGAAAAGATCGGAACCTTCCCCGCCATTCAAGAAATCGCTACCCGCATCGTCTGCAACACCATTCGCTACCGCATTCGGGTTACCAAAAATATCGTTGCCAGCGCCGCCGTATGAGCGATCGGAACCTGCACCGCCGACAAGAATATCATCTCCATCCCCACCTATAAGGTAGTCGTTACCGCTACCGCCAAACACGGTATCGTTGCCATTCCCAGAATCGATCCACAGAGGAACGCCTGAGATGTCTGCAGCGGCATTTACAAAGTCATTTCCCAATCCGGTGGTGATCGTTACATTAGCAAGGCCAGATGCAAGCAGACTATCCAAAAAAATAACTGAATCGTTCGCGAATGCGATGGGACCGTCGTTTGTTGCAGTGTCTACTCGGAAGTGAACGACATCGAAGAAGGTCAAACTCTCAATCGCAATGTTCCCACTCGTGCCCTCTACGCGGTTTTGATTTGCGGCTGGGCTTGAAATCGTCAATGCGTCGTTGCTGTTAGGTGTTTCAATCGCGAATTCAAAAAAACCAGACACCAGCACGGGCGCTAGATTCGCAAATTTGATCAACTGTGAATCAACCGACACAGTACCACTGCCGGTCAACAACTTATCAGGTCGGTAAATCCCATGAGAATCTCCATTTCCAACAATGATCAGTTCATCATTTGCAAATCCACCACCATCAAACTCTATAAGCGGAATAGTCTCACCGCTGACAAAAGAGTTATCAATTGTCAGACTGTCATCTTCACCAAGGCCGTCAATCTTTAAACCCTCGGAAGATTCGATAAAGACCGTAGGCATTCCGGGTATAGTAACGAAACCAGAGCCAAGCCCCGAAGGAGAAAAGACTATCGCGTCAGCCTCATCAGTCCCCGACACCTCGATAGTGTCCGCATCGGAAGAGCCAACTAGTGTCACTGACTCAACCCGACTGCGCGCCCCCGACCAGACAAGTTGGCCATTAATCAAAATCTGATATACATCCTCATCTTCAGGATCAAGCTGAGCAGTGATGACATCTGAGACGCCATCATTTCCAAACGGCTGCAAACGCATATCGAGCGTGACATTGTCCCTGCTGTTAATAACACTATTTATATCGGCAGCAAAACTCGAGAGTCGCGTTCCGCGATCTAAGTCCCCAAAAGAGTCGCCGCCAAACGATGTCACGGCCGCCAATCGTCCGTCAATAAACCAAGGCCCACCGGAATCGCCAGTTCCTGTAATCGCCTCCGAATCGCCAAGTCCCCCCGTGTTGTCGAAGTCATATACAATCACTTCACCGTTTGTGAGCATTGATACAGAATCAATTACATTAAAGCCTATTCGCTTGGTCGCAGAACCACCCTGAATCTCTCCGAGGCCACCTGTTCCAGTATTACCATATCCTACTAAGGTCACGATTTGACCAACCTCATCGGTCGGAGTGTACAGTCGGTAACGCTCCGCTGGAAATGGCGCAATAGACGGTAATTCTACAATCGCGTAGTCCGCTCCGTCGCCTGTTACGCCGTTGTAAGCAGATGGTATCGTTAGTGCACCTGCTTGTGTCAGATCAACTGGGAAAACGTAGTGCTTGTCCGACATTTCAAAGACAATGTGAATCTCATCGACATCCGGAACTCCAGTGTCATCAGTAAAGCAGTGCGCCGCTGATAGAATGTGCCGCCCCGAAGTCATTAATGAGCCCGTGCATCCCGAACTCAAAATGGTGTCTGTAGATCTACCGGAAAAGTCAATCGCCACCACACCGTCAAATCCATTTCCTGGAAAAACGGCTGGAGGAATCTCAAAGGCCCCAAGCACGAAAACTCTGCGCTCCTCCAGCAGTTCCAATTGAAGACGACTTTTTCTCAGCCTGTCGGAAGAGCGATTCTGCGACCATTTGATCTTTTCGTTACGTTTTCTAGTAAACAGTTTCATAACTGACTCTCAATGATGGGTGTCTAGATTGCTTGTTTGGTACTTCGTGGCACCGCGTAAGAAGGGATTTAGCTCCCAAAGCATGTGCGTGCGGGTACCGGGCACGCGCAAGGATTGCGAGTCGCGAACATTCCACTGTTGACTGGCCGTTTACCGCCTCGAAGCGCTGCTAATCTAGGTCAAATCAGCCGCCGGGGAAGACTAGGCTAGCTTGGAAAGAACTCAAGCAAGATAGACAAAACCGTCATCAGACGCAAGAATTCAATCAAAATTTATGCTCGAATCAAAGGAACTAAACACTTAAGGCAGTTCAACTTGCGTTGGGCTAGCCAAGTAGCCGATCAGGTCGCGGATTTGATTGGGGGTCAATTGCTGCAAAACGCCTTCGGGCATCATGGAGACTTTGGAAAGCGTCCGTTGCTCGATTTCGGATACGGGCACAACTAGCTTCTCGTTGGCGGTTTGAATGGTTAGCGATTGGTCGCTCTCGTCAATAACCATCCCCGTTACAACGCGGCCTGAATCGGTGAGCACTATTTCCATCTGATAGTCTTTTGCGACCGCACCGCTTGGGTCAATCAAGTTCTCCAGCACATAATCCAAATTGCTACGCTGCGATCCTGTGATGTCTGGTCCAATCACACCGCCGGTACCAAACAGACGATGACAGCTCGCGCAGTTCTTCTCAAACAGCACGCGACCAGCCGACAACTTCGCGCGCTTCAATACTTCGGGAGTCAACCGTTTCTTGAACGACGCGATCAATTTTGACTTATCCGCCGAAGTACTTCGCAACTCACCCCACGCTTCCGTCACCCGCTTCGTCAACTCTGCATCGTTCAGACTTAACAATTGCCTCGCAGTAAACGCAGTCACGTCTTTACGCGCGACCTGTTGCGTTTCAATCGCATCCATCAACTTCGCAGCCCAATCGCGGCGCGAAGCCAATGTCTGCAGCGCATCCTGTCGCGACGAACTATCGAACGCCTCAAATCGCGCGAGCAACTCGGTCGGTGTGGACGCCTCACTGAACTCGGCCAACCCACGAATCGCTTCCGCTTGCACCATCGCGTCGTCCAGCAAACTGAACAGCAACTGCGCTGTACCGTCAGCTCGTTTGGCCACCAGCGATCGCACCGCACGCTGTCGATCCGGTCCTGAAGCCTTTCGATCAGCCGCTAAACTTCGCAGCGATTTTAAAGCTCGCACATCGTTAAACACTAGCGCCAATTCGATCGCAGCTAAGCGCACTCGCGCCGACTCGCTCGCATCCAGTCGCGCAAACGCAGTCGTCCAATTCAGCGGCATCGTCACCGAACGTTGGCCTTCCAAACCTTTCAAGATGCCGGTCAACAAATCGAACTGAACCGTAGAATCACTGTTCTCTTCAACCAGCAACTTCACCAACCCCTCAATCCCTATCTTGGACTGCGAATGGGAAGCGATGCGTCGCGCCATGTGGTTGCGGACCAAAGGGATCGCGGCGCTTCGAGCCAACGCGAGGTACTTCGTCAAGTCTTCATCCACCAGCGGTTCGATGCCATACCAAATCATCAACGGCAAATTTTGATCGCCAGCATCTTCGGCGCGAGCAACAAGCTCTTTAGCAATTTCCCAGCGTTCATTCATCGGCAGTCGTTGCAGCGAACTCGCCAAATGCAAGCGCACGTAAGCCGACGCGTCATTCGCGGCCATCTTCGCAAGTTGCTGAAGGCCCGTTCGCCCAGCTTGAAAATCTTCGCACAGCAATCGCACCGCCCAAGCTCGGACGTAATCACTTTCATGCTGCAATTGACTAAGCAAGAACGCATCATCGACTTCATTCATCGCATACAACGTCCACAGAGCTCGCAGCTTTCGCGGCACGTCCTGCTGCTCAGCAAACATCTTCCGCAACATCGACGCAGCCGAAGCCACATCGGCTCCAGCCGCCGACCGCTCCTGCAACACTCGCCGCGCATGACGCACGAACCACTCATTGCGATGCAAATGCAACTGCACCAACTCGTCATTCGACAAACTTGCAATATTCACTGACGGCTGTTGAACATCGCCATACGTCACTTTGAAAATGCGTCCCGTCTCGCGCTGTGTATTACGGACACTGTGACACTCACCAATGTCCGACCAATCACTCACAAACACACCACCGTCGGGACCGTAAGCGATATTCACTCCAACATGCCAAGGGTCTTTCGAACGGATCACGTCAGGTCGATGACTTGCTGTGTAACCCGATCCTTTGCGTTCCAACTTATCTTGGTTGACGCGTTTGCCGTGAATGTTGTTCATGAAGACGGACCCACGATACTCATCCGGCCAGTTATCACCCAAGTAAACCATCGTGCCGCAATGAGCGTGACCGCCACCCAGCTCGTCTTCTTCAGCGCTGCCGATTCCAGCGTGGAAATCCTGTGAACCCAAGAAATGCAAATGGTCCGCAATCGTATCGATGCGCTGATAAGCAAAACGACTCGACTCGCGATTGCGCCACGGTTCGTAGTGCGCGCCGTAGATCACATGGAACAGATGCGGATTGACGCAGTTTGAAACAAACGCGTCGCCATACTCATTCCAATCGATGCCCCACGGGTTCGTCGTACCATCAGCGTACGGTTCCCACATATGCTTGACGGGATGATAACGGTACACACCGCCATCAAATTGCTTTCGCTCAGCATCCGGAGTTCCCGGCTTGGCTATGCGCGAGTAATTCGTACGTCCGTGCGTGCCATACAACCAACCATCCGGCCCCCAAGCGAAACCATTGGCCAAGTTGTGACTGTTCGCGTGATTGCCAAATCCATCGAGCAGCACGATCGGTTCACCGTCAGGAACATCGTTGCCATCGCGATCTGGTATGAAGTAGAAATTGGGCGGCGACATCACCCACGCACCGCCAAAGCCAACTTCGATACCGGTGACATAGTTCAGTTGATCGTAGAACACCGAACGCCTATCGAACTTGCCATCGCCATCTGCATCTTCCAAGATGATGATGCGGTCGCCCGGTTTGTCGCCATGATTTGGATAGTTGTAAGCCTCAGCCACCCACATCCGTCCACGATCATCAAAGCAGAAACCGACCGGCTGCATTACGTCGGGCTCCGCCGCGAACAGAGTTACCTTGAACCCCTCCGGCACGATCATCGAGCTCGCGGCCTCCTCGGCAGGCATTGGCGCAGCCGCTTGCTCAGTCGCGCTCGGCTGCTGAGCCCATAAACATTTCGAACCCGCTGCGATCAACAGCACGCAAGCAACCGTCACGATTCGTCGAAGTCGATTCACCAAAGGCCACGGTTGATAGAGGAGACATGAATCATCAGTTTGCATTGAAATAGACTCGGAAAGCGGCTTTGTATCGGATTCAACTCGCAGCATTATATGCTCGCTAACACATGCTCACGGACCAATTCTCGCTAAACCTGCTGCTACTGAATTCATAGTCCAGTGCTGCATTACAGCCTAATTTGAGGGTGGCGTATTTGTAGGACGGACTTCCAAGTCCGTCAGCGTCGCTAAATAGGCGACCCAGGAAAAACAAAGCACTAGCTTGTCAGTCGACATTATTCGCCATTTTCCGGCCGCGGCTCTTGCGGCGCGTGTTGCCTGCAAGAACCAATCGCAAACGGACAGTTTCGTTAGCACGGAGAACTAGAGTAATGCCAACTCAGCCAAAATTGGTTAAAGTGAAAGCAGACGTTCACGGGAAAAATTTTCGGATCAGATCGAATGGCGACGATTCCCAAACACTACATGACTGCCGACGAATATCTGCAAAAGGAGCGAACGGCCGAGTTTCGGTCCGAGTACTTTCGCGGCGAAATGTTTGCTATGGCAGGCGCATCGGCCAATCATAACTTGATTGTAGGAAACTGCATCCAAGCTCTTGGTCAGCAACTCAAGAAAAAGCCTTGCCGAGTCTATCCAAGCGATTTGAAACTGCGGATCGAAGCGACGGGTTTGTACACCTACCCGGATCTCTCAGTCGTATGCGGCGAACCTCAATTGGACTCCGATGGCGTCGACGTGCTGCTGAACCCAGTAGTGCTTGTCGAAGTACTTTCAGATTCGACCGAAGCTTACGATCGCGGGAAGAAGTTTGAACACTACCGAACCATTCCAAGTTTGATGCACTATATCTTGGTTGCGCAGGATCGACACTCGATCGATTGTTTTTCTCGCCACACCAATGGCAGCTGGTTTTTAGCCACATGCCAAGCTCTCGGGGAAAAGCTGGTGTTCAGCGCAATTGACTGTGAGTTGGCTATTGAAGATGTCTATGACAAGGTCGTCTTTGCGAGTTAGAGCGTAAGTTAATCTGCGTTGCAACACTCGTCCGAATCGCGTTGAACTTACTTGTCACCAGCTTCAGCGATCTTCATTTTTAGTGTTGGAACATCGTAACGCTTTGCTTCACCCACTTCAAAATCAACTGAAGTCGTACCAGCGTCCACGTGGCTTGCCGAAATCGTCCAGGTCATTCCCGGCCCCAGTGCTGCGAAAGTGAACTTACCCTCCGCATCGGTTAGTCCCTCAATCGCGAGCCGCGTAGCAGCCCAATTGCGATGCGCGGTGATTCGGCAACGCTCAAGTGGCTCGCCTTCGTCATTCACAACCGTGCACTCAAGCGTTGCGGCCGGTGCGAGCACGATTTCCGTCTCCTCCGCGTCAGCGTCAATTTCGCGTGTACCGAAAAGTCGTTTCTCTGCGCTGATCGCGATCACACGCAACTTGTCATTCCACTTCTCCGTCTCGAAGGTGCCGTCCGTTTTGCATTGCACCTTGAAACCCGCATGAGTCGGAGCTCCAATCGATTCGCCCACGATGAGTGCACTCACCGGCTCGCCGTCGCTATCGACTACTTTTCCAGCCAGCGGTCCGCGTGGCAAGTGATCCACGTGACAATCCAATTCGATGTCTTCGTCTTTAACTTCAATCATCGAAGCGTTGTCTTCGAGTAAACGAAGCGAGTAGCTTCCCGGACCAACGCGAAACCGATAGCGACCATTCTTATCCGACTGACTCCAGCGCACCAACTCCGCCCCGTTTTCCGCTTGCTGAATCAACGTCGCTGTTTGGTCTCTCGCAGGCTGGCGATCGGGACCTTGCGTGAATTTGCCCGAGACGACAAACCCTTCAACCAGTTTCAAGTCGACATTCTCCCGCAGTTTGCCTTCGAGCGTTGCGGGTATCTCGATACTCTCAGCAGCCATCTGCTCATCCGTCACCGCGATCAAAGTTGCTTGGTCGGGATAGATAGAAAACTCATATGTGCCATCCGCTTTCGTAGAAGTATGACCACGAAAATACATGTTCGTCGCACCGCGTCCTTCACCTTGCAATCGAATGCCCGACGCGGGGGAACCATCCTCGCGAGTCACTTTGCCGCGAATCGTGACCAGCTTATATACCTTCGCAACCGCCTCGCCGGTCTTATCACCTACGGCGATGTAAGGTAACTCGGCGCAGTAATATTTTTTATCATGCAGCAGAAAGTTAACGCCTGCTGTTAGATCGTGTGGCATAAAGCGAAACTCAGCGATACCGTTCGCGTCGGACTTGCCAAGTTCTAGCCCGCCGATATTGGCGCGATCGCGTTTGCCAACTTTTTGAATCGTCCATGGAGTCACTGGCACACCTGCTACGGGTTGACCGTTCGAGTCCTCAACTTTGACTCGCATCGTCGTCGCACCGCTCAACGTCAAACGAATCGAGTTCGGCAAGTCCGCTTTGTTTTCCAGCAAAAACGAAGTCGCGTTTTCAAAGTAATCGAGGCCGCAATCATCCTTATACGCCACGACCCATTGCGCGGGTGAACCGTCCGGATAACTCAGTTGTATCCGCCCCTGCGCATCCGACTGTCCCGCTTGTAAGTCCCGGTAGTCGACCAACAAACGCACTGTTGCACCTTCGATAGGCTGACCCGCTTGATCAACTACGGTCACCTCTGTTTGACGAAACGGCTTGAGCGTAACGCGAAAGATGTTTTGACTGACCGAAGTGTATTCGTATCCGCTGATGTAACCTGCCAGTTGGTTGGTTTCGTCGCGAACGAGAATTGATGCCCCGTAGTACGCATCGTTGGGAAATCGCATCAGAAAAGCGCCACCGGCAACGGTCTTCGTCGAGACTTTGGGTAACCGATCACCGACTTGCATTGTCTCGACCACTGCGCCAACAACCGGCTTGCCCGCTTCGTCGACAACGATCCCGCGCAGCAGCACCGTCGGCTTGTCCGAATCAGCCTCTTGGGTCGCCCATGAAGTTGCCAAAGCAGTCGACAGTGTAGTCGTGCTGAAGAATAGCACAGACAACCATAGCCCGCACCCACCAGAGCCAACTTTCATGTAGTCAAAAATCGCAAGCATGCTGTACCTTAGACTCCTCCGATGGAATAACGTGGTGGCGACTTTCAGTCGCCAATCCATGAAGCATCTCTTAGTATGACGGAGAGCGAACCCAATTACCTTAACAGAAGCAATAAACTTAAATCGCAGGACCGGTAGTTTACTCACCGCAAGTGGCTAAATTTCTGCCTGCGATTAAGCTGTTCCGCAGTCTTCCGTCGCGTCTCCACAACCGCCCAAGTAAAGTTTGATCACGGAACACACCCTGTCAGACAACTTTTGCAGCGACAAGCTGGCACTGCCTGTTTGAGTTGAATGCGCGTTAGCCATGGATTACTGGTCACCAATCGGGCGCTGGCATGCACACTTCTCGCCACTGAGCCAATCGACAAGCAGCTTGTCCGGCGACTCAAAATCGACTTGGTACACTATTTGCCAAACGTAGGGCCGCACTGCTTTTGCGATGCTCAGTCAGAGGCTCAGATATCAATAGCCCACGTTTTCAATTACTCAGAGGAATACGCGTGTTCAGAAACACCAAGCTCGGATTTACGCTCGTCGAATTGCTGGTCGTGATCGCCATCATCGGCATTCTTGTCGGTCTGCTGCTACCTGCCGTGCAAGCTGCGCGTGAAGCCGCGCGACGGATGAGTTGCCAGAACAATCTCAAGCAGATGGGATTGGCGCTGCACAATTACGAGAGCGCACACCGAAGGTTTCCACCATCTGCGGTGGTTGATATGAGCGTCTCGGCAACGGGTAACAACGGATCATGGGGCGTGCACGGTCGCATTCTGCCATACCTCGAACAAGCCAACCTGGCGAACTTGGTCGACATCACCACCGCTTGGGATTTTCAGATGGTGATCAACGACCTGAAGGTACCCACCTACAGTTGCCCAAGCGATCGGCGCGGCGACGAAATTCGCGTCGTTGGCGCAGGCCGTCCGAACCTTTATCCAACTAGCTATGGCTTTAGCTTCGGCACTTGGTTCGTTTTCTCGCCAACCAATCGCAACGGTTGCGACGGCATGTTCTTTCCCAACTCATTCTTGCGCATGGCCAGCTGCACTGACGGCACCAGTAACACGTTACTGGTCAGCGAAGTGAAAGCATGGACACCTTACAATCGCAACGGTGGCCCTTCGACAACGACCATCCCCAACACCTCTGCCGAAGCTGCAGTTATCGTAGCTACCGGTACCGATTTCAAGAACACGGGCCACACCGAATGGCCCGACGGTCGCGTGCATCACACTGGCGTGACCGCAACACTGACTCCCAACACGAAAGTTCCCTACACGAGCGGCGGAGTGCAGTACGCTGAGACTGATTACAATTCGTGGCAAGAGGGACGCAACGGTAGCTCCGGCAGCCCGACCTACGCCTTCATCACTGCGCGCAGCTACCACACCGGCGTCGTCAACTCAGCACGTGTTGATGGCTCAGTGCAAACCGTTTCCGACAGTATCGATCTCGCCACTTGGCGCGCCATCGCAACCCGCGCCGGCGGCGAGACGATTTCGATCGAATAATTGGATTTAATCGCACCCACGATTTAACGTCTTGCGCGCTGTATCGCTTCATGAGCCTGAGGCGCTAGCCGATTTACTCACCTCAATTACAGTCAATCCAATTTAAACGCTGCGTGTTTTGCTATATCTAAATTCTCGGCTAGCGTCGTGGGATCATTGGTTTACTAGCCGTACTTCGTATCAACAGAGTCTGGCGCGAGCGCAAGAGTTCAGCACCGGCAGTTAATTCTTAGTATCATCAAACAGGTGCGAGTCCTTCCACTCTCTCTTTCCTGTGATGAGTAGCGCTATGTCCCGATCCACGTTACTGCTCTGTGTGATACTGGTCTTTGCCGCATCGTCTGCAGTGGTAGCTGATGATGCCGCCCTGCAGCGCAAGTCGGCAGCCGTCGAAGCGATGAAACGAGCCACCGAGTTCTTTCGTGCGCAAGTCGCCAGCCACGGGGGCTACGTCTACCACTACTCGATCGATCTCAAGCAGCGATGGGGCGAAGGCGAAGCGACGAAGGATCAGATCTGGGTCCAACCGCCGGGCACACCGACTGTGGGCTTGGCTTACGTTGCTGCTTACAAGGCCACCGGCGATCGCTATTACCTGGAAGCCATCGACGAAGTTGCCCAAGCCCTCATCTATGGCCAACTCAAATCAGGCGGCTGGACGAATTGCATTGATTTCGATCCCAAGGGAACGCTGGTCGCTCAGTATCGCAATGGACGTGGCAAAGGCAAGAACAACTCGTCGCTCGACGACGGCCAGACGCAGACTGCCATTCGTTTCATGATCCAAGCCGACGCGGCTTTCGAATTCAAGAACGCAGCCATCCACGACTCCGCCACTCGCGCACTCGACGCATTGCTCGCCGCGCAATTTCCAAGTGGCGGCTTCCCTCAAGTTTGGACGGGCCCAGTCGCGAAGCACGAACCGGTTCAAGCGAACTTCCCCAAACACGATTATCGCACTGAAGGCCGCATCAAGAATTACTGGGACATGCCAACACTCAATGACAACGTTTGCGTCCACGTCGCACATACACTGCGCGATGCATACCAAACTTATCAAGATGAAAAGTACTTGCATGCACTGAAGAAGCTCGGCGACTTCTTGTTACTCGCGCAGATGCCAGAGCCGCAACCTGCTTGGGCTCAGCAATACAACCTCCAAATGCAACCGATCTGGGCGCGAAAGTTCGAACCACCAGCCATCGCCGGGCATGAGTCGCAAAATATTGTCGAATTGCTAATCGAAATCGCAGCCCTCACGGGCGATAGGAAGTACTTGAGCACGTTACCAAAAGCGATCAACTATCTCCAGCGCAGCAGGTTGCCTGACGGTCAGATTGCCCGCTACTATGAACTTGAAACCAACCGACCGCTTTATATGCAGCGCAGCGGTGATCAGTACTCGTTAACATTCGACGACAGCGATCTTCCGTCGCACTATTCGTGGAAATCAAAATCGCAAGTCAGTAAACTGCAGCGACTGCTCGACAACTATGGAAAACCCGCGAAGCCGAAAAAGTACACCGATGCGGAAGTGATTCAAATCATCGAAGCACTCGACGCTGAAGGCCGTTGGATCACCACAGCTACCGGTGAGAGGTTGGTTGGTCAAGCCAAATTGAACCGCGGCGAGCAATTCATTTCGTCTGCCGCATTTAGTGATAACATCACCGCGCTCAGTACCTACCTTGCCAGTTCAAAGGAGTAGATCAACCTTGTTGTTTTCGAAGTTGAGAGCGAGTCGATTTTAGGCGCTACCATTCTCTAGCAGCCACTGCACAGCAGCTCGCGACAATTCTGCGGCGTTACCGAGGTCAAGTTTACGTTTGATATTTTCGCGGTGGCTATCGATGGTATAGCGACTGAGGAGTAGACGCTCGGCAATGGCGCCGCTGGTCAAGCCTTCACCGATCATGCGGAAGATCTCAAGTTCGCGGTTCGTAAGGTTTTCAATCGGCGATTTCGATTGGTCGCGAACTCGTAGCGACTGGTTAACCAAGCGACGTGTCATCGCGGGGCTAAGGAATCGCTCACCAGCCAACACGGTTCGAATGGCTTCGTGCAACTTGACACTTGATTCCTGCTTATTCAGGTAACCCATTGCTCCAGCTTTACATGCTCGTTCAGCGTAGAGCGACTCCTGGAATCCCGATACAACCAGCGTCTTGATTGCCGGATTATAGGACCGGATACGTTGCAGCAATTCGATTCCATTACCGCTCTTGAGTGAAATGTCCACAAGAACCAAGTCTGGCGCAAACTGCTTCACCAGATTGTAGGCTTCGTCCTCGGAGTCCGCTTCACCGCAGACTTCCAAATCGGGGTGCATCGCGATACACAAAGACAATCCGTCGCGTACCGATGGATGGTCATCAACGATTAGAACTTTCTTGGGTGGGTTTAGTTGCGTCATGTTGGTTCGCTTTCATCTGGCTGAACGGCAACGCATCTAACCAACGTACCGCCTGCTTTGCGACGTCGAATTTGCAAAGTGCCTCCAATGATCCCAGCGCGATAATGCATCGTTCGCATTCCCATACCATGATCTTTTTTCGCTTCGACAATGCGGCTGTATGCTTCGTCAATTCCGACTCCGTTGTCCCGTACTTCCAGCACCGTTTCTTTGCCGCTTTGCTTGAGTGAGAGCACAATCTCATTGGCGCTACTATGTCGAAGCGCATTGTTGACGGCTTCTTGTGCGATCCGGTAAAGATGAGTCGCAGCAGAGTTATCCGAAACAATGACTGGCGATGGGCATTCAAATCGGCAATAGATCGTCGGCGGCAAATTGGTCGAAGATGCGAGTTCTTCTAAAGATGACTGCAGCGCGCCTGCGTCGATTTGAACAGGCATAATTCCGTGGGACAGCTCATGAACGTTGCGATTGGCTTCGATAAGTTTTTGGTTTACCTTAGCTAAGGTACCGCGAACCCTAAGAAAGTCGTTTTCCTCAAGTTGTCGAATGGCACGTCCTTCGACAATCGCTCCAGAGGCGGTATCAATCATTTCAAGCAACGCTCCGGCCATCAGCGAAAGGCCAGTCAGTTCCTGTCCTGTGCCATCGTGCAGCTCGCGACCGATGCGACGCTGTTCCTCCGATGATATTTCAAGGATATGCCGCTGCATCTTTTTTCGTTCTGAGATGTCTCGAATGATACCTGTGAAAAAGCCTGAATGGTCGACTTCCGTTACCGAAAGATCGATAGGGAAAATCGAACCATCTTTGCGCTGTGCAACCAATTCGCGAGGTGTATTGAGGATACGCTTCTTGCCGGTCTCGTGGTAGCGCCCAATATACCCGTCGTGTTCATCGCTATAGGGCTTCGGCATGAGGATTTTGATGTTTTGACCAAGCAGTTCCGCCGATGTGTATCCGAACATTTTCTCGGCCGCTCGATTCGCAGTCTCGATCAACCCGCGGCCATCTATGGTGATGATTGCGTCAAAGGCGGAATCCCAGATGGCTTGAAGGTGTTCCTGTTTCTCTTGGAGTACTTTGGTGCGATCCGCCACGGCTGACTCGAGTTCTTCGTTCCGCAGTTTGAGTCGGGCAGCAGCAACCCTGGAATCGGTGTCATCGAAGACGTAGCCTCGAATTCGGAGCAATGTACCGTGCGCGTCGAACGTCCCCACGACCGTTTCAATAACATGCCGAATGGTCCCATCACTGTGCCGACCTGTTCGCTGGTGTCTCTCCAGCACTTTGTTTTCTGAGAGCAACTGAACAAAACTTGCCCAGCAAACGGGCGCGAGGTAGAGGTCCGCTAGGTTGCTGCCCACTGCTTCCTCGCGACTATCAAAGCCAAAGATATCCACGAATGCTTGATTGCAAAGCAATATGTGGCCACTGGGTTCGGCCAGGTAATCGCCCGTCAAGTCGTTTTCGAAGATCAGACGAAAGCGCTCTTCACTCTCTCGCAGCGAGTCCTGCGTCTGCTTGAATTCGGTAATGTCAGTAAGCAGGCTGTCGTAGGCGATCAAACAGTTCTGTTCATCCTGATAGGGCACAATCATCTTTCTAATCCAGCGCAGTTGGCCGTCCTTGCGATGAATTCGGTACTCGATCGGAGCTGGCCGAGTAGCAGAGAGAGCACTCTCAAGTTGTCGCTCAATAAGCGCGCGATCCTCGTCCACTACGATCGCTATCCAGAGCATCGGGTCCGCTGCGTACTCGGCGGGTTTGTATCCCGTTATCGCTTCGCAGCCGCTACCATGCAACTTTCGAAGGACTTCGCCATCTTGGATCTGCACGTGGTAGAAGTAGTCGGCTACGGCGGCGCGCAGCCACCGATAGCGATTTTCACTTTCGCTAGAGTCCGAAGTGAAATGAGGATCGTCCATGGGATGGATGCCTGCTACTGCCTCGTGATTCGTACTTATGCGTCTGGTTCCATTGCACCTGGCGCGCGATGACTGGTGCGCTGGTTACAACCGCGACTGAGCATTGTAGCAATCAGCACATCGCAGCGGACATGGTGGAATCCACCAGGACGGAATGGTTCAACGGGACGATTTCCATTCGCAGCTCAAACTCGCATAATCTTCGCGTGCGATTCCTGACCACTTCATCTGGGGAAACATGTCATGCGAATGCTAATTACGGATGGCGACAGCGAGTTTCTTGAAATTGCGAAGCGATTCATGAAGCAGTACGGACATGAAGCATTGGTCGCTTCAAACGGCTTGGAGTGCATCGCATGCTTACGGGATTCGGCTCCGGATATCCTCGTGCTGGACAGCGAATTGCTTTGGGGCGGCAGTGACGGCGTTCGAGACATCATGAATGAGGAACCGCAATTGGACTCGATTCCCGTCATCCTCATCACAGACGACGAGCCCGGGACTGTGACTGACTCCAAGGCAAACTCGAGGGTCGTCGATCGAGTCAAAAAGCCTTACTCGTTAACTCAACTTATTAAACGAATACAAGCCTTCGGAAGAGATCATCAAGAGCGCTGCTTGCGCGCTACCTAGTGCTCTTTTTTGTCTGCAATGCAGCACCGCGCCCAGAGATTCAGGCGGTCCACCAAAGGAGATACGATGACGAGCCCCGATTCAGCTCCCTTCATCAAGTGGTTTGCCGACATCACGATCGCCGACATCCCCTCAGTCGGCGGCAAGAACGCATCGCTGGGTGAGATGGTGCGTGAGCTGACGAGCAAAGGCGTCCAAGTACCGGATGGTTTCGCCATCACGGCTGACGCATACCGCCATTTTATCCACGAAGCGAAACTTGACGAACACATTCGTTCGACACTCGCGGATCTCGACACTCACGATATGGCAAACCTGCGTCACCGGGGACATGCGGTGCGACAGGCGATTCTCAATTCACAACTGCCGCCGGATCTGGAAAAAGCCATTGCTGCGGCGTATCGCCAGTTGCAGGGAGACAGCACATCGCCACTGGATGTTGCCGTCCGATCCTCTGCCACAGCCGAAGACCTGCCCGATGCAAGTTTTGCGGGTCAGCAGGAAACGTATCTCAACGTCCAGGGTGTTTCAGCGCTGCTTGACACGTGCAGACGTTGCTTCGCTTCACTCTTCACCGATCGAGCAATCAGCTACCGCGTTGATAAAGGATTCGATCATTTCCGTATCGCGCTCAGCATTGGCGTGCAGCGCATGGTGCGGTCTGACATCGCCTGTTCCGGCGTCATGTTCACGATTGATACGGAATCCGGCTTTCGCGACGCCGTGCTCATCAGTTCTGCGTACGGACTGGGCGAAAACGTAGTTCAGGGCTCCGTCACACCAGACGAATTCATTGTGTTCAAGCCGACGCTGAAGACTGGCCACCGACCGATTCTGCAGCGAACCGTCGGCAGCAAAGAATTCAAACTGGTGTATGACGTTGGCGGTGGCAAGATGGTCAAGAACGTCCCCGTGCCACCCGCTGATCGAGCAAAGCTGTCTCTGACCGACGACGAAGTACTGCAGCTCGCGCGCTGGGGCTGCATTGTGGAAGATCATTATTCTGCCCGACGTGGCCAGCCGGCTCCAATGGACCTCGAATGGGCAAAGGACGGTCACACGGGCGAATTGTTTATCGTCCAGGCACGTCCCGAAACTGTGCAGTCGCGCAGGGACCCTGACGTGCTGGAATCTTATCGTCTGAGCCGCCGCAGCGACGTGCTGACCAGCGGCCGCAGCGTTGGTGAGAAGATTGCCACGGGACGAGTGCGCGTTATCAAGAGTGCTCAGTTTATCAGCCAGTTTCAGGAGGGCGAGGTACTTGTGACAGACAAGACCGACCCGGACTGGCAGCCCATCATGAAGAAAGCTGCGGCGATTATCACCAATCGAGGCGGACGCACGTGCCATGCCGCCATCGTCAGTCGCGAACTGGGTGTACCGGCCATCGTCGGGACAGATCACGGAACTGAAGCGCTACGGGACGGCCAGATGGTGACGGTGAGCTGTGCCGAAGGCGATACTGGTTTTGTCTACGACGGTGAATTGCCCTTTGACATCACTCGCACATGCCTGAAAACGCTGGCTCAGTCACGCACGAAGGTGATGATGAATCTGGCCAATCCGGAAGAAGCGTTCTCATTATCCTTCATTCCCAACGAAGGTGTTGGCCTCGCGCGGATGGAGTTCATCATCATGAACTACATCAAGATTCATCCGCTGGCTCTGGTTGACTTCGAGCGGCTTGAAGACCCTCTGGCAAAAGCAGAGATCGAACGTTTAACAACAGGCTACACCGACAAGCCGCAGTTCTTTGTCGATAAGCTGGCTCAGGGTGCCGGGATGCTGGCGGCCGCGTTCTATCCGAAGGATGTGATCCTGCGACTGAGCGACTTCAAAACCAATGAGTACGCAAACCTGATCGGAGGCAAACCGTATGAACCCAGCGAAGAGAATCCTATGCTCGGTTTTCGAGGAGCAAGCCGATACTACAACCCTCGCTACCAGGCAGGCTTCGCGCTCGAATGTCGCGCCGTGAAGAAGGTGCGTGATGAAATGGGGCTGACCAATCTGAAACTGATGATTCCCTTCTGTCGCACCGTCGAGGAAGGCCGCAAAGTGCAGGCGGAGATGGAGAAGCATGGACTGCGTCGCGGCGAGAACGGTCTGGAGATTTACGTCATGTGCGAAATACCTGCCAATGTGATTTTGGCCGAGGAGTTCGCAGACATCTTTGACGGATTCAGTATCGGCTCGAATGACCTGACTCAGCTTATCCTGGGCGTGGATCGGGATAGCGACATTGTGGCAGCGCTGTTTGATGAACGAAACCCGGCTGTGAAAAAGATGATCGCGCAGGTGATCGCCACTTGTCGGGCTCGCGGTCGAAAGATTGGCATCTGTGGCCAGGCTCCCAGCGATTATCCGGAGTTCGCTCAGTTTCTGGTCGAGCAGGGTATCGACAGCATTTCGCTCAACCCTGACACAGTTCTTAAGACCACTTTGGCAATTCTAAAACAAGAGCATCGTCATTGATGTGCCACGGCTCAAGAGATGAGCTTCTTTTCGAATGCAAGTCAGTGACAACTAGGAGTTCACTTTGTTACCATGAGTCGGTGCAACTTTTCGAGAGTTCAGGTAAAGCGATCGACGTGCTTACGTTGCTTGGCGTCGCATGCTGAGCCCTTCGTTGCAAAGCAACGTGTTAAGGCGTGCTGCGTCGGAAAACATCTGTGTCATGTGCAAGAACAAGTGGCTACGAACGTAGAGCTGAGTTGATCAATAGTGAACGCTCTTGTAAAGCTTCTAAAGGGCAGCATCACTTCTGTGGGGTCGGCGCTTTTAACGCGACGCGGTAACCGGTTATCGGCAGATAGAGTTGATTCAGAGTTTACGTCGATTCGGGCACGGAAGTACCTGAAGGCTATTTTCGAGCCACTGAAAATGAGCGTTCGTGATCTGCTGCCGATCATCCTAACGATCTGCGTTTTTCAGCTGCTCGTATTTCGCCAATCGCTTGAGAATCTAGGGCAGATTTTGACCGGCTTGGTCTTTGTTGTTATAGGCTTGGCCTTGTTTGTGAAAGGGCTTGAATTCGGCTTGTTTCCTTTGGGAGAATCGATGGCGCACGCGTTGGCTCGCAAAGGGAGTGTTGGTTGGCTGATTGCATTCGCCTTTGCGCTCGGATTCGGAACCACTTTCGCCGAACCTGCTTTGATTGCGGTTGCTGGCAAAGCTGCAGACATGCAGGCCGCTTTAGCAGAAGTGGCGGAATCGGGATCGAAAGCGACATCTCGCGACAACTATGCGCTCGGCTTACGGGTAACAGTTGCGTTGGCAGTTGGAACTGCTTTGGTGATTGGCGTTTTGCGGATCATCAAGGGATGGCCCACGCATTACATGATCATGGGAGGTTATGCGATGGTGCTGTTGCTGACTCCGCTCGCTCCGCCCAGCATCGTTGCGGTAGCTTATGATTCGGGTGGTGTTACCACTTCAACAATTACAGTGCCTTTAACTACAGCACTTGGCATTGGCTTGGCCCAGGGCAATCGCATGTTAATTGCTTGAAAAATTGGCGATAAGCTTTTCGATCGCCGAGTTATCCCACGCGCAGCGTTTACGTTTGCCGCGGATCGAGTCTTTGATGGTAGTGTCTCGTTGCAAAATGTTCAGCGCGAGA
>JBGSOM010000175.1:0-15488 GCA_041739135.1 Pirellulaceae bacterium
TCGATGACGTCAATTGAAGAACCAACGTCGTGGCTTTGAGTTCCGAATACGTCCACTTCAAGCTCCGCATAAGTGGCGGGTTCAGCGGACGGGGACGTCCGCGCTCCCGGAAGAAAGTTTACGCCTTCGATACAGAATGCATCAGATAAACGTCGATGGGCTGAATCGGACGGCTTGCGTGAGCGATGCAGTAAAGTGAGTGCCATTTGGCTTGCGCCGACTCCGCTAACAGACACTCACAAAGTGAGTGCCATTGGGCGCTAGCCGATCCTCGAAATCCCTGCGTTCGCAGAGTAGCAAATCGGAAGTCTGCAATACAATTATCCGCTAAATTGCTGCGAAGCCTGAGCCGCTAGCCGATCTTCGAACCGGCGATTCTCAAAGTACAAATCGGCTTGAAAATCTTATTGCTCTAGCGTTACCTATTCCCAACGACCGTACTCAATCGTTTGTTGGCCTTACGCATCAATAATTCTTTGCGTACGAACAATGGAAAGATCGGCTAGCGCCTCACGCTCATGAGGTTTCTGCGCCGTCTGTAGGCTGTTGCGATTGCAACAGCACTTGCAATCAACAGTCCTGAGCTTGGTTCTGGGACCGCGGTTATTTTGAGGTCGTCGAAAACCACAGTCGTTGTTCCGGTGAAATTGCGATCGAAGAACAGCAGACCAACGGAGTCAATTTGCGAGTAATCGAGTCCTGCCGTTGTGCCAGTGAAGTCGATGTGGCTTAACGATCCGAGCGACTGGCTGATTGGTTGAAACGTGTTAGTCGCTGCGAAGAGGTCTGTGTCTGCAGTCCGAACAACCGTGCCGTCTTTGTCCGAGATACGAAATCCCATGAAGCCGCCGCTAACTAAGCCGGTAGGAATACGGACTTGCACAGAAACGAAGTGATTAGGGTCCAAGGAAAGCGAAAGCCCCACGTGCGCTGCTCCGACACCAAAGGCGTCGGCAGCATCTACATTAAAGTTGATGACGTAGAAGGCACTGTTCAAACCTGATGTAGCACCGAAGGAATTGCTGACACCGCGATCGGAAAGTTGGTTTCCGAATGAAAAATAGCCGGCGGGAGTTAAAGCACCTGATGCAACCGGTTGCGAATCAAAGTCATCGATAAAGATCACATCAGCTCGAACTGACGCTCCGAACAGCAGGCTGCATCCCGCCGTTAGCGTTATTGCAATGGTTCGCAGAAGGCGACGATGTAAACTCGACATAGCATTCCTTTGCTTCACACGTAATTCTGAGTGCTGGTTCCCGAATGCTGCGCTTCAGGACAGATCGGCTTCAGGTCGCGTTAGTATCTTCAGCACTCCGTAGTCGCGCAGTCGGAAGGACCGCGACCGCTAGCAGCATGATACATGGCATTGCGGGAGCGCGCATACGCATGTTGCTCCAAAATATTGAGTGGATCGTAGTTAACGAAACGATCACTAGCAAACCGACAAGCCAATCGCGCAGTGCGCGTTTTCGCCAGAGTTGCTTGAGGCTAACGTATGCAAGTCCGAAGCTTACTAAGTACCACACGGCAATAAGTACTTCCGTCACTCCGAACGAACCGTCGTGTGGCCAGAGCGCCCACAACCAACCGACTCGGTAGAAGCAGCTTGCAACAAAAACGGTTGGCATGCGAGCGATTGTCGACAAGGCCGCGCGATAAGCCAACTGATCCTGACCAATTTCATTGAGAGGTTCGTCTTCCAGTGAGACGCGAACCGACCAAGCCTCTTGAAACTCCTCCGCTTCCCAAGCCCGTGAAGGACCGTTCTTAATAAAGTGCCGATACAACGGCGGATTGTTGGCGAGCAGCAATGTATAACCGCCATGCGTAGTTGCCCAAATCGGTTTACCAAGTTCCGAATAATTGCGCAGCATCCAAGGAACGATACACACGAGCACACCAAGACAGATCAGCACGCAATCATTCACCCGACGCTTCCAACAGGTGCAACCAACGAACAAAGCTGTGATGGCACACATCAGAGCTAGAGGCGCTGCAGTCGGTCGCGCTAGAATCGAAATCCCCAGCACCAACCCGAACCCTATGACTGCGATCCACTGTGTTGCACTTCGACTTGTTGCTGCGCGATGTGCTGCCTCACGCAGATTTGCGTCGCAATGCGAAAAACTTTTCGTCGAGTAAGCGATCAACCATAACCACCATGCCATTACGGCGAGAAACGTGGCCAGCGTTTCCGTCATCACTAGTTGGCTTTGTCGAAGAAGAATCGGATCAAGCGTGACTGCGATAGCTGCAATCGCGGCTGAACGCAGTTGCAACTGGCATCCAATCGCGTAGGTGAGTACGACGGTCGCGCATCCCAATAGCACATGCAATACTGCGACTGCAACCTGTGAGACCTCAGCGTCATCAACGAACCAACTGAGCAACCAAGGATAGAGTGGTGGTCGAAACGCAGTCGCTGATACTCCGGATTCACCTTCGAATCCAAACGTACCTGTAGCGGCCCATGTTACCGCGAGCCGCGAATAGGAATCTGGATCTGCCGCCAAGTCGTTGTAGCCCAGCCATGCCGCAGAGCCGCGCACCATTAGCGCGAATAAAATCAGCGAGCCGCATATTCGAAAGTTGAACATCATGCTCGTGGTGTGCACCACTTCGAATCGAACTCGACCATCTCCGCTTCACCACCACGCAGCTTGTCAACTTGCGCAATCAACTCGGTGACACGATCAGCGCGATTGATTCCCTCAAGCCGCACGTTGAACTCAATCGACTGACCAGCGGCGAGCGGCACAACGCGTCCCTGCTTTTCTTCGAACGATCGTGGGTTTGGGAAACCGGTACCTGGTTCAAGTCCGGTGACGTAACCATCTGCCGCGCCAACCGTGTTCTTCCATTGTGAGAAGTAGGGCAGGGCGTCCGTTTTGTAATGCACCGCAAAACCGCGAGTTTGATTTTTGGAAGCGAGCAACGCAGTGGCCCACTTGTCTGGACCGGCGGTGGGCGACGAAAAATAAACCTGCTCAACATAACCCGGTGTAGGCGGGAGGTATGTCGGCCAAGTTGCAATGTCCTCAGCAGCGTGTTGGTCGCGAGCCACAATTCGCTTTGATGTGCAGTGCATCGTGGAGCCGCCGTCGAGCAGCGGCGCGCCGACGTTGACGTGATACAGCATCTGCATCGTAGTCGGCGAATCAGAGGCGTTGCGAACGGTGTCGACAACTTCGATGGTGGGTTGGCCCAATGCGAACCGATAACTCACGCTGAGCCTCAAGTTGAACTGCAGGAAGCGCGCTTCATGAACTTCGCCTCGCACTTCTAAAAGCGAATGCTCAGGATCGACTTCCACGCTCCAGCTCGCCGCTGGAAGATTGCCGATGCGACCGTGCAGCGGAAATTTGAGTTGACCCTGCTCGCTGAATTCTGGCGCTCCGAAACTCTGCAAACCGCACCTCACCAGCAACTCGTCAAAGCCGTCTAGCCAACCGATTCCACTCGGTTCGGCGAGCGGCACGAATTGCGGGTGAATCGGACCTTCGACCGGCGAACGCCAGCCGCAATCGAGACCATCTATGTGGGCTTTCCAGAGACTTATGCCGCGAGTCGGGCAGATCGCCGCGCGCACTTTGCCGCTGTCGACGACAATCAACTCCACGCCCTCGCGTTTTCCCGACGTAAATCGATATCGCTGTACGGCGAAGGTCCCGCCAGCCGACTTCGCACGCGTCGCCAAGTCCCCGAGTGGCTGAGCCAAGTCGATAGGTCGTTCAATTAACGATGGTGGAGCGAGTTCGAGTTTCATGATGGTGCTAATGCTTGAGGAGTTCGAGAGAAAGCGTCAGAATATCGCGTCCTTACTTGTAACCGCTGGTGACTCGGAATAAAACTGGCGTTTCCGTTTTGTTGGACTCCGGTCGGCCCTTAAGACTAATTAACGGCCACCGTTTTTACTCGCAGCTCAGCAGAGCAGCAACTTCAGACGTTCCCCAAATTTGATTTCGCAGAGCTATTATGACCAAAGTGAGTTTAGACGAAGGTCTTGTGAACAAAGATAGTGTCGCCAAAATACTCGACCGAGCCCTTGATGCTGGTGGCGGTCTGCTGCGTCTGACACCGACTTGGGTTCCACGAAGTTTCTTGCACCCAGGACGCCGCATCAAACTGAATCCAGCGGACCTGTATGCTTTCGGCGCCGACCGCGGTGGGATCGATGAACGTTGGTTCTCAAGCACGACGGAAGCTGCGAACGAAGGACGCGTGTGGCATGAAGGCTTGAGCTTCTGTTTGTTCGAAGACCAAAAGTTTCTGCTTCGCGATGCAGTTTCGGAGCTGGGCGATCGCCTGGTCGGAAAGCCAACTTTCTCCAAGTACAACCGTTGGCCGGTCTATTCGAAATTCTTCGATAACATGGGGCCGATTCCCCATCACATGCATCAATCGGCCGAAGACGCGGCACTGGTTGGACAAGAAGGAAAGCCGGAGAGCTATTACTTCCCGCCTCAATACAACAACGTCGACAACAATTTCTGCTACACGTTCATGGGACTCGAGCCCGGGACGACCAAAGAGCAACTGCGCCGTTGCCTTGAAAACTGGAACAAAGGTGACAACGGCATTCTCGATCTGTCAAAGGCTTATCGACTGAAGCGCGGCACAGGTTGGTTGATACCGCCTGGTGTGTTGCATGCTCCTGGATCGCTGTGCACTTACGAACCTCAGTGGGGCAGCGATGTGTTCGGTATGTTCCAGTCGATCGTTGAAGGGCGTTATGTTCCATGGTCGTTGCTCGTTAAGGATATGCCGGTCGAGAAGCACAATGACTTGGACTTCATCATCGGCCAACTCGATTGGGAAAAGAACGTCGATACGCACTTCAAGAATGCGAACTACATCGAGCCAGTGGTCGATCAAGATCGCAGCGGAACAGGGTTCACGGACAAGTGGATTGTTTATGGCACAATCGATGGCAAGCAGTTGTTTAGTGCCAAGGAACTGACGGTTGATCCAGGTGCGAAGTGCACCCTAAAGGATCCTGGAGCCAGCGGTTGGATCACCGTTCAAGGTAAGGGTCGGATCGGCAAGTTGGCGTTGCAGACGCCAGCGATGATTAACTTCGGCGAGAACACAGAAGACGAAGTGTTCATTTCGTACGAAGCTGCAACGGGCGGCGTCGAGATCGAGAACACCGGTAGCGAACCGCTCGTCGGCCTGCGTTACTTCGGCCCAGACTGCCATCCGAATCTGCCCAAGAACGGCGCCTGGATGAACGCTTAACCCCTGTCGCAACTCGCACCTCGCTACTTTAACCCCTCCCGGAGCTCCCGCTATGTCGCATTCATCACCGAAGATTCACAACGCTATGTGGCCTGGACTTGTAGGCAAAGGCGATGGCGAAGGGCAAGAACCGCCGATCAGCCTCGAGAAGATGCTGCAGTTGACTGCGGCCGCGAATGTGAATGGTCAGAAGTTCGATGGTATCGATTACTTCTTGTTCCTGCCCCATACGAATCCAGAAGCAAGCGACGAAGAGCTGATCAAGATCGCTGACCAGATCGCCAGCTATGGGTTCACAGTGGGTTCGCTAGTGGCGCCGGTTTGGCCGGGGACTGTGGGTGATTCCGCGATGGGTGACGAAGCGGCTCGTGAGAAATTTCTCAGCGCAGTGAAGATGGCTTGCCGCATCGCTGGGATCTTTGAAAAGCATGGCGTTCGCAAGTACGGTGTGATTCGTATCGATTCAGCCGAGTTCGGTGTCGAGAAGTGGCGTGCCGATGCGAAAGCCAACACGTCGAAGATCGCTGCAACGTTTAAAGAAGCGGCGAAGATTGCGGCGGGTCATGGACAGCGATTGGCGGCTGAAGGCGAGATCTGTTGGGCGGGAATGCATAGCTGGAAGGACATGCTGAACTTGCTGGAAGAAGTCGCTATGCCTGAGTCGTTGGGCTTCCAAGCTGATTTGGCTCACACTTATCTGTACCTGCTTGGCTATAACGCGCCAGAGTGTGCGTTGGTGAAGGAAGGTTACACGACTGAGGAGTTCTACGCAGCGTATGAACAGATGACAGACAAGTTGCGGCCGTGGACGATCGATTTCCACGTGGCTCAGAACGACGGTCATGTGCATGGAGCTGGTTCGCACGACAAGACCGGAAAGCACTGTCCGGCCGACGATCCGAACGGCAAATTGGATGTGGTGAAGTGCTCGGGATATTGGTTGAAAGACGCTCAGCAACGTGGCATCCAACACATTTGCTGGGACGGTTGCATGTTCCCCAACGCAATGCTCGAAGACCCGAAAACTTGGAACACGATCCTCGACACGATGATCAAAGTCCGTGACGCGCACGGTTGGTAACGAACTTTCTCGATCGGCGAAAGTGACTTGGGTAAAGCTGTTTAACGCGAGGCCGCAGGGAACTGCGGCGAATCAGCTCATTGACAACGCATTGCCTTGGCGCCTAACATCGGATAGTAGGATCTTGGGGATTGCTCCCAAAATTACAGCGGAAACCCCGAATGCATTGCAGATCGGCGGTCGACCTGAGATTCGTTCTGCTAGAAAATATTAGGTTCTTCCAATGTTGGCGAAGGAATACGTTGCTTTGAGTTTCATTCGGGCCTCACTACTGCTCGCCGTTTGCTTGGCCTCGCTGGTAGGTTGTAGGGAAGCGAACGATACGCCCGAAGAAAATTCGCTGAGCGTTGCGAAATTGGAAGATCCTGGAACCATTGCCAAAGTCACGAACTTTTGTGGCAATTGTCATCCGGTGCCTTCGCCAATGTCATTTCCTCGCGCCAATTGGCCTGCGGAAGTCGATCGCGGATTCAAGTTCTACGAAGAATCGCATCGCACCGACTTGGAAGAACCGACCTATGCGGATGTGCTGCGATACTTTCAATCGCAAGCGCCGGAAGAACTGGACATCCCTCGCGCAGAGGAATTTGCAGCGGTTGCAACATCGGTCGAGTCTGCGCCGAGTGCGATGCTAGCCGCCGATGCACCGACTTCGCTGACCGCGCACATTCTCTGGGAGAAAGACAGTCAGTCGCTTCTCTTTACTGACATGACGACGGGCAAGATGCGTCGCTGGAAATCGTCGGTGCCCGGTGACTTTCCTGACGCTGCGGCCTCCGATACGGTTATGCTCGATGAAGCGACTGTGATTACCGAAGGTAAGAACCTGTGTCGCATGACAGTCGTTGACTGGAATAAAGATGGCATCAATGACTATATCTTGGGAGAGATCGGATCGACGATCATTAGCGATCTGAAACTCGGGAACATCTCGCTCGCGATCGGCAATGCCGACGGATCGCTGACGCGCTATCTGCTCGCAGAGAATTTGGCGAGGTCCATCTCCGGAGTACCGTTTGACTATGACGCCGACGGAGACTTGGACATTCTGGTTGCGGAATTTGGTTGGAACAAGTCGGGCGGATTCAGCATCCTGCGCAACAACAGCTTGCCTGACAGCCCATTGGACCAGTTGAAGTTCGATTACGAAGTGCTTGATCCCCGTCACGGAGTTCTTGCGATCGAGTTGGCGGATATGAATGCGGATGGAAAAGTCGATATCGTGACCGCATATGGCCAAGAGTATGAGACGATTGAGATCCTCTATAACCAAGGCGACGGCAAGTACAATCACGAACAGATCGTTCGCATGCCAGATCCATCGTTCAACTCCAGTTCGATTCGGATCGTTGATATCGATCACGATGGCAAGCTTGACATCGTGCACACCTGCGGCGACATCTTCGACAGCTTTATTCCCAAACCGTTTCACGGCGTACGAATCATTCGGCAACTTGAAGATGGAAAATTTGAACGCGTGGAACTCGGGATGCTCATCGGAGCGATGCACTCAGCCGTCGCAGACTTTGATGGCGATGGTGATTTGGATATCGCCGCCGTTGGTCTGTTCCCAGGCGTTGATACATCGAAGTACTCTTTCGATTCTGTAGTTTGGTGGGAACAGATTGAACCGATGAAGTTTCGTCGTCACTCCATCGAGAAGAACCATTGCTTGCACGCCACTTGCGAAGCAGCAGACGTGGATGGTGATGGAAGGATGGATTTGGTCGTTGGCGAGTGGAAGGAAGGCGCGACGGCAGGCGCACTGCGAGTTTACTGGAACCGCCCTTCTTCAGATTCGCAGCCGATCGCATTGAAGCGGCGGTGAGTCTGAAGAGGCAGTGAATCTGAATAACGCCAAGCATGTGAGCAAGGCGAGTTATCAGAGTAACGTCTGGGTGTTAATGATGGATGATAGCGCCGCCTGTGCGTTAGTATGGGCGGGTTACTCAGGGCGCGCTACTCAGGGCGGGCTACTCCAGGGCGGGACCTTTGGCGTTGGTGTAGAAGCGGCGGAACGCTTCGCGGACGCTGGCTAATTCTACTTCGCTGGGTGTGTGTGTCTCGACGACGCGGATGATCTGTTGTTCGTAGAGTCTTAAATCGTTGGTTTCATCTTGGAGGGCATCGGAATACTGGCGGTCAGTCATAGCGATGAAAGCGGTGTAGGGCTTCTCGTCGAGGGTGTATTTGACAAGGCGGAGTTTCATTTGGGGTTCGCTGGGGTTCGTCATGCGGCCGATCCAGGCGTATGGTTGGTGTTGGAGGGCATTGGCAATCCAGATGGTTAGTGCATGGCTGGTGTTAGATTACAACACAAAATTGCTCCGACTCCATCGAGCACTTATTAAAGCGACTCTTGCTCGCGAATCAGAGTTCGCGAATTGGCAGGCAGATCCTTGACGGTTTGCTTGATGCCGCTGGGCCAAATGATCTCGACGGACTCGAGCGACTCGCCTTTAGGCAGCCCCCAGTGAACGTAGTAAGGGTTCTGCGAAAGGTAACTGCCACCACCCACTACATTTCGAAGCTTGGTTTGCTTGTCCGTCTTGATGACCAGCTTTGCGCCGATTGCATCGCGATTTGACTTTGTTCCAGCAAGTTCAACGATCCACCAGTTACCGTCTGTCGGAGTTGTGTTGCTCAAAAGTACTGCGTCTTGATTGACGTGGGTGAATCCCAAGTCCATGTCGCCATCACGATCGAAATCGAAGGAGAGAACACCGCGACCCCGCCACTTCTTTTCAAAGTAGCTGCCCGCGGCAAAGCGGTGGGTTTGGAATCTTGACTTGCCGACATTCTGCATAAAGATAGGCGACTGTTCGGGCGGACTGCTGCGCATCACATGTCCGTTAGCGATCACTAGTTCTTCAACGCCGTCCGCATCGAAATCAGTCGCCGTCGCTCCCCAGGCAACGAAGGTTGTCCCCAATGCCATCAGACCAGCGCTGGAAGTTGCATATCGGAAGTTGGAGTCGCCGTCGTTCTTGTAAAGTGCGAACGCTTGGTTCTCGTAGTTGCACACTAGCAAGTCAAGTCGCAAATCGGCATCGAAATCGAGAACGCATAGTCCCATGCTGCCTTGCGGTGTTCCCATGTCGTCAACAGCTGTTCCGTTGGCTAAGCCGATCTCTTCAAAAGAGCCACCTAGATTGTGATAGAAGAAATTGTTGGTTGTATCGTTGGCGACATAAATTTCGACCTGTGAGTCGTCCGTAAAGTCAGCAATCAAAACTCCAAGTCCCTTACCACCTTCCACTAGTCCAATCTCCCGATCCTTCCTCGCGAATGTTCCGTCGCCATTGTTCATCCAGATCACATCGGAAAGCGCGCCGAAAATTCCCGGCGCGCATACGTCCGGCAAATCTTCCGACTTGCAAGCTGGATGATTGCTAAACGACCAATCGACGTAGTGCGCTATGTAGATATCGAGATTTCCGTCGTTGTTGATGTCGCCAAACGCCGCGCTCGTTCCCCACTGCGGATCAGCCATGCCTGAAGTATGCGACACTTCCAAGAAGGTTCCGTCCCCTTGGTTCAACATCAAGGCTAGCCCGAAATAACCGGTGACTAGCAGGTCAGCAAAACCGTCGTTATTGATGTCACCGCAGACGGTGCCGTGCGAATAAATTTCTGGGCAAGCCAAGCGGGCTTGCTGAGTGGTTTTCGATAGACTCTGACCACCCGTATTGCGCCAGAATTCGCAACCCAGTCCTGTAACGGTTTTGTTCTTGAGTTCACCGCCGGACGCAAAATACAGATCGTCGTAACCATCGCGATCGTAGTCGATCACTGCGCCTCCGCCGCCGATGGTCTCGAGAATGGACCATTCGTTCGAGCCTTCACCATTCTCGTAACGTTGATTTAGCTGGACCGTTTCCGTTATGTCGTCAAAACGAATTTGCAGTTGCTTATGCGAAGCTTCGTTCTTGGCGACTGAGTTATCTTTACTATTCGAAGCTTTATTGCAGCCGATCGCTACAAGCGTTCCAACCAACAGGACGTACGATGCAAGGCACGTTCTACGGCGCTGTGACATTTTCGGTAGCCTCAGTCTAGGCTGAGCGACAACTGGCAGTTTCTGATTTTGCGGCGACATTTTTTGATCGGTTTTTGTTCTCAGTCGCAACGCGACGGCATGCAATAGCCTGGGACGCCAGTCCCAGGAATGTGGCAAAAGCAAACGCAATAGTCGCAACGCGACGGCAGGTGCGTGATAGTTCATGTGAAGCAATCCGGCACCCAAATAAAAGAGATTTCTCGAGTTTAGCTCTGATTGCATAAATCACGCCTGCCGTCGCTTCGCGACTACGAAAACAGACAACAACCCTTCCTGGGACTGGCGTCCCAGGCTATTGCATGCCGTCGCGATGCGACTAAAGCGGAACATAGCTCGAATCAATGTCTTTCTGCCAAACTGCTATTTGTCGCACAGCCCAGCCTCTGTCTCAGGCCTCAGTCTCAATCTGTCCAAGATGATATTTTGCTTTGCTCTCGTAGAGTTTTATGTCAGTTGCGTTGGTAGATTCATTTGCCTTACTGAGGTAGTAATCCGCGAGGAACTGGTGGGCTTCTTTGTTTTTCGGATCGTAGGTTAAGGCGCTGCGAACCCAAAAAAGCCCAAACCGAGTCGACTCATATTTAAACAGGATTTTACCAATTTCCACGCGGGCATCGACGTCGGCTCGATTTTGACTGATCTGCTCTCTTAAGACAGTAATCTTGTCGTATTCTTTGCGCTCTTCGGTAATCCTCGCTAATTCTCTCTCAGCCTGTTCTTGCAGTCCGAGGCGCCGCAGGACTTGTGCATAAGAGTTACGTGCGACGAAGTCTCTCGGGTTCACCTCCAAGGCCATCTCAAGGTACTTTCGCGCTTCTTCCCAATTGCCCATCTTCGTGTCGAGTACACCAAGTTCGGAAGCGGCCAAGAATCGCTCGGGAGTATCGTCAACAAAGCGGTAAGATTCCAAGCCAGCTTCGAAACCCATATCCGCGACCGACTTAAACAATTCTCGGCTGCGTTCCAAGTCACCCATCTGTTGGTAGCAGTGCGCAATCATGGTCCTGACCGCAATGGTGGCTTTACCCTTCTCGAACGGCTTGAGGATTTCGATTGCTTCTTGCGGGATGTTCTTCGAAGACCGGAGACGCGCTAAGCTCCAGGCTGCGCGAATGTAGGTTGGGTCCTTTTCAAGCGCAAGTTTGTATTCTTCCTCGGCATTAGCACTATTGCGCAGGTGCTCGTTCATAACCCCGAGTCGAAAATTGACCATCGGATCGAGCGGGTTTGATTGCTCGTAAGCTTCCAGCACTTCGACGGCTTCGCTGAATCGCGATTGCGCGGCTAGGCCGTTCACATAAGCATCGACGACCAAACCTTCATCCGGCGGCTGCTCTGCGATCCAGTGTTTCGCTTTGGAGTCGAGTACCGAATCGATTTCACCGAAGCTAATGCTCAGCAAGCTCTGTTCGCGGTTCAGCGGATCGGCTCGATGTCCAAGCTCGTGCGCTTCCACCAGATACTGACGCATCAGCTCGGGATCATTGTTTAGCCGAGCGACACGAGCGAGCAGGAACTTGACGTCAGCGGACTCGCCGAGCTTGTCTGCGAAGTCAAGCCATTTTGACGCGGACTCTAGTTGCCAGCGTTTAATCGCAGAATCTGCCAGTGAGGCGGCTACGCCGGATACTCCACCTCGATACCAAAAGCCTGCAAATAACAGCGCGAGTATGCCGAACAAAAGCGGCTTACGCCAGGAACGCGACGAAGCAGCATTTGCTTTCGCGTTCTCAGATTTGTTCTTCGAGGCAGTTCGACGCCTAGAGCGAGTCTTCATGCGATGCTGGGGTTGTAAGAAGCCGCAAGGCAGAAAAAAGCCCGCATCGCAGTGCGATGCGGGCACGAAAACTCGATATAAGCGCTTTAGATCTTCGAGATAATTTCAGCGGCTTTAGCTTTAATTTTGGCTGGATCTGAAAGTGCAGACAATTCTTTTAGTTCTTTCTCAAGCATCTCACCTTTGCTGGCATCGACCTTCTTCAAGTCGTTCACCGTCATAATGAGCCCGCTGAAATTGCTGCCGATTCGGCCGCTCGACTTGACGCCTTCAAGACCATCTTTGATCGCTTGAGTAGGGTCAAAGCCTGTCTGAATGACTTCGTTGTTGTCCGGTCCACCACCACAACCAACAAACCCCAGAGTTGCAATTCCAAGAATTGCACATTGAAGATATTTCATTCTGCAAAGTCCTTAAAAATAAAGGCCCCTTCCAATCGGAAAGGGCCTTGGTTGTTAGTTGCTTGTTACTGATCTAGAGTGCCTTGATCGCCACCCTTTGCCGAACCTAACGCTTGGTAAGTTGGCACGGACACGGTTGAGCTGATGAATTGGACTGACCCATCGCCCATTGCATGCATCGCGCCACCAGCGTGGCGACTTCGTGCAGGGAATACCCCATCGTGGTCACCTTGGCAACCATTACAGCCGGTATCGATACTAGCAGAGTTGAACTGCCAGTTCGGTGGAGCAAGCGTATTAATTGCCGTATTGTAGTGACCAGGAGCGAACCAGAAATTACCTGCCTCCGAGTTTTGACCAGCGCCCGTGGCAGTCAATTGACCGTACTGAGTTAGCTGAGCTTCAGTCCAAAACGTTCGCGGAAATCCGCTCGGCAAAGCGATAGTCGCAAAGTCACCAGCTCGCGTGAAAGTGGTTCCAGTTCCGTCACCCTTCACAAACTCGCCCAACATGATCGTATTCGACAAGCCGTCGATGATGTCGTTAAAGCCCGTGTAGCGGAAACGGCGGAAGAAACCATTCAACGTTGGTTCATTGTTCCAGCCTAAGCATGATCCCGACGAAAAACCGTAATTGTTGTTGCTCGTCCAGTCAGCAAAAACATACGGAGGATCCGAAGGGCAAAGGAAAGCGGGTACTTTCGTACCGCCCAATTGCTGGCAAGTCAGTGCGCCAGCAAGCCCCGGTTTGGGTGTCGTCTTCGTACCTGCTGCGTTCCAGGTCGGTGGACGGTACGCGTAGTGAGGGTAGTGAGCGTCATTGTCCAACGTGTCTTCAAAGTTGATCTGGTTGTAGACGTTTCCTTGCTCGATGTACGGAAGGATCTGGCAGTGTGGCGAGAAACCGTTCCAGCTAGCGTCTTGGCCCCAATTCGTACGGCCTCGGGTCGCAAGTCGAGGAGCGACTTTGAACGTTGACTCGTAGTTATGCACGGCCAAGCCGATCTGTTTCATGTTGTTGCTACAGCTCATCCGACGCGCGGCTTCGCGCGCGGCCTGAACAGCGGGGAGCAACAGGCCCACCAAAATACCGATAATTGCAATCACAACTAGGAGTTCAACAAGAGTGAACCCCTTCCGCATTCTTGACATAACGAAGCCCTTTAGCGATGAGGAGGACGCCACCGAAGTAGGTGGAAATAGGAAGACGCGGTTAGGAACCTTACTAATATCGATCGTCGAATATTCTTTTCCCAACCCCAACACACCATTTAAGCGGAATGAAACGACATTGTCAAGTTCTTGGTTATCTGCATAAGTTGAAATCGTAACGATCTGTTATCCAGAGCCCCCTCTTTGCGCGATGTACCTACCCTACGCAACGGACACTACAAGCGGCGAACTCCGAGGGAGTTTCGCCAGCCAGGGTTGCGAGCGCCAGCAGAACTCTGAAGGAGTTCCGCCATATAGCCCAGGGTTGCGAGCGTCAGCGAGCTACCCTGGGTGCGGGTGAGGCGGATTTGGCCCCAACGGGGTTTTGTCGCGCCCGACATGCCATGACAAAACCCCGTTGGGGTAGGGAAAACGGTGATGTGTCGGTTTCCCCAGGGTAGCTCGCTGACGCTCGCAACCCTGGGCTATAAGACAAAGCCCCTTTGGGGCATGTGTTGCGGATGGATCGCGTTTGAAATTCGGGGTAGTTCGCTGACGCGCGCAAACTTGGGCTATAGGACGAGCCCCTTTGGGGCATGTGCTGCGGATGGATCGCGTTTGGAATTCGGCGATTGTGTAGCCCCCTTAACGCAATTCGATCCACGGAATTTTTCACGCAACGCAGTGAACGCTCTGAACTCTGAAGGAGTTCCGTCAGATAGCCCAGGGTTGCGAGCGTCAGCGAGCTACCCTGGGTTTGGGTTAACCCAATTTCGTTATTACCCCAACGGGGTTTTGTCGCGCGCGACATGCCATGACAAAACCCCGTTGGGGTAGGAAAACGGTGATGACGGGGGCGTTATCCCAGGGTAGCTCGCTAATGCTCGCAACCCTGGGCTGTAAGACGCAGCCCCGTTGGGGCAATAATCGGTGTGGACGACCATACAACGGAACTCTGGCGAGTCCCGCTAAATGAAACATTGCTGGGTTGTTTGTTGAACTGACAGCAATCAACTTATCAACAGTGGTGGAGAGCGCATTCGGAATGGGGTATAAAATCCAGCCAATGCTCGTTAATGAGCAACACTTAGCCCTCACACTTCTCGCCGCCAAAAAAAATCAAATTTCAGATGCAATCAATTGGAAGCTTGGTATTTTGACTGCGACCACTCCGTTAGCTTGACAACTCGAAAGGATAGACTGTGAAAGAACTTCGCATCGGCATGATCGGTTATGGCTTCATGGGCAAAACGCACTCCAACGCCTATGTTCAAGCGGCTCATTTCTTCAAGAGCGACCACAAGCCGGTGCTCAAAGCGCTCTGTGCTCGCAACGCTGAGAAGGCGAAGCCGTTTGCGGACAACTGGGGGTACGAGTCCGTTGAGACCGATTGGCGGAAGTTGCTCGAGCGTGATGACATCGATGCGGTCGATATCTGCACGCCGAACAACTTGCACAAAGAGATCGCCATCGAAGCAGCGAAAGCTGGCAAAATGATTCTGTGCGAAAAGCCGCTAGCGATGAACGTCGCTGAAGGTGAGGAAATGTGCGCAGCGGTCGAAAAGGCGGGCGTGCCGAACATGGTATGGTACAACTACCGCCGCATTCCCGCAGTGACGCTCGCCAAGCAGATTATCGACTCGGGCAAACTCGGGAAGATCTTTCACTATCGCGCGAATTTCCTTCAGGACTGGACGATCAACGCGGACGTGCCGCAAGGTGGCGCGGCCACTTGGCGGCTTGACGCAGAGGCGGCTGGCAGCGGCGTGACCGGCGA
>JBGSOM010000219.1:0-5369 GCA_041739135.1 Pirellulaceae bacterium
CGCCAACTGGCAGTCGCCCACAACTGCTTGCCCGAGAGTCTTGCATTAACGCATCGACTGAGGGCAATCTGCAGAACGACAGCAACGACAGCCCCGAGATTGTAGCATACCGACACGAGCGAAAGGCGACGCCTAGCTCGGCGGCAAACGGTCGACCGTCAAGCGAGGTTGGTCGTAAAGCGTCTTCTGAAGAGTCAGAAAACGCTCTTTCTGCTTGAGTTGGATCTTCTGGACGCGGGCTAATTCGTCGAGCTTCCAGAGGGATGCGTCGACCATAAGGAGTGCTGGAGTGCTGAGCCCATTGAGTTCGGCGAGTTGCTCCAACTGCCGGCGCTCGCCTGTCGATAACTGATGAGCCCGACATAGCTGCACGAAAAGTTTGCGTGGATTAGCGAGATGCCGCGTCGAAAAACTCTGCATCAATCGCACGAAACCCCACGAGAGTCCGGCGCCCAAGAGAACCAACAACAGAATAATCGCTCCGTTGTAGATTTCAGCGTTCTTCGGCGAACTCAGAAATTTCGGAATCGCTTCTAAGCTGCTTTTCGCGATAATAAAACTCAAGGCAGAATGATTCATGTTGTTGCCTCGCAGTCACCGACTCGCAACATATCCCGTGACCCCTCATTCGTTTCCGTAGCCAAGGCTTGCGCTTTCTTCGCGCGTTCGCGACGACGCATTACCCGCTTCGCCGCCTCTTGAATATCCGTGCTGACATCGTTCAGCCAAACCGGCAGCAAGCGTTCGAGCACATTTCCATCCAACTCGCTCAGCAGATCGATCACTCGCACGCGCACATCCAGCTTTGGATCTTCCAGCATCGGCAACAGGAACTGCGAAACGGATTCTGAGTGACTAAGCATCTGCGTCGCTCGCAGCGCTGCCAAGCGACGTTTCGGCGAAGGACTCTCAAGCTCCTTCACTAAGTAGCTGGTGATATCGTGGTTCGCAACACTCACGACGTGCGCCATCGCTTTGCACATCGACGTCGGCCAGTACGATACCTGTTCGATCAATCGTGCAACCGTGAATTCCGAAAACAACTCGGCAGCCGCAGTCCGGAGCGGCACGGATGCACTCTGAACCCACAGGACCGATTCAAGCAGCGCGGGGCCAGCAGAGTTAGGTTTCGCCAAGCCTGCGAGTGCTGATTGCAAGTCGCCAACCATCGTATCAAGGTCGGGTTTCTTGACATTGCGAACGATCTCGGCAGCGACCTGACGAGCGTCGGCATTGCCCAGTTTGGCAATTTGCAACGCGCCGCGCAGGACTTGACCATAGTCTCGACTCGATACCGACATCAGCAACCACAAACGCTTCTTTTCAGCAACGCTTGCGTTTTCAAAGTCGGTTTCGATGTTCTGCAAGCAAGCCAACACAGGCAACTCACGCAAACGCCTCTTCAGCGGACTCCAGCTCGGAGTGTCGACGAACTTGGCAAGCTCAAATGCTAAACGCTGATCCGACTTTTCGACTACCAGCAACTGTACCGACTTAGGAGTTGTCGAACGCAGCAGGTATCCGGAAAGCAGCTTAATGTGATGATCAATTTCCGAGTCTCGCAAACGATCCACCACAGCTCTAAAAGCACAGTGGCCAGGATCGGCTAGCAACCCGCGCTGCAACGAATCGTCCCAATGGACAAGACAAAGCCAAGCATCGATGACCTGCGTCGATTTGTGTTTCGAATACTCAAGTAGGCAGGCATACACCGCGTCCAGAAGCGGCGTCCGAACACTCGGTACATCTTTCAAATCACGAGCGCGAGTGCCCCAGTGCATACAGACCGCCTGCAAGCAATCGTTTGCCAGCGGCTGAAGAGCATGCAGCGGATCGATCACAATCTTGAGGACTTGAGGGATGCAACCAGTCAAGCACAGTTGTGCGATCGCGACTAGCGCGAGTCGAGCTTCGGTGGTTGTGCCGGTGGCCAGCAAGTTCAGCGCGGCGGCTTGGAAATGAAGAATGTTCGCTCGAACATATTCAATTTCAGTCTCGGATAGTTTTTCCCAATTCAACAGGACGAGGTTTCGCGCCAGAATTTCGTCGCGAGCCAAGAGCGCTTTGAGGCACTGCATCCGCACCTCGGGAAATGGCGATGCGAGACCAGCGGCTAACAACTGCAGCGCAGCCGGGTTGTGTGATTTCTCAAGTTGATCCCAGGTGATTTGACGAGGCACTAGCGCTTGCATTGATCTTCTCCCGCAAAAAGATAGCTCAACCCAAAGTCGCTTCAGACCGGCTACTCTCATTGGCAAAAGTTTTCCGCAAGCACTGGTCAACCTGTAACAGTTATCCTATCCACGACGGGTCAGTTGATTTATCCTAGGCGTTGTGCAGAGTGCCACTGGAGACGAGCCGTCCGTGATTTGGCCACCCGATGATTTGTGTGGGACTAAAAATGAGAAACGCAGAGCAAGTTTTAGAACAAGAGTTTCTGCAAGTTCGCGCGAAAATTTTAGAAATCGCCGCGTTCTTCGATCGACTTGATGCCGACGCAGCCGATCAATCTAGCAAGCCCCATTCGCCCGTTTCCGGCAACGGGGCTGAACGCCTAAAATTGCTACGCGCCGGATGCGAACTGCTGCTCGATAGCGACAGCGACAAGGCGGCTCGCGTTCAGTTGTTGTTCAGTCGCCAGTACGACGAGCAATGGCGAACGGCCATGGACGTTTAATTCGCAGGTTCCCTCTGTTCAATTCCTCGCTGAGCCGCTTCGGAGTTTCTACTTTGTATTTCGTCGATCCTCACATTCATATGGTCTCGCGCACGACGGACGACTACGAAACGTTAGCAAAGATGGGCTGCGTAGCGCTCAGCGAACCGGCGTTTTGGGCTGGCTTCGACCGCGGTAGCGTTGAGAGCTTTCGCGATTATTTTCGCCAGTTAACTGAGTTCGAACCCAAACGCGCCGCTCAGTACGGCATTCAACACTTCACGTGGCTGTGCATCAATGCCAAGGAAGCCGAGAACGTTTCGCTTTCACGCGAAGTGATCGCTATGATTCCAGAGTTCTTAGATAAGCCAAACGTACTCGGCATTGGCGAAATTGGTCTGAACAAGAATACGAAGAACGAAGCGACGATCTTTCTCGAACATATGGAACTGGCGATCAAGCATCAGCAACAGATCTTGATCCACACACCACACCTTGAGGACAAGTACCAAGGGACACGCATGATCCTCGATATGCTCAAAGGGGATTCGCGGATCGAACGACATCGTGTACTGGTCGATCACGTCGAAGAACATACGATTGGCCCGGTGCTCGAAGCGGGCTTCTGGGCTGGCATGACACTCTATCCCGTTACCAAGTGCACACCGCAGCGCGCTGCGGATATGATCGAAAAGTATGGTCCCGAGCGACTGATGGCAAACTCAGCCGGCGATTGGGGGCCAAGCAAACCGACCGCCGTTCCCGATCTGATCTTAGAACTCCGCCGCCGCGGACACTCAGAAGCCAACATCCGACGCGTCGTCTACGACAACCCGGTCACATTCTTTTCGCAGAGCAAACATTTCAAGCTAACAAGATAGCTCGGTTCCATCCGAGTCCGGTTTTATCCGAATCTGACTTTATCCGAATCTGACTTTATCCGAGCCCGGTTCTATCCGTGGGACCACCATGTCATCCGTGGTACCAATCCAACCCGTTTCCTCTGCGCAGCTACTTCGCCAATTTGCGTTTCAACCTCAGCGCATTACCAACCACGGTGATATCGCTTAGACCCATCGCTAACGCCGCCCACAACGGGCCGCTCTCGCCAAGCCAACCCATAGCTGCTACGGGAATTGCGAGTGCGTTGTAGAAGAACGCGAAGAAAAGACTCTGCTTGATCGTACGCAGCGTCGCACGTGACAATTGAATCAGTTCTGGAATGGCTGCCACGCGATCGCCAGGTATCACCACACTGGCCGCTTCGATCGCAACATTCGTCCCCGAAGCCATCGCAATTCCTAATCCAGAAGTCGCTAGCGCAGCGGCATCATTGAGTCCATCGCCGACCATCATCGTGTCTTTCCCAAGCCGACTGATGTGCTCTGCTTTGGACTCGGGAGTCGCTTCAGCTACAACGTCTTGTGGCTCAAGTCCCAACTCGGATGCGATCGCTATTGTCGCCGCGCGTCTGTCTCCAGAAAGTATCGAAACATCCATCCCCATTTGATGCAAAGCACCGATCGATACCTTCGCATCGCTTCGCAACTGATCTCGCAAATTGAGCGTGCCGACAATAACATCATCCACGACCAATCGCGCAGTCGCTGCGTCGCCTCGCTCAACGACAACAGACCGACCCTCGATTTCGCCGCGAACGCCGCGGCCGGGCAGCGATTCAAAGTTGTCGACTTTCAACAATTCAACTCCACGCGATTGAGCAGCTTGAACAATGGACCGCGCGATCGGATGTTCACTGGGCGACTCTACAGACGCAGCGAACTGAAGAAACCTCTCCTCGCTGAAACCCGCCGACGGTGCAATTTCAACTAGCCGTGGTCGACCCTCCGTAAGAGTTCCCGTTTTGTCGAACACAACACGCGTTGCTCGACCGATACTCTCGAGCGACGCCGCGTTTCGTATCAATATTCCTCGACGACTCGCAGCCCCCGTTCCCACCATGACCGCCATCGGCGTCGCCAATCCCAACGCGCACGGACAAGAAATTATCAACACAGTTACCGCAGAAATGATTCCTTTTGAAAAATCACCCGCAAGCCACCAGCCGACGAGCGTCACAGCGGCGATAATTAATACCGCCGGGACGAAAACGGAGGACACTTGGTCCGCTAAACGTTGGATCGGCGCTCGACTTGTTTGGGCACGCTGCACCATTGACGCGATACGCGCGACAGTTGTGTTGCGACCATCCACGGTGGTTTCGATGACTAACCGCCCGTTCGAGTTCATCGATCCAGCGACAACACTGTCACCGACGCGCTTCTCAACTGGGATCGACTCGCCCGTAACAATCGATTCGTCGACCGATGAACGCCCCTCAGTGACTTTTCCATCGACTGCGATTCTTCCGCCTGGTCGCACGATCAAATGCGATCCAGCTTGCACATCCACAGTTGGAACCACCAGCGAGAGTCCTCCCGGCTGCAGCAACTCAGCGGTCTCGGGTTGCATATGCATCAGCTCACGCACCGCAGAGCCAGCCGCCGAACTCGTACGAGCTTCGAACCAATGCCCGAGACTAACAATTCCCAGCAAGCCGCACGCTTCGGCGAAGTACATGGGATGGTCGAGTCTAGTCACCCACACGATCGTCGAATAAACGAACGCAGTCGTTGCTCCTAGCGCGATCAACGTATCCATATTCGTCGTCCCACGAACCGCCGCCCGCCAAGCCGATTTGTAGAACTCGGAG
>JBGSOM010000225.1:0-31243 GCA_041739135.1 Pirellulaceae bacterium
CGTCGCGTACCAGCCGTTGCGACCGCGGGCTACACCGATGCCGGTTGGTGACCGTTGGCCCCAGTAACAGCACTGACGAATGGCTGCGTCGGCTGAGACTGTCGAAAAGCCTACGCCTTCGTAGCGACCAGAACCCATCGATCCGCCAACGTGCCGCATGCGACCTTCGTTAGCTTGTTGTTGAGCCTTTTGTTTGGCGACGCAGTTGTCGCACGCATTCGCGTCACTTGGCAACAGTGTAAAACTGGCTCCGAGACACAAAACCCACAATGCAAACCGTTGCATTACTACACTCCGTTAGGAACGACATTCGAACTCGCTTCCTGCTCGATTGAAAACCGCGATCCTCTTGATCGTGGAACCGTTTCCACCGTCGCTTGATGTGCGAAAACTGTCAACGGTGCGGAACTAGGTCCCTCCCCCACTTGACTTCGTAAACCCAAGATTCGTCAGGACCTACACGCTGAGGTAATTTTTCGCCATCGTCAGATTGGCGAGATTTGGGCAGCTGCGTGGAACCGAACGGAAATTTCGTTTGGTTGAATTTAACCGCGCGCCCAGTCGGAATGTTGCGGGACCGCCAGAGTTCCGAGATCCATTCCATGGTCGATACCCTGGGGTAGCTCGCTACGCTCGCAACCCTGGGCTCTATGACGGAACTCCTTCGGAGTAGGCAGTTCCATCCGCGGTCGTTGCGTGGGGCAGTCTACCGATCGATCCATCGCCGTCTTTCATGTAGCGGGACTCGCCAGAGTTCCGTCGCATGACCACCGAAGCCGGAACTCTGGCGAGTTCTACTACAGAATGCTTCGCAGTGTTGCCCAACGGCGTTCCGCCACTATGCACTCGGCGAGCGTAACGCCGTTGGCGTAGATCCATTCATTGGTCGATACCCAGGGTAGCTCGCTGCGCTCGCAACCCTGGGCTCTATGACGGAACTCCTTCGGAGTAAGCAGTTCCATCTGCGGTTCCTGGGCGCGGCAATCTACCGATCGATCCATCGCCGTTGATGGGGAGCCCATTTTTCGACCCATTCGCCATTGATCGCCGTTGATGGGTGGCACCATCTATTGATCATGGGTGGCACCATCTATTGATCTATTGGCGCGCCCAGTCGGAATGTTGCGGGACCGCCAGAGTTCCGAGGTCCATTCATTGGTCGATACCCAGGGTAGCTCGCTGCGCTCGCAACCCTGGGATCTATGAGGAAACTCCTTCGGAGTAGGCAGTTCCATCCGCGGTCGTTGCGTGGGGCAGTCTACCGATCGATCCATCGCCGTTGATGGGGGCCCATCTTGCGACCCATTCGTCATTGATCGCCGTTGATGGGTAGTGTCTATCGATCCAGCACTATCTATCGATCTAGTTAAAATGGTGGTTTTTCGGCGGCGCCGCGGGCCGCAATCTCAGCGGTGTTGGGGAAGAAATTTGCTTTCTGTTATTCCCAACGCTTGAAATGCCGAGTATAAATTAACAGATGTTGTTGACACTGAGTCTCAATTCCAAAACGAGTCCAAAGTCATGATCGCTGTAGGATCGACCGAAACGGTACTTCCGTTAGAACTCCTAAAATCCAACGAGCAGGCGAGTATCATCGAGATGAGCGGTGATGATGGTCTGGTTCATCGGTTGGCTGAAATGGGTTTGCGCGTTGGAGCCTTAATTCGCATGATTAAGCCGGGTGCGCCTTGTTTGCTAGCACTGAATGGAAAGCGTTTGAGTTTGCGGCTGAACGACGAATTGCAAGTTTTCGTCGCGGTCGCTCAGCAGTCGATGGCCTAACTGTTCTCTCGCAGATTGCTCGTTACTCGCTCGCAAATTGCCACAGAGCTACCTAATAGTAAGCAACTTGAAGTTGTTGCTGGTCGATTGAATCCTACCTTTACCGCCTGCATGAGTCTCGATGAGACCTTCTCTTGTTGATTTAAAACATGTTCTCTCTAGCTGATCTCCGCGAAGGCCAAACCGCCACGATTATTGAAGTCAGCGGTGATGACTCGATCGCGGTGCGATTGATGGAGATGGGCTTAACGGATGGCGAACGCGTCAAATTGGTTGGCTTTGCGCCACTAGGCGACCCGCTGGAAATCACCATTCGTGGCTATCGCTTGTCGTTGCGCTGTTCGGAAGCCAAACGAGTCGTCGTCGAATTGACGACTTGAAAGGAGTTTCGCCGTTGGCCCTCGCTGTCAAAAAGTCTGTTACCTCGTCCAGCCGCACGTTGTCTGTCGCTTTGGTTGGTAATCCGAATACGGGCAAGAGTACACTTTTCAGCGCGCTTTGCGGCGTACCGGCACGCGTTGGAAATTATCCCGGCGTCACTGTTGAGAAGAAACTGGGACGCTACTGCGATGCGAATGGTGAAGTCTTAATCGTCGATCTGCCGGGTACTTACAGTTTGGCGGCGCGGACGATGGACGAGATGGTGTCGGTCGATGTTCTGCTTGGCCGCCAAGCGGATGTGCCGAAGTTGGACGTTGTCGTCGCAATTGCCGATGCCACGAACCTCGAACGCAATTTGTACTTGTTCACGCAGTTAAAGCAACTGAACATCCCGATGGTGCTGGTCCTTAACATGTGGGACCGCGTGAGCGCGGAGCAGATTAAGGTCGATGTCGCAAAGTTGAGCGAGCGGCTGGGTGTGAAAGTGGTCTGCGCTACGGCAAGTCGGTCGGCAGGCGTCGATGATATTAAAGCGGCGATTCGCGATGCAGCGCAAGAGCACGCTGCAGATCATCCTGCAGTTGCAGCTTCGGATCTTTTTCCGACGGAGTTTAGGTCGGAAACATCCTCTCTGCAGGAATGGTTGACTGCAAAGGGCCAACCTGAAATGCAAGAGTTCCTTGTCGAGCGTTTGCTGCTGGACGTCGACGGAGCGCATGCAGAGAAGCTCTCAAAGTTGGCAGGGCTACACGAATTGCCAGAACGCATAGCAGCGGCGCGTCAGCGACTGGCAGCAGCCGGTCAACGTGTGCCTGCGATTGAAACACGCTGTCGCTACAACTGGATCCGAACGCAACTGACCGGTGTTGTAGAGCGTCCTGAGGGAGAGTCGCGAACGCTTTCCGATCGCATTGATCACGTTCTGACTCACCGCGTGTGGGGATTGTTAATCTTCGCGGCGATTATGTTCCTGGTCTTTCAAAGTATATCCACCGGCGCGTCCTTTTTGATGGATTCGATTGAGTCGCTTCAAGCTTGGGTGATTTCGTGGGTTCACGCTGGGTTGCCGCCTGGTGCGTTGCGAAGTTTGATTGATGACGGAATCGTCGCGGGCGTTGGATCGGTGCTGATATTCTTGCCTCAGATTTTGATTCTGTTTTTCTTCATCGGGTTGCTTGAAGATTGCGGATATATGGCGCGAGCCGCGTTCGTTATGGACAAACTGATGACGAAGCTTGGCTTGAGCGGCAAATCGTTCTTGCCGCTGATGTCATCTTTTGCGTGCGCTGTGCCCGGAATTATGGCTGCGCGGGTAATCGAGAACTCTCGCGATCGGATGATCACGATTTTGGTCGCGCCGTTGATGAGTTGTTCGGCGCGTTTGCCGGTTTACGTTTTGCTGATCTACACCTTCGTGCCGGAAACGACTTGGCTGGGCGGCTGGATCGGTTTGCAGGGTTTGGTGCTATTTGCAATGCATGTGCTGGGCGTGGCGGTAGCGGTACCGGTCGCTTGGTTGTTGAAGCGATTCTTTTTCCCAGGTGAGACGTCTGCGTTTGTGATGGAGTTGCCGAGTTACAAGTTGCCGTCTGCGAAAGTTGTTTTTTATCGCGTCTGGGAACGAGCTCAGGCGTTCCTTGGTCGAGCTGGTACGCTGATATTTTGCACCGCGGTTTTAGTTTGGGCGGCGGGCTATTTCCCAGGCGATCATTCGCAGGTTCACGAACTGACGCGTGCCATCGAGCAGCGTGAAGCCGGTGCTGGCGAGGACCCAGCCGACGACTCAGAATTGGAAGCACTGCGCGCCAAAGAGCGGCAGCTGAACGGCACGCTTATCAAGGGAAGTTTTCTGGGGCAAGCTGGTCAAGCGATTGAGCCTGTGGTGAAGCCGCTGGGATGGGACTGGCGAATTGGAGTTGGGGTGATCGCTTCATTTCCGGCTCGCGAAGTGATTATCGCGACTCTCGGCACCATTTACTCATTGGGCGGTGAAGTCGACGAAGAGGACATGGGCTTGAAGGATGCGCTTGCCAGCTCGCGATGGCCGGATGGTCGCCCTGTCTATACTTTGCCGGTGGCGCTTTCCATTATGGTCTTCTTTGCGTTATGTGCTCAATGCGCCGCAACACTAATGGTTATCCGTCGTGAAACCAACTCGTGGCGCTGGCCGATATTCACTTTTGCTTACATGACCGGCTTAGCCTACGTAGGCAGCTTCATCACTTATAATGTCGGTACTTGGTTGTGGAGTTGAACGCGGAGCTTGGCAATGTCGTTTGATTGGCAAACCGTTTGTGCGCTGATTGCGGTCACAGCGGCAGTATTGGTGCTCGTTAGGCGTATCGTTACGTTCGCCCGATCGCCTGAAAAGACATCGTGCGGCAATTGTCCGAGCAAATCAGCGCCGCAAGTTATCAAAACCTTGCCATTGGTTCAGATCGACAAGGTAGCCCGAATCAAAAGAAATTGATTCCGCAGTTGTGTTCCGCGCAGTACGTTAAGGGGGCAGATGTTAACAAAGCAGACGTTAACGGGCCGGTGGGTAATCCGAGGGTGGAGCGCTATCTGAGCTGGCGCAGGACGGAGCGAGGGTTTCGATCAAGTCCTTCAATTCCGTTCCCGCTGCTTGCATCATCTCACGCAGCATGGTGAACGTCTCTTCGTCTGTGCGGACCGATTCCATCGCTTGCAAACCGGTGCAGATCACGGAAAGCGGTGAACGAAGGTCATGCGCCAATTTACGGACGCGTCGCCAGTACTCTTGGTCTGTAATTGCGCTTTCAGCAACTGAACCATCAACATTTGATGCAGGCATTAAGTTCCTCCCATGAAAGCGTTGGCCTGATGGTCCAAATTGAAAAAAGCCTGTTGAAAACGCCAAAGCTGTTTCCAAGAGACCAAGTTCCGCCCAAAACTCGTAGCAACCTCAGCGGCTGCTCATGTACAAATTGTGGAAGCGAATGCAGTCGCATGATCGATTTGTGTTCAAACTGAACGGGTCACGATTCTGCACGATCATCAGATTAACTTAGCCCGCCCTCAAGTCAATGCGAAGACGCAAAGTCTTTGCTTCTCTGCTGATCATTTTCTTCTGCGTGTGTTTGCAAGCGTTAGGCGCAACGATTTCCTGCATTCGGAATTTTAAAAGGCGCGTCTGCGACCGCAGTGAGCATTCTGAACCCTCTCAATGGAAGCATCTGTTCGCCATGAGGTGCAGCGGTTCTTGCATCCCGACCGAGTTTGGTTAACGATTTAAGAAAGGCGAGAATCTAGCCCACGCCATAATCGTTCATTTCAAGTTGCTACCGAGTCGTCCGATGCCGATTTATGTTTACGAGATTCTACGTGAGGACAACCAAGACGGCGAGACTTTCGAGATCTTGCAGGGGCCGAATGATCCTCCGCTGACGCATCATCCCGACACGGGGCAACCCGTTCGGCGCGTCTTATCGGTGCCTTCGATATCGGGAACGTGGTCAGACTCGAAAAGCAAAGCGAGGTTAAGCGACAAGAATCTTAGCGACAAAGGATTCACGAAGTACGTCAAAGCGGGCGATGGTACGTACGAGAAAACCGCAGGCAAAGGCCCGCGGAAAATTTCTGCGAACGAATTAAAACGTCGACAGAGCGGTCAGTAGTTGTTCCAAGCAGTGACTAATTGCGAGTTACAGCTTCGTCCAAGTTTAGGATCAGATTGGCCAGCAAGGTGTACGCAGCCAATTCAGTTGCGTCCATGGTCGGACTTGGCTTGCTTTGCCCAAAGCGAATCAACTTCACAGCCCCTTCGCGATCCGATTGGAAGCGTTGCGTGAATCCATTGAGCCTCTCGGAGAGTTGTTGCAGCTCCACTTCGTCCGGCAGACGCGCCGTTACCAATCGAAACATCGTTCTGATTCGCGCGCTGGAGTCGGTCGCTGATTCAGAAAGGATACGCTCACCGAGTGCGCGAGCTGCTTCGACGTGTTGCACGTCATTCATCAATTGCAGAGCTTGAAGCGGTGTGTTGCTGCGCTCGCGAACTGGGCAAAACGTTTCACGATTCGGTGCGTCGAAGTTGGTCATAAATGGTGGCGGCGCGGTGCGCTTGATAAAGCCATACAGACTGCGGCGATAAAGGTCCGGTCCAGCGCTCTCGAGATAGTACCGCGTGTTGCTGTCACCGTAACCCAGCGGCTCCCAAATGTTCGGCGGCTGATAACCGTTGAACCCTGGACCTCCCATGCGTTTGTTCAGCAAGCCGCTGGTAGCCAGCGCGGCATCGCGAATCTGCTCAGCATCCAATCGCACTCGCGGTCCGCGCGCCAGGTAGCGATTGGCGGGGTCGGCAGCCAAGTTCTCAGCGTTGAAGTGCGATTGCTGTTTGAAGGCGGCGGTTGTAACTAGCATGCGAATCAAGCGTCTCACATCCCAACCCGAGTCGCGGAAGTCGCTCGCCAGCCAATCGAGTAGATCGGGGTGAGTTGGAGGAGTTCCTTGGGTACCAAAGTCATCGCTGGTCTTTACGAGACCAGTACCAAAGATCTGTTGCCAAAATCGATTGACTGCAACGCGCGCGGTCAGCGGATGTTCGTCGCTAACCAACCAATACGCTAGATCTAAACGCGTGGCACGTGCTCCGGCAGCGACTTGCATGGGTGGTAAGCAAGCTGGAGTTCCTGGTTGAACCGCTTCGCCAGGCTGGTCATATTGCCCGCGAACCATGACATGAGCTTCGCGAGGTTTATCTAGTTCGCCGTAGACGAGTGAAACTGGAATCGAGTCCTGAAGTGTGACGAGTTCCGTGGAGAGGCGTTGCCAAGTCGCGCGTGCTTGCTGCACTTCAGCGGTTGCCATGCGGGCGATGTGTTTGACGAATTGACTGCGCACTTGGAACTCGGTGCCTTCACTGAGTCCTTCGCGCTTGCCTTCTTTGAGTACATCGGCAACTTCTTTGGGAACGCCAGGAACTGATTTTCCTTTGGCATAAGCCCACCATGCATCAAGTGATGCGCGAGGGTCTTCAGCAGCAGCGTCGCTGCCATTGATTGCCAAGCCATCCCACCAGCAGATTCCGCCGAACTGAGCGAGCACAAACGAATCGACGGTTTTCCCAGGTTCAAGATTCAGTCGCTCAGTCGGGATGACGATCTTGGTCCACTCGCCAGGTTTAGGCAGTTCGCCGAGATGAACCTGATTTGCGGAATCGAATTTACCTCGACCCAATGCACTAACATCGCCTAAGCCGAAGCGACGTTGACCCGCTGACGTATTCAGCTCGATCATTGCAGCACGTGGCGGATGTCGCTGATCGATTCGCAGCCAAATCTCCAGCTCAGGTTGCTGGGGTATGCAACGAGGAACCAAACCGCCATCAACGGTTTGCTGATATGAGTCACCGAACTCTTGACGCAGCGCTCGTGTGCCGACCGGAATGGGCAACTGTTCGGCAGTCGACCAAACCTCAGCATTACGCGACGTGTTCCGCTGTGACGCGCCAACAGGCAAGTCGTCATCCAACCATACATCGTGAACGCGTTTGGCGGCTGCATCCATTTTGGTAGCGAGGCTTGAGAAGTCATCCCACTTCGCCGCAGCGGTATCGGCGGCTTGCTGCAACACTTTGTCCGCTGCTGATTGCAGGTCGCGCAGTTTTGCGACCTCTGCATCTTGTTCGGGAGTAGCCAGCGACACGACGGGCGGCGTATCGATTGCGTTGCCATCCATCGCTGGATCCGAGTTGCTGTAGTAGAAAGAGTAGAGCGAGTAAAATTCCTTCGCCGACAGTGGGTCATACTTGTGGTCATGACACACTGCACAACCCGCGGTCAGGCCCATCCAAGCTTGTACAGTGGTGCTAGCTCGTTCCACTGCGTAGCGATAGAGAAACTCTTCAACCAGCGCGCCGCCTTCACCCGTGGTAACATTGCAGCGATTGAAACCGGTCGCAACACGTTGGTCTTTGGTTGCGTTGGGTATCAAGTCGCCTGCGATCTGTTCAATGGTAAAGTCTTGGAACGACTTGTTTGTATTGAATACGTTGACGACCCAATCTCGGTAGCCCCAGATGGCACGCACGTTGTCCAGGTGCAAGCCGTGCGTGTCGCCGTAACGTGCAACGTCGAGCCAATGCCGCGCCATCTCTTCACCGTGCTGAGGTGAATTCAAATAGTAGTCGACCATGTTCTCGTAGGCGGTCGGGGAGTTGTCGAGCATGTAAGCATCGATCTCGCCGGTGGTTGGCGGCAAGCCTGTCAACGTAAACGCAACTCGGCGAATAAGCGTCGGTTTGTCGGCTTCTGGCTGAGGCGTTAGCTTCCTTGACTGAATCTCGGCAGCCAAGAACTTATCGATCGGATTCGATTGCCAGTTTGCTGGCGCCGCTTCGACGACAGGAATATTCGGTCGCGCGATCGGCTCGAACGCCCAGTGGTTTTGGTAGCTCGCACCTTGCTCGATCCATTTGCGAAGAATCTCTTTCTCTTCGGCGGAGAGTTGTCGATTCGCGTCAGGTGGTGGCATCACTTCATCCGCGTCCGTCGAAAGGATGCGTTGCCAAATCAGACTGTCCTCTGGTTTGCCAGCCACGATTGCTGCAATCTTCTCTTCGCCGCGTTGCTCAAAGGCGCTGGTTGAATTGTCCAATCGCAAATCCGCTTGGCGAGCCTTTTCGTCTAAACCATGGCAGCGTAAGCAAGCGGATGCCAGAATCGGCCGCACATCGCGATTGAACTGTATCGGTTCATCAGCTTGTAATTGGATTGCGACGTTAGGTACAAAGTTCGGTGCAAAGATAGCAGCGAGGACCCAAAGTGGAGCCAAGTAGTTGGACTTCAGCATCATGGATTCTTTTTCGGCGAGTTGTTTTTCGAAAGAAAACGAGGTGGGAGTGGTAGGATTGGTCGCCGTCGCGGCAACTCACCTAGTATAGCTGAAGCCCAGCCGGATTTCAGTCGCACAGCAACGAGCTCGCTTCACCGAAGTCGCGAACACTGCAATCTTTTCAACTCAGCGATAATCACTGGGTCGGGCAATATGCGATCGGCCAACGGTTGCTTGAAAGTGCCGTGCAACTGGTCGCACCCGGTTTGTTCAAGAATTCGGCTCGCATTCTCAGTTCGGATGCCCGCGCCGGGAAGAATCTCAATGCGTCCGCAACTTTGTTCGAACAGTCGACGGAGTTGGCTCGCACCCAATTCCGCAGTCGCTTGGCCGCCCGAGGTGAGCACGCGGTCGAACCCCAGATCGATCAGTTGTTCCAATCCGCCGGCTTGATCGCTCAGTTGATCGAAGGCGCGGTGCATGACCAGCGTTGCATTGCTGGCCAGCTTGCGAAGTTCGCGCATGAACTTAAGGTCAATCTCACCCGCCTGCGTCAATCCGCCGACCGCAATGCCATCCGCGCCACCAGCCAGCAGTCTCTCGAGTTCAGTGAGCATCGAAGTCTGTGTCGCGCGATCGTAATAAAAGCCATCTGCATGAGGGCGGAGCATGGCGATCACCGGCACCGAAGTTAACTGCTTGGTAGCAACCAAATCCTCCACGGCTGGAGTAAGACCATCCAGCGAAAGCGCGGCATTCAATTCGAGTCGATCTGCACCTGCATTGATAGCAATCTGCGCACCCGCGAAACCTTCAACGCAGACTTCGATTAATGGATGCATTGATGAGACTTTGGTGAAAGGAATGTGGCGAATGAGTGGGCGAATGAGTGGGCGAATGAGTTGGATGCTGAACGAATTGGAAGCATCAAGTGTTTGATGTCCGATTTTTCTCTTGTTACGTCTGGGGGAGATAGTTAAAACGCTCGGAGTGGAAATTCTATCTCGAGCATGGAGGCTCGTGTGCTAAATCTTTTTGTCGGCGTTTGCGCGCTGCTGAGCGCGGTCGTTCAGACTGCGCCAACTAGTCCAGATTCTAAATCGTCTCGGCAATTGTATGAACAAGCTGCCAAAGCGATTGCGTCTGCTGATGCGCGGGCTGCCATCAAACCGCTGGAGCAGTTGATCGATGACCAACCGAGTTCGTCGCTGGCTTGCATCGCTGTTGTTCACTTAGCCGAGTGCTACATCGCGACTAACCGTGCGAACGATGCGGCTGCGCTACTTGAAAAATGGTCTGAACGCATCGTTGAACGATCAAAAGCGGTGAAGTCGGATGCTAACTTTGTGGCTCATCATTTCCGCGTGTGGTTGCAAGCGGCGATGCGCATTGAGGTCGATTCGGAGGCTATTCGTTCGCTCGAAGCGGTGCTTCCAAAGCTCAAATCGCATGACGCAAGCGACCAGAATGCAGCGATGCTCGAAGTGAAATCGAACACGCAAGTGGAGTTGGCGCGACGTTTAGCGGCGGCTGGAAGATTCGAATTAGCGGCAGAACAAATCCGTGAACTCGGTGAATCTACTTCGGCCGGACTGAACTCAGAGGTGCAGTTGCTGCACGCAGTTGTTTTCCAACAGATTGGTGACCACGCGAAAGCGAAGTCCGCGTTTCAATCTTTGGTCAACCAGGAACAGACGTCGCCGAGCCAATGGCTCGCGCACTTGGAATTAGCGACTTACGCGATGCAGGACCGGGATTATGAGGCGGTAGCGCGGCAGCTTGATCCGATTATCGACACTCAGCCCGCAGATCGCGGATTCGATCAGTCGGTCGATTGCCGATTTCGACTGCTTCGATCGGAACTTGCATTGTTGAGCGGCGATGCGAAGCTTGCGTGGGAGGTTTTGCCCAACGATGAACGGATTCAAGAACTGGACGAAGTGCAACAGGTTGCAGTTCACTTCAGTCGCGCAGAGGCTGCGGCGCAAGCTGGCAAGGTAGCGCTGGCGCTCGACGATTTGCAGTGGCTCCAAGCGTATGCGGAAAAGTCGACTGCGAAACCAAGCTGGTCGTTAACCGTGGCGATTCGCCAGTGCGAACTCCTGCTGAAAGCGAAAGAGTACGCCAAACTGAACGCCACCGCAGAAAACGCCAAGAAGCAGTTTTCCAGTTCCGAACGTGTTCACGAATTCGATTATCTGCTTGCTCGAGCCGCGATGTTGCAGATCAACTTTGACGAAGCGCGCGCGCACCTGCACGCCATAACGAGTTTGAATCTTGCAAAAAGCAGTTCTGTGATCGCGCGAGCCCAATGGATGCTTGGTGAAACTTACTTCCTGGAACAGAACTTGACCGAGGCTATCGCTGCTTACCAACCCGTGACTGAACTTGCCGAGACGCAACCATGGCAGACTTTGGCTCTGATGCAAACGGGCAAGTGTTATGAGTTATTAAATCAGTCGAACGCAGCGCTGGCGGCTTACAAACAAGTCGTCGCGGTTACGGCAGATACAAAGATGCGCGAAGAAGCTTCCGCAAGAATCGAAGTCATCGAACGCATCGCAGAACGCACGAAACCGCGATCCGTGCGCTAACACAGTATCCGAAGTAGCGATCGTCCAACACGACAACGACCGATCAACGACAACGACAACGACAACGACAACCACCCGACGCGACCCATGAAAACTTGCAGGCATACGACAATGCGAAACGTCACCATCCAACTTGCAACGCACTTCATAGGTTTCGCAGCGACTCTCTGCTCGCTATCAGCGACTACATGGGGGCAGGGAGCGCCACCTCCGCAGGGTTTTCAAAACGGGAACTCGTTCAACCAACCGTTTCCCAATCAACCTCAAAACAACCAGTTCAGCAATCAACCAGCGGCACGTATTGCTTCGAACCCAGCGATCAATCCTCTGCCGACTTCGACGAGTCCGCTGACCGATGCAGGCGCGCCGGAAGTGAGTGCGGAGGCTGAGGGTGCGTCTTCGATTCCAATGGGAAATTTGCTGAATGTGATTCGACAGGGCGGCATACTGATGTTGCCGATTATCGCCTGTTCGTTCGTGATGTTGATTTTTGTGATGGAAAGATTGTTCTATCTGCGTCGTGCTCGCATGATTCCGCGGCCGTTTGTTCGGGGCGTTATCGAACAACTCGAACAACAGCAACTTGGTCGCGAAGAGGCGCTCGCGCTGTGCGAAGAAAACGGCAGTCCGATCGCGGAGATTTTTACAGGCGCGCTAAAGAAGTACGGCCGGTCTGCAGTTGAAGTTGAGCAGGCGGTTGTTGACGCGGGTGAACGTGTGGTCAGTCAGATGCGCAAGTACTTGCGTCTGTTTAACGCCATCAGCAACTTAACACCGTTGCTAGGGTTGTTAGGCACGGTGCTCGGTATGATCGACGCATTCAATACAATCGCGCGAGCTGATGCGATGGGGCGGCCCGAATTGTTGGCTGGCGGAATTGGAACTGCTCTCATTACCACGGCTGCTGGTTTGGTCGTTGCTATTCCTTCGTACGCGGCCTATGCATTCTTCCTAGGCCGCATCGACAAACTAATCCTTGAAATGGATGCACACGCGCAAAGCATCGTAGAGATTATAAGTGCCGAGGGTTTGCAGGAATCCGGCAAATCGCGTAGTCGTTCGCGCAGTCGCGCCGCTTAGTCGAGCCGATCACTTACCAAGGAGTCGGAAGGGATGCCACTCAAAACTTCTTCGCTGGAAGAACTGCCTAGCTTGAACCTGACGTCGATGATCGATGTTGTGTTTTTGCTGATCATTTTCTTCATGGTTGGAACACAATTCACCAACAGCGAACGCCAAATCGATTTGCAGCTTGCAAACGTTGGCGAATTGAAACCGATGGTGGCCCCACCTGACCAACGCGTGATTTCGGTCAACGAGTTCGGACAGTGTCATCTTGATGGCCAACCTGTTTCCATCGATCAGTTAACGCAGCAGTTAAACGCAATGCATGCTCGATATCCCGGTTTGAAAGTTGTTGTGCGCGCGGATCAGAAAGTCGCTTTACAACATGTTGCTGCGGCGAGCGCCGCGGCGCAGCGAGCCGGAATTACGAGTTTGAGTTTGGCCGTTAACAGCTCAAGACAAGTCAATCGTTAAAGCGTTCGAACATCGAACGCATGAGTGCGGGCGCATGTGGGCAATCGGTTCTATTCTTGATTCCATCTATCGCGCGTGGGCATACGTTACTCATGGTCGCACGTTCGCCGTTGTCCTTGGAATCGGTTTCGCGCTGCTGGCCATTACGCTACTCATCGCTTCTCGAACGCGCTGGGGGCAAGCGAAACCGCTGACCAAATGTGTTGTGTTGAGTATCCTCGCGCACGTATGGTTGCTGATGTACGCTTACGGCACTCGAGTCATCTTGCCGCAAGGCGATCCTCGCGGACGCGAACAGGCGATGGCTATTTCAATGGACAGTACGCTCGCTGATGCGTTCGACAACGCGTTCGACAGTGCAATGGCCGACGAGAGCGAGCCGCTTGAGCAGGCCGACGAGGGGCCATTGCCAGTATGGGAACAGCCCCTTCCACGCGAAGAGCTTGAGCGCCCTGTACTGCCTGAACCGAACTTTACGGCTGCGCTGAAGGCGATTGCCGCGCCGCCTTTGCTCGAAGACTTTAAGCCGACGCCGTTGCCAAGTCTGCCAACTGAACTGGCGCAAGCGACAGACCAAACGCAGCTACCGAAAGTCCTAGAACAAGCCGTTGCACCGGTGTTGCCGCCTGCTAGCGACAGCGCGGGTTTTGTGATGCAAACGGTAGCGAACGACTCCAGCCCTGTTTTGCCTCCAGCGCCAGCGGCGCCTCGCAACGAGCCAACGCAAGTTAAGCAAGTGCCCGAAGAGTATCAACTGCGACAAGCTCAAAATCGTCTTCAGCTCGCAATGCCATTCGGTGCAGACGCGGACAGCGAAGCTGCGGTCGCAGCAGGCTTGCAGTGGTTGGCGAAGGCTCAGTCACCTGATGGCTCATGGAACGCAAAACGCTTTGGCGGCGGCACCGAAACGCAAGCACTCGGAGAGCACCGTCATGGTACAGGTGATCGAGCGGACACGGGTGTCAGTGGTCTAGCGCTGCTTGCGTTTCTCTCTGCTGGGAACACACACTTTGACGGTGACCATAAGTCGACTGTCGTGCGTGGACTGAACTACTTGATCGATGCGCAGATGCCATCGGGCGACTTGTCGGGTCCGAAGCAGATCGGACAAGATGCGAGCGTGATGAATGCGCGCATGTACTGTCATGGGATTGCGACACTCGCACTGGCTGAAGCCTATGCGATGACGCATGATCCCCAACTTCAGCCTGCATTGATTAAGGCCGCGCAGTTCACCATCAATGCGCAAGACGTACGCGGCGGGGGCTGGCGTTATCGAGCTGGCGATTCCGGTGATCTGAGCCAGTTTGGTTGGCAAGCGATGGCGCTGCGAAGCATTGAACGCTCGGGTATCGCTGTGCCGGTCGAAGTCAAACGTCGTATGCAGAGATTTCTCGAGAGTTGCACCGCAGGAGTTTCCGGAGGGCTTGCGCGCTATCAACCGGGGCAGGGATTGGCAAGTGAAACCATGACCGCCGAAGCACTCGCCTGTCGATTGATGCTTGATTTTCCTTTGTCTGCAGCGGCTCAGCGCGAAGCCAAACAGATGATCATGTCGAACTTGCCGGGTGCAAAGCAGGACAATGTTTACTATTGGTACTACGCGACGCTCGCGCTCTTTCAACTGCAAGACGCTGATTGGATGCGCTGGAATCAAGCGCTGAAGCAGCGCTTGCTCACTACGCAACTGCCCGCTTACCACGAACAGTCCGGCAGTTGGGACCCCGATCCGCTCTGGGGCGGCTACGGCGGTCGTGTCTATTCGACGGCCATGAGTTGCTTATGTTTGGAAGTCTACTATCGCTACCTGCCGATGTACCAGTCATCTAACGTGGCCACCGCAGCAGGCTACAAAGTCCGCAAGTGATTGCGTTGCCGTATCTCGTCTGCGAATGAAGTTGACTTACACGTTGAATCCAAGCGGCTCGAAGCATTTACTAAGGTTTCGCGACTAACAGATGTAGAACCGTTACACTGTTTGTATGCTTGACATTGTTTGCGTGCGACAACTGACACGCTCTGATTGAGTTTCTCTCCTTCCGACCTTTCACTAAGACACAGCGATGAAATTCGTTTGTTCCGTCGTAGCGATCTTGTTTGTGTTCGCGTTCCCGGCTGAAAAAATGTCGGCGGCTGAGCCACAATTTCGTTTGCGAATAATGACTTACAACATTCACCATGGCGAAGGCACAGACGGCAAGGTCGATCTCCAGCGCATCGCAAAAGTTATTTTGGCACGTCAGCCGGACTTGGTCGCTTTGCAGGAAGTCGACAACCAAACCAAGCGAACTGGTGGTGTGGATCAGGCAGCCGAATTGGCGAAGTTAACGAACTTGCACGGGCGGTTTGCAAAGCAGATCGATTATGAAGGCGGTGAGTATGGTCAAGCGATTCTGTCGAAGTATCCAATCGACGAATTGAAAGTGCATGTGCTGCCCGGTCGGCCGGAGCGGGAGCAGCGGATCGTGGGAGTTGCGACAATCAAAATAGATGAAACAGCGCTCAACTTTGCAACGACGCATCTCCATCACGCTCGCAATGACTTGCGGTTGGAGCAAGCTGTTGAATTGAATCGTTTGTTTCGTGCTGAACTGCGACCTTCGATTGTGGTTGGTGATATGAATGCTGTGCCAGCCGAGGAAACGACTGTTGAACTGGCAAAGGAATGGACGTTAACGCGAGGGGAACATGACGGAAGCGAAAGTTTGTTGACTTATCCGTCGATCAAACCAACAAAGCAACTTGACTACATCGCCGCACGCCCGGCGTCTGAGTGGAAGTTGATTGAGGTCGAAGCCATCGAAGAGGAGCTTGCTTCAGATCACCGTCCGCTGCTAGCCGTCATCGAGTACACGACGCCTGCGAGCCCAGCGAAGCCATAATGTGCGCGATGCTTCGCCAAAAATTCACCAAATCTGCAACTTAGGAGAGGCAATGGTCGGTAGTGTGGTTTGCTAGAATGAGCGACCACAAAGCGATCAGCTTGAACCGCCCTCCCCTGCCCTCTCCTCTGGTGTGAGATGAATATGTGCTACGAATTGATTTCGCGTCTCCGTCGAGTGCTTCTGTTAGTCATAACTTGCGCTTCCGCGAATTGCGTGCTTGACCGCAACGCATTCGCTGCGGAGTTGCAGCGGTTGACTGCCGAGAATTTCACATCGCTCGTACCCGCTGGCAAAGAGACGGATGCGATTATCGGCGATTGGATACTTCGGAATGATCTCGTTACGGTTGTAATCGCTCAGCCCACCGTCGGGCGCAATGCGAACATGACGGTACGAGGTGTATCGGGCATGGTCATCGATTTGACACGACGCAACTATGCGAGTGATCAGTTGGGTTGTTTCTTCCCGGGGGGCGGTCGGTACCAGTTTGACTCTGAGGAATCAGCGAAGTCGCTAACTGTGATCGCTGACGACAAAGAGATCGCCTTGTCGAACGCCAAGCGAATTGACGGAAAAGTGATTCGGTTCAGTTTGATTGGTAAACCGATCACTGAAAACGAAACGTCTGCGAAGGTTACGTACACGCTGCGCGACGGTCAAGCGTGGATTGAGTATCGCGTCGAAGTAACCAACCAAGCCGCGAAGACACAGAAGTTGACGGCGCAAGACTCGTTACGCTGCGATGGGAATCTGTTTCGATTCGGTAACGATGAAGCGACGCGACTATTCTTTGCTGAAGATGCTTACTTTGGTCAGTGCTATGGTTTTGTACCTGACGAGGGAGTGTTTGAACGAAGTAATGACAAGCGGACTTTGTTGCTCAAGTCGAGTAAGTCGAGCGAAGTGGACGTCGCTGCAGGTGACAAGCTGAGTTGGGGCGGAAAGATCTATTGCTCGCAAGGCTTACCGGGCGTGCGCAGTTGGGCGCAAGCGATGACGGCGAATCAATCGACTCTGCCGTTGCAGTTAAAATTGCAGTCGCCGCAGGGCGCTATCGAGCACGCCCGCGTTGAGTTCTTTGCAGGCGACAAGTCGCTGGGGACGGTGGATTCGGATGCGACTGGATTCGTGCGAACGGAGTTGTTGTCTGGCAAGTACATCGCCAAGATTCGCTCGATCGGACGCGATGACCGAGAGCAAGAATTAGAGTTGGTTGATAAACCGTTGACGGAGACGCTCTCGTTGCCAACGGCTAGTCGCGTGCAAGCGGCGATCGTGGATGGAGAAGGCAAACCGATCGCTGCGAAAGTCCAATTCATTCCCGTCGGTGAGACACCGCTGCCAGATTTTGGGCCGGACTCAGCGATCTCAGCGATGAAGAATGTGGTTTACTGCGCGAATGGAAAATTTGAACAAGCGATTGCACCGGGAAAGTATCAAGCACTGATCAGTCATGGCCCGGAGTACGACGCTGATACGCAGGGCATCGAAGTTCGGCCAGGACAACTCGTGCAGTTGAAATCATCGTTGAAACGAACCGTGATGACGCATGGTTGGATCAGCGCCGAGTTTCATAGTCACAGCAGCCCTTCGGGTGATAACGTCTCGCATCAGACTGGACGAGTTTTGAATCTGCTGGCAGAGCATATCGAGTTCGCGCATTGCACCGAACACAATCGTATTGATACTTATGAAGACGATTTGCTGTTGTTGAAAGCGACTGGAGCGATGGCAACTTGTACCGGCATGGAACTGACCGGGTCGCCGCTGCCGATCAATCATCAGAACGCGTTCCCGCTGCATCGTCACGAACATCATCAAGACGGCGGTGGTCCGACTACGGACGCGGATCCAGTCAAGCAAATCGAACGGCTCGCGCTGTGGGATTCGGGAAGTTCCAAAGTCGTGCAGACAAATCATCCAAACATTCCGCAGATTTTGGGTGATCGCGATTTGGATGGTAAAGCTGACGAGGGTTTTCGCGGTATGTTGGGTTGGATGGATGTGATCGAAGTCCATCCGCCGGAAGGGATCTTTAACTTTCCGAGTGCTGAGCTGGCGGCGAAAGAGAAGTCTGCGAATCCGATTTTCTATTGGCTGCAACTGCTGAACTTGGGTTATCGTATCCCCGGAGTTGTGAACACGGATGCACACTACAACTTTCATGGTTCCGGATGGCTGCGCAACTATATGGAGTGCAGCACCGACAATCCGGCTGAGATTCAGATCGACGAGATGATTCATTCGGCCGAGCACGGGCACATGGTGATGACGACTGGGCCGTTTTTGGAGACGCAAGTTCGGCTGAAACGCGATGGCAAAGATGAGTATTACACTTGCGGTGAAGACGTTGCGATGCAGGGGCAGTCTGCCAAGTTGTGGATGTGCGTGCAGTGTCCGAACTGGTTCGATGTGAATCGAGTGCAAGTGTTCGCCAACGGCCGGCCGCTGCCTGAAATGAACTTCACTCGCAAGACTCACTCCGAGAAATTCAGTGATCGCAGCGTGCGCTTTGAAACTGAGATCGATTTGCCGAAGTTTGATGTCGATACGCACTTGATCATCGCCACAATCGGCGAAGGATTGACTCTGGGGCCAGTAATGGGACCTGATAGTGGCAAGATTGTCCCGTGCGCGGTGGCAAATCCGATTTTTTTGGATGTGGATGGTAGCGGGTTCAAGGCAAATCGCGATGATTTAGGGGTGCCGTTCATGCTGCCTGCGGTGGACGCTGCTTCGGAGGCGGAAGTGAAACTCCTGCCGAAATAGCGGTTCAAGATGGGCTGACTGAGTTGCGGCCCAACTGACCACTTAGCGGAGATTCTCGCGTGCCCATTGATTCCCAAATCGTTCACAGTCGCATTGCACGCCCTCGTTCCGAAGCGGCATTCAAGCGAGCACGCGGGTTGTTGCCTGGGGGCGTTAACAGTCCCGCGCGAGCCTTCGGTGGCGTGGGCGGTCATCCGCTGTTTATCGATCGAGCCGCTGGTCCCTACTTATATGACATCGATGGTTATCGCTACTTGGATTACATCGGTTCGTGGGGACCGATGATTTTGGGGCACGCACATCCGCAAGTGCTCGAAGCGATTCGCAAGGCTGCGGAGCGTGGCACAAGTTTCGGTGCGCCGACCGAAGCCGAATCGGTGTTGGCTGAGTTGATTATGGAAGCGGTGCCATCGATCGAGCGAGTGCGGTTAGTGAACAGCGGTACCGAAGCGACGATGAGCGCGATTCGGTTGGCTCGCGGAGCCACAGGTCGCGACAAGGTGATCAAGTTCGCGGGAAATTATCATGGGCATGTGGATAGCTTGCTGGTGTCGGCTGGTAGTGCTGCGGCTACGTTAGGCGTGCCGGATTCGCCGGGTGTTACCGAAGGAACGTCGCGCGATACGTTGGTGTTAGAATACAACGACATCGAACAACTGGAACAAGCGTTTGCTGAGTTTGGTTCACAGTTGGCTTGTGTGATTCTCGAACCGGTCGTGGGTAACATGGGCTGCGTGCCGCCGCGTGCTGGATTTTTAGAAGCCGCGCGAACGCTGTGCACCAAGCATGGCGCAGTGTTGATCTTTGACGAAGTCATGACCGGCTTTCGAGTGGCTCGAGGCGGGGCTCAGCAGTTGTTTAACGTTAAGCCGGACTTAACGACGATGGGCAAAATCGTCGGCGGCGGCTTGCCGCTGGGTGCTTACGGTGGCCGAGCTGATTTGATGGACCAAGTAATGCCAGCGGGCAAAGTGTATCAAGCCGGGACGCTCAGCGGTAATCCGCTGGCGACGGCTGCCGGTGCCGCCGCGTTGCGACTACTGCGCGATGAATCGCCTTATGAGTATCTTGAGCAGCAAGGCAAGCGACTGGCTGACGGATTGCAACAAGCGGCTCAATCAGCCGGCATTTCGACCGTGATGCAGCAGGTCGGCAGCATGATGACTTTGTTCTTCTGTTCGCAGCCGGTTTATGGTTGGAACGAAGCATCGACTTGTGATCGCCAGATGTTCGCCGCGTATTTCTGGGGCTTGGTCGACCGCGGAGTCTACATGCCTTGCAGTCAATTTGAAGCCTTGTTTTTCTCAAGGACGCACACCCCTGAAATGATCGACGAGACGATCGCCGCAGCGCAGGAAGTGTTGAGCGAACTCGCAGGTTCGTGATGCCTCCTCGTAACCAGGCTCTGCCTGGTTACGCACCGCTACCGAGGCTCCGCCTCGTAGTGCACCGCACGGCATGCCAAGAGGCAGAGCCTCTAGTGCAGTGCGTTCCTAGGCGGAGCCTTGGAACGAGAATGCGCGGAGTGCCAACTAGAGCGACTTGAAGTAGAATGAATTCGGCAAACTGAGCTTCATTCGCCGATTAAGTGTGCTTTCATGGAACCAACTTATCCTCATCCGATATCGCTTGAAAGGATGGTGCGCGCCGTGGAGAAAGTACGCATTCGACTGCTTAGAGCGGTAAAGGTATTGGAGGATGCGTCGTTGCCTTACGCCGTCATCGGTGGCAACGCAGTAGCGGCTTGGGTGTCACGGATCGACGAAGCGGCAGTTCGTAACACACCTGATGTCAATATTCTGATCCGCCGCGAGGACTTGGAAGAGGTGATAGCGGCATTCGAACGAGCAGGCTTCGCGTACGATCAAGCAAAGGAATCTGAGACTACAGAAGTTCACTGCTTTCTTGAGCAGCCGAATGGAAATGCTCGAGCAGCAATTCACTTGGTCATGGCTAGGGAGGATTCAATTTCGCAAGACGTTTCTGCTTTTCCCGACATCAGCGATTCCGAACGGGGCGCTGAGTTTCAAGTTATCAGTCTGCAAGCGCTTGTCGAGATGAAGCTGAATTCGTTTCGATGCAAGGATCGAACTCATTTGAGAGACATGATCGAAGTAGGCTTGATCGACGCCACTTGGCCTGCGAAGTTCCCAGCATCGTTGGCAGCGCGATTGCAAGAGTTGTTAGACGATCCGAACGGTTAGCGTATTGGATTGTGTGGACAGTGTGCCAATACCACATTGTTACCCGCTCTGCCGATGTGCCGAGCAATGCACTGCTCCGCCTCGTAACATCAATTTACACACAATTTCGCGCCTCAAGAATTTGAGGCAGGGCCTCAATTGCAGTGCGTTCCAAGGCGGAGCCTTGGAACGAGGAGGCTCGTGAGTGCGAGAAGCGAATCAATTCTTAAGGCTTGCTTTTCTGTCGCTGTAAGTGGCGAATCTGCAATGACTTGCGAAACGCTGGTTTTGGCTTGGGGTCGTTGTTGAAATGTGGCTTAACTGGTAGAATTTTGGGCTTCTCAAGACCGCGTTTTCAGCCCTCCAATTTGCCCAAGAGACTAGCTGCCTAACGGCACTCGTCGAGCTTCTCGTTAAGGATTTATCGCTTGTCGGATCTACCTCCCAACGACTCGGATGATATTGTTCCAGCGGTTCCTAATGGTGATGGCGATGGCACCAAGATCATCGACCAACCGATCGAAAACGAGCTGCGTGATAGCTACCTCACCTATGCGATGAGTGTCATCGTCAGTCGCGCTCTCCCTGACGTTCGCGATGGGCTCAAGCCGTCGCAGCGGCGTATTCTGGTGGCGATGAACGACCTGAGTCTCGGGCCGGGTGCGAAGCGAGTCAAGTGCGCGAAGATCTCTGGCGATACCAGCGGTAATTATCACCCGCACGGCGAAGCGGTGATCTACCCGACGCTGGTCCGTATGGCTCAAGAATGGAACATGCGGCAGATCTTGATCGACAAGCAAGGTAACTTCGGTTCGATCGCTGGGTTACCGCCTGCTGCGATGCGATATACGGAAGCTCGTTTGAGCGCTGCCGCGGCGCTGATGCTCGATGACTTGAAACTGGACACCGTCGACTTCGTTCCGACCTATGACGATGCCCGAACCGAACCGACTGTGCTGCCATCGCGGTTCCCGAACTTGCTGGTCAACGGAGCGACAGGTATCGCGGTGGGTATGGCCACCAGCATCCCGCCGCACAACTTGCGAGAAGTCTGCCAAGGGATCATTCGCTTGATCGACGATCCCGACGTCAGTATCGATGAGCTGATGGAGATCATTCCTGGTCCCGACTTCCCGACTGGCGGGATCATTTGCGGCCGCTATGGAATTCGTCAGGGTTACAAGACTGGACGCAGCACGATTGTTCTGCGAGCTCGGACGACGATCGAAGAGGTCAAGAACAAGTCGCGGATCATCATTCATGAAGTTCCGTTTCAGCAGTTCCGAGACCGCGTGATCGAAAAGATCGCTGAGTTGGCGCAGACTGGCAAGATCAAAGGTATCTCGAACATTCGCGACGAGAGCGATTTGAAAGAGCCTGTGCGATTGGTGGTTGAGCTGAAGCGTGGTGAAGATCCGCACGTCGTGCTCAATCAGTTGTATCAGTACTCTCCGATTCAGGATACGTTTTCGATCATCTTCCTGGCGCTCGTCGATGGCAAGCCGCGGGAGTTGACGATCAAAGAGATGTTGCAAGAGTTTGTGCGACATCGCGTGACTGTGATCCGTCGCCGCACGCAGTTCTTGCTCGGCCGCGCACGCAAACGCAAGCACACCGTCGAAGGCTTGATGCTTGCGCAAGCTGACATCGATCAAATTATCCAGATCATCCGCTCGAGTCGCACGCAGCCCGAAGCGAAAGAGCGGCTGATGGGTGTCGAAGTTCCTGCGTCGATGATGGAACGTGCTCTTGGCGAACGCGGCTACAAAGAATTTCAAAGCGATCGCGGAATCTCGGATACCTACTCGCTGACAAGTGTTCAGACCGACGCGATTCTGGCTTTGCGGCTTGGGCAGTTGGTGAACCTCGAGCAAGACAAGCTTGCCGAAGAGCACAACAGCTTGCTGGATGAGATCGCTGGATATATCGAGATCTTGTCGGATACGCGAAACATCTATCGCATCATTCGCGAAGATATGGAAGAGATCGCCAAGCGATTCGGCGATGCGCGACGGACCGAGATCAGCCACGAGGAACTCGGCAACTATAATATGGAAGATTTGATTACCGAAGAGACGATGGTGGTTACCATCAGTCACAACGGTTACATCAAACGTATTCCATCGACGACCTATCGAGCTCAACGACGTGGTGGCAAGGGCATTGCGGGCGCCAAGGCGGAGGAAGAAGATCCGATTGCGCACTTGTTTGTAGCGAGCACGCACGCTTATCTGCTGTTCTTCACGTCGCAAGGCAAAGTCTACTGGCAGAAGGTTTACGACATTCCGCAGATGAGTCGCGAGAGTCGCGGGCGGGCCGTTGTGAACTTGTTGAATCTTGCGCCGGACGAACGGATTGCTGAGTGCGTGGCGGTTCGCGACTTCAATTTACCAGGCAACTATTTGGTAATGGCAACCAAGCAAGGCTTAGTCAAAAAGACGCCGCTGGAAGCTTACAGTCGTCCGAAGAAAGGCGGCATTATCGCGATCAAGCTGCGCGAAGACGATGAGTTGGTCGACGTGGTGGTGGTTAAGCCGAATGACCAATTGTTGATGTCGACAGCGGCTGGCAAGGCGATTCGATTTGCTGAGACCGATGCGCGTTCGATGGGCCGCAATACGTCGGGCGTTAAGGGTATTCGCTTGCGTAAGGGTGATGCAGTCGTGGGCATGGTTGTCGCGGATCCGGATGCGACGCTGCTGACTGTTTGCGAGCAAGGTTATGGCAAGCGAACTTGGTTTGGTCCTGGTGAAACGCTTGCGCCGATTGAGGAATCCGCTGCAGAGGGTGCAGATGACGCTGCTGTCGATACAGAACCAGTCGATGCAGATCTAGCAGATGCACCGGAGATTGAGAGTGAGGCTGAAGCTGAAGATCTATCGTCCAGCAACAAGTATCGTACGCAGCGGCGCGGTGGCGGTGGCTTGATCGATATCAAGACCAGCAAACGCAATGGGCCAGTGGTGGCTATTGTGCGCGTGACGGATGAAGACGAGCTGCTGTTGATGACCTCGCGCGGCAAGATCCAGCGGATCGCTGCTAAAGAGATCAACATCATCGGGCGGAACACGCAGGGCGTTCGCGTCATGTCGCTCGACGAAGGTGACAAGTTGACTGCGATTGTGCCGGTGCCGGTCGAGGACAACATTGAAGAGCAAGCAGAAGCGATCGCTAGTGCTTTGCCAACTCCGCCCATCTCGGCTGAGATCGCTCCGCAGGAGTTTAAGGCAGCAGAAGATTCTGCGGATGAAGAGGAGTGATCGCATTTAGGTACTGAACTAGCAGAGCGTCATTCCTGATCAGGCATCGTGCGCAGGTTGCGAATCGAACGACCCAACATGCGACGTTGCTCCGGCAAAAGTTCATCGTGAACCGATAGTCCGCGGCCCGTTTTTAGATTTTCGATTACTTCGATTGGGAACTTCAATTCCGTCGCGATTTCGATTTCGTATTCGACACATTGAAGTTCGATGCGCCACGGAACCGACTTCCACATTTGAAGATAGCCGCTTTCACCATGTTCAGCAACGAGCCTCTTAAATAGCTCGTTGTGGAATGCCTCGTGCGCAATAGTACAAGCCAGAAAAAACAATCGCAGTTCGCTTTCCGTCCGAGCGTCCGGAAGACGCAATTCAGCGATGCCCCGCTCCCTGTTAAGTTTCATACTTCCGCCGGATAGCAATGTGCGATTCTCGATGATCTTCTCAATATTGCCAACGATACAGTTTGCGAAGCCCGCGCTCCGCGAAAGCAACTCCACTGCCGCCTCGACATCGCGCTCGAATAATTCCGATCCACTAATCGAAATTCCGCGTGATTCTTTCATTTGTATCTCATTTAACTGTGCTCGGAACCACGCACATCTCACCGAGCAGTTGCCTCGTGGATCTTGAATGATTTTGGGCAGTAGCCGAGCCGAAAGACCGCCCAATGTGACTGTAGGCACTCGTAAAAGTTGGCATCCATTTCAATTTCTTGCGCGAACTCGGCCTGACTCCTTAGCGCGGTCGCTTGTGCGATAAAATCATCTTGCGAATCGCGACGACAAGTCGAGTAGACCGACCAGTAGACTATGAAAGCCGCTACCGATTTATCGCCTTTCATTGCACTTTCTGAACAAATTAAAAGTGTCGTTCGTTTGTGGGGAAGCAGCAGTCGCCAACTCGTTCGCTGAGCGATCTTTGTCGGAAGCGTTAGGTCGCTGTTGGCTCGGTAAAAATGCGAGACGTAGATAAGCGCTAGCGCTCTGCGAAGGGCGTCGCAAAATGATTCGGAGCCAATTAGAAACGGAGTTCTTACACCGCAAGTCAATTTCAGAGACACGCAAGAATCCCCTTTTCCGAAGAATGGAACTACGTGAATTGCATGATATTATAGCGCGTTGAGGTGCAGTCAAACGCCGCCAACAATACCAACTTTCTGCGAAAAAGAACTTCTTCCTGGGCACTCAACAATGGCGTTTGCATCAGACAACGGACGTAACGCTTTAATTCGCTCGATGCGAACCCAAGTGATTCTTGCAACCGAAACGGGCCGCTTTTTTGGCTACAATGAAACTCCCTGCGTGGCAACCTTCTGCAACTAGGAATTGAGCATGCTTTCGCTGAATCAGGGTGCGAAACTGTGCGATGGCGTACGACGGCGCGAGTGGCTTTATAGGAATCCGAATGAGCTTTACTAGACTACCTTCCTCATCGAGTTTTTTCTCTGCAGCCATTGTGCTTTGGTGCATTTCTGCTGCGAATGCGCAAACGCCGACAATTGGAACGCGGAGTGTCGGTGAAGATTGGCCAGCGTTTCTGGGGCCGCGCGGCGATGGGACTTCTAGCGAGACTGGTGTGCAGCCAGGGCTTTGGAAGCCGCATCCGCCGATCAAGTGGACGATGAAGCTTGGGGTGAGTTATGGCGGGCCGACGATTGCTAAGGGGCGGTTGTTGCAGTTCGATCGCTTTGGCGATGCGGAACGATTGACTTGTTACAACGCAGAGACGGCTGCGGAGCTTTGGCAGGCTGAAACGACTGTCGAGTACGAAGACATGTATGGCTACAACAACGGGCCGCGGTGCAGTCCGATCGTTGATGGCGATTTCGTCTACACGTACGGCGTCACTGGTCAGTTGACTTGCTGGCAGCTGCTTAACGGCAAAAAACTGTGGCAGAAAGATACGCTCAAGGAGTATGGAGTTGTTCAAAATTTCTTCGGCGTGGCGAGTACGCCTTATGTTTTTAAAGATCTGTTGTTGGTGATGATCGGTGGCAGCCCTACTGCCTCGCAATTCGTTCCAGCGGGCAGGTTGGATCAAGTGAAGCCGAATGGTAGCGCGGTGGTTGCCTTCAACAAGCTGACAGGGCAAGAGGTGTATCGAGTTGGCAACGATCTGGCGAGTTACACGTCGATGACGGTTCGGGAGTTGAACGGCAAGCCAACTGGGTTAGCTTTTCTGCGGAGCGGTCTGTTGGCGTGGGAACCGGAATCGGGCAGAGAGCTGTTTCAGTTTCCTTGGCGCGCGAAGATGATGGAAAGTGTGAATGCTGCGCTGCCGGTAACTCGCGGTAATCAGGTGCTTATTTCCGAAGCGTATGAAATTGGCAGCTCGCTACTGGCTGTCGGCGCGGGTAAGCCCAAGCCGGTTTGGCAAGATGCTGGTGCATTGCGAAAGCATGCGTTTCGCGCGCATTGGTCCACGCCGGTTTGGGTTGGTGATTACTTGTATGGTTGCAGTGGTCGCAATCAGCCGGATGCTGATTTTCGATGCATTCGAATGAGTGACGGGAAGCTGCAGTGGGCCGAGCGGAGGCATGAGCGGTCGAGCGTGCTGCTGGTGGATGGCTATCTGATTGTGCTTGGCGAGTACGGTCGCTTGGAGTTGGTGAAAGCGAACCCGCAGAAGTTCGATGTGGTGGCTGCCGCGAATTTAGAGCAGATCGCTGACCCTAGCGATCAGAAATCGTTGCTCAAGTATCCATGCTGGGCGGCACCGGTTTTGTCTCACGGATTGCTGTATGTGCGCGGCGCCGATCGGCTGGTTTGCATGGAGTTGATTCCGCAAGAGTAAGTGGTCGACGAGTGAAGAGAAGCTTTTTAACGGAGTGTCCATTCACACGTGTCGGAAAGTTCTTTTTCTTAGTGCGCAGGTTTCTCAGTGATCGGTGGTTGCAGCAGCGTACATCGAGCTGATTCAGCGTAGTTCAACCTTGATCTGAGCTGAAGAACATGTATCATCCGCTCCGAAAAAAGCGACTGAAGGCAAGTTCAAGTCACGCAGCTTGAGGCTAAGGTGGCTTTACTGAACGAAGTAGACTGTGCTTCGTCCGCGAGTAGACGCGGTATAAGAGTGTCGTCGTGAGTCGCTGTAAGCGGATAGAATAAGCGAGGTACTTTGGCGGCTTTGCGTCGATAGCAAACATTGTACCTTTTTGATTTGCTTGCCGCATTTTAGATTTGGAAGTGATACACTTGAAAGTGACACGGCACGAAGTTCTGAGTGCCTGACTAGCCCGACAAGCCCCATGACCGCAAGCTATGACGACGTCGGCTCGAGTATGAGCGCAGCGCCGAAGGTCATTTAAGGTGATATGATGCGACTATCGTTCGGAATGGAAACTCGCCAGCTTCAGACTCAGAAGTTGGCACCAAAAATGATCCAGTCGATGGAGATTCTGCAGTTGCCTATATTGGCTTTGCAGGAGCGAGTCGAGCAGGAGATCTCTGAGAATCCGATGCTGGAAGTTCAGGACGTCGATCCGAATTTGCCGGATGAGCCTGAGGAAGAGGAAGACCCGAATCGTCAGACTGAAGACGAGAAAGAGCTGGTTGTTAAAGACGACCAGTCGAACACGGAGGACTTCGAGCGGCTGGCCAACATGGACAGCGAGATGCCCGAGAGTTTTGATGACTTCCGCACATCGGCGAATCGGACTCAAGAGGCTCAGGATCGTCAGCATGATTTGATGGCTAATGCGCTGGAGCGGCCCGAGTCGCTGAACGATTACTTGATACATCAATTGGCTGAGATGGAGATTGATGACGATCATGAGCAGATTGCTGAGCGGATTGTCTCGACGCTCGATGCGCGAAACGGCGGCTATTTCAAGTCGAGTTTGCGCGACTTGTTGCCCGCGGGCCACTCGGCGGAAGATTATCAGCGCGCTGAAGAGGCGCTAGCGCTGGTGCAGACGCTTGAGCCGCCCGGTATTGCGGCGCGTGACTTGCGTGAGTGTTTGCTTAATCAGCTTCGTCCTGAAATGCACATGTACGAAGAGCTGCGATTGATCATCGACAAGCACTTGGAGGATTTGGCTGAGAATCGTCTGCCGTTGATCGAAAAGAAGACCGGGATTTCGATTGAGAAGATTCAGCAGGCGAAGCTTGAATTCCACCATTTGAATCCGAAGCCGGGTGCTGCGTTTCTTGAAGCTTATGTGCCGATCGTAGCGCCCGACGTCATTGTCGAAACCGACGACGCAGGCAACTACAAAGTGCGGCTGGAAGATGATCGACTGCCTTCCTTGAGAATCAGTGAATACTATCGCAAGCGTTTGGCGGATCCGGCTGCGACTCAAGAAGAGCGAGACTTTATTCGTCGCAAGATTGAGTCGGCGAACTGGTTGATCGAAGCGATTCAGCAGCGTCGCAATACGGTGTTGAAAGTGGCTCAATCGATCGTCGATTATCAGAAGCGATTCTTGGACGATGGACCGGAGTTCATCGAGCCACTGAAGATGCAGCAGATTGCGGATGTGGTGAAAGTTCACGTGACGACGATCAGTCGCGCGGTGGACGACAAGTGGATTCAAACGCCGCGAGGCATTTTTCCGCTGAAGCGATTCTTTGTTGGCGGAACGCGGAGCGAAGATGGTGAGGATGTCGCTTGGGACACGATCCGTATCAAGCTCAACGAACTGATCGATAAAGAGGACAAGCAGAAACCTTACAGCGACGATGATCTCGTTGGAGAGTTATCGAAGATCGGGTTCACGGTGGCGAGACGGACGATCACTAAGTATCGCAAAAAGATGGGTATTCCCAGCAGTCGCCAGCGCAAAGATTGGCTGAAGAAGTAGGTCCAGTATTGCTTGCTTTCGATCGGAAAGAGTATGCCAGACTCACCTTCGAACGATAACCCATATAAATCACCAGCAGTTGAATCAACAGCCGAGTCTCGCGAGTCGAATGATCATCGACTTGCTGCTCCGCTGGGCACAGTTTATTGGGGCGCGATGATCGCGACTTTTGTGGTCTGCGCTCTATTGATATTTGTTCCTTGGTACCAGTTGAGTGATGGTCGGTCTCGGCCGTTCCTATCCTTCGCTTTTAGGTCGACGCCGTTCGCGCTGGGATTGCTTTGCGCAATAGCGACCGTGTTTGCAGTTGTCTATGGCGTTTCTTACTCGTACAGAATCACTCGCGGTGGATTTGCGCAAAGGCATCGCAACCTTAGCGAACATCCAGACCGCTTTTACTTTTACAGCATGTCGATCGGTTTCGTATTGACGATTTCTACGCTAACAGCGTTTGTCTGTTGTTGCGTTCCAGTGAGCATCCCTTTTGTTCAATACTCGGCTGGTGGAGGGATGTCGCGAGGGAGCAACTTGCCAACTATTCTTGCTGTTCTGGTGGCCTTGGCAGTTGGTGGATTCATGATTCGCCTACTCCTTCCTCGCGAGGATTTGCAGTCGAAGTAAATCGGAGTTAGACAGCAGAACGTCTTCAACTGCTTGAATCAAGTCGATAGAAAATGCAGAGGGGCAGTACAAGTAAACCCATCATCCAGAAGACGCTTGATATGGGCCAACCGAGACTCGAAGAAACGGCTTCGAAGGCTTGATAGAGGGGACCCGAAATGAGAATGCCGACGAAGTTGGCTTGGTTCATCGTCGCAATCATTCGGCCCTTCAAGTTCGAGGGCGGACGATCTTGCAAGAACACTTGCAGAGGAATGGCGTAAAGGCCAGCCGACACGCCCATCAACAAGAGCGCGACTATACTCCCCCAAAAGCCGATTAAGTGCGCACTGCCAGGCGTCCAACAGCCGAGCGCGATCAGCGAAGCGAGAATTCCCCACAAACCGACGGAGACCAGCCGATCACCGTGTCCATTGCGGCACAGAGCGCTGGCCAGCAGGGCTCCGAACATAATGCCCAATCCAATCGCGGCCGTGAGAATACTAGTTTTCGTTGCACCGACGGCGAGTACGCTCAGCCCGAGTCGATTCACTGTGGGGACTGCAATACCTGAGACCAACCAGAAAACGCACGACACAAATAAAGCAGCGAGTAGCACGCGATCTTTGCGAAGCATCTCATATACGTCTTTGCTTACAACCCAGCAATCCGCGGTTAGTTTTATCGTTGGCTGCGCGGGTGGAACTTTGCGAACCATCATCGAGGTCAACGTACCTGCGATCGCAATGCCGACACAAACTAACATGCCGATCCACAGGCCGCTCTTCGAGCCGTCCGGACCGGTGAGCAGATCTTTTAATCCACCTGCGCAAACCGTTCCAAAGATGATTGCCAGAAAAGTGGTCATCAAAATCAAACCGTTAGCACGCGGTAGATCGCGCAGCGGAAACAACTCAGGCAAGATTCCATATTTGCCGGGACCGAAGAATGTACTTTGCAACCCCATCAAAAATAGGACCGTCCAAGTGCCTGCATAACCAAACATGTCGTAATACAGGAAGGCGACTAGTCCGAGCAGCATGACAACGACTTCAGCAGCTTTACTGAATACGATGATCGGAGTTTTGCTGAAGCGATCCGAAAGCCAACCGGCGAAACCGCTGAACAAAACAAATGGAAGAGAGAACACGAATGTTGCCCAGCCTTGAGTATCTGCGCCAGGCGCGTCACCTCCGGCCCCTGCGACCAAACCCGAGATCGCCAACAACAACATCAGTTGCTTGTACAAGTTGTCATTGAAGGCTCCTAGAAACTGCGTCGAGATCATTCCGAGGAACGAACGATCGGACAGCAAAGTCGATTTCTCTGGCGGAGTAGCGCGCACGTCGGGCTTTGACGCACCGATGTCAGTTGGAATTTTCTTTGAATCCTGCTCATCCGACATGCTAATTCCCTGCTGCTCGACGGTTCGGAGTGCTAAATGCCCTGCACATTCTGACGGCTTTGCAATCTTGCCGAAACCCCGCAACAGTCGGAATCGAAGTCCTAATCGATTTTCGATTGGCATTGCGACTTTGAAAACCTTAGAATGGCTACAGCGTTTTGGATTAACTGAGCATCGAGGGTATTATGAAAACCAATCGACGAACTTGCATTCAGACTATGTTAGCCCTCGGCGCGCAAGCCG
>JBGSOM010000227.1:0-19427 GCA_041739135.1 Pirellulaceae bacterium
ATCCAGAAATTTTACGAAATAGGACGGAGAGCGACAGATGAGATGAAAGCTACACTAAACATTCTATACGATGCAGTTGTCCCAAAATGGAATTATGTCGCGCACCCAGATTGCGCTACTAATTGATTGGCCGTTCCTAAATATCCATCGTCGTCGCCCCAGTAACCCGCCAAACTCGCGCGTTGCGAGAACCAACTCGATGGATAATGTTCGAAACCGATGTCCGCTCCACCCAGCACGCTATCCGATTGCGATCGATACTGCGTTCCACCGCTTACAAACCAACCGCCCAAGCCTGCTACATGCCGAGCATCGACAGCTTGTTTCGCTTTGCCCAGGAGATCTCCACGCTCGGCTCCCTCAGCATATTTCTTCGCATACACTGGGTCGCTCATTGCGTAACGCGATTTGAATCCGTTACAGCCGCAGCTCAAGAAGAACCCAACTAACAAACCGATCGCACCCACAACCCAACTTGGTTTGGTAACTCGATTTGTTAGGAGCATCGCTACGACCTTCCAGCAACAGACGTACAGAGCACATCTGATTCGTAGCAAAAGATGCGAATGTCCGCCAGTTGAGTCTTACTTGCGAGTTTCGATTCTCAACTGGCGGATCTTCGCTGACTTATGCAAATGCTAGCGAGGCTCATACTAAGATTTCGCAACGAGCTGCTTTGAGAATGTGTGGCGCCATCCGTTGGAGTGGCAGCGTTTCGTCGACGCCACCTTTCGCGATCGCTTCCTTTGGCATGCCAAACACAACACAGCTCGCTTCGTCTTGTGCAAAATTTGTCGCGCCAGCTTGCTTCATCTCAAGCATTCCAGCCGCGCCGTCATTTCCCATGCCCGTAAGGATCGCACCGACAGCGTTCTTGCCTAAGTAGCGAGCGCATGAACTAAACAGAACATCAACACTTGGCCGATGCCGACTTACCGGTGGTCCTGTGAAAACTCGCACCGCATAGGTAGCCCCGCTGCGATGCACTTCCATGTGATAATTCCCCGCCGCGACTAACACATGCCCCGGGATGATGCGATCACCATCCTGAGCTTCCTTTACGCGAACTTGGCAATGCCGATCCAATCGCTGAGCAAAGGTATTCGTAAAACCTTCCGGCATATGAATAACGGCGACCACTCCGGGCGCATCGGGAGGAAATGCGGCCAGCAGTTCCAGCAGAGCTTCGGTGCCACCGGTCGAACCGCCGATAGCGATAACTTTGTGCGTACTAGCGATCAACGCGCTCGACGCAACAGGTTTAGGCCCAGCCACCACCGATCGCTCCGCCGTAATTTTTCGTCGTTGAATATTGGCTGTCGCAGCATACTTCACTTTTTCAATAATCTCGTCGACTAGAGAATCCATTCCCGCAACGACATCCAATTTAGGCTTGGTTATAAAATCGACCGCTCCCAACTCCAATGCGCGCATCGTCGTCTGGCAACCGCGTTCGGTCAGTGATGAAAGCATGACGACAGGCATCGGCCGACCAGCCATTAACTTTTCAAGAAAAGATAGACCGTCCATCCTCGGCATCTCGACATCCAGGGTTAATACGTCTGGATTGAGCGCGAGGATCTTCTCGCGAGCGTCAAAAGGGTCTTTGGCGGTACCGACAACTTCGATACTTCGATCAAGCTGTAATATCTCAGTTATTAATTGACGCATCAGCGCGGAATCGTCAATGACCAAAACGCGGGTCTTCTTCATTTCATTTATACCTTGTTTCAAGTTGATTTTGCGATCGCTGCTGGTAGGCGTTCGCTCGACTCACCTATCACTTCGAGTCGAATTCACTGGTGGCATCCTCGCTTTGTCCGCAAAGCAATGTTTCTACATCTAATAAAGCAATCAAGCGTTCACCTGATTTCGCAAGACCAGTGAGAAACGAAGTGTTGACAGCGCCGAGATCTGGTGGTGGCTCAATAGATTCTTCATCGATATCCAGCACATCCGAGACGGTATCTACTACAAGTCCCATCACTTTGTCGCCAACATTGACAACAATGATTACGGTGAACTGATTGGGCTGTGAATCCGGGAAGCCGAACTTCTTTCGCAGATCGATGATCGGTATCACGGATCCTCGCAAGTTCATTACACCTTTCACAAACTGCGATGTGTTCGGAATAGGTGTTACGCGCGTATAGTTGCGAATTTCTTGAACCTGCAAAACGTCGATTGCAAATTCTTGCGCGTTGAGTTCAAACGCCAAAAATTGTGCTGCTGCCTCCGTATGGACAGTTGCAGTGTCCGTTTCGGCAATGGAGTTCACATTAACCTCGCTAGCATGCTTGATAACTACAAGTCGAACGAGCAACCAAAATCATTTAGTGGATTGCAGGCGCATCCGCCGCCACCAATCGATTTGCAGCTTGAACCGCATCGGTGGTTAGCGTCGATAGGCCGAAGATGTCTAGAATGAGTGCAACGTGACCGTCACCTAAAATGGTCGCACCGGAGACACCAGGTACTTTACGGAAATTAGTTTCCAGATTCTTGATTACTACCTGCTGTTGACCAATCAGATCGTCGACGCGCAGCGCCAGTCTCCGACCTTGATCTTCGACAATCACCAACAACCCGTGTTCATCACCTTCGTCGCGCGGTCGAATGTTCAGCAGGTCATGGAGCCTCAGAAGCGGAACGATCTCGCCTCGCAGGGAGATGACTTCGCCGACTCCGACAATTTGATGGATTTCCTTAGCGCGAACACTGATCGACTCAATGACAGAAAGCAGTGGAATAACGAAGACTTCATCGGAGAGTCGCACAAGCAGACCGTCCAAGATCGCCAGTGTCAATGGCAATCGTACGGTCATCGTCGAGCCCTTGCCCTCAACCGATTTGACGCTCACACTGCCTTGCAAGGATTCGACGTTTCGCCGGACGACATCCATTCCTACTCCGCGACCAGAAACGTCGGTGACCTCCTTGGCCGTGGAGAAACCTGGCTGGAAAATCATATTGCAAATCTCTGCATCGGAGATATTTGCATCGGACGAGATCAAACCGCGTTCTATCGCCTTCGCTAAGATGCGTTTGCGATCCAATCCCTTGCCATCGTCGACCAGTTCGATGTAGATGTTGCCCCCTTGCTGATAAGCTCGCAGCGACACAACACCTTCAGCAGGCTTGCCCGCAGCAACGCGTTCTTCAGGAGTCTCGATGCCGTGGTCTGCGGCATTGCGAACCATGTGAACGAGTGGGTCGCTGATTTGATCGACGACGGATTTGTCCAGCTCCGTGTCATCGCCGGAGGTAACAAAGTTGATCTGCTTGCCAACTTTCTTAGCCACGTCGCGAATCACGCGATTCATCTTCTGGAAAGTCGCGGCGATCGGCACCATTCGCAAACCGAGGCTCATCTCTTGCAAGTCGCGGACGATTTTGCCCAACCCCGACATCGACTCAAGGCCACGACCGCCCGCAATCGACAAGATCTCTTGCTCGACCATTGAAGCACCAATCACCAGTTCACCGATCTGATTGATCAGTTCATCCAAGCGCTGGCGATCAACTCGAACGGTCTCATTTTCGCTGCCCACTTTGGAAGCAACTGCGGGCGCGGTGCGTCGATCGTTTCCGGTGCGTTTCTCCGAGACTTCCGCTTGCGTAGGTGGGGTTTGCGGTGCTGGCGTTGACGCAACTGGCGTTGCAGCTGTCAAACTTGTCGGCGCTTCGGTAACCGCAAGCGCTGTGGCCTGAATGGGTTCAACTGAGTATTTGCTACCCGCATCGAGAAACATGAACGCATCGTGAAGCGTTTGCTCGGGTTTGTCGGTGACGATCTCGAGAGTCCATGACAGATAACATTGCTCCGGTTCGATGTCCGTGAGCGCAGGCAGATTGCTATCGTCAACTTGAATGTTCGTTACGGATCCAGTTTCGAACAATTCGCGAAGCAACAAGAGCGGATCTTGGCCGAAGCGAAAGAAATCACGCGACGGTTGGAGGCTGACCTTATATCGATTCTGGGCCGCAATATGCTCGTCCGCGGTCTGCGCCTGCTTAGTTGAAGGCTCCGAGCTAGAAAGGCCATTGACGCGTCGCAGCTCACTCAGAACTTGCTCCATGTTGTCAGGCATGGGCGAGCCGTCGCGTGCATTCGCCACTAAGGCATCGATAATATCGACGCTTGTCAACAGCAACTCGATCAACTCACTCGTTGTATCGACAACACCATCACGAAGTCGTTCGAGCAGGTTTTCGAGCACATGCGTGAACCGGCCAACTTCATCGATGCCGAACGTAGTACTCGCACCCTTAATGCTGTGCGCACCTCGGAAGATCGTATTGAGCAGTTCGGTATCGCGCGGTGCGTTCTCAAGTTGGAGTAACGCAGCTTCCATGTGCTGGAGATGTTCGGCGGCTTCGACGTAGAAGGCTGCGCGAAATTGGCTCATGTCTATCTGCATGTTTGATCCTTGAGTGAACGCAATTTATTCAATTTCAGCGGAATAAATTATCTGATAACTTTTTTGACAATCGCCATAAGTTGGTCTGGGTTGAATGGCTTGACCATCCACCCCGTTGCCCCCGCTGCCTTACCTTCCTGCTTTTTCGCATCCTGTGACTCTGTAGTCAGGAGGAGAATTGGGGTGTACTGAAATGCCGGCTTGGCTCTCAGTTCTTTAATCAGCGTAATGCCGTCCATCTCGGGCATATTTAAGTCGGTGATGACAATGTCGATCGCCTGCCCGTCGCTCTTGGCGAGCGCCTCCACACCGTTGGCTCCTTCCACCGTTTCGAATCCAGCGGATTGAAGGGTGAATGTCACCATTTGCCGCATCGAGGTCGAATCGTCCACTACCAGCGCTGTCTTTGACATGTTTAGAATCTCCGGGGTTTAGACTAGAATAGTTCAATAGAGCCTTCGTCCGAATCCGCTTCCGCTTGCGGACTGGCGATTGTTCGTTCGGAAGCCATAGTTGACCGCGATGCAAGGCGTTCGAGCCAAAGCTCGGTCAGCGAAGTTGCTACTTCTGCAGTCGACGATGCGGTGTAAGGTTGCAATTCATGGTTCAACTCCTCGATCGAGTCGATCAAGTGGCCGATCCGCTGGTTGACTCGGTCTTGGAACTGCATCGACATCACTGCTTGCCCAATGTCCAGATTCAGCTGGCGACTCATTGCGGCAGAGTTTGATAGCGAGTGCGTCATCTTCTCGTACGAACTCGACAGTTGATCGAGCATATTACGAACTGTGTTTTCGGTGGTGGCAGTGGCACCGGCGTCCTCCTCAGCCTTGTTGCGTGCTCTGCTCGACGCCCGCTGCATGGCCGAGCTAAGTCCTGACACCACACTGCTTATCGCTTGTCCGATGGTGCCGGCTTCCTGCGCGAGCACTGACGTATGCTCAATCAATTCTTCAAATTGAGCTTTAGCATTGCCTTGCCCGTTTAACGCGGTTCGGCTTTTGTAAGTGGCCCACTTAGCCGATTCGGCGACATTCGTGACCTTTTCACCCAAAGCCAACACGATTCGAAAGCGATCGCTGATGTCTTCAATCTCGTGCGATAAAACGGTCGAAAAATCTCGGGAGGATTCAATGCGTTGAAGCATCACTTCCAGTGACATGCCGACGCGATGAACGAAAGATTGCAACCCGCCACCATCGCAGCTGGTATCGAGCGCGTCCGCTGCAGTTGTCAACGCAGCTCGAGCACGCGTGCCCATGCCTTGAAAACCTTCACAGACGCCGTTGACGGAGTTTTCAACGTCTTCAGCAATATCTTTCAATTGCATGGAGAGGCGGTCGAGCACGACGAGTATGGCAGAAATCGCAGTACTGTCTGGTCCCGATTTAATGTATTTGCGCGGACCTACTTGAGTTGGCATGCTCATTGCGAAGGTCCCTTAGCTTGCGAGGAATTACCTGTAGCTGCTGCCTGTAGACGATCACTCACGCCCGCGTAGTTGAACCAATTCGCAACTTCGCTGCTCGGTTCGTACTTGAGCTTGATCGTTCCTTGGGCTTCGCGAACGGTAGCGAGCAGCAGCTGCACGCAAGCACAATCCACCGATTCGATTTGCGAACAATCGATTTCGTTTGGTTTACCTTGTGCAAGCAGGTCGCTCAGCACATTTTGCAGGTTGCTCGCGTTGCGAACGTCTAGATTGCCTGCTAGCCGAATCCCTGGTGAATCGGTAGCCAATAATGGCACTACCTCAAGCATTTTCGCCCCTTTTTTAACCCTATTAGGGTTTACGAATGACTTGATCAATCGTCAGAATACTTGCAGTGGATCGGGGGCGAACACTGGCTGCTCAAACATTGCACTTCATCTGTAAATAAGAAGTTGGAACAGAAACCTTTAACGATTTAAGTCCAATACGATGCGTGAGAATGTTGCGACTGCGCCGACAATTCCGTTCGTAGCGGCTTGGGGTCAGAAGAAGAATAAGTGGTGGCGACTTTCAGTCGCCAATCCGCGAGGCGTCGACTGAGAGTCGACGCCTCGCTTGAGGCGCTGATTCTCGGGGTGCATGCCCATCTTTGCTTTTGAAGGCCCAATCACTAAATCGGCGGAGCAGAGTTTGGTCCGTTCTGTGGCGATGTATACCCTCGCTTTGTCTTTTTCTGTGTAAAAGTTTGCTAGAATTTTGTTGGCATCAAGAATGCAACTGATACATTGAGTGTCGATTGCGCGTGGGTCGTAAATCAGCAAAGAGAGTTACTATCCGCGTGCTGGTTGGAATCTCGCCCAAATGTTCAAAGTGGAGCGTTGCTCGTATTGCGTAGAAGGAGTTCACGATGAGAGTGATTTTCGCGTTCATTTGCCTTTGCTGTTTGTGCAAAGTTGGGAAAAGCGATCAAACAATTTCCGACAAAGACAAGTTGCGTGTTCAACAACTCGTTGATGGATTCGCCGATTCCGCTTACGGCCAACCCGTTTTTGCCTGTTTTGGAACAAGGGAAAAAGCAAACTTCAACGCAGTCGGGCCGAATTCGCCGATTTCTACAGTCTCCGATTTTATACTTTGTGTCGACACTGAAAAAAATACCGCCGGAACTCCATATTGGCGGAGACTATCAATCTAGCGACTGATGCTCTCAATTCCCAAGGTTGGGTAACGCAAGAGATAACACCTGGAAAAACGAAAGTTTTTCGAGATACTGCAAGTGGGGTCGTTGAGTTCGAAACAAAGCGTCTCGTTGTATCGGAATTAGATCCTTGGCAGCTTAGCGTTGCCTCAACTTCCGATATTGCTCAGAATCGGTGTCAGCCTGGATTTTTGGAGAATAAATGTCTGCCCACAGAACTTATTGAGTTTGTGAAGCTTGCGGGAATTGCGGACGTGGCAACATTCCAAGTTGGTCCGGCAGGTCGGCTGACCATAGTCTTCTCGGCGGAGTTCGGATACATGCCAACAGTCGCTACGTGGCGAGTAAGCAAGAAGACCGTTGACGCCACATTAAATGATGAGTACACGCTTCTCGTTTGTGAGACCCAGACGCGATGGAAAAAGTTCAAAAAAACGTGGTTACCATGCGAGTACAACATTAGACAGTTTGCAGGCGGCAAGAACGCCGTTTCTGACCTAGCCATCAAGTGTGACTGGTGTATAGGGCCGAAGGTGGATAAAGCCAGCGTTGTTTCAATGCGTGCAAGTGAGCTGTATCAGTATCTTGCGGAAAATGCGGTTAAACTCCCGACTTCGAAGTAGCTCGAGACTTGCAATAACTCGAAATGGTGCGTACTGCTACGATTCGTACGCAAGAGGCAGCACACACAATGAATCGGAAGCGGGCACGAGAATTTCTAAAACACTCATGCCCGCCCAAGTATTCACCTCAGTTCTGCCATGACGAACTACTGCTTGTAAACTTCGTGAGCTGCGTTTCCGCCGCTGCGAAGGTAAGCGAGTAGATCAGCGATTTCGTCCGGCTTAAACGTGTCGAGCAGTCCGGCTGGCATCATCGATGTCTTCGCTGGTCGACGCTCGATAATATCGCTGACCTTCACGTTCGTGAAATCTCCCGGCGCGAGCATGTTCGTCACGATCATCAAGTTGTCGCCATTCAGGTTCGCAACACGACCGACAACCACCGAGCTATCGGTAAGGAACTGCGTCGCTTGATATTGGTCGCTGATCTCTTTGTTGGGTTCGATGATCGCAGTCAACATATCGCGAGCACTAAACCGACCGCTGGAAGCAGTCAAATCCGGACCTTGAATTCCACCCTGACCGGAGAAGCGATGGCACTTGAAGCACTGTGCGACTGCGCACAGTTCGCGACCGCGTTCGAAATTGCGCTTGCCAGAAACTTTCGCCAGTTCGCTTTCCAGTTCATCGACGGTCCAGGCTTTTACAACGGAACGCGGCTTGTAGTCGGCTAGCGGATCGCGCGGTGCAGGGAGATCACCGGCGAGCTCGCCAAGTTCCTGTTTCTGTTCAGCGGTCAAGTTTTCCATCGCAGCATTGCGAATGTTCGCGAGGAAGCCGCCAAACGACGCTCCTCCGCGCGCACTGGCGACGTCGAAGAACCATTGGTAATAACCTTTGCGATTCTCAACAGTCCAGCCTTCTTTTGCATCTCGCAAGCAAAACGCGTAGTGAATCTGATCTTCTTGGGCGCTTGCAAGTCTCAACTGTGCAACGCAGCGGTCCACAATTTTCGGCGCATTCAGATGCACTAAAACGACCGCCAATTCGCGATTGACGAGCGCGGCTTTGCTGGGGAACTGTTGGTCGAGCTGAGCGAGGATTTCGGTGCGTTGAGCTTCGCTAGCGGGTGCGAGTCGCAGGAAAACCAACTCATAAGCTCGCAGCAGTTCCAGCTTCGTCGCCTCAGGCAGCTTAGCAAAATCGATCGACGTCAGTTTCTTCAGCAGCTCCGCTTGATCTTCCTTTGAACCCGTGCGTGCAAGTGCGTACGTAGCAGTGATAATCGCTTGCGGCTCAGTCAGTTTCATTGCTGACTCGCGCCACTGCGCAACCGGCAGATGCTCGAGAGCGATACGAGCGGCGGTCCGAATCGCGCGGTCGGCGCTACCCAATTGTGCGATGGCTGGCGCAACAGCAGCATCGCTTGGCTTGACATGATAGGCTTCGAGTTCGCTGCGCAGTTTTCTCGCGGCCACTGCTTCCTTTGGATCTTCGGTTGCGGAAGGTGACGTTGGTTCCGCCCCTTTGTAGCTGACTTTGTAAAGCGCGGACTGTGTCTTGCGACCGCCGACGGTGAAATACATTGCGCCGTCTGGATGAATCACTAGATCCGTAACCGCCATCGGTGCTGCGGTCACAAACGATTCGAACGAACCTTTGTAGGTCGAACCATCTGGAGTCATGTGCACCGCGTACATTACGCCGTAGCTCCAATCGCAGATGAACAAAGCGTCTTGATACTTGGCTGGAAACTTCGCACCGGTTCCAAAAGCAATCCCAGTCGGTGAACCAGGACCGATATTCACGACGGCTCCAAAGCTATCGCCGTAGTAATCAGGCCACTTGCCAGTTCCGTTTCGCCATCCGAACTCAGCTCCGCTGATGCAATGATTCACGCGCGTGGGACGGTACCACGGTGTACCGATGTCCCATTCCATGTCGGCATCGTAAGTGAACAGTTCGCCGTCGGTGTTGAAAGCGATGTCGTATTCGTTGCGAAAGCCAGTCATCATCAGTTCGACGTTTTCGCCATTCTCGTCCATGCGACAGATCCAGCCGCCCGGCGCTTTGCGATCTTTCATAAAGCCGCGACCATCGGGCATGCGGCCCAGCAGGTGATCTTCGCCCCAATGACGCGGAACTGCGCCGGTGGTTGATTTGGCGGGAAAATCAGTTTGATTGCCGCAGCAGAAGTAAATCTTCTTGTCTGGACCGAGCATCAGCGCGTGAGGACCATGCTCGCCCGCGCCGTCTTTCAACGGAACGATATGTTCGACTTTATCGTATTGGTCGTCGTTGTCCGTATCGCGCAGACGGTAGACTCCGGGACCCGTTGGACCTTTGCCGTTGATATTGATGTACAGCGAATCGTAGGCGCATAACAGACCTTGCGCCATGCCGATATCGACTTTCAGTTGCTCGACTTTTGCTTTCTCACCGCCAGTGCCGAGTGTCACTCGATAAAGTTTGCCGTACTGATCGCTGGTGATTAGGCGTCCTTTGGGATCAACACACATTGCGACCCATGAGCCTTCGGAATCTTTTTCAACTTGGTGAATCAACTCCACTTCGAAGCCCGGCAGAGTGCGAAATTCGTTCTTCGAAGACTTGCCATCTTGAGCCCAAGCGGGCGAAACGATGGTCGCCAGCGCGACCAGCAAGGTGAGTGAGCTAAACAGTCTTGGCATGACCTGTGTCCAAAATTATTCGTTGAGTTGTGGGAATTAAACCGTCAGAGCTGGCTAACTATGAACGGAAATAGTCCATTACGCAAGCCGATAAACTGCCGTGGCTCCATTCTAGTTACGGATGCAACGCGTTAGGCGATCAAAGCGAGTCAAAAGTCCACTATACTGCTGGCAAAGTTTGTCGAACTCGGGCAGCGATAGGGACACAGAATGGCGATCTCGTGGAAGCAGTTGGGTGACGATTGGCTGGTCGATGATCCGCAAGTTGCGTTGGGTTGGCGCGACGGCGACAGGGCCGAAAAAAACGTGCCTGGAGAAAAGCAGAATCTGATCGATTACCTGCAGATGCAATTGGCCGTATGCGGGCTGCCCGTAACAACGACCAACTCAACGACTCACAAAGCGATGTGGCAAGGCGCGTTGCTTTCGAATCTGCAAGAAAAAAACCGATTGCTGTCCGAACATCGTGCGGCGGTCGATCAGCGCATCGAGAGTTTCTTGCACGAATATCTCAGCGATACACCGTTGGATGAAGCGTTGCATCTGCCGCACCCCACGTTGTGTCTTGACCGCCACGGCATGGCTCGCATTCTCAGTCTGCCCGCGGAAGGCGATCGGTTCGAAAACGAATTGTTGTCCAGCTACCGCACGCACAATGGCGTGGTGCATAACCCGCGAGCTGACCGACGGACGACTCAGGGAACGTTTCATGTTTGTGAAGGCGGCTTGCCCATTCCCGATGACAAACGGGCGGTTCCTAAGAGCGTCTTCGCGCGCTTGCTGCAACTCGCCATGAAGCCACCGGCGAGTTCTCTGACGCTGCCTTATTCAAGTGGTAGTGACCAACCGGCGCGAACCTTTGTATCGCTGCTCGTCCGGCCGCTCGTCTGCCCAGCGGTTCGAGGATACTGCCGACACAAGACGATGGAAGTCCGCTTCTTTGCACCGGGCGGTTTGGTTAGCAATCTCGATTTCGTCGAGTCGATTTTCGGTAACGCTGGCGATCCACTGCTGCCCGAGAATGACGCAGGCCTCGATGTGCTGCATTGGTCCGGGCACACCGGCTGTGTGATCCTGGCTCCGCATCTCACGCAAGCCACAAAGTATGACTTGGGCTTGCCGCATTGGGATGATGCTACCGAACGCCAGCGTCGCGATGCGATGTGCTATCGCGATCGCGATGAAAAGTACAACAATGGCAGCGCGTTTAAAGTCACGTGTCGAACCGCAGCCGGTGTGATCGTCACGTTGATCGCTGACAACTACTTCGGATACTGCAAGAAGGAAGTGAAGACGCAGATCAGCTACGCCGCGAACTTGATGGGCAACGTCGAAGAGGAGCACGCGGGCGGCACGATGGCTTTCCCAAGTTACAGTCTTGGCGACGAATTTCAGGTCAACAGTCAGCGCTACAACGGTCGTACGTTTGCCGACGTCGCTAACGATTACGCTGAGTTCGTTGAAGTGCATCCGGATGGTTATGGCGTCGATAAGTTCTGCGAACGATTGATCTATATCCCCGAGAACGCACGCGCGAGCCTCTATGACCAATCGATTCGTTGGCACCGCGAAGACGGGGAGCATGGGATTGCGCTGGAACCCGGCAAGGTCTATATGGCGCCCAGCGGTTACAAGATCCACATGGAAAAGCATCCCTCGGCGCCTTCTTGGCGATTGGTCGGGACCAGCGGCGAAGGGATTGTTTGCCACAAGCCTTGCACCGTTAGCGGTGGCGGCAAAAGCGAGATCAGCAAGTCGTTGCGCGATTACATGCTCAGCGGTCCGATTTTCGTGAGCGATCTGAAGTCGGACTTCGATCGACTCGACGAACTGTTCACCAAAGATTACTCACAGCGATGGAAGCCCGATTCGACGGACAAGCCGAACTACGCAGAGCGCGCCAGCCGTTCGGTGCTTGACCCGAATCGAACACTTGGCAGTGTCATCAAGTTGCTGACGCCCTCGCGCGACTACACCGACGACTACAACACTTGGCTGCGATCGATTCCCGGATCAATCTATGCTATGGCGTTCATTATCAAGCGGTTTTCAAAGCCCGAGTGGCAAGGCAACTGGCGAGCCCATTTCAGTGTGGATGTAGTCAACGGCGAACCGGGGCATGAACTGAAGTATCACAATCGCAAGTTGGTTGGCATGTACTTGCGCGTCGGGCTGGATAGTGAACGTCGCTGGCAAACGTACAAACTGCGCCAAGATTTCGCAGCAGCCTTCAAGATCCAACTCGAAGATGACATCACGGCGTCCGTCGTTGTACCCGGTAAGTACTTGGACACTCAAGTTGAGCAGGATCGCAGTTACAAATTTGTGGCCAACTGCGAATATCGATTGTTCCAACGTCCGGACGATGCGGTACATCGCGGTTTGGACAAGCAGACTGAAAAAGATATGGCTGCGCCTGACAATTTCTTCTGCAACTTTGAACCACTTGATCGCGCGCATACCGAAGCCATCGTGAAGGATGTTTTGAACTTCGATCAATTCACCGAACCCATGCAATCGATGCTCAGACAATCGCTCGAGCAGAGTGCTTCGTATGTGGTCAGTTCAGCGCATCCTCGTTTGGTCGATGGCGAACCATCCAAGAATCCTCGCTACCTGCAAGATCGGCCCGATTTGTCGGAACCTGAGCAGCGCTATATTGCGATGCGTGGTTTGAAATTGTTCCGTCGGTTAGCGGCCGATGCGCCGATTTACCAACCTGTGTCCGCTGTGCTTTCCGGTCGCCGCAACAATCCACCCGATCGCGCGGCCGGAATCCGTTCGCTCGCGGTCTACAATCCGATTCATTATCAAGAGCTGCCCGAGTTGTTTATGGACTATGTCTGCTCCCTGACGGGAAAGAGTCCATCGACAACGGGTGCGGGCAGCGAAGGAGCGTTGACGAAGAGTCCCTTCAACGCGGTGCTGCCTGTGCATGACTTGAATGCTGCACTCGTTAGCATGATTCTCACGCGGCTTGGTGGATTTTCAACCGCCGCTGGCTTCATTGGTAACTATGTTGAAGTCGGTCATGATGTCAGTCTGCTGGTACCGGAGCTGTGGTGTCGATTGACGCCTGAGGAACGCGACCCGCAGTTCTTGATCGCTGGCGGCATGCTTCAACCACTGGAAGATTACTCTTACGACGGTCGTACAATTCTTGCGAGCCGTCTGGGCTACCGCATCACGTCGCGATTTGTGCGCAGGTATTTTGGACGCATGTTCGATAACCCGGACAAAGTTTTCGATGAACGCATTTTGTGTCCAGAGACGCAAGATCCTGATGCGTATGCTGACGGCATTGATCACATCGTTGAAGCTCAGCAGCGAGTCGCTATGCAGTACTTCGAGGATGATAGTTACCAATACGCGTGCCCTCCGTTACAAGCGGTTCTGTCGGTAATGGCGCACGGAAATTGGAATGGCAAGTCGCTTGGCGATGCCGAAGTGCGATCGCTGTTCACTTGCGAATCGATGTTGTCAAGCGATTGGTACCGAGCGCGGTTGAAGGCGAAACGCAACGCGGACATTCAACTCTGGCAACGGCACTTGAAGTACCTCACGCTTTACTGCAGTAAGACTACGCACGCTGATGTTGTTAAGCGGATGGATCTGCAGCAACGCATTCAACAAGCGACCGACCGTCTTGCTTACTTTAATACCGACGCCTATTTGCAACGAATTGAAGGCACACTCGGCACCGATCCCGCACTGCAACTGTAACTAGTGAAAGCCGTCCGCACACTTACAAAAAGGTTGTTAAACAAGTCGCTCTGCGTAAAGTTTGCCGCCGCTAAGATTTTTCTTGAGCCTGAATTCCAGCGTCTGACGATACCTAGCAACGTGACCTGAGCGGAATCTAATCAATCGCCGCTAAAGTCACATTGGGACGAGTCCAGGATCCAGGACTCTTCGGTATTGCGCAAGGACGACGCTAGCCATCAGGTTCTTTGCAGCGCAATCGGACAGAACATGACATTGGAATGGTTTAACGCATTGCTCGGGGCAATGTTTGTCGGCGTTTGGATGCTTGTTGGCCAGATCATGGCCACCGAGCGGCTGAGGCACGAGGCGGACCCGTGACGAAAGTTTCCGCGTCATAGAAAAACAACTCAACGCTTCGCGATTCTCTCTCGTGATGCGTTCCGCGGATTGGCGAAGTTAGGATTACCTACATGCGCTCGTCGTGCTGGGCTTCTATCACCGCTTCGTAAACGGTTGCTGCCGCTTTGGCCATTAAGTGAACGGTAAGCGGCGAAGGCTTTCGCGGAAAACGTTTGGACTCCAAACGCTCGAGCAGCTCGGCCATTGCAATCTCAAGTTCGTGCTCTAGTTTCTCGATCGATTTGTGATCCATATTTGCCCAGTTTTAAGTCATTTTCGGAGCAGCATCGGCATTCGACGAAAGCGAGCTGCGGCGGATAAGCGTTTTTGAAGTTCGCGGATATAATGCACTTCGCGCCTATAATACCGCATGCCCATCGACTGTGTTTGACCCTGCTTGAGCGTCTGCATTTGACCATCCGACGTTGTGCGAGTGTCAATCGTAACTGGAACACTGTCGTAGTTAGGGTTAGTTAGAAAATTGTCTTAGCTGGAAAATTGTGCCGTACCTCTGGATGCTGATTGGCTCGTTCTTTTTCGCTGCGATGGGATTGCTCATCGAGTCGCTGGGCACAGAGTTCTCTTTCGCTTGGATTGCGACGATCCGTAGCGCGGTCGCCACACTGATTGCAGTCGGCATGGTCCTTTATGCTCGCGCCGAGTTTGTTGTGTGGCGGCCTGCTAGTTTATGGATGCGCAGCCTAGCGGGATGTAGTGCGATGTTGTGTTTGTTCTTCGCGATGACGCACTACGATGTTGCGGTGGTGCTGTCGCTGTCGAGTATGTATCCAATTTGGGTGGCGATTCTTGGTTGGCCGATGCTTGGTCAACTTCCATCGCGCGATACTTGGCTGGCACTGACAATTAGCACTGCCGGAATGTGGTTGATCTACTCATCGGCGACGGCACCAACCACTTTCAATGGCGATCATTCGCACTACGCACCACAAATTGCTCTGCCGCTGGCTACGTTGGCTTCGATGTTTAGTGCGGTGGCTTTGATTGGTCTGCATCGTGTTAAGCAGGTCGATCCTCGAGCTGTCGTAACTCACTTCTCCGCTGTATCGACTCTATTGTCTCTGATGTTATGGTTCTGCATACCTGCGACATCCATTGAAGCGGCGCCGCACTCCGGAAGTCTTCTGCGTTTAATTGCCGTCGGTGTAGCTGCTGTCTTGGGACAGCTATTTTTGACCAAAGCTTTCGCTGCCGGGCGGCCTGCTCGGATCAGTGTCATTGGGCTCAGCCAAGTTGCCTTCGCAGCGATCTACAAATGGTTGTTCGAAGGCCGCATTCCATCCAGCCTAGCCGTTGTCGGCATGCTCTTAGTGATCGGCGCCACGCTGTGGGTCATGCTGCGCAACCAGCCGCAAGACTGATCGGTCCAGCCGACTTCGAGCGGAGCGATCCACTTTTATTCTGAACCACCGATTGTTTGAGCAGTTGGGACTGTGAATTGCAGAGCAGGTTGCAAATGACCCGCTGAACGACAACGTCCTAGCATTTTGCTTGGCGACTAAGCGATCGGGAATCATGTGAGAGGGTAGGAGCGGTGGCTTTAGGTAACGGTCTGTATGTCTTGCTGCCTATGATGGCAATGATCAGTAGCGCGAACGGTGCTTTCGTAACACCTGCGAATGCCCAGTCGATTAGTTCGCAGTCGATTGGTTCACAGTCGATTGGTTCACAGGCAACCGGCGCGAGCGAGGGTCCTCAGCGCGCTTTGGACTCTGCCCAAGACGACTTAGCTTCGGCACCGACCAAGGTGGACATTAATCCGGTCGCCCGTGATGACGAGATCCGCAAGCGACTTGAGAACGTCTATGAAGCCACTGGTTGGTTCACCAACCCTCAAGTTGAAGTGAGAGAAGGAGTCGTCTTTCTCAATGGATTGTCAGAGACCGACGAGCTCAAGAAATGGGCTGGCGATCTGGCGAGGAACACACAAGATGTCGTTGCGGTTGCTAATCGGATGGAAGTCCTGGAGCCATCGGTATGGGACTTCAGCCAAGCTTGGAGCGGATTGCTGGGCTTGTGGCGCGACTTTGTTCGCTCACTTCCCTTCATTCTTTTTGGGCTGCTTATCTTAGCGCTTTCGGTCGTTGCGGGCGTGTTGGCTACACGAGCCTCGCGAGGTTTCCTGCAGCGCAAGATCCAAAGTCCACTGCTGCGAGCTGTGGTGGCTCGAGCCATTGGTGTGCTCGTTTTTCTATGCGGTGTGTACATCATTCTTCGAATCTCTGGCCTAACACAATTGGCTCTGACGGTCGTGGGTGGAACCGGCTTGGTTGGTCTGGCGGTCGGTATTGCGTTCCGCGATATCACTGAAAACTTTCTTGCCAGTATCTTTCTCAGCATGCAAAGGCCTTTCGAGACAGGAGACTTAATCGAAGTCGCCGACGTCACCGGATATGTCCAGCAGTTGAATGTGCGCACAACGATCTTGATGACCTTTGATGGCAACCTCGTTCAAATTCCGAATGCTACCGTTTACAAAAGCAACCTTCGCAACTTTACAACCAACATCAATCGACGCGAGGACTTTCAAGTCGGCATTGGTTATGACGACCCAATCAATTTGGCGCAGGAGATCGCGCGTAAAGTTCTGATGGATCATCCTGCTGTACTGAACGATCCCGAACCCTCAGTGCTGGTCGACAGTTTAGGTACGTCAACGGTGAACTTGAAAGTTTACTTTTGGTTGAACGGTCGCGATTACAGTTGGTTAAAAGTTCGTTCCTCGGTGATTCGACAAGTGAAAGTCGCGTATCAGAACCAGGGCATCTCGATGCCTGACGAAGCGCGGGAAGTTGTCTTTCCACGAGGGATTCCTGTTACGATGCTGAACGGCGAACAGAGGGCGCAAAGTGATGCTGAAGCGATCGAGCGATTGCCCGTCCAGGCACAGCGCGAAGAATCGGAGGCGGCTTCCACGACGGCAGAAGGTGGACTGGCCAGCGAAGCGGGGGTTATCAAGGAGCAGGCTCGTCAAGTCGAACCGCTTAGAGACGATGAGAACCTGTTGAAGAGCCCTCCCAAGAAACGGCCCGCTTAAAAGTCGCCCGCTAAGAGCTCCTCCTCCTCCGCAAAGTAGCAGCCTTCGCATTTCAGCGATCTCCTTTTTCTTTCTCGTACTCGTACTCCTGCTCGTACTCGAATCAACAGCACGCCGTTCGAGTACGAGTACCGGCTGCGCCTGAGTACGAGCACGAGTACGAGAATTAGAATGAGAACGAATTAGAACGAGAACGAGTAGGGGCACAGTCACGATCAGGGGGATGATTTACGCTCGCGGTCACGTCGCACCCCAATACGAATTTCGATTACAATCGCAGCACTTACTTCCACCTGCCGCTTGCTTCGAAATCCGAATATGTCCACAGCAAACCCCTCCGGATCTCCCGCACCCACCATCAGCTTGTCTAATGCCACGATCACTTTGATTTGTGCCATCGCGTCGATAGGATTCGCGTTCGATATCTACGAGCTGCTGATGCTGCCGCTGATTTTGAAACCCGCGTTAGCTTCGCTGGGCGGACTAACGGAAGCGGGCGTGCCGCGGTTATTGCCGGGAACACCCGAATACACGGCTTGGGCGCGAACGCTATTCTTCTTGCCCGCGCTCGTGGGTGGAGTTTTCGGGTTGGTGGGCGGTTACTTGACGGACCTGCTCGGTCGTCGTCGCGTGTTGACGTGGAGTATCTTGTTGTACGCATTCTCTGCACTGGCAGCCGGATTTTCGACGTCGATTGAAATGTTGCTAGTGTGTCGCTGCTTGGTGTTCATCGGTGTCTGTGTCGAATTTGTGGCCGCGGTCGCTTGGCTAGCGGAACTGTTCGATGAACCGAAACAGCGCGAACGCGTACTTGGATTCACTCAAGCGTTTTCATCGTTCGGGGGACTGCTAGTTGGTTTTGCTGCGATGACAATCGCCAGTATTACTCAAGCTGAAACACCGTGGTTGCCAGCCATTTATGGCAAGTACGAAGCATGGCGATACACCTTGATCTCAGGTGTAATTCCAGCTCTGCCGCTGATCATTATTCGTCCGTTCTTGCCCGAGTCACCGAAGTGGCAGATGAAGAAGATGCTCGGCCAGTTACGCCGCCCCAGCATCGCAGAGCTGTTCGCACCCGGTTTGGCAAAGACAACGATCGTGACCACTTTGATGTTCGCGGCCAGCTATGGCATCGCGTTCGGCGCCATTCAGCAGTTGCCCCAAATCCTTGGTGGTCATTCGCAAGTTGTCGCGGACGCGAAAGCGGTCGTGGCAAAAACGGTGGAAACTTCTAAAAAGGAAGTCACCGAAAGTCGCAAGAAAGGTATCGAAGCCAATGCGAAAGATGAAGCGGTCGCGGGTGTAACGCTGTGGCAAGAGTATGGTGGCTTGTTCGGGCGGTTCGCATTGGCCCTGTTGGCCGGCGTGATCGTCAGCCGCCGTGCGCTGCTCTGGGTCTTTCAAGTTCCCGCGCTGTTGTTCGTGCCATTTTTGTTTTGGTGGATAAGCGGACAACTGAAAACCGAAGAGTCGCTGCCTTACATCAAGTACGGGATTTTTATCGCCGGCTTTTTCACCGTGGCTCAGTTCAGCTTTTGGGGAAACTACATTCCGCGCGTCTTTCCGTTGCATTTGCGAGGAACAGGTGAGAGCTTTGCCGCGAACATTGGCGGACGTGTGCTCGGAACCGCGGCTGCCTGGTTCACGCTTACGTTTTCCGCTTCAGCGCCTGGAACTCCGCCAAACCCCGGCAAGATCGCACTCGTGGGTGCTGTCGTCGCGGGCGTATACTGCTTAGTCGGTTTCTTGTTGTCACCGATAATGACCGAACCGAAATCAGAATCGATGGAGTAGCGATTCGGCGTTGTCGCTTGATCGAATTTAAACTGGTTATCGCATGAATCGTGGTCGCGCGTCGATCGAGAAGAACTCGTGTAGTCTCGCTGCTGAGCTGTTGACGGCGGCCAGCTACGCTAAGTCGTGCAAGGATTTTCGCAACCGAGCTCTCGATGCGCTCGGCG
>JBGSOM010000244.1:0-3318 GCA_041739135.1 Pirellulaceae bacterium
GTTGATTAGTTCGAGACGTTCCTGATCGTTCAACCGAACGATATACTTCTTCTGCATGGGATCCCTCCGTGGTTCCCATCAGTTTCGCTCAAATCGCTCAAGCAGCCAACCCTAATTTCTAACTGTAACGCAGCACTAGTCTTCGCACCGCGACCGCCAGTCCGCCAATCAACGCGACTGCAACCACTTGCACTTTCAGAAATTCCGTCACGTCATGTAGGGTTTGCGACGGAACTCTGGCGAGTTCCGCTACCTGCGCTGCCCATAAGGGTTGACTTTCGTCACAGGCCCTAATAGCGTGGGTTTACGAGAATTTACCGACATCGATTATGCCAGCCGCCTCAAACGGCTTGGCAGCTACCGCATTAAAACAGTGGACAAGACCGACCTTAATCAGCCTTCACAAAATGCACCGGTTACGGAAGGCACCGCGCATGACGAAACGGTATTCTTCTCGTCACTGCAAACGTTGCTCGATCGAGCTGGTTCGTCCGGCTTTCTGCCTCCAGGTGTGCCGCAACAAATCGGACGCTATCGACTGAACCGATTCATTGGCGGCGGCGGATTTGGATTGGTATTCGAAGCTGAAGATGCGATCCTTCAACGCAGAGTCGCCATCAAACTGCCCAAAGCAGACCTTGTAGCAGCTCCTGAGATGCTGAAGTGCTTCCTGGCTGAAGCGCGCGCAGCCGCCAATCTGCATCACCCTGGGATTCTGAATCCGCTAGATGCCGACATCATCGAGTACCAACCTTATATCGCTTACCCGTTTTGCCCAGGCCCGAACTTGGAGCAGTGGATACTTGAACAACAAGGTTACATTCCCGCGCGCTTGGCCGCCGAGATTGTCTTGTCCCTTGTCGAAGCGGTTGCGTTCAGTCACGAGGCGGGCGTGTTACATCGCGATATTAAACCAGCCAACATTTTGCTGTTTCCGGCACTAGACCAATCCGAGGAGTTTCCCTATCGAGTGACGCTGACCGACTTTGGACTAGCCAAGGCTGCAGCGCTGGATTCTCAACTTTCTTCAACCAGCATTCTCAGTGGAACCGTGCTCTATCTTGCGCCTGAGCAAGTTAGTCAATACGCTGCGGCGGCGTGCACCACTGACATTTACTCGATTGGCGTCGTGCTCTACGAACTGTTGACATTGAAAAGACCGTTTGAAAGCGACAACCTTTTAGACTTGCTGAAGAAGATCAGTGACGATCTACCCACGAAAGCGGCAACTCTAAACAGTGATGTCCCACACGATCTCAATGCAGTCTGCATGAAGTGCCTCGAGAAGCAGCCCACGCACCGCTATGCGTCAGCAACAGAACTGGCCGATGACCTGCGACGTTTTTTGCAAGGGCAAGCAGTACGTGCTAAACCCAAAACTCTGCCGCAGAGAGCCGCGATTTGGTTACGTGCCCCTGTGCGCAAGCGAGAGGTGGGAACCATTTCAATAGTGCTAGCCGTTTTCGTTACGCTTTGGACGGTCGTCTGCTTCACTGCTTTACGCTTGCTCGGAGAAGTCGATTTTAGCGTCGCGTATGCATTCAAGAACACGCTCGCACTCACTGTGACAGTCGCTATCCCCTTGGCGTTAGCGGGACGTGGACTTAGCCGCGGCTCCCGCGCCGCAGCAGTCATCGGTTTCATCTCATCCGTCAACGGAGCAAGCGTTTCGTTACTCGCGTTCAGTCGCTACCCGATCGCTTTCCCCGAGCTCTATGGACCTAACCCCATCGCACGCACAGCAGTGTTTACGCTGCTGGCGACTGCTTTCATTAGCCTAGCCACCATGTACGCGGCGCTCCTAGCGACCTGGGATCGAAAAGCACACTGAGCCTCCAACCGGCGACCATCTGCCCGCAGTCGCAACGTCGCACCAATCGTGGTAAGCGTTTTGAAAACGGGAGGGCTGCCTAGTCACTCGTGTGCTTGACTTGCAATTCATAGGCATGCGCACGCCGATAACGAATTCGCTTCGCTGGCTCGCGAGAGACTGCAAGACTCTGGAGGCAATTGCGCTTCGCTTTGAATTGGTGTTACGTACGTAACGAGAAGTTTGATCTAAAGCAAAGTGACGTCGCTCGCGACTTTTTCATAAACAAATTGCAAGCATGGTTACTAAATAGCAAGGTGGCCAAGAAGTAGAGTTCCCACGTGACTGCCGTCGCGTAATAAATTGCAAAAAATGGCGGATGTACCGCCAAACACTTAGACAAGCGCGATCGTTCTTGAGCGCGCGAAGCATAATCAAGCATCTCCACGCCATTGGCAAGCTTTAGAGTATCAAGCTCTACCGTTGGAGAATCGTTGGCAATTGAGCTGACGCAAAGCCACCGACTACTCGGCTCATTATTTACTCAAATTCAACGCGAAGAAGTTGAAATCACGTGCTCCCTGCTTGCCAAGTTTGTGTTTGCTGAATTAATAGTTTCACTCCTCTATTCAACGTTTTCGATTTTCCAAGGAACATTACTGTATGGTTATGAAACTCCGTCGCAACGGTTTTACTTTGGTTGAGTTACTAGTAGTTATCGCCATCATCGGCATCTTAGTAGGACTCCTATTGCCCGCCGTTCAAGCTGCACGTGAAGCAGCTCGCAGAATGCAGTGTCAGAACAACATTCGCCAAATGGGACTTTCGGCTCACAATTTTGAAAGCGCGCGAAAGTACTTTCCGCCAAGGCGAGATTCAAAAGTCTTCCCGACTACGACTGGAGCTTCAATTACTCGTTATTCGGATGCTTCGCCGCAGGTATTTTTGTTGTCATACATCGAACAGGGCAATAAGCTCAATCAGTGGAATTTAAACTACAACGTGAACTCGGATGCGGCGATTGATCCGAGCATCCCGGCGTTAGCTGGAGCAAATGCAGCGGCCCGTGTTGGAGACATCCCGACGTATCTCTGTCCATCAGATCCATCGACCATGACTCAGACTAATGCCGGTCGATCGAACTACATGGTCTCTACCGGTGCCAACGCGGATTACCGTGGCGGCCTTCCAGGCGATGGAATTTTTGCCATGGCAAACCCAGCGGCTGGACAAGTGCTCAAGGGACCGACTCACGCTTCGATCACCGACGGCACAAGCAATACCGCGATGTTCGCTGAAGCCAAGCGAGGCAATTTCAATAGCTCACAAACAGGCATGTACGATCACACCACTTCGTTCGTCGTGTCGACCGCCTACACTGGTCTTCAATTGACAGACGGACGCAATCTACCTGAATGCGGTCCAACTGGGCCTACGGTTGCTCCAACGTACTTGCGCTACGGCGGGCTGCAGTACTATCGCGGAACGGTCAACCAAGTGTTCGCCTA
>JBGSOM010000056.1:0-8531 GCA_041739135.1 Pirellulaceae bacterium
CCTGAACTCTGGCGAGTCCAGCTACGAGGGGCTGTTTCCGTAGCCGGAGTCGCCAGACTTCGGGGGCTGATCTGCAGACTTCGTGGGCTGTCTTGCGCGTGCCTGAACTCTGGCGAGTCCAGCTACGAGGGGCTGTTTCCGCAGCCGGAGTCGCCAGACTTCGGGGCTGTTCTGCAGACTTCGTGGGCTGTCTTGCGCGTGCCTGAACTCTGGCGAGTCCAGCTACAAGGAGCTGTTTCCGTAGCCGGAGTCGCCAGACTTCGGGGCTGCTCTGCAGACTTCTTGGGCTGTCTTGCGCGGGCCTGAACTCTGGCGAGTCTAGCTACGAGGGGCTGTTTCCGTAGCCGGAGTCGCCAGACTTCGGGGCCTGTTCTGCGCGTGCCTGAACTCTGGCGAGTCCAGCTACGAGGGGACATTCAGTCGACGTGATGCGCGCGGGTTACCTCGAACTTGTATGTCGATTAGAATCGCCGGTAAGCGATTCAACTTGATACCTCCCGTTCGAGGAAACCCTCTGATGAAACGAATCTCTCCGTTCGTTGCGTTCTCCTGTGTATTGATTGCACAGGCAATTGCTGCTTCGACCGTTGTCGCGCAGTGGAAACCAGCCGAAACGCGCTTGATCACCCAGTGGGGCAAGTCGCTCGACCCGGCGGCCGTCTGGTCCGAGTATCCAAGGCCGCAACTTGAGCGCAGCAATTGGACGAACCTGAACGGCCTTTGGTCCTACGCAGTTACAGCCAAAGACGCTGCGCAGCCGACGAAGTGGGACGGCGAGATCCTCGTACCCTTCGCGCCCGAAGCTCCACTGTCTGGCGTCGGTCGACTGATCGAGCCCACTGAGGCGCTCTGGTATCGCCGCACATTCACTGGTGAAAACTCCGGTGCAAAGTCTAGTTCTGGCCCAGAAGCAAGCAAAAATCGAACGCTGCTGAACTTCGAAGCGGTCGACTACGATTCAACGGTCTGGGTAAACGGCGTTCGCCTGGGCAATCATCGCGGCGGACACACTCCTTTTTCTTATGACATCACGGACGCTTTGAAAAGCGATGGCGAGAACGAAATCGTCGTGCAAGTGATCGATGCGACCGAAGGTTATCAGTTGCATGGCAAACAGAAACTGCGCAACGGCGGGATTTGGTACACGCGCGTTACCGGCATCTGGCAAACGGTTTGGTTAGAGCAAGTTCCGGTGATGCACATCGAAGACCTTGACTACGTTTGCAATATCGAAGACGGTACCGTTGCCATCACACCGAAGATCGCCAACGCGGCTGCAGGTCTAAAGTTGCGTGTGAGAGCTTCGTTCGACGGCCGCGCCGTAGCCAGCGGCGAATCGCTTGGGACAGTTGCCTTCGCTATTCCAGACGCAAAACTTTGGAGTCCCACGGAGCCGAACTTGTACGATTTGCAAGTCGATCTGCTTAACGCTGACGGCACTGTGATCGACAGTGTGAAAGCCTACACCGCTCTGCGCGCGTTTGGCAAGTCGAAGAATGATCAGGGGCACTGGCAATTGACTTTGAACGGCAAGCCGCTGTTTCATTGGGGCCCACTCGATCAAGGTTGGTGGCCAGACGGTCTGCTGACTCCACCATCCGATGCAGCGATGAAGTCAGATATCGAATTCCTCAAGGCTTGCGGCTTCAACATGATTCGCAAGCACATCAAGGTTGAACCGCGACGCTACTATCATCATTGCGATCGCCTCGGCATGATCATGTGGCAAGATCAAGTTAGCAACGGCTACGGCAAGAACCGCGATGCGGAATCGACCAGCCCACCGTGGACGCGTATGGCTCCGAATCCGAAAGACGCCGATTGGCCCGCAGAGGCGCACGAACAATGGGTGACGGAATACAAACGCATGGTCGCTCACCTTCGCGACGCGCCCTGTATCGGAGTTTGGGTTCCGTTCAACGAAGCATGGGGTCAGCACGCGACAATGGAAGTCGGAAAGATGGCTGTCGCGCTAGATCCATCTCGCATCGTCAACATCGCTAGCGGTGGAAATTTCTGGCCAGTTGGCGATATCGCTGATCATCACGAGTACCCGCATCCAGCGTTTCCGACAAAGGACAAACGCTTTGATGACTATGTGAAAGTGGTCGGTGAGTTCGGTGGACACGGGTGGCCCGTTGAAGGTCATCTGTGGAAACCAGACGCAAACAATTGGGGATACGGCGGTCTGCCCAAATCGATCGAAGAGTGGCAAGGGCGTTATAAGACATCGATCGCTGTGTTGGCTGCGCTGCGAGCCGAAGGAATCGCCGCTGGAGTCTATACCCAAACCACGGATGTCGAAGGCGAGATCAACGGCTTGCTCACCTACGATCGCCTTCGCAAAGCCGATCCAGCGTGGCTGCGCGAGCAATCGGAATTCTTGCTGAACGCGCCGACCAAGCTTTCAGACAAGACGGACCTGCTGCCCACTGCTGAAACTTCGGATGCCAAGTGGCAATTCACCACGACCGCGCCAGCCAATGATTGGATGCAATCGAAATTCGATGCTAGTGCTTGGTCTGAATCCGCAGCAGGTTTCGGAGCCGGCAATCCGCCGCCGCCCGGCGCGCCCATCAAGTCTGCTTGGACTACGCCTGAGATCTGGGTTCGCAAGTCTTTCGAATTAAGTGAAGTACCAACCGATAGAGTTTACTTGCGGGTGTACCACGACGAAGATTGCGAAGTTTATATCAACGGCGTCGAAGTCACTCGCTTCAACGGTTACTCGACCAGCTACATCAATCTGCCACTAGCCAACCAAGGCGGCTTGGTGAAAGGCAAGAATGTGATCGCCATTCATTGCAAACAAACCGGCGGCGGACAATACATCGACGCCGGAATTTTTACTGCAAAGTGATCAACTAACCCTTAACCCTTAACCCTCTCCAAACGCAGTTTGGGGAGGGTCAGCCCGCGCTAGCGTGGCTGGGGAGGGGCGTCCGCACGGCAGTAAGGGTAGGAGAATTTCGGGCCGATTGAGCTCGTATTGCCCTCCCCGGCAATCTTGCTGACGCTCGATTGCCGACCCTCCCGGTCGCTTCGCTGGGAGGGTCAAGTCAGAATGCGCCCTGTGCGTCTTACCCGTAAGATCATCAATGCAATTACTACTTCAGTGCAATTGCTACTTCAATGCAATTGTTTGCTGCAGCGGTCGCAGCACATTTTCAACTAAGTATTCGTCGACCATGCGTTCGCAAACTCCAGCCAAGCGAGTTAGTTCGTCTGCGAACTCTTCGTTCGCGCCCAGGCTATCGTAACGACGCAACGTCAAGTAAACGCTCAGTTGCTCTTCGCCGAACTCGCCGCTGCGAACCTGATACGCAGTGGTGCGAGTCTCGAAGGCCAGCCGACATTGCGTCTGGCATTCATCATCGAGCGCCAACTGAATCGCAGGTTCAAAACCGAGGATCGACGAACCGTTAATCTCAGCTAATCGCTCCATCGCTGGCATCATTCCCAGCGCTTCTGCCAACAACTCATTTTGATTGCCGCGATAATTGAAATCGAAACCCATCGTGTAGTTCAGCGACTCGCAATCCAAATGGCTGATTGAAAGTGAAAACGGGCTCAGTTCAAGCACCGATCGATGCTGCGCGACCGCGTCTTCGACACTCGGCGCGTTCACCACACCGCTGCTCAATCGCTTCGGCTCGATTGAAACCCAGCGATAGTGGCCCGACTCTTTGTCCTCTTCCAAAGTGAACTCACCACGCTCACGCGCCGAGAAGTTCGTCATGGCTGGAAAGCGTCGTTGCACTTGCTCAAAAAAGTTCAGAACGGATTCTCGATTGGTGGGAAGTTCCATTTCCGTACTGAGGTGCATGTTCACGTAAGTCTCATCACACAATGCACCATACTTGTTCATTCAACAGTCCTTTCAGACTCGAGCAAATCTGCCGTAGATATGATCCGCCGTCGACTCGCGCGCCATCGTGATCACATCGCCCTGCAAAGTATAGGTCGACGGGTGTGAAAGTGTCAAAGCGGTAGTCGCTCACCTTCACTCACCCGAACAGTTCGATTCTAGCGATCCGGAAACTGTCTTCGCACCCAACTCTACTGCGATCGCAAGAAATCGATCAACGCAGCCAATTTGTCCGGACTCAGTTTCGTTTCCAGTCCCTCTGGCATCATCGAAACTCCTGTATCACGGATCTCTTCAATATCAGCAAGCCGCACTTCGCGTTCGCTTCCATCCGCGGCCGCTAAACGGACACTTGTTGCGGTCCGCTGTAGTATCACACCTGCTAATACCTGGTCGTCTGTGGTCAACACCGAATACTGATGAAACTTCGGCTCAATCGCTCGATTCGGATCTAGAATCGCGGTCACCCATTGTTCGACGGTCCAGTGTGAAAGATTGTCGACCGCAGGTCCAACCATCGGTTTTCCCTCCGCAGGTCGATGGCAAACGGCGCAGTTTTCGGCAAACAACTGCTTGCCATCATTTTTAGATTTTTTTTCCGCTTTTGCCATTTCAGCAACAAACTGCGCGACCACAGCCGCCCGCGCCGTCGTTTTGCCGAACACCAATTCGCATCGACTGCGAATCGAACGATCGCCGTAGCTCTTCAGTTGCTGAACCGTTGCGACGTCCAAATCGGTCGGCTTGATCGCGCCTCGCTCCAAAGCCTCAACCAATTGCAACACTCCTGACTTGCGAGTCAAGAGGCTTGCGCTGGCAACCGCGCGCGCTTCGGCACTTAACGTCGGCCAGACTCTCACCAACATCTCACCGACCGCCGGCCAACGCAAACGACGCGCAGCAAGCAAAGCAGCTTCTTGAATCGCAGGCGACTGTTTAGCATCGATTAAGCGTTCAAGGGCCGCCAGGGTTTGCGCTTCACTGATCAATTCACATCCCAGCAAGTTGACCAGCGCGGTTCGCTCCGACTCCGGCGTTTCCGCGTTCAACATGCGTTCCAGCGAATTCTCCGTCACGCGCCGTACGACATCATCGGTAATCGATTCCTGTTTCTGCTCTTTGCGATCGCCTTTCGATCCGCTGTACGCAGCCAGCAGCAACAGTTGCGATGAAGTTAACGCGGCTCTGGTAGCACCCGCATCCGCGCGAACCGATTCAAAATACTCATTCAGCAACTCGACTTGCGACTCGGGATCCAATTGCGACCACAGTCGCGCGACGCTTTGTTGCATGTCAGCGAAAATGCGATTCGACAAGCCGCCTGGACGATCGGCTGCGGACAACAGACCCAAACTCAATTGCTTCGCCTGCGATCGATCTTGGCAGAGCGAAAGACTGCGCAGGATCCACGCGTCGTCGACCGATCGAGCTGCGATGGATTCCATTTTGCGGCTCGTTTGTGCGGGATCGAGCGCCATCGCAGTCAACATCCACTGCAAATCAACTTGCGCGTCAAGCTCGCGATCCGCCACCGCAATCACTTGGTCACGCAGCTCTGGCGAATTCGCTAACATCGGTTCCGACAGTTCAATCGCCACGCGCACAACGCGCGCATCACGATCGTTGAGCGCAGTTAGTAGATCCTCAGATTGCAACGCCGCAATCGAATTCAAACAACTCAGCGCCGATACTCGCACCGCTGCGTCGGATTCCTCCTTCGCTATTTGTCGCACACCAGCAAGCATCTGTTCACGCTCCGTTGCATTCAAATCGCGGTGCATCCACATCATTGCAAGCTGCGCCAACTCGCGCTCCGCCGCAATGCTGCTTCGCAAACTTGAAAGCAGCGCACCGGAGTCACGTTCCCAATTGATCTGGCCTGACTGCGTCGCAAACTTGGCTGGCGTGTGCACAGCGAAACTCTCTTGGGAAACACGATAGATCCGCCCCAGTCGATCGCCGCTGCGCACGTTGATTCGCTCTTGCCAAGCGGTTGGAATCCACTCGGGATGCTCAATCACTTGACGCGACATATCTACAATCCAAACAGATCCATCAGGTGCATTGACCGCGCGCACCGGTCGGCAGAACGGATCGGTCGATGTGAAGAAGTCATAGAGCTTGTCATCCTCAAAACGCTCGCCCTCAAAACTGCTGCCGCTGGGTTTCACGCGAAAACGCGCGACCAAATTGTGAACCGGTTCGCACACCATCGCTGCTCCATACATCTCCGCGCCCAGACCCGGAGTTCGCACAATCATGCTGCTGCAAGCACTGGTGAAACGGTCTTTCGCGTACAGATCGTTGAAGCGATCGACGGTGCGACCGCGTGGATAAACTGGCGGCGCGGCGGCCGGCTTCAGCAAATGCTGCTTGAAATCCCCAGCGATCGAAGCCTCCGTCTGATAGCGACTGTCGATAACAAATTGATACATCGGAAAACTGTTCGAGTTGCCGAACCAGTTGCCGAAGTCATCGCGAGCTCGAATGAATTGCGTATCGCCAGAGGTCGCGCGGATCTCACCTGTGTCGGGATTCCAAGCGACGTCGTGATGCTGAACTTGATAAGTCGCATTCGCTCGGAAACTCTTCAATTCCTTAGTCGAATCGCCTGACGTGAAGTGCAGCCAGCCGTCGAGCCCGACCGCGAAACCGCTGGCACGATGTTGCGGATTCGCTTCAGCGATGCCCGTCAATAGCACTTCGCGTTCGTCAGCAACTCCATCGCCGTTCGTATCGCGCGCGAACAAAACATCTGGAGCCGAAATGACAATCGCACCGTCTCGCCACGGCATAACACTCGACGGATAAGACAAGCCTTGCAGGAACAGCTCGCTGCTATCCAACGTTCCATCACCATCTGTATCGCGCAGTCGTTTGACTTTGCCGCCTGAACCATCGCCTAGCGGATAGTCTCCCATCTCAACGACCCACACGCTGCCATCCGGAGAGAAAGCGATGTTGACTGGATCTTGCACCAGCGGCTCGGCGGCAACCAGTTCGACGCGAAAACCATCGGGAACGCGAATCGACTTGAGCGCGTCGGGAGCACTTAGTGGAACCCCTTCGGCCTGCTGCTCATCGAGCAACGTTTCAATTCGGCGCTCGATCAGCTCTTGCGTTCCCGTTTGCCATCGACCGGGTTGAAGATAGTAGACCATCGAATCGTCAACTTCGTAACCACCTTCGGCGTACATCCTCTCACTAGCCACGTAAGCGAATACGTCATCAACATAAGCGGCCACCCAAGTTCGTCCACCCAAGCGCTTTTCAATCGCCAACTGGTACTCAGAAACAACTTCACCGCCGAGGAAAATCCACGTCAACTGATCACCGAACTGCCAAGAGTGAATTGGCATCGGCACCGTTTCCGGCAACCGTCCCATCTTGGCTCGAGTCGCTTTCATGTGTTCGGCCCAGCGTTGATGCGTTGCGTTGTTGCTCGTGGCGCGTCTTTCAATCGTTTCGGAATCCGGAATCTCAGGCGCTAGGCCTGCGTGTCCAAAGTGCACTTCAGCCGATTCAGTCAGATTCGTTTGTTCGCCAACGAGTGCGCGTTGAACACTGTCAACCATTTCGGCCGCGTGTTGTTGTGCGAACTGATAACCGGTACGCGGAGTTGGGTTAGCGTCGGCACCGCAGCCGATAATGGGTAGGAATATCGCGTCTTTGTGAACTTGTTCCAAGCGAGTTGCCGATAGCCCAGCCCAATCGCCGCTAACTTGATTGAAGTCGCTGCCTAAGGTTGTGCAATGGCAAGCGTACATGTAGGCCGCACCTAAGACTTGATCGTTTAGCGACCGGCATTGCAAGACTTGGACGCGATGATCGCTGGATCCCTCGGGCGTTTCGCCGAAGCCAGCCCACTTGCCTTCGCGGATCAGTCGCCGCTGAATTGCAAAGTTCGCCGAGCTGCTCGCCACGCTCAGCTTCGCAGGCTGAGTTGAAGCGAACGCCGCTTCGATCGCTTGCTTCACGCTCTGAACAATCAACGACGTGTAAGTTGCGATGCGGTTCGTTTCTTCTTCGGTGAGTGGCGTTGAGTACATGTTGTTGAGCGCACCGGCGATATGCGGCGCCGCATGCGAATGCGTGCTGCACAGTACGATCTGTCCGCGCGCGATACCAAATTTCTCATTCGCCCAAGCAGAGATTTCTTTTGTCATCGACGCTGAAACTGCGATGCTGTCGATGGAGACGATGACCAGCGCCGAGGATTGCGGTTGCTCGCTGCGAAAGATTGCCATCGCTCGCGCGTGCAAGGGATCCGCAACTCCGCTGAACGGTTGTGCGCGATTCGAATAGCCGCTCAAACGGATCGGTTCAGTCGGAGTTATATCGACTTTGCCAAGGCCGACTTGCCAGGGCGCGGCGTTCTGAGCCGAGCATTCAACGCAACTTCCGCCCCAGAAACTCAGGGAGAGGATTACAATGATCCCGCTCAACGCAGAATTCGGTCGCATGATCTGCCTCGTAAAAAAGCTGAGTCTTAAATGATCGCACCGGTATTGTGATGCGAATCAACAACCAACAACCAACAACCATCAACCATCAACCATCAACCATCAACCATCAACCATCAACCATCAACCATCAACCATCAACCATCAACCATCAACCATCAACCATCAACCATCAACCATCAACCATCAACCATCAACCA
>JBGSOM010000065.1:0-9811 GCA_041739135.1 Pirellulaceae bacterium
GTTGATTAGTTCGAGACGTTCCTGATCGTTCAACCGAACGATATACTTCTTCTGCATGGGATCCCTCCGTGGTTCCCATCAGTTTCGCTCAAATCGCTCAAGCAGCCAACCCTAATTTCTAACTGTAACGCAGCACTAGTCGCATGGCTTTAGCCAATGGCACTCACTTTGCGGTTATTTGTCAGCGAGGTTTGCTCGCGAAGGAGTGTAAGCTGCGGAGCAGCGACATGAGATAGCCAGGGGTGAGCGTGAGCGAGTGCAACGAGCTGACGCGTAACCCCTGGTGCATCGTACGTTGCGAGTGCGAACGAAGAGGAGAGCCAGGTCGAAACTTCGCTTCGCTGAGTTCGCAATATCCTTGATGCTGAGTTATGAACTCTCGGCGAACGGACAGGGAAGTTGCGGTTCGAGGAAGATCGATGAAATGGAAACTAAGCTCCTCACCGCTTTTCGGCGCCAATCAATACCCCGGGTTACGTTCAGCTTCGCCTGCGGCTCGCGGAACTTACCCGGGGCTAATGCATGTCACCGCTTTGCGGTTATTTATCAGCGGAGTCGGCCCAAGCCGCCCGGTACTTCCTCTAAAGTCAAAGTTAACACCGGACGGATTCCGCCGGTTCCGCTACAAAATGAGTGCGAGTTGGCTAGCACCCGTCGGCTAACTGCTAAACCGGTTGCGGATAGCTTCTTAATTGCGGCTGAATTGTGCCGTCAGGTTGCGATTGCGAGCTTGCTCGATGGCGACTTGAAGCACTTTATCGCCGCTTGCAACTGCGGGCTTCGAAGCGATCCCGTCATCGCCCACCATCGGTTTGCTAACTAAACGATCAGCGGTGGCTTCGACTTCCACTGGAATGTTCGGTTGCACTCCCCGTTCACTGATTGCTGAGCCAGCGGGTGAGTAGAACTTGGAAACAGTCAATCGAATGCCGCTGGAAAGGGCTTTCGTATGAAACAGACCTTGGACGCTGCCTTTGCCATAGCTGGTTGACCCGATGAGCAATCCGCGGCGGTTATCGTTAATCGCGCCAGCTAGAATTTCGCTTGCGCTGGCGCTTTCATGATCGATCAGCACGATCAAGGGAACTTGCCATGTACCGCTTCTGTTCGCAGTGTAGTTCTGATTCTCGATGCCGTTTTTGCCACGTGTGCTGACAATACCGCCGTCTTCGATAAAGCGATCTGCGACGGCTACAGCTGCGTCGAGCCAACCGCCTGGATTGCCACGAAGATCGATGATCAGTTTCTGCATACCTTGGCGATGAAGACTCCACAGCGCCTCGTCCAGCTCACTGGCCGTGGTCTTCTGAAAGCTGGTAATTTTCAGATAGGCGACTCCGGCCGCCGAGTCGAGCAACGCGGCGTCCTCAATGCTTGGAACTTCAACGCGACGACGAGCGACCACGCGTTCGAACGTTGCACCTTCGCGAGTGATCAACAACCGCACGTGACTACGCTCCGGACCACGCAGCAAGTCAGCGGCGCGCTCCGCTCCAACGTCTTCGCATCGGGACGATCCGATTTCCACGATCGCATCGCCTGGCTGCAAACCCGCCTCCATGGCTGGTCCGTTAGGAATCACGCTCAGCACGTGCAGGGGAACTTCATGCGGCTTGAGCGCGATCCCCAAGCCTACAAAGTTGCCTTCAATCTGCGATTCGACTTCGCTTAACTCAGTTGTCGACAGGAAGGACGAGTAAGGATCGAGTAGACCGACAGCTCCGAATACGAACTGCATCACGGTAATCGTAGGGTTCATTCCAATCTGCTTTTCAGCCGTGGCAGCAGCACTGGCAACGATGGAACGAGCTTCAAACCGATTGGTTATTGGCCGCGCGAGTGTTAGACGATGGATGCTCGTACGAAATTGTTCAATGGATTGCGGGCTCTGCCCCGACACGAATGCACTTACAAACTTCGGTTCCGTCAGAGCGACTTCCAAATAAGCTGTCCCGCCACGAACCAACTGCGTCATCTCAAGCGGATCGACGTAACTCATCTCGAGGCGCGCCAGAACTTCGGAATAAAGCTCCAACGCATCTTGGACGGAAGCTTGCTTAAGATTGTCGTGCATGGAGACGTCCAGGCAGCGACGTAATACATCGTAATGCAGTCTGGAAATCAACAACCTGCGTTTCAGCTCGGGGTGGTCAGGGAACTTGCGAGTTGACGCTTCGTAGTGCTGAATCGCTTCCAACCAAAGTTGATTCTGTTCAAATTCGATTCCCTTGCGCAAGTGTGTGTCCGCCAGGTCAGCGGCAACTTGAAGCGTAGGAGTTGCAGGTTGCTGAGCATGAACGGTCGAACCAAGGCCGACGATTGCAACACAGCATAGGACGTTAAGGTAGTTGCGGAGGGAGAATCTCATTGACTGCTTCCGAGGAGTTGACGTCGTGCACCATGGAAAAGCGAATGTGCCAATCACGTCCTCGTTTACACGCTGGAGTGCAGGGCATTTTCGCAATCGGCCAATTAACCTCGAAGCACATCAACCGCAGATAGGATTCTTAACCATCCTTGTCGGCGTTCGTAGACGTGCTGCCATCCATGCACGAAGTCGGCCCGAAGAAATATAGGTCACAAAAGTGCCAGGTCAAAAAAATGCCAGCTTATTTCTGACAGCGTATCCCTCATTCACGTCACACTCCGCAAGCGAACCTCTCTGTATAACGATTGTCGGAGTCGTAACGCTTGCGTGCCGGATCGTCAGTACCGCAATTTTGAACTCGCTAGCTCTGTACAAGGGTTTAGAACTTGAGTTCGGTACTTGGTGATTGGGCAATGCAACGGTTGATGAAGGGATACAAACTTTGACGCAAATGAGGCTGACGAGTCTCGCGTCGCGCGTCGTTCATTTAGCCTCTGTTTGCCACGCATCCCGCGTTGAGAAATCGCTTCAAAATCTTGCGGTTTTGGTCGCTTGAGCTTGATGCGATTCGGCTTCCGAGCCAATAGTATGCACGGTCATTTCAGCAGGCAAGTGCGCGGGCAGCTGCTTGGGGCAACTGCTTGTCAACTGCTTGTCAACTTATGTCGATTGAAGAAGTCTCAACGCATGTGCTAGCAGCATTACGTTTGCCATTCTTCGACTTGCGGCAAGTCGTCCAGCGTACTCAAACCGATCAGTTGCAAGAGTTTGTCGGTAGGATAGTAATTCAGCTGCTTTTGCTTTTGACCTTCGCGTTTCATTTCGATTAATTGACGCCGCACAAGCTGACTAAGCACTGCTCCACTCGGCTGTCCACGTTGATCTTCCAGTTGCTCGCGAGAAATACCAGGCTGGTAGGCAACAAGCGCCAAGCAATCAATGGCGGCCTGGTTCAATCGAATCTCTCGAATCGGACCGTAGAAGCGATCTCGAATGCAATTCAAATCATCCGCTAACTGCAAACGAAATCCATTGCCAATCGTAGCAACACGCACCGCGCGATTCGTGCTCGCGTAAATCTCATTTAACTGTGCCGCGTAGCCTTCGATCTCATTGGGTTTGACGCCGCGCATCAACCCAGCGATCTCATCTGCAGAAATCGGGCTGTTGTCTGGTCGACCAACAAACAGCACCGCTTCCAAGACCGACATGGGAGTTACCGGGCAAGCATCAGAGTCGCTCACTTCAAGCTCAAGGGGTTCGAAGTCCTGCGTTTCCTCTTGGGCAGCAGACTGCAGCGAGTCTTCCAGCGCTGTACCGGACTCAGCGTTCTTTTTGTTGATCAGGTGCGAGTACGATTGACTGAGCTCTTCGAGGGACAACCCTTGTTCGTCGTCGTCAGGCTCAACGGTGTCTTGTCGCGCTGAATCCATGTGCATTCTCCCGATCAAACTCTAGTCGACCGAACGTTGGCCGACCTTGCAGCCAGTGGTTCACTAATCTGGCTACCGGAAGTTTATAGCATGTCAGTTAAGCGTATTGGCGCGACTACTGAGCGGCAGCCGAAGCCGGCTCAGCGTCCGCAGCAGCTTTCTCATGCATGATTCGATCGAGCACACCGTTGACGAAGTGCCCTGATTGGCGATCGCCGTAACGTTTTGCTAGCTCAATTGCTTCATTGATGACAACGCGACCAGGCGTGTCGCTGAAAAGAATCTCGTAAGCACCCAGTCTTAGGATGTTGCGATCGATTGCCGCCATACGTCGGATGGACCAGTTGGAGGCCCGCGCCGACAAAGCCTTGTCAATTTCTCGGCGATTCCGCAGCACTTCTGAAAGCAGCTTTCTTGCGAACTGAACCAGCGGTCGATTGCCCGCAAGTCGTTTCACGAGAAAAGTGTCCGCAACTTGGCGATCTTGCTCGGGATTCAGGTCATCTTCGTAGAGCAATTGCAGAACAATTTCACGCGCGCGTCGTCGAGTGCTCATAAGTTTACAAAATCTCGGAAGCCGTGGAGTTCGATTGGAGCCCCTATAGTATCCGCTTTGCGTTATCCGTCTAGTTTAATTTATTGAACGCAGTGTCATGACAAGAACTTCGCCAACACAATTTGAACACCGTCGACCGCCGCTGTCTGAAAACCGCCATCGATGATTGGGCGATGCCTGGCGTTTCAAACTGGGCCGATAACGATGAAAAAGCGGTAAAAACGCTCGAATCCGCGGCTCAAAGCCTATGCTCGCGCGGCTGCGACTGTCAAACTGAACAGTCGCAGGAAACTCGTCAACCGGTCCGAGCGAACATTTCGACGACCGATCACGTCTCTCTGGCGTGCCGACTCATCTTGCATGGCATTTCGTAACTTTTTCAGCACGGCATTCTCTCCAGTGACAGACAACGACGATCAACAACAGTTGATCCAACAAATCCTCGACTTCGTCTACCATCCGCAGTATCAACCCACCAAGCCCAAGGGCATTCATCAAGCTCTGCGGTTACCTCCTGACGCATACGGCGAAGTTCGCAAAGCAGTGAAGTCGCTGGTGCTTTCCGGCCAGCTTGCTTATGGCGGCAATCATTTGGTCGTCACTCCTGAACAGGTTTCCGGCGATCCGAAGCTGACGCGAGGCACGTTCCGTCAAGCTGCAGCGGGTTTTGGTTTCGTGCGACCAGTAATGACAGGACGCTTGGCCACAACGGAAGACATTTTCATTCCTGCAGGACAAACCGGCTCGGCCATGGATGGTGATATGGTTCAGATCCGCGCACGCCCAAGTCGTCGCGGCTCCGGGACCGAAGGCGAAGTGCTCGAAGTGCTCGAACGCGCGCGACGCCAATTCGCGGGAACGTACGGCGAACACGAAGGACAATCCGTCGTCTGGCTCGATGGCGTTTCCGTCGGCGGCCCAGTCTTTGTTGGCGACGTTCGCGGTCTGCCGGTGCAAAGCGGCGATAAAGTTGTCGTTGAAATCGTTCGCTATCCAGAAGGCGAAACGCAGGGCGAAGCGGTCATCATGGAAGTGCTCGGCTCGAGCAAAAATCCCGCCGTCGATACGTTGGCCGTGATGCGCCAATTCGGTCTAGCCGAAGAGTTCCCTGCCGAAGTTATCGATCAAGCTCGCGAGTTGGCAGATGCTTTTGTTGAAGGTGAGATCGGTGCCGATCGGCGCGACCTGACGAAGATCGTTACACTCACCATCGATCCCTTCGACGCGCGCGACTTCGATGACGCCATCTCGCTAAGCAAGAATGAAAAGGGAAATTGGGAACTGCTCGTTCACATCGCTGACGTGGCGCACTTCGTACCCGTTGGCACCGCCCTCGATGCGGAAGCTCGCAAGCGCGCTACCAGCGTCTACTTGCCGGACCGCGTAATTCCGATGCTGCCCGAGCTGATCAGCAACCACCTGGCCAGTCTGCAACCCGATCGTATTCGGTTGACCAAAACAGTGCTCATGGAAATGACCACCACCGGCACAGTTGTTCATCAGGAAGTTTTCAACTCGGCAATCCACAACGACAAACGGCTGAACTACGAACAGGTTGATCAGTTCTTAGCGGACCGCGAAGCGTGGCGCGAGCGACTGGCGCCCGAGATTTGGAATCTGCTGGGCGACATGCACGAGCTAGCGATGGTGCTGCGCCGCAATCGTCGTTCGGCTGGCGCAATTGAATTGCATCTTCCAGAAGTTAAGATCGATCTCGACAAGGCAGGCAAAGTCAAAGGTGCTCGGTTAGTTGAAAACACTGAGAGCCATCAGATCATCGAAGAGTTCATGTTGGCGGCTAATCAAGCGGTCGCGATGTGGTTGGATGATTTGCAGATTCCATTTTTGCGCCGCGCGCACGCTGCTCCCGAACGCAGAAAGCTTCGCAAGCTGACCGACTTCGTCCAAGACCTCGGCATCCGAGTTACGAATCTGGAGGATCGCTTTGAGATTCAGAAAGTGGTCGACTCCGTCAAGGGAAAACCAACCGAGTTCGCGGTGAACTATGCGATTCTTAAATCGATGAGCAAAGCGGTTTACCAACCGGATTTTGAACAACATTACGCGCTGCAGTTTAATCACTACTGCCACTTTACCAGCCCCATCAGGCGCTATCCGGACTTGCAAGTGCATCGCACTATCGATCGCTTGGTACGCGGCACGAAACCGGTCGGCGATCCATTACCTGTGCTAATCACGCTCGGTCATCACTGTTCCGATAAAGAACAGAATGCGGAGTGGGCTGAGCGCGAAGTGATCAAGATCAAGATCTTGCACTTCCTGAACAAGCAGATTGGTCAGACGATGCCCGGTGTCATCAGCGGTGTAACTCCAGAGGGCTTCTATGTGCGCGGTACAAAGTTCCCCGCTGAAGGTTTCGTCACCATCGGAAAACTGCCGAAGGATCGTTATCGCTTTGAAAAGCAGGGACATTACATCGAAGGTTTCCGCAGCGGCAATCGCTTTCGCCTCGGCGACGAATTGACTGTTCGCATCGACGAAGTCGACTTGGCTCGCCGTTCATTGCTGCTGGGCGTTGTTACGAATCACACCGCTGCCCGCAGCGAATCGACGGGCCCCGTGCGGACTGGTGGCAAAGCAGCCAAGCGAGCCGATTCGCCGAGCCGCAAGCCGAAGAGCGGAACGATCAAAGCCAAGTTCGGTCCGAAGAAACCAAAGTCGCGCAGCTCCAAGAAACGTCGCCGCTAGACCTTCGTACCAGCCAACGATCAAACAGGAATCGTTTCCAGTCTCAGCAAATCGTCAGCGGTTTCGCGAGCTCGAATCAATTTTGCTTCGCCGTTTTCGATCATCACTTCCGGCGCGCGATACTTGCTGTTGTAATTGCTGGACATCGCGTAGCCGTACGCGCCTGCGACTTCCAACACGACCAAGTCACCGACCTGCGCCGCTGGCAACATGCGCTTCGCTACAAAGCCACCTTCCTCTTGAGTGAAGATGTCGCCCGATTCGCAAAGCGGTCCGCCCACAACCACCGCTCGCTCGGACTTGCTAGCCGATGGATCGCGATGCGCGATTGAAATCGGATGATAGGAACCATACAAAATCGGCCGCGCTAAATCGTTGAAGCCCGCGTCCAGCAGGTAGAACGTGTTCTCACCCATTTCTTTGACGGAACGAATCTCTGCGATCAAGAAACCACTTTCGGCCGCCAGATAACGTCCAGGTTCAATCTCGAGCTCAATTGCATGACCGAACTTGTCTTGCAATCGATTGCGAGCTGTATTCCACAGTTGATAGTACTTGTCGAGGTCGACGTACGATTGATTCTTCTGGTAAGGAACTGGCAAACCGCCTCCGGCACTGATGGAAGTGACCGTGCGCCCAACTTCAAGACAAGCCTTCTCCATCGCGCCGCACACTTGAGCCAGATGCTCGATGTCTGTGCCGCTGCCGATATGCATATGCATCCCCGACACGATCAACCCGTACAGATCAGCGCGGCGCAAGCAATCAACAATGCTCTCGTGCCAGATACCATGCTTCGATTGCGGACCGCCTGTATTGGTTTTTTGGCTGTGGCCATGACCAAAGCCAGGATTGATACGCAGCGATATGTTGCGTCCTGGAGCCCGTTGCCCCAGTTGACCGATCATGTCCGGCGAACCAACGTTGCAATGAATATTGTGTTCAACGACCAAGTCGAGCGCTTCGCGATCAAAAACGTCAGCGGTATACACGATTCCTTTCGGGTGCGAATTTGGTGTAAAGCCCGCTGCGAGAGCTCGTTTGATTTCACCCGCGCTAACTGCATCCACAACTACCCCGGCTTTGCGCATGCGATCGAGAATGGCGATGTTCGAAAGCGCCTTCTGTGCATAGCGAATCGCATCGAAGGCGCTCAGATCGGCGATACGCTGCTGAATGATGCTCAAATCGTAGACGTAGAGAGGAGTCCCGAATTGGTTGGCGAGTTCGACAACAGAAAGGCCAGCGATGTATTCACGTGTTGTTGCAAAAGTTGTTGGACAGTGCATGTTCAGTTAGATTCCGGAGACAGTTATTCGTTTGGGTAAGTCATCAAGCAAGGTAATGGATCAGTCGATTTTCGCGCGACGCTCTCGTACTCTTCGGCTGTAAGCCTCCATGAACTTTCGTTCAGCGGGCGTGAGGCTGTCTTGTCCGCTTTGGTGAATCTTTGCCAAGATACGATCGGCTTCCACTTCGTCTTTGGACGGAGCAGGTTCTGGTTCTTCAGGTCGATGAACTTTGAATCCGCGTTGTTTCTGACGAAAGTTCAGCTTCGCGCGACTTGTAAAATCTTCGATGAAGTTGAAATTCAAGTTGCCGTAAAAATAGAGAGCGGCAAAAGCGGCTCCAACTAAGTGAACGTCATATGCGACCGAATCGCGACCACCGAGCATGTTGCTAACAACAATAATCACTCCCAGCACCCATGCAGGCATCGGGATGACACCCATCAACAACAATTCGGCTTTTGGAAAGTTGAACACGAACAGCATGCACACCGCTGTCACCGCGCCGGATGCTCCCAACATCGGAGGTCCGCCCGTCCAAGTGCGAATCACCCAGTACAAGCCGCATAACAAAATCGCCATCATGTAGAATCGCAAGAATTCCCACTTGCCGTAGCGATCTTCGACACTGCGTCCCAAGAAATAAAGGGACAACATGTTGAACAGCAAGTGAAAGATCGTGAACTGACCCGTGGGAGTCTGGTTCGCGTGCGCAAAACCATAGCTGATCACGCGATACCATTGCAGCGGCTGGTCGAGCAACTGAGGGTCGAGCAGCAACGCCTCAGTAATCGCGGAGCTGCGATTGGTCAGAAGAAAGTTTGCGAGAAACAATCCGACGTTGATGAAAATCAAAATCGTGACCATGGAACGATTGTCCCACGGCGCGACCGATGGCAGTCCGCTATCGCGATAGTAAGAACGGTCGTAAATTCCCATGGAACGAATTTCCAGAAAGCGACAGGTAGTCAGCAACTGGCCGACAGCGACTGGCCTAAGTTGGAACTCATTTCGACAACAACCACTTCGCGCACCCAAGAGTTTTCCTTAGGCCACAACTTCTTAGGCACATTTCCTATTATTCCCGCACTCGCACCGCTTGGGCAGGTGGGGAAAGTCGCTCCAGGGCTGATCCGAGTCGTCAACTGGGCCAAATTCAGCGAACCCGCAATGACTCTATCAGACCATCAACCAAGTGCCGAAGTTCACGCAACGCAACCTCAGGCGGCGCACAGTCCAAGTCGTGGACCTGCCAATAGGTAACGCGGTCATTCCAATCAGGGAAGAGTTCGCCCAACAGCGGCCGGTGCTCAATCTCCTTTACCGCAATCACCAAATCCGCTTGCACTAAATCAGCCACAGTCAGCGGAAGCGGCGAACGCAGCGGCCGATAGCAAACTCCCAGCCGTTCGCATTCATCCGCCGTATGCTGCGAAAGCGGCCCAACATTGCTGTT
>JBGSOM010000067.1:0-38037 GCA_041739135.1 Pirellulaceae bacterium
GTTGATTAGTTCGAGACGTTCCTGATCGTTCAACCGAACGATATACTTCTTCTGCATGGGATCCCTCCGTGGTTCCCATCAGTTTCGCTCAAATCGCTCAAGCAGCCAACCCTAATTTCTAACTGTAACGCAGCACTAGTCCGCGGGCGCACAACCAAGGAAGTCGGCGCAACGCTTGAGATGAGTATTCGTACGGTTCACTATCGCAAAAAGGAGCTTCTGCGAAAGCTCGGCGTTCAAAATCGCTCCGAAGCGATCGAACTGATCCGTCTGTCCTCAGGCGACCTGTTCAGTGGCGTGAGTCCGAACACGACACTGTGCTAGAAACTAGGCTAGTTTGACACTACTCTTTAGTGGGCCTGTTTCGCTGTTCGCCACCGCACTCTGACCTTACCCTCCCAGCGAAGCGACCGGGAGGGTCGGCAATCGAGCTCCCAGCGAGATTGCCGGGGCGGGCGTAACCGCGCGATCAATACACAACGCTGTAGCGAATCTCACGATGACCTTGAAGGATTGGTTCAAGCGGGAAAGTGAGCGATACTTCCGATTCGTCGACGATCAATTTCAATGGCGTATTGCCGATGAAGTTGTTCAAGAAATCGACTTGCCATCGCATCCATTCCCACTGCTTCGTGTTCGAAGCGGTCGCACGGTGCGGAATGCCAACTTGAATGACGTCTTCTCGTTGACGAATCGACATGGCAAGCTGCGTTGTGTTTGCGTTGATCAATTGCAAACGCATGATCAACTCGCCAATCGTTCCCGCAACCTGTGCTGGTAAATAAAGGAAGTCACTCAGCGATTCCGCTGTTTGAACATCCAAACTAAATCGAATGTTCGGCCCAACGCGTCGCTGCACAGCCCGCTCAACGAGCATTTTGAACTCTTGCGCGTTGAACAGGATCGATACCTTAGGCAAATCGCCATCGAGATGTCCAAACCGTCCACAGGATTTGTGGAACCCATTCGAATCCAGTGCGATTGTTGCAACCAAGCCAAGCAAGGAAATCAGCGGTGCGAAATTTATGGTAATGTCGCGGAACAACTCCGGCTGGCAAGAATTCAAAAACAGAAAGCCCTGCAGTTCGCTCTCGCGACCGATGGCTAGACACAATCCGCTGCGCAGTCCCATGTCATCGATCAAAGCGATCGATCGCTGCGCTGGACGCCCGGAGGCAGCGAAAGTTTGTAGCACGCGATCCGAATCGTCAAAAATCCGCATCGTGCCGGGTCGCAAATTGAATAGCGATCCGTCAGGATTGACAAAGCATGAATAGCCCGGCTTTAAGATGCTCGCGCGGCAGCGTTCGGTAGTGCTTGCATCGACGATCATCAATTGATTCGCGTTAGGAACCCGGCCCGCCAGACAAACTCGGTCAACTTGATGAAAGAACTTGTGGCTACGCAGAACTTGCATCAAACGCTGCGCCGGTCGCTGACTTCGCAAGCCGCTTGCGAGATCTTCGGCTAAACCGGCAAGCTGCGATACGATCCAGGTTTCCTCTTCGACGCAGCGGTCCAACGTATCTAACCGTGCGTTCAGATACACGTCGAGATCTCGGTGTGCGGCGAGGTTTGCGACGGAGGCTTTGCCAATCGCACCTTGTAGGGACAGGTTAGCCAGCGGGGCTGCGATATCGCCTTCAGTAAGATCAAATGCAAGTCGCAGTTTCTGTGTTACTTGAGCAACTTCGACGGCATCGTCTTGCGGCTCGCTCATCAGTGCCGCTACCCCTTCAAGGCACTTACGAAGCGCCAACACTTTCTCTTGAGTCCGCTCGGTGGACAGTTTCGTTTTAACTAACGCAATCTTACTGAGGCTCGCAACGAGAACGCGGCAACGTCGCGAAGTGCGAGGAAAGCCAAGATAAGTCGCTTCGGACGCGACCCTCAGCACCAACTTCTGCAACTCGTCGATCGCATCATTTGCAGATTCCGTTTGGCAGCGATCGAGCAGTAATTGCCAACTACCGAACTGTTCAAGCAGTTCCAGCGAATGCACTCGCTGCGACATTGGAAGACTTTGTTCCACTTTGGACTCAATTGAATGTGGCATGTTATTCGACTTAAGCAGATGGAAATCGGTGCGGCTGGACGACAAACCAGTTTTCATTTGAAGCTGGCTTTCACTAACGACTGATCACGAACTCACGACGTGCGATTAGTTCTCGATATCGTCGTCGTCATCCTCGCCGCCTTTGTTGTGTTTCCCATCGCAAAATGGTTTGTTATGCGAGAGGCCGCATCCGCACAGCACATGCGTCTTCTTGCGTTTTTCACCGCACAATGGACGACCGTACTTGTCGACGATATTGCATTCGCCCTCGATAATGATCGGCCCTTTGGGATTACAGCAGATCTTCGTGCAGTTCTCATTGGCGGTGGACATGTTGCAGTACTCCAAACTTTGTAAACGTAGCAACGGAAAATGAATGGGTCTTAGAACAGTGGACGCAGAATGTGAGCTGACCAGCCCAAGCCTTGGTACTCGCGGTAGCCTTTGCTGCGCGACGATCCCATGATGTAGACCTGGTCGCCAAGTCGAAAGACACCGGAGGCCGACTCGCCGGGCGCTAGCTCGCGATGCTCGATGGGCAATTCGGGCATCTTGCCAAGCGGTATCGTTTGCGCGTCGGAGGTTTCGATGACTTCGCTCTCGCGACTGGCATAGAACGCAATGCAACCTTGGATGCGTTTTCCGTGACGATCTTTAGGCAAGCATGTCTTCAAGATCTTTCCAGACTCAGTCACCCAATCGAACAGGCTGCCCAGTACCCCGATCACTTCACCAGTTCGCGATCCGTTGTCGCGCACCGCACCGGAGAAAATCAGCGAGCTGCGCGCGCCGCGCTCGAGGTCGGTCGGACCAACATCTTGCACGGTGTACTCGCCCGAGTTCTTGCTGCGCATCGCTTTCGTAAACCACAGATGATCTGCAACGCGAGCGTCGCGGATATCCGGTACAAGCTCTGGATTTGAGGCTGCCAAGATCCGTCCCATGGGACTTGAGAGGACCAAGTTGCGATACATCGAATAGCTGCTGTTGATATCGCGCAAACGTCGACCGGCGGCCTGCAAGTTCTCTTCAGTCGGGTCGGCAAGTGCTTTCCAAAAATACTTATCCGTTGCCCACCACCGAATCGCCGCCGAGCGTTCAAACAGATTGCGGTCAATCAAGTCGATGGCCTGCTTCGAGAATGTCTCCAACGTCTGCAAATTCAATCGCAGTTCACCGTAAGCCATTTCGCGAAGCAGCTCTTCCATCTTGCTCGTTGCAAAATCGCCAGTCTCGGTAATCTGTTCGAAGACCGGCCCCAAAGCGACTCCACGTTTGCCCAGCTTCGAAGCGAACACGATCCCGTTCAGCGAAATCAACTTGATCGATTGCTTGTCATCTTGCACTTTGACATACGTTTCCTTGTTGATTTCAGGAATTAGTCGGGAGCGCATCAGTTCATCGGGGCTGATGCCGTTGATCTGACAATTGGACTCGCTCGCAAAGATGTCGTTGCTCGGAACGATCAGATGCGAACTCCATCCCAGTCCTTGAAAGTCGAGATAGCCGTCAGACATGGCTGAGAAAATAGCGGATGGGTTGCCTTCGACCGTTGCATAGCTGCTCGTTGAACCGCCAGCCGACAGCTTGCGATGACCGCGCGGCAAGTGCGCCTGCGCACCGACTTCAATGATCGCCGGATCGCTTGAACCTACGATTCGTCCATTGCGATCCGTGAAGAACGAGAACCATCCGTCGCTCGTATCACCATCGTCGACTCGCAACATGTAGTCTTGCAGGATAATGCGAGCCTCTTCTTCCAAGTCGAAAAACGCGCCGAGAATTCCAATCGCTTTCTCACCTTTTGATGCGTTCTTGATCGCGACACTGAAAACAAGGCTGTTACCGGCATCGACGATTGAGTGATCTGTTTTCTCGATGGAATAATGCGATGCTGCCTCGGCGCGCTCCGAGTTCTTGAACCACATTTCATCTTTGACGTTGCGCCCGAGTATCTCGGCGCGGCGGTCAGGGCGAGCGTTAGCGACAATAGTGCCGTCTGGCAATGTGATCACCAAGTCGCGATAAAGTGTGTACGAAGCACCGACATCTTCCAATCGATTGCAGGCACAAGAGACTTGCTGATGAACTTCCTCGATGCTCTTGACCGTTTTTTCCAGCATCTTGAGCGTTGCTTCTTGGTTCTTTCCTTTTCCAAGTTGCTCGGACAAACTGTCGATCTTCAGTTTGAATTGCTCGTACACCGACTTGTCGAACATCAACTCCTTCTTGCGAGTTCCGAAAGCGCGGACATCGTCAACGTACTGGCTGATGTCACGCATCGTCCAGTTTGTCTCTAAAGTCGGAACTTCAAACGCAGCTTTGGCGGCATCCAGGAACTCGCCCATTTCGAACAGCAAGTTGTCCAACGAACGACTGATCTTACTGATTCGTTCCAAGCAGTCGACGAACACAGTCTCAATTGCCCAGCAGCGAACGTCGCAGGTGCGCTCAAGCAGTGTTCGATCGATCAAGTTGATTTTGATGTAAGCCGTTGTGCAGTAAATGGAGCGACAAAACTCCTCTTTAGCTGCATAGAATTGATCGAACAGATTCTTGGTGCCATCGTGCAGTTCCGCGGCGAAGGTCTCTACGCGTTCCATCAACTCTGTGATCTGCTCTTGCTCAGTCGCAGTTTCACTGATCGCTGCTGCGGTGCATTTGCCTTGGTTGCAAATCGGTGAGACGCCGATTAGTTCGTTGATGATCTTCTCATAAAACTCGCGATGGTCATTGGTGATCAATTCGTTGAAGATGCTGAACTTGTGAGCCTGAGGTTGCTGAACGATCATGGATTTTCCCCGCACGTGCCACTCAAAACGTGGACGATGAGCTTTGAAATTGAAATCATCGTGAAGTATTTGTCAGCGATACACACAACCCCATCAACAAACGCTTGGTTAACGTGAGGTGGTGATGGATGTGTTTCTTCGTCAATCAGTTGATAGATGTGCGACGCGGCATCAACGTTGAGCACGATGGATTCGTCGAACGTCGTTAAACCGTGGCTTAGCGCCTCCGCGACCAATCGCTGGGTTGTCTCCAGCAGAATCATTTCGCCAGGCTCACCGTCGCTCCGCTGGGGCATTGCCAAGCAACTGCGCATGTTGACTACCACTGCGGTTCGTCCGCGAATATTCACAAGCCCATCGATGCGCGCGTCCGAACCCGGAACGCGTGTAATGGGGACTGGCCGGAAGTACTCTTCGACGACGAGCGCTGGAATTGCGAACGCTTCGTCGGCGATCATAAAAGTTGAGATTTGCATCGTTAGTTCTGCTGTCTCCCTTGGCGAATGATCTTGAGACATTCGGCGACGGTGCCGCGAACTTGATTCTTGTCGATCTTGATCACGTAGCGATCGAAACCCAGACTGAGCCCTTTCTCGCGAAAATGCTCTTCAGACAAAGTGGTAAGCGCGACCAGCGGCAGACCATCGAAACGTCGATCTTCGCGAATGCGCTGCGCGAGTTGAAATCCGTCGAGCCGCGGCATGTTGATGTCTGAGATCACCAAGTTGTAACGACGTGGTTCCGCTTGCAATTTCTCCCAAGCCTCTTGACCATCGCACACAACGTCGACGGTCCACTCGTCACGCTGCATGTACTGCAAAATCAGCTTGCGAAAGAACAGGCTGTCCTCGGCAACCAAGATCTTGGCGTGCCCTGTGCTGACGTCAGCTTGTTTAATCTTGTCAGGCGCATGCTTCTCAAACACGCTAAACAGATCCAGCAGCATGACGAGGCGTTCGTTGTGCAAGAACGTTCCTACCACACCACGTGAATCATCCATGCGCGAATCAAAACTGTCATCCACTTCGACAATCGTGACGTCGGGACCTGTAAGAATACCGATCGGATAACTGATCGCCGCTGGCCGAATCAAACAACAATCTTGACGTGCAGCGGAAATTGGACTGATCGGTAAAAACGAATCCAAACGCATGACAGAGATCGTATCGTTCTTGATTTGAACGTACTCTTTGTTTCCAATCGTCTTGATAGATGCGACTGCGATTCGTTCGATGATTGCGACCAACTCAAGCGGGATGGCAAAGTACTCGTTCTCTGCGTACGTGAAAATCACCATCTTTTGACGCGCACGTTTCTTCGGCGGCACAGCTTTGTTTTCACTGGTCGCAACAGCGCGACGACGCTCGGTGAAGTTCAGTGCCAGTCTGTTGACCACACCATTGATATCGAGAATCAGCGAGACTTGCCCGTTGCCCAGTACAGTGTGTCCTGAATAGACTTGACAGTTCTGCAGCAACTTGGGCGTGCCACGTACGATGATTTCTTGGATACCTACTACGTGATCGACGATCGCGCCGAATAGATGCTTGCGATATTGCAGTACGACCAAGCAAGGATAGTGTTCGGCCGAACTCATCGAGGAATCGCCAGCGCGATCTAACCAGCTATCGTTTTGCTTGTTGATACTGAGCGCTTGCTCAAGGTCGACCAACGCAACCAATTGATCGCGCAATTGGTAGACGTTTTCGCCGTCGACCTGGACTACGTTTACCTTCGCTGCATCATCGAAACGAATGATTTCACTGATCGCTGTTTCAGGAATCGCGAGCCGCTCTAGTCCGAGATCGACGATCAAGGCTTTCGTTAATGACGATGACACGAGCGCCTTGGCTAACGGCAAAATCGCTGAAAAAACGGTACCCGAGCCGACGCGCGATTGAACGTCGATTGACCCGCCTACGGATTCAATGTTGTTGCGAACAACGTCCATGCCGACGCCACGCCCCGAAAGATCCGTTGCTTCGTCTTTTGTGGAGAAGCCGGGTTGGAAGACCAACATCACTTTCTCGTGCTCGCTCAGTCGACTGGCCGCTTCGCGCGAGAGGATCCCTTTGCTGATCGCTTTCTCACAAACACGTTCGCCCGAGATGCCTCGACCGTCATCTTCGACGGCTAAGATAATCTCACCGCTATGAATGTACGACTTCAGTGTTACGTTGCCTTGACGGTTCTTACCCGCCGCTTCGCGTTCGGCTGGTGTCTCGAGCGCATGGTCCAGCGAGTTACGAATCAAGTGCGTCAGCGGATCGGCGAAGCTCTCGAGAATGGTGCGGTCGAGCTCCAAGTCGCCGCCTTCAACATGCAACGCAACTTCCTTACCAAGTTGTCGCGCTAGATCGCGGACCATACGTCGATAACGCTCGAACAGCGACCCGGTCGTTTGCATGCGAGTTTCAATGACAGTCTCATGCACACCTGAAATCGCTTGCGACAGTGTCCGAAAAGCGGTGTTGCCATTGAACTCGTACTCATTCATCAACTGGTTGCGAGCCATGACCATGGTGCCGGTCCATTCAAGCAGCTTGTGCAAGATATGAACGGGCACGCGCATCGACTGGTCCGAAGCCGCTTTGGTGGAATCTAACTTTGCCGGTGCAGAACTAGTCGCATTGTCGGCGTCAACTGGCCGCTGCGCGGCTGGAGGCAATGCAGTTGCTGCGACCGCCACAGTTGCTTGCACTGCGACAGCGGAAGCCGGCTTCAATTCGTTGATATCGAGTAAAGCAACGCTGTCGGGCAGAAAGTTAAAGTAATCGACCAGCAGCGCCTTATCGAGAACTGTCTCAAGGTAGACGCAACATTTGCCGCTGGTCGCGCGATTGATTTCGTCAACGGGTCGATCGATATGCAGTAATTTGCCAATGCTGGTGAGCGCCGCGACAAGGCCTTCTTTGACATCGACAACCTGCTGGATCCTCTCCAAATCAATTGCAATCCTGTACAGCAAAGCTTTACCAGTGAACGCGGTGCGTATCGATTCAATCTCACTCTCAATGAGTCCCGTCGAAGGGACTGGCTGCACCGATGACGGTTTTGAACTGGCCTTGTTGTGTTCTGTCGTCGAGGATGGCAACCCGAGCGCGGCGTCCAACTTCTGAATCGTCGGCGCAAAGTCGAGTGTCGCACCAAGGTCGGCGGTGTCCAACATCTGCTTCAGAGTATCGATCGCTCCTAGCACTGCGTCCGTCACGGTCGGCGTTGGTTCTTGAGTTCCAACGCGAATGTTGTCGAGCAGCGTTTCAGCGCGATGTGCCACCGATACTAAAGAGGACAGTTTGAGATAGCCGCCGCTGCCTTTGATCGTATGGACAGTTCGAAAAATGCGGTTGATTAGTTCGCGATCGCTGCTGCCGGCTGATTCGAGCGTCAGCAGATCCGACTCAATCTCCGAGAGTCCTTGAACGCTCTCCTGAACAAATTCAGCAATCAACTCCGTATCCTGCTCTTCAGCAAACGGTGCCTGATTGTCTTCACTGAGATGGGACGATCCCGATGCCATGTCGATTCGATCAGTGTGATTTGTGAGCGATTGTGGCAAGCAGTTCAAAGGCAAACTGCGATTGCTGGGGGAACTTGCATGCTTGCTTCATCGATCAATTTGCGTTGTGCACCATTCGCAAATGCTCTCGTCTTGCACGCGTTTGCACAGTTGGCGCATGGTTAACTGCGTTGTGTGGGCTATATGCCGGTGCTTGCAACGTCGCGATACAGATCGGATCGCCTTCGATCGCTCGCGTCGCAGAATGCGGGTATGCAAGAGTGTGCAGAATGTTGGATCGACTAAGTTGCCAACTAGCAATCGTCGATGAATGGCAGTGCCATGGAACCCTTTCTCGGATGAGGCGCTCGATGTTTCCGACATTCCCGTTCGATTTATCACTCTGCAGCTTCCTTGTCCCCACCTTTCCAGCAGCAATTAGCAATGTCGTGCCCGCCCCAGCCGCAAAACAAGTCGCTGCGGTTGAGTCGACGAACGTCGTCACGGAATCACTCGCTGAGGTGTACCGCACCATTGCTACTGCTACTCGACGTCGCATGAGCGCCATGCAAGCTATACCAACACCTGTCGCGTCAGCCTTTGCAACACGCGGGTCGCTGAACAGCAAATTCACTTTGACCGCGGACGCATGGCGTATCACAGCCGCTCGAAGAACGATTGCAGAGGTGCGATTCGTCAAGATCGATGGCGCGAAGAGCAACATTATCAACGCTTGGATTTTTCCGTTAGCTCCTGCGCAAACTCCTGTCTTTGCCGCTGAGCTAATCGGCGTTAACGATGTAACCCGCGTGGCATTCATCGATATCCAAACACCTGCACTCTCAGGCCAAGCCGCTGTGCGAGTCAAATCGATGACGCGTCCGCTCGCGCAGCGCTACGCAACGTTGCCTTGCGACGAACCAGCGCCCGGCTGGGCGACTTGCGAATCGACAGGCAATTTCACCTACGCTCGCGGCGCGAGCAACGCGGACTTGCAACGCATCAGCGATTGCTATTTTGACTACCTGGATTGCTACATCGATCACTTCATGGAATCGCCACCACTAGCAACGCCACCGGCAACTGACAGCGGGCAAATGGCACGGACCGCGGCAGAGCAACTGCACAGTTACCAACTGCACCACATGGAACACAGTCCCGGAAAAAAGTTTCTCGGAAACTTGTTCGGGAATGATTGGACGCATCAGTTCATGACGGATTTTCTGTTTGCTGAAACAAAGGAATGACTAGTGAGCACCATGCAACGCGTTCGAGAAGCCATTGCGGCTTCGCATACTGCGATCGAGCAAACAGATTTCGCGAAGAGCTTGATGGATGGCCGCATCAAGCGCAGCGCGTATGGCATCTATCTGAATCAGATTTGGCATGTTCACCACGCGCTTGAACGCTCGATAGCCGACTGCGGCGAGGTGCAATCGTTTTTGCAAAGCGACATGATTCGGACTCCGACGATCGCACGTGACGCAGCGATTTTGGATGCGCAAATTAGCACGTCGCAACGACTGCCTGCAACGCTCGCGATCGAAATGCAAATCGAACTTTGGAGAGTGCAATCGCCACTCGCACTACTGGGTTGTCTCTACATCCTGGAAGGCTCGCGGATGGGATCGCTGATGATCGCTAAACCACTCGCCAAGGCATTACAACTGAGTGAGACGAACGCCGAGCGCTCGATACTCGGCATCGAATACCATCTGGAGAAAGCAAGCGAAACCCCGCGTCGCGTCAAGCAGTTCAAGTTCGAGATCGATGCGGCCAACTTGAGCGATTCGCAGGAACAGGAACTCAGTCGCGGCGCATGCGTCTTCATGAACATGCTCATGAAGCTCTACGAGGTTTTACCAGTCAATCTTCCGTCAACGGTCGTGGTCCAAGGCAAGTGCCCGTTCAATCATGAACTCGCGTTCGCCCCAAACAAACTTCGATCTGCCTAGCGATTGTTAGAAGTAACGCACCACTTTGATCGAATGCTGAACAGAGGTCTCGCGCAATGAGTGAAACGGTATCCATGCCAAGTGACACGCAAGTTTCACAGTTCGTTGAAATAATTTCGGGCGCCGCCGACGGTCGTTCACTCGTGCGCATTCGCAACGACAAAGCGGACGATAAGATTCGCGATCACATCCGCATGACTCCAGGCGTTCAGCCGTTCAAACACAATTACTACACCGCAGATCAGTTCTACCAACACAATCGCCAACAGGGAATCATCACCAACGTCTACGGTCAACGCGTTCTCCGAGTCACCGAAGACTTTATCACAGGCATGCTCTCGGGACTGGAAGATGAAGTCGGTGATCGCGCGGGCATGGTCATGTACGAAACGGGCTATGCTTGGGGTATCGAAGATATGCGGAACTTTGTGAAGCGTTCGCAGGGCGAGTTCGAAGTTGATTTTACGAAGATGGGCATGGGCATGATGCTGGAGACTTGGTGGTGGCCGCTCACCATCGAGGGCTGGGGAACTTGGCGATTCGACTTTCGCGATGCCAAGCGCGACATGCTTTACATCGAGCTCTACGAGTCGGCAGTTGCGAAGACGCTGGGCGACATCGGTGCAGTGGTTTGTTATTTCTACGCGGGCCTTTTCGCAGCCGTGTTCGGTGTACTGGCTCGCAAGAGTTACAGTTGCGTCGAAATTCAGTGCTACGCAATGGGCGCCGATCACTGCAAGTTCTTGATCTCGCATGCGGATCGAGTGGACGCAGCCGCGTTCTGGCGCAGCCAAGGCGCGACCAGCAAAGACATCATGAAAAAAGTACAAGAGGTCTAACGGAATCCTACAGGCGCATGACAACTCAGTCGAACCAATCAGACGCAATCACACCAGCATATGGACCGGGCTCGTTACAAGCCTTGGGCATCGGCGTGTTGTCATTCCAACAACTCGCCAGCGTCGTGAATTGGTCGAACAAATCTGATTTCAAATCCGCCGAGTGGACGCCTTGGGTCGATCTGCCCCATCAAAGCTCGATCGCAGCAGCGGCTACTCAGCCGGTTGTCCAGCCTGAAGTGCAGCCTTTGGTCGAGACTGCTGTAACAGTGGCAGCCCCCGACCAACCGGAAGCGTCATCGCCAGCGGTTGTGACAACTCCATACGTCGAACCGCAGGCCGAAAACGCCGCACCAGTTACCGAGCCAATCGCCGTCGAGGAAGTTTCCGCTCCAGCCGTTACCGAAGAACCGGCGCTGAAGGAATTAGCGGCCGAGCAAGCAGCGAGCGCTAAACTTGCAGCCGACGCCACAGCGGCAACCGCACTGGCAGCGGCAGCCGAACTGGCAGCGGGAAGAAAACGTCTAGAAAACGAAGCACAGTTGGCGGCTCAAAAGCAAGCCGAAACGCAGTTAGCCGAGAAACAGCTTGCCGAGAAACAGCTTGCCGCAGAGAAGTTAGCAGAAGAACAGCTCGCAGCAGAGAAGCTCGCCTTCGAGCAAGTGGCAGCAGAGAAGCTAGCTGCGGAAAAAATCGCTGCTGAGAAACTTGCGGCTGAGAAACTTGCTGCTGAAACAAAAGAGCTCTTGATCGAGCAGCAAACTCAAACCGTCCAAGCTGCGAGCAAAGCTCCCGCAAGCATAACTAACAAACAAACCGCTGCACCACCTACTGCAACTTCCAATGCAGCGCCCGTGCGAATAATCACGCCAGACGTATCGCGAGCGATTCGAACTACGCCGCAAATGGCATTGTCCGCCGTGCCCGCAGCAAACAAACCACTCGTTACACAAGACGCGCCGCTTGACGATTACGTCGCGCGACTCGAGCGGCTGGTACTTGAATTGAACATGGAGATCGGTCGTCGCTCTGACACTTCCAATTCGGGTGACAGCCTGCAAGAGCTGTCGCGACGAGTCATCGAACTGAACCTAGAGAACTTAGCGTTACGCGAACAACTGCAATACACTCCCGACGCTTCGTGATCGCAGACGCGACCAACAGCAATTGTTGATGAAGGACTTGGCATGAACAATCGTATAAACCAACTGGTCATCGGCAGCGACAGCCGGTACTTGACCGACGAAGAGAAGAGCGAAGTGCTTCAGTACATTGAAGGCTTCAAGTCCCGCATGCAAACCATCGCTCTGATCGAAGAAAACGAAGATGCAGCGGTGCGTTTCTGCATCGATAACACTCGCAAACGCTATCCAAACTTTGACAAGTATCACGTACACGCTTGGGCGAAGGCCTTTCGTGACGTGCAACTGACAACGCGTTACATGGCTCAAGCGCTACTGATCGACGAGATGGGCATGCTTGAAGAGAAACTGCTGTTCTGGCTACGCACCATCCTGTCCGGTTTGAACTTCACCCCAGAATTCAATCGCGACACATACACGTACCTCAAGCAAGGCTTTCGTCAGACGCTACCGCCTGACGCGTTCGTGCAGTTCGAGCCTTACTTGAATCGCACGATCGATATCATGTCCGACTTCCCTGCACCTGCAACTCCGGCCGTCTAAGTTGAATGAACTGTCATGGCATTGTCTGAAACACTCGAGTTCAAAAACTATTACGTTGAGAAACTGTACATGGTCGCGAACGTGGAAACCGGAGTGCTAACCAATCGCTCGGGGCGCCGCATGCTGGCGCTTACGAATGATTTCCTGCATGGACTGCACCGCGCATTGGAAGCCGAGTGCGGAGACAAAGTTGGCGAAGTGCTCTATCGCTGTGGAAAGAAATGGGGACAGAACTTCGGACAGGGACTGGCCGATGAATGGTCCGCCTTCTATAGCTGTACTTTCGCAGACTTTCCGATCGCCTTCGTGCAGAGTCTGCTGATGCAGGAGTTCGCCAGCAACGGTTGGGGCTTGCTCGACTTCGATTATCAGCATTATGCCAAGGGTCTGATGCAGTTGAGCATTCAAGGCGCGATCATGTCGGACATTACCGACAAAGAAGTCAATTACCCGGTCGACATTCTGACCGCAGGCATTCTAGCGGGCATCTTTACAAAGCTGCTGGGATGCGACCTCGATTGCGTGCAGAGCCGCATCGGCAAGTTGAATTCAGCCGCGAGTTTATTCTTGTTGTCGAGCGTAGCGAGAATCGAAAAACTGCGAGGCAACGCGAATCAGCTCACAACGCATGAACAAATTTTGGATTACTTGTTAAACACACGTGACTAGTAGGGAAGCTGACATGAACCGCGCATTTTCAAAACAACTGGCTGCATCCGAAGGCCGCTATCTAAACGCTGTTGAGCAAGAGCAGGCTTTAGTTGCCGCGCTCGAGCTGCCACATCGCATGGCAGTTTCGCGTATGCTGCATCAGTTCGAATTTGAGATCGTCGACTATGCAACGCAAGCCTACTGCGATATCGCTGGTGATTTCGATGCTCCTCCAGGCTCGATGCGTCGCAAGAAAGGCCATCAAGACGGTCGCATCATTCTGCGCTACATCGCGCAAGCCGTCCGTGAAGGTTCTTGTGAGATCCTGTTCGAAAAAGTGCTCTCGTGGCTGGTCGGTCACTTAGATGCGTCCAATGTAACCGGCGAACAGATGGAGATCTTCTTCCACTTCATCCAGCAAGGCGTTCATCGCGAGTTGCCAGCGCATGCGCATCCATTCGTCGACGAGGCGTTTGAATCCATGCTGGGTTTCGTACGCCAAGCGAGCAGCAGTGGCACGATTCTTCGCGCGCATCGACGCATCGCTGAGTTCGCGGCAGAGCGCGTGATGAGCATTTTGCCGGAAGTAAAGAGCAAGTACGGCGTGGCGAGCGTTCCGAAGTGCAAGCGCGATTTCGAATTGGTAATTAAGGAACTTGCGCGAGTCATGAAGTCCGCGTCACCGATCGAGATGCGCCGCCAGTTCGCTGGTTGGCTGATCGAACGCCTTGTCAGCCAAGTCGAGTACAACAGCAAAGTTTGGTACTGGTCATTCCTCGCACTCCGCGAAGGAATCGTCGAATGCTGTGGACCAACCGCCGCAGTCGCAGTCAACGATCTATTCGAGAGCATGGCCGATAATGCCGACTTGCTGCTACATGCCGTTCAGTTGACGGCCAAGGCCAGCGAGATTTCGGACATGGCGGCGCAGCAACTGTTAGAGCGTGGCGAGACGCTCGGGTTGCTACGATCGGACGAGTTCCAGACTGCCGTTTCGATGGCCAATCGCCAGTTGATTACCGAAGTTGCAATCCTGCATGCTTGCGGCGCGCTCGACGCAAACACCGATCACCTCAGCCAATTGTGGTGCAAAACCGTGTTGCCAGCGATGCCGTCAACGCAAACGAGCTTGCTCGCTTCGAATCTTAAGATACTGCTCGAGATTGTTGAAGGCATGTGGACCAATGAAGTTGCGGGCGCGTTCAAAACCGCCATCATGCAGTTGGTGGATGTCGCTAGACGCACCGAAGCTGCGATGCGTTTGGCAGGTGTGATCGATCAAGTTTCCGTCGAAACAGCCGATTGGGCGATCGATTCGTTCAGTCAATTCGCTGCGGATCGACGCGCTTCCTATCGCGACGTGCGGCTGGTGCTGACGAAGATTCTTAATTTGATTCCAAGCGGACCGTCCGGCGTGAACGGACACGAGTTTCGCGCTTACCTCGCTAATATGTTGCTTCCGAATCTCCCGTTCAACGTCAGTATTCTGCGACAAGTTTACGACCGCGCGGCGCGGATCCTCGAGTCGCATGCGAGCGCCGAAGACGCGAAACTCGTTCGCGGTTACCTCGACGAAGCGCTGCCGTTGTTCGAACGACATGCAAGGCTGCATGCGGTCGCTGCCCATGCGGATCGCTTCGCAGTGTCCGCAACAGAACGCGGCTACCAAGCGGACCCGCGAAGCGAATCTCTTCAACGTCATGGCATCAAAGCTGGCCGTCGGGACGGCAAGTTCTTGATCGAGAAAACGATTCAAGCAGCCATTGTGGGCGGTCCGCAAGCTGAGTCGCAACTGCACGACTACTTCCGTAATGAGCAGGTTCGGCTGAGCAAACTGCCGGGTGGGGTCATCGTCGAATTCATTCGCGGAATGCTCGAACAGCTTCGTGAATACCCAGAGATCGCTGAGCTACTCATTGGGCTCGCACAAGCCGCACCGGCTTACTCAGGCGCTCTACGCCTAAACTTGCACAGCATCAAACTAGCTGAACAAATCATGCACGCGTCGCTCAACATGGCCCCAGCCTATCGCGATCAAATCGGCGAATCGGGACGCGATGCTTGTCAGCGTGACACCGCAGTTATGATTCGTGGGCTCGCTCACTTTCTGATGTTCTCGCCGGGCGACGTCAGCGGATTTCGCGCTTGGTGGCAGAAACGAATCGGTCAGAACATCCGTACCAAACCAGAAACCTTCGATGCTTCAGGCGCTTATGCAATGCACAACTTGAACGAGATCATCGCAGGTGTGCGCAGCGGACTCGATGCCAACGAAGCCGATACGATCGAAGCGTACATTCGTCAAGCCTTCTCGGTTCGCGGCGCGGTTAATTCCGAAGCTAACAGCAATGCGCCGCGAAGATTGATTCCAACGGTCAACCTTTCCAGCCCGCTGCAATCCGTATCCTTTGCGGATGTCGGCAACTGATGCGAACAAACTTGGCAACCGCGCTCGCGGACCTTGCACACAACTTCAAGAACCATCTATGCGTCGTCTTCTGATCGTTCCAATCATTCATTCGCAAACGGATCTTGGGTCATTGACGGGTTACGTCAATGCAGCCAAGGATACTGCGCTTGGAGTGGAACGAGCGAACGGAGTGCGACGCGGCATCGAACAGTTCTGGATCGATGTGCAGAGTGTCTTTCACTCGCTGCAATTGGTCTTTGATAACGTGCTGATTTACCAAGATGGCTTGCCTAAAGTTGAAAACGCGGCGTTGCAAGTCGAGCTTCAGATCGTTTGCGAACTCGCCAAGAACGGCAGCCCCAATCACCAACTCGTGAAGCGCTTGATCGACAGCGGCGCGGGCCTCGTGGGTACCGAGTCGCCCGAGTTGCTGCTGCGTGAGTACGAAGCGATTCGACGCAGCTTAGCAAACGGTTTCAACTCGTCGCTCGCTCAGCAGACTCAAGCCGCCGATCCGCCCCTCATCGAACAACGCGATCGATTCATCGCGCAACGAATCGCCGAGACACTTGGCGAACAACAGGTGGGAGTGTTGTTCATCGGCATGATGCATCGCGTTGAAGATCACTTGCCCGACGATATCGAATGTGAGTACCCCGTTGGACAGCCGACTTTCAAATTGGCTTCCGTCGCCGATGAATCGCGCTGAGTTAATTTGCGAAGAAACGAAACGCTACTACAAGGCTGAACAAATGGATGACAAAGACCCAACACCTGATAAGAAAGAAGCACAAGCGGATCTGTCTGCAATGCTCGGCATGGGCGGCTTTCTCGATGGAGTGACGAATTTGATTAACAAGTTCGGAGAGCTCGCCGAACGCGGTGAAACACTTCGCAAATCCAGTGGTGAAACGGCATCTGGCAAAGCGTATCAAAGCTCCGCTGGGTTCTCCATCAAATTTGGTCCGGGCAAAGATGGCACTGCGGGTTCCGATGCGATGCACGTAGCACCCGTTAACCAGCGCACTACGAAACCAGCGCCGCGTTCGCAGACAACCGCAACAGAACATCCTGCACCAACTGCCGCGATGAAGATCCGCGAGCCGCATATCGACATCTTTGAAGAAGAGGAACACACATTGATCCTTGCGGAGATGCCAGGTGTTGCGACCGATGATTTGCAACTTACGTTCGACGAACTCAAACTGCAAATCGAAGGCAAGAGCAAAACAGCTCACTTCAAAGCGGACGTTGATTTGCCGCGAGTCTACTCGCAAGAACAAGTCTCCCTGAATGCCAATAACGGTGTCATCGAAATTCATCTAAGAAATATGTAGTCGCCGCTCAATCACTCTCTTCGAGCCCAAGGATGGAGACTCGTTATGCCAGTCATGGAATCTGACGTTACGATTCAGTTGCGAGTTGCGGAAGCGGCAAGTCGCGATGTCGGTCGCGGAATCGTGCGCATCGATCCAGCCGACATCACAACGCTCGGTGCGCGCAACGGCGACTTGGTTCTGATTCATGGTAAGAAAACGACCATCGGAAAGCTGCTGCCGGCACAGCGGAACGAGCGTGGTTTGACCATCGTACAACTCGACGGACTCTTGCGCGAATCAGCCGGCTGCTGTCTGAATGACACGGTGCAACTGCAACGCACCGATGCGATGGAAGCACAACACGTCACGCTTCGACCGCGTAAGATCCGACCCATTGAACGTGACATGGACTACATCGCATCGCTCATCGATGGATTGCCGATACTTGAAAACACTTGCGTGCGTGCGACATTGTTCGGCAACGAATCGATCGACTTCGATGTGCTAAAGATTGATCCGCCCGGACCGGCGCTCATCGGGCCGGGCACGAAGCTGTTGTTCGAGCAGTGTGCGAACGAAGGGACGCACCGCACCCCCAGTTACGAAGACGTAGGTGGCGCGAAGGCTCAGATGCAACGCATTCGCGAAATGATTGAGTTGCCTTTGCGTTTCCCGGAAGTTTTTGAGCGGTTGGGAATTAGTGCACCGCGCGGGGTTCTTTTGTACGGTCCACCCGGATGCGGCAAAACCTTGATCGCGCGAGCCATCGCGCACGAGACCGATGCAAAATTCTTCGTGATCAGCGGTCCTGAGATCATTCATAAGCACTACGGCGAAAGCGAAGCTCATCTCCGCAAGATCTTCCAGGAAGCGAGCAAGCAAGCACCCAGCATCATTTTCCTCGACGAGATCGATTCGATTGCGCCCAAACGCGAGAACGCAGCCGGCGATGTCGAGCGCCGTGTCGTTGCACAATTGCTCACGCTCATGGATGGGCTTAAGCAACGTGAGAACGTGATCGTTATCGCTGCCACGAATCTACCCAATTCGATCGATCCCGCGCTACGCCGACCGGGTCGATTTGATCGCGAAATCGAAATCAACATACCGGATCGAAACGAACGCCTTCACATTTTGGAAATCCACTCGCGCGGCATGCCACTTGCCGATGACATCGAACTCGCTCACTTGGCTAACATCACCCACGGTTACGTCGGCGCCGACTTGGAAGCACTGTGTCGCGAAGCTGCGATGGCTTGTCTTCGCAAACTGCTCGATCGAATCGACTTCGCGCAGCAGCGTGTGCCTTACTCGCAACTGGCTGCACTGCGAGTCACAATGAATGACTTCCTGCAAGCGTTTCAATCGGTCGAACCGTCCGCGATTCGCGAAGTGTTTGTTGAAGTCCCCGCGATCACTTGGGATGACGTCGGTGGGTTGGAAGATATCAAGCAGCAGATTCGGGAAGCGATAAGTTGGCCAATCAAGTACGAGTCGTTGTTTGCTAAAGCGAACGTACGACCGGCTCGCGGAATCCTGCTGGCTGGTCCGCCCGGAGTTGGCAAAACGTTGATCGCGAAAGCGGCGGCGAACGAAAGTGGTGTGAACTTCATCTCGATTAAAGGGCCGGAGTTGCTGTCGAAGTTCGTTGGCGATTCCGAGAAAGCGTTGCGTGATATCTTCAGCAAAGCGCGTCAAGCTGCACCGTGCTTGATGTTCTTCGATGAGATCGATGGCCTTTGTTCAACGCGTCAAGCTTCACAAAGCGATTCCGGCGTCTCAAGCCGTGTGCTCAGTCAGTTCCTTGCGGAAATCGACGGCATCGAAGAGTTGAAAGGCGTCTTCGTTCTCGCTGCCACGAATCGTCCCGACATGGTCGATCCCGCGCTGCGTCGCTTCGGTCGTTTCGAACAAACAATTCAAATCGGTCTACCCGACGACGCTAGCCGCAGACAGATTCTTAGCGTGCATCTCAAAGACAGACCGCTCGCTGAGGAGATCGATATCGAGGCGCTAGCTGTCATGACGGATGGACTTTCCGGCGCTGACCTAGCCGCCATATGTAGCATCGCGGCGCGAACGAGTATCCGTCGCGCGGTCGAGTCACCAACCAACGGAGAGCCTTCACCCTCAGATGTCCGCATTCACAAATCCGACATCATCGAATCCCTCGAACTCGTACGTCAGAACCGCAGGCTGAACAATGAACTCGTTTAACTACCAAACTCAAGCCGCAAGTGATTCAACTGCTCTTTATCTGCTGGGGTTCGCCCGCGTTGGCGATCACCACCCACACTTTGTACAAACCGATACTCGCAGCATCCTGGCATCACTTGAATTCGCGAAAGAACGCATCGGCGAAATTATCGATTACCAACCGCTGCTTGAAGAGCTAGGTATCGAGTGCGTGCAAGTCGGCTGCATCGTCGCGTGGTTCAAACGCATTGATCGCAGCGAATTCACGGGCGCGGTCGGCGAATCGAACTTGAGCAATCTCGATTGGTTGACGCCGCGAGTGCTCGCGCACGAAACGGTTGTCGCGAAGCTCAGCGAGTGCTTTCCGTTTTATCCGTCGCGGTTTGGATGCTTGTTCTCAAACCTCGAGAAGATCGTCGACTTTACTCGTGCGAATCACTCGACGTTACACGAATTCTTCCAGCGAGTTGCAGGCCGTTGCGAATGGGGTATCAAATTCGTTGCGGATGTCGATCGATCCGTGGCGTGTATGGCGGATGAGGCTCTGCTCAGCGATGACAAAACTTCAGCGGGCGTAAACTATCTTCGACTCAAGCAATTGCAACGACAACTGCGACCGATAACGATGCTGAAACTCGAAGACCAGTGCGTGCGATTCATCGCTGAACTGCAGCAGATCTTCCAGCACATCGTCGTTCGATCTACTTCCCCAAAGGCTTCGCCCGATCGCGAAAGCGTCATTTCAAACGTCGCTTGCCTACTGACGCCGAACGAAGCCACTTTGCTCGCGCACTGGCACAACAGTTTTGCAACGCGCACTGATAACCCGCTACGGATTGAGCCGCGACTGACTGGTCCCTGGCCAGCGTACTGTTTCTGCCCACCGTTATCGACCGATCAAGCAAATGAAGCGACTGAGTCTCGGCCGTCTTCAAGCCCGTCTTTCTCTGCGCCGCATCAAAAAGCCGCTTAGCTTTCTTCGCGATTCGCTTCTAATCTGCGAATCGAACGCTGTCGTCGTTTGCTCTACGAGTAGAGCGTTCACTTACGCAACGTTTGCGGAGCAAACGACGACTCATCTCCGCGCTAGACCACCCTCGGCGACTCGAAAGGCTCTAGCGGTTGCAAATCGAATTGCAAGTGCAAAGCCGTGCAAAAGGCCTTGCACATCCGACCGCTGCGCTTACGTGATGGCAAACTTGTCTGTTGAACGAAAACGCTGCGTCTTCGTTTACGACCAAGTTCCAATTCTTGATTAGAGGAGATGCACATGGCATCAGTACAAAAGACTACCGATTCATCGAGTCTGGCTGAAGTGGTTGACCGAATCCTGGACAAGGGTGTGGTTATCGATGTTTGGGCAAAGGTATCGCTGGTCGGTATCGAATTGCTTTCGATCGAAGCTCGTATCGTGATCGCTTCGGTTGAAACTTACCTGAAGTATGCAGAAGCTATCGGTTTGACCGCTACCGCTGCTGCACCTGCGTAGCGAATAGCAACCGTACGTCGACAATTGGTCGGACCTACCGCGTAGCATCCAAACGCAGGCTAGGCCGACCGTTGTTGTCGATTCATTCACTCGAAAACTGCGAAATCACGATAGGTATTTGCAATGGTCAGCTTCCGCCAACAGATGCAAGAGTTAGCCGAGAAGATCATCACCAGCCGCGTGGAACGTGAACGCGCCGTCGCGCAGTTTCCAAAAATGCGAGCTCAGTTGAGCCACCAAGTCGCGCAGTTTCTCACCGAAACACGCCGCGACCTGCAACTCGATAACAAATCGCTCGATCGTCAGTTAAAGAACTTCAACGCTGCCAACAAACGTTCCGTAAGTCGCTTGCTTCGAGACACGCGAGCCGCGCGACTCAGCGGCGGCAGAACTCTCCGCAGCCGCTTGCAACGCGAAGTCAATCGCAATCGCAACGAAGTAGCCCGCGCACTACAGCAAAACAGTACCGATCGCCTGCGTAGTCATCGCCATCAAATGCGCAGCAATCAACAGGCCGCTAAGTCAATCTCGGCTCGAGTTGCAACTCTCCGCGCTAGCACGCGTCGCATGACCCGCGAACTTGCATACGATCGCCTCGAAGCACGCCGCATTTGGCTGAGCCTGAGCACTCCGAACTCGACAAACCGTGTAACAAATCGAATGACCGATCAATTGGGCACCCGATTGGCCGAACGTACGATCGCGCCCGCTGCATCCACGACACTCGCAGCTTCGACGGCTGCGGTCACTGCGGCAACTGCCGAGGTTCGGCCCGCCTTAGCAGTACCGTCCGCAGCCGGATCGCTGTCAGGATTAACGTTGCCGCCTCAGTCCGCGCAACTCACTTAACATACGGCTCGATGGGGCCCAAGACTAGTTCGCACCGACGTGCCGTTTTGACTTTCACAACCAGACCACTCAGTTAAAGAACTTCCAAAATGCAAGAAGCAACCCATGCTCGAGGAGCGAGCGCGACCAAGACGACCAGCTCCCTGTCGGCTCAAACCAACTTGGCCGACTTTATTCCACAAGCTGGCGCGGACTTCGTCGCCACACCTGCCATCGAAGAACTGACTCAGCGAGCTCTCGCTTACATCGACATCGGTTACGCAGTTCACCTGTCTGGTCCGGCTGGTACTGGCAAGACAACCTTGGCGTTGCATATCGCATCTCAAATCGGACGCCGTTGCACATTGTTGCACGGCGACGATGAATTGCGAGGCTCGGATTTACTCGGCAAAGACGCTGGTTATCGCCGCCAATCGGTGCGCGATAACTACGTCAGTTCGATTTTGAAAACCGAAGAAACGGTTTCGCTGATGTGGAGCAGCAATCGCTTGACGACCGCCTGCGAACAGGGCCACACGGTCATCTACGATGAATTCACGCGCTCGCCGGCCGCTGCCAACAACGCCTTTCTCAGTATCCTGGAAGAAGGTATCCTCACGATTCCTTCCTCTGCCTCGGAAAAGAATTACGTCCGAGTGCATCCGAACTTTCGAGCGATCTTCACTTCGAATCCGGAGGAATACGTCGGCGTTCATATGTCGCAAGACGCTCTCATCGATCGCATGATCACACTCGAAGTGACTCATCAGGATCGCGAGACTGAGCTCGCGATTCTGCACGCGAAAAGCAAACGCCCGGCGGATGAAGCAGCGCTGATTGTTGACATCATCCGCGCACTGCGCACCCACCTCGGCGGTAAGAACGGGCCAACAGTTCGCGCAGCGCTCGCGATCGCAAAAATCCTCGATCATCGCTCGGCCAAAGTTGCCTACGATGATCCTATCTTCATCACCACATGCCAAGACGTGCTGATCTACAACGCAACTAGACAGTCCGGCAAGCCGTTTAGTCGTTCCGAGCTCGACGGACTATTACGATCCGTGCTCAAGCCAACCGCAGTTGGATCGAAAGTCACTCCGTCACGAACAACTGAGTTACGACCTGCTGAGTCACGACCAGTTGAGTCGCGCCCAGTTGAATCACGTGCATCAAGCTCACTCCACGCGCTTGAACAGCAACTCACGCAGCTAATCGCCACCCCAAGTGCAGAATCTGCACCCGCTGGAAAAGATCATGCAGTCTGCTCATTTCCGGAAAACCAGGGCGACTCGGCAATTGGTACCGATAAACCCAATGACGGCATTGTGCAACGCGAGTCTGGTAGCCGTCGCTTGACGAGGCCACCTGTATTCGAAACTTCTCAAGTTCCGAAAGGTGCAATGGCCTCAACCAAGTAGCGTTGCAGACCCTATCGCATCAACTCATACGGAACGCCACCATGGCTCGATTCTCACATCGACGCGGACTGCAGACCATGCGCACACAGTCGACGCGCAAGGCTGGCGAAACGCTTACGAGTCCCGAGATGTACATTCGGCTCACGTCGCTCGAAATGGAACGCGCTCGTCGCGTCGTTGAGCGCGAGCGTTTGATCCAACGTATTCAACTGCTCGATGAGCGCATCGGCAAGATTGTGATCGAGCAGGCGGAAATGAAACATCGCCTCGACTTAAACGATCAATCGCAACGCCTAACCGCTCCCATCACCGGCACCGCCGATCGCAATCAATCTGCGGCAACTGCCAACACCTACGGTTTAACTTACTGAAACGGAGTAGAGCATGACTACATCAACCATCGTCGCAACTGGCATGTACATCTATGCCTTCCTACGAAACACCGACCTACCACAAACGCAAGAGTTACACGGTATCGATGGGTCTCCCGTCCACTTCGTTCATCACAGTGGTGTGTCCGCTGCCGTCTCAGCTACCGAAGTGCGGAAGTTGCGACCGCAACGCAAAAACTTGGCTGCGCATCAAGAAGTGGTCACTTACCTAGCGCGACACTATGACATGTTGCCAGTAGCTTTTGGGCTGATCGCCGACGACGTCGAACAAGTTGAACGACTGCTGAAGGTTCATCACGAAACGCTGCAGACTCAAATCGATCGTGTTTCGGGACACGTCGAAATGACGGTGAACTTGCGTTGGACGGTACCGAATGTGGTTCAGCATTTCGTTGATCGCTACGAACCGCTCGCCGAAGCACGCAAGTTGATCCTTTCAGGCACTGCGAGCCGCGACGATCAAATCGCACTCGGTCAGCAATTCGAGCGGCTGCTCAACGCAGAACGGGAACAGCATACCGATACATTCCTTGACATCTTGACTCCGCACTGCACCGAGATCGATATCCAACCGCCGCGTGAAGAAGCGGAGTGTATGCGACTCGCTTGTCTGATCCACCGCGATTCCGAAGCCGCGTTCAATGACGCCGTTTATAGTGCCGCCAAGTTATTCAGCGACGAATTCGCAATCAGCTTCAATGGCCCATGGCCTACGTACAGCTTCGTGAAGTTAGCGCTTAACTTGGAGTAAAGCGACATGTTTTTTCTCGACGACGTGGTGATGTCACCGTTCAAAGGATTCTTGTTCATTGCCAAGGAAGTCGCCAAAGCGGTCGATCAAGCTCGCGAGGCCGATCGAACGAATGCGATGCGAGAGCTTTCAGAGCTGCATCACAAATTGGAAGCGGGTGAGATCACGGACGACGAATTCGACGCTCGCGAAAGTGAGCTGTTAGATCTGCTCGAAGGCGACGAATAAAGCGAGCTGCAAAAAACTATTGGTTACCGGAAGGAACTGGAACTATGTCAGACAATACGCTCTCTTCGAACGTTTCACTTTGCGATGCGTTGGATCGCATCCTGTCGCAAGGTGTCGCTGTTAACGGCGATATCGCCATCAGCGTCGCAGGCGTCGACCTGCTCTACATCGGTCTTCGCGGGCTGCTCTGCGCCGTCGATGCACTCGGTGAAGTCCCAGCCAGTCTTCGAGGCGAAAGCACGCGACCGTACGTCGAAGACTTCATGAAGTCCCAGAACCCTGCCGAGCCCATCTTCAACGACTCAGCCGCCAACGAATCAGTTGTCGCTCCCATCACGGGCCGTGTGCAAACTGCGGAGCGAACGGAGCGAACACTATGAGCGCGGCCATGCAAGCGACTGAACAGTCGACAAGCGAATCCAGTGCCTCGCATCGCCGCATCGAAATCGATGCTGAGAATGCATCGAAAGGCTTGGGCAGACTGGCAGTCGCGATCGTCAACTTGTTGCATGAACTACTGGAACGACAAGCGATTCGGCGGATGGAGAACGGCACACTCACCGAAGTCGAAGTCGAACGCTTGGGTGATTGTTTTTTACGTCAATCGGAAGCGATCGATGAACTGTGTCAAGTATTCGGAATCAAACGCGAAGATCTGAACTTGGATCTTGGTCCGCTCGGAAAACTGCTTTAACCGCCTGCCAGCATCGCAGGACAGGAACGAATCACATGACAAATCGAATTCAAACATCCACCACATCATCCTCAGTCGCTGACATTCTGGAACGCGTACTCGACATGGGAGTCGTAATCGCCGGAGACATTCGCATCAAATTAGTCGACATCGAATTGCTGACGATTCAAATTCGGTTAGTCGTCTGCTCAATCGACAAGGCTCGTGAGATCGGCATGGATTGGTGGAACCTGACGGTCAAGCCGAATGAACCGCCGATGGTGAAAGCTGTCGCATCCGATGCCAACGAACTGGCTTCGCGTTTGGAAGCGATGGAGCGACGTATGCGAGATTTGGAAAAAGTAGGAAGCACCTTCAAGTAATATCATGAACACAACCTACCTTGAGACTGTCGATGTCGCCTTGAGTTCCGATTACGGTCGGAACTCGGATTACGATGCAGCAAGCACTGAACCGCTTGAGGTGCTGACGCAAGACGTTGCGCGACTTTCGAACTGCCTAACAGAATATCGGCATCGGCTGACCGAATCGCTAACCGAGTCCGAGAACTCTCGAGCCTTCGCTGGCATCCGTATCAGCCTCACAACGCTGACTTTGTTTGGAATGGTTGCCGCATTTGCGTTAGCACTCAACCTGATGCTTCGAACCGCCAGCGCGAGCACGTCGCAAATTTTACAAGCGAATGTGGCGATGGGAGTTCTCTATCTTTGCGTCGCCGTCTCAGCGTTCAATGATCTAGCTCGCGGTCGATTGCGATGGCGCACGGAGCGCGAAGCGCTTCAGTTGCGAACACAGGATATCACGCAGCAGTTTGAAGAGCTGAACGAAACTCGACTCGTTTGGGTCCAAGAACTCACGCGCAGCCAGTGGACAAGCGAAACTGAAAAATTAAAACTGCAACTCGTCCAACAGGAACTCGCCGCCAAGCAAACTGCATTCGAACAATGCGATACCGCATTGACGCACGCTCAGGACGAACTTGATTTACTTCAGAAGCGGTCCGCAACTCTACAAGCCGAGATAGCTGTAACCAACGAACGTCTCGCCCGTGCCGAACAAGACGCATCCAAATCGCGTTCCGATAAAGAACAACTCGACCAAGCGTGCGAACAACTTCGTCAAGAATCCAACCGCTTGCAATCAGAACTGGAAAACCATACGGTTGCGATCAGCGATTCGTCATCTCAACTGCAAAGTCAAACTGATGCCATTCAACAGCTAACCGACCAAGCTACTGAGCTCGAGTTGGAACATCAGAAATATCTAACGCAGTGCAGCGAAGAAGTACAACTCCTGCAATCTGAGATCGCGGCCAATGAAGCGATTTTGCTCGAACAAAAACTAAATCGAGATGCTGCTGAAAGTGAACTCAATGCAGCCCAAGCGTCGCTTGCCGAAGTCCAATGCGCTTTGGACACTGCAACTCAGCAGCATTTGGAAGTTCGGAATGCGATCGCAGAGCAAAATGAGCAAATATTCACGATCCAAGACCTCGCGGAAAAGAAATCAACCGAGTTGCAGCGGATTCAAGCTGAGTGTGCGGCTGCGATTGAACAATTCAATGCCACCGAAGCGAAGCAGCGCGAACTCGAAGCACGGATCGTCGAAGCCAACGCAGAACTCGAAACAACACGTTCCGCTTGCGACGCCGATCGAACCGAAGTAGCGAATCTAGAAGCTCAGTTGAGTGCGCTGCAAACCAAGCGTGCCGCACTGACAGAGCAACTCCGTTCACTCGAATCGGAGATTGCCGAGCAGCAGTCCGCCATGGCTCGCAATCAATTGCAACTCGACGCGGTCGCAGCCAAGTCGTTCGAACAACGCACGCAACTAACCGAATGCCAAGAGGAGGAACAACGTGTTCGATCGCATGTCGATTGGTTGCTTTCCCAAGTTGGAGAATTCGAGCGACTGACTGCCGCTCAAGTTGCTGCCAAGCAGCTTACGGATGAAGAACTAACCTGCGTGAAAAATCTTCTTATCGCCGAGCAGAGAGAACTCCGCGAAGTCACCCAACAAGTCGCCACCTTAACGTCGCAAATCGCCACAGAACAGAAAGCGATTGAACACCACGAGCTGACCTTGGCCTCATTGAAAACGGAAATGGAATCTGCAAACGCGCAGAAGCTGGCGAATGAACAACTGGCGCGCGACGCGCAACAACACGCAGAATCGCTGCTCGACAAAGCTGAAGCGATGGCAACGCAAATCGAACGGCGCGCGGACGAGTTGCAGTTGGCGCAACAAGCCATCGCGAAGTTGAAAGACGAACTGCTGTCGCTCGACGAGCGCAAATCCAGCTACGATCGATTGCAAATTGACTCCGCCGAACTCGACCAACGACTCGCCGGTCAACGCGAACTCGCTGAAGCACTGGAGCAACAAGCGATCTCCGCAGAACTCCGCGTTCATGCGCTTGAGCAGGCGACCGTAGAGCACACGGAGACGCTTGAGAAACTGGCCGCCGAGATCGACGAACAAACCAACGAGCGTGCGTTGCAAGCATCCAAGCTGGCATTGATCGAGGAAGAAACAGAAAACTCGCTACACCACCAGACGCTTGTGCAACAGCAATTGCAAGACGCGAACGAGGAACTCAGCGAACGACAATCGACGCTCCACGACTTGAGCGTTCAAATCGAAACGGCCATTCGGGAAAGAGATTTGCTGACCGCAGAACTCCAGTCTGCACTGGCTCAGTTGCAAGAACTTCAGCTCGAGGCTGAGCAACGACAGCAGGAGAACTCGGCGTTACTGCAGGCTAACATGGAAACTAGCGAGCAGCATGCACAAGCCAGCGCGCAGTTGAAGAGTCTTGAATCGCAGATCGCCTCAGCAAAGGAAACTGAATCCGAGATGTGTAAAAAGATCGACGGTCTACACGTGCAGCACGAGACGTTGTCCGCCAAGCTTTCGCAGTTGACCAACGAAGTTCAAGAAGCTGACGGAATCGCATCGCAGTGGAGAACCTATCTTGATCAGTTGAAAACGGAACGTCAGCGATTGGATCAAGAGACGAGCCTTTTGACGAAAAACATCGACACGCTTTCAGCGCAGGTGCAGGAGCGACAAACGAAACTCGACAGTTTGGTAGATCTAAATCGAGACGCGTCGCAGCGTTATGAGCAGACGATGGCTGCGACTCGCGAGACCGAATCGCTGTTGTCGACGCTACGATCCGAGATCCAGCGTGACGAATCGCAAAAAGCTCAATTGCAGGCCGCGATCGCTCGTGCTCAAGATCTGCTCAGCGATTACACACGACAGACCGACGTAGCCAATCATCGACTGGTGGACGTAGAATCGCAACTGCAAGCTTTAGAGAGCGAACAATGCGAGCGGCAGCAAGAACTCGACCGACTTGCGACTTCCCTGGCAACGACACAGTGCGCTGTCGATCAGTTGCAGACGGAACATAACGACTTAGAGAATCAAAACGCAGAGCTGACGGCGCGTTCCGCGGAACTCAGCCAGGCGATTCGCGACGGCGAGAAGCAGTTCGCGAAAGCAGCCGTGGAGTTTGATCAATTACAAAACCAACAAGCGACCGCGCAGAGCGAAGTCGAGCTATTGAAATTGGAGTTGCGTGAACGATCGGCTGAAATCGACGCGAGAGTAAGAGAATTAAAGACGCTAGAGAAATCTTGCACAGAACAGCGAACCGTCGCAGATCAACTTGCGCACCAGCGACAGACATTGCAATTGCAACTCGATTCGCTGACGAACGAGATCTCGCAACAAGAAGCGATTGAGAGAACCCTCGTTGCAGAGAATTCAAAAGCACAGTCGGGCATTGAGCAACTGCATCAGCAGCGGGCGGACATGCAAGCTGCTATCGAAGCGTTAGCGGCTGAGTTGGTTACGAAGCAACTGGAGCTATCTGAGTGTGCTACACAAGTCGACGAACTGCGCGCTGCGCACGATCAACTGGTACGCGACAGCGATTGTACGCAGGCGAGTTTAGTGCAGTATGCGGCCGAAGAACACGCGGCCCGCGAGCGATTATTGGAGTTCAGCGCGGAGGTCGACGATAAACAACGCAAGCTGCGAGACTGTCACACGCAATTGGAACTATTGCAGCAACAACAAACCGCGCTGGAAACAAGAATTGCGAACCAAAATCTCGAGTCGGAGAAACTTGATCAGCAATTGCAGGAAACGATGGCAACGGTTGCGTCAGTCGAATTGCGAATCGACAGCTCGCGAACAGCCAAGCTGGCACTTGAAAACAGCATCAAAGATCTCAACACAGAGCGCAACGAGATCGTTGTCGAACTGAAGAGCTTTGAAGCGGAGTGCGCTACAGGTAAAGCAGTCCGTAGTCAGCTTGAATTGCACCGCGACACCCTTCAACAACTGCTTGAACAGATCAGTATCCGAACGGACGAGATGAACGCTGAGCATGCTGAGTTAACTGAGGCTATTCAAGACATGCGCAGCCAGGTCAGCGACTTGCAAGCTGAAAAAGCGACTTTAGAGGCAGACCGCCAACAATCCGAGCTGGTTGCAACGTCGACTCAAGCGGACACTGAACCTAGCGAAGTCAGCGATCAAGAGCCAGTTCGCACAGAGGCGCGATCAACACTAACTCTCGAAGACGACATCTGGTCCACAGTGAAATCGCTCGAAGCGTTAACAAAAGGCGCTGACGCGCCGGATCGCCAAAAGAATGTTCTCGCTGGGTCAGTCAGTGAACCAACGAACGATCTCTGGTCATTCGTAACCAGCAAACGTATCTGAATATACTCTGGAGCACGGGCAGCATGTATTCGAATGAAAAGTAGCCGGAGTCGCCAGACTTCGGGTATTCGATCTCTTGAAAGCCCACCCGAAGTCTGGCGACTCTGGCTACGACATGAAAGCACGACCGAAGTCTGGCGACTCGGGCTACGACGCAGGGGAGTCGGAAAGCTAGCTTGCGGTGCAATAGCGTGCAATCTGAGCGGTGCGATTGCGAACGATACACGACGGCGACTGGCGTAAGCCATGGTTTGATACGACAAGCCGCAAGCACTGATCAAGCGGCAGAAATGAACCACGTTGAAAGGAAGTAACCATGCGAGCACTCGTTGCTGATGATTCTGGAGTTATGCGTAAAGTCATTGTTCGCGCGTTGGCGGCAGTGGGCGTCACCGAAACCGACGAAGCCGGCGATGGCCAAATCGCGCTCGATAAATTTGTACAGAACCCTTACGACCTTGTCGTTACCGACTGGAATATGCCTGAGAAAAGCGGTCTCGAGCTGGTGACATCGTTGAGAGAGTTAGGCGCGGAAGTCCCCATCATCATGGTGACGACAGAGGGGCAGAAGGGACAAGTTGTAAAAGCGATCCAAGCCGGAGTGACCGACTACTTGGTCAAACCGTTTGAGAACGAACAGTTGGTCGCCAAACTCGAAAAATACGTCAACTAGTCATTCGCTCTCCATCTCGCAACTCGTTCAAGAAAGATCGTCATGCCATCTATTGCACTTGAAAATAGTTACCTGCCCGCCGCAGTCTACAGCGTTAAGAACGTGCTAGCGACATTGCTGCGTTGGAACATCGAATCTACTGAGGAAGACCCGGACTCCGTTTTCACGTCGGGGCGAGACATCTCCGGAATCATTGCATTCACAGGCGTACTGAACGGCACGATTGTGATCAGCTTTGACAAAGAGGTCGCATTCTTCGCTGTCGAAGCGCTCCTAGGTGAAAAGCCGACTGAGATCAACAATGATGTGAGTGACACCGTCGCAGAGCTATCGAACATGGTGGCGGGCGGAGTTAAGGAGTACATCAAGATTGAAGAGATCACCTTAGGCATGCCTGCTACGGTTAGCGGTGCTGGGCATAATGTACTCTTCGACTCGGCGGCTACTATCGAACGCACGCTGGTTACTACGCCTGTCGGTTGTTTGACTATCCAGATCGCTGTTCGTCCTGGAAAATGAACTTTCCTGCACCACGCCTGAAGTCGCTCATCGATTCTCGACTCTCCGTGCTTGAAACTGCCCTTGAGCCCACTGACGAAAACTCGCTAGTATCGCAATCGAGGCACCGGTAGGGCATCTTCAGGGAATTCAATTCGATGGGCTGCAGTAGGATCTATTTGGTCGACGATGACGACGCGGTGCGACTGAGCACTCAAGCATTGCTTGAAATGTTTGGACTACAAGCGACGCTCTACTCGTCTGGTGCCGCCATGCTACAGGATCTTAAATGGATCAACGGCGGTTGCATGCTCGTCGACTATGAGATGCCCGATATGTCGGGCTTACAGTTAATCCATGAAGTACGAGCGCGCGGGAAGAACCTTCCCTTTCTCCTCGTCTCTGCCCACGCCACAATTCCAATCGCAGTGGAAGCGGTGAAGCTGGGCGCGGTGAATATCATCGAAAAACCTTATCGAGCGGATAAGTTCATTGAAAACGTGAACACGATGTTGCAGTTAAGTCGCCGGATGGATGAAGAGCAATCGGCACAGGAACAGCAAGTTGACCCGCGCTCGCTACTGACTCCACGCGAATTACAAGTACTGGAGTTCGTCGTTCAAGGCCATCTTTCCAAGCAAATCGCAGCTCTGCTCAACATCAGTTGCAAGACGGTCGAAGTCCACCGCAGCAATATCACGAAGAAGTTCAAAGTCGATTCGGTCGCACAGTTAGTCGGACGCGTCCTGCAGATTGATCCCGAGATGCTCAACAAGAGTTCGCTGGCTTAGCGCGAGCTCTTCATCCACACTCGACTCTTGCAGCTCTGAACTGAAACACACTCCGAGCGCGGTATCTGCTTGATCAACAGCGTTGCAAACTGCTGTTCCGCTGTTTTCACGATTCCCCTTGCAATGCGTGTTCTCGCAATGCGTCGGGAGAGGCAGCGGGAGAGGCGTCAATCGCTGGAATATTTAGGCAATTTCAGAACTCATTTAGAGCGAACCACTTAGCGACATTGCGGGCCGCATAGTGATCAACGAAGCCTTTTAGCCGAATGCGGGCTGCGATAGACTGACGTCCGCAGCGTCCTGTACGAGCTCCGCCTGGGCTAGCTCGCCCTGTGTTCGCTGCGGTGGCGATTCTAAACTCAGGATGAAATTATGAGCGGCAACTTTGTTCATTTACACTGTCACAGTCACTACAGCCTGTTGGACGGTGCGAGCTCGATTAGCAAACTGATCGACCGAGCGAAATCGCATGGTATGAACGCGCTGGCGCTGACGGATCACGGAAACTTGCATGGCGCGCTCGAGTTCTATCAGAAGGCAAAAGCGGCAGGCATCAATCCAATTGTGGGTTACGAAGCCTATGTTGCGCCAGGCAGCCGCTTCGCACGCGGAGATGCATCTTCGTCGAAAGAAGCCGCGTATCACTTGACGCTGCTGGCCAAGAATCGCGTGGGTTTTCAGAACTTGATTAAGTTGGCTTCGAAAGCGAGCCTGGAAGGATTTTACTTCAAGCCGCGAATCGACAACGAACTGTTGGCTGAGTTGAACGAAGGCATTATTTGCTTAAGCGGCTGTGTGTCGAGCGAGTTTTCGCGGGCGATTCTGGCGGGTTACGACACCTCGGCGGCCGAACATGCAGCAATCAAAACGGCGCAGAAGTTCCACAAGATCTTTGGTGATCGTTACTTCATCGAGATCATGAACAACGACCTGCCGATCCAACGTCAGCAGTTGGAAGGCGCGGTCGATATCGCTAACAAACTCGGCATTCCGTTGGTCGCGACCAGCGACGCGCACTACGTCGACCAAGGTGACGCTGAAACGCAGGATGTATTGCTGTGCATCAACACCGGAAAATTTCGTACCGACGTCCAGCGGATGAAGATGGAGGGCGATCAGTTCTTCTTGCGTTCGCCTCAGCAGATGTACGACAGTTTCCCAGGCCTCGAATCCGCAGTCGCGCGTAGCCAAGAGATCGCGGACTCGGTGAACATCGAGATCGAGTTGGGCAATCGCAACTTTCCGCGTTACACTTTGCCGGTGAAGCGAGAGCCCGATGAATACTTGCGCGAGATTTGTATCGAAGGCTTGAAGGATCGCTATCGCGGCGACGATACGATGCTGCTGCCGAGCGGCGAACTGGCACAGGTGGTCATGGATCGATTGGATCGCGAACTCGGCGTGATCCAGCGTTTAGGTTTCGCGAACTACTTCTTGATCGTCTGGGACTTCGTGCGCTACGCGCGCGAGCAGAATGTGCCAGCCACGGCGAGAGGTAGCGGTGTGGGTGCCATCGTTTGTTATGCGCTATACCTCAGCCACGTGTGTCCGATCCGATACGATCTGCTGTTCGAACGGTTCTTGGATGAGAATCGCCGCGAAGCGCCGGATATCGACATCGACTTTTGCAAAGACCGCCGCGGCGACATCATTCAATACGTGAAAGACAAGTACGGCGATGACAACGTCGCGCAGATCGGCACCTTCGGAACTCTGCAAGCTCGCGCTGCGATCAAAGACGTCGGACGCGCACTCGGCATTCCGCTAGCACGTGTGAACCAAGTCACGGAGATGGTTCCCGACGAACTGAAGATCACCATTTCCAAAGCGCTCGAAAAGAACATCGAACTGAAGGCTGCTTATGACACCGATCCAGCGGTCAAAGAGTTGCTGGACATTGCCAAGAAGATCGAAGGACTTGCACGCAATATCGGCACCCACGCTGCGGCGGTGGTGATCGCCGACAAACCGTTAACCGACTACGTTCCGCTCAGCCGAGTATCCGGAAAAACGGACATCATCACGCAGTGGTCGATGGGCGACGTCGAAGCGGCTGGTCTGTTGAAGATGGACTTCCTCGGCCTGCGGAACTTGACGATCCTGTCGAAAGCGGTCGACATCATCGAGCAGACCACGGGCGAACGACTGGATATTCTGCGTTTGCCACTGGAGGATAAAGCCACTTTCGCGCTGCTGCAACGCGGCGAAACGAAAGGTGTGTTCCAGTTGGAAAGCGGCGGGATTCGCGACTTGCTGCAGCGCATGAAGCCGGACCATTTCCGCGACATTATCGCTACCAACGCGCTGTATCGTCCCGGTCCGCTCGAAGGCGGGATGGTCGACGATTATGTTGCGGTGAAGCACGGTCAGAAGAAAGCCGAGTACATTCACCCGGTGATGAAAGAGATCTTGGAAGAGACCAACGGTGTGATGGTCTACCAAGAGCAAGTGATGCGAATCCTCAATCGGCTCGGCGGCATCGAACTGGCGAATGCGTACACGTGCATTAAAGCGATCAGCAAGAAGAAGGAATCGTTGATCGCCGCGAACGAAGCGAAGTTCATGGAAGGCGCAGTCGCGAAAGGCGTGTCGGAGAAAGAGGCTCGCGCGCTGTGGGAGATGATTCTCAAGTTCGCTGGCTACGGCTTCAACAAGAGTCACTCGACCGCTTACGCGTTGCTCGCGTATCAGACAGCCTACTTGAAAGCTCACTATTCCGTCGAGTTCATGGCGGCGTTGTTGTCAGGTGATATTCCAGGACGCAATTTCAAGCGTAAAGACTCGCTTGTCGAGCACTTGGAAGACTGCGCGCGGATGAACATCACTGTCGTGCCGCCGGATGTGAACAGCTCTGATGTCGACTTTACTGTCGCTGACAAAAAGATTTACTTCGGGCTGTCCGCGATCAAAGGCTGCGGTGGTGGCGCTGGCGAAGCGATCGCGCGAGCTCGCAAGAAAGGCGGACCGTTCAAGAGCCTGTTCGATTTCTGTGAACGTGTTGATCCGACGGAGTGCAATAAGTCGACGATCGAAACGCTGATCAAAGCCGGCGCGTTCGATTCGCTCGGCGCGCGGCGTTCGCAACTGATGGCCAGTGTCGAGAAAGCGATTCAGTCGGGTGCGACTGCGCTAGCGGATAAACGCAGCGGACAGATGAACTTCTTTGACGAGATCGAAGAAGACGTTCCGGCTCAAGCGGCTGCCACTCAGAACTTGCCCGACATCCCCGAGTTCGAAGACAAGATGAAACTCGCGATGGAAAAAGAGGTGCTCGGCATGTACTTGTCCAGTCACCCTCTGGCCGAATACGTGCAGCAACTGAGTACATTGTGCACCCACAAATCGGTCGATATCAAAGCGGTGAAGAATCGCAGTGAAGTGATGGTCGGCGGTATGATCTCGTCGATCAAGATCGCGAACACTCGAAACCCCAAACCAAATCAGCCGAGTAAGTACGCGAACTTTGATCTCGAGGATATGGACGGCGCGATGCGCTGCATCTGCTGGCCGGACGGTTACGCGAAAGTCGGCCATCTGATTATCCCCGAGTCGGTCGTAATCATGCGAGCCACCGTCGACAAACGCGACGGCGGCGACGAATTCAACTTGATCGCTAACGAAATCATCCCGATCGAAGAAGCCAGCAGCCGCTTTACCGCTGGCCTGAGAATTCACATCGACGAGAACAAGCACTCGGTCGAGTTAATTCCGAAGTTAAAGGAGATTCTTCGCGGTTACCCGGGCAAAATGGAAGTCACTTTGGCTTTGCGGCTGCTGTCGGGCGAAACGGTGCAAATGAAATGCAAAAAGCACCCGGTTGAGATTTCCAAGGAGTTGCGACTGCGGCTCGACGACCTGCTGGGCGAAACCAGCCACCGGTTACTGGTGGCTCCGCCGAAAATGAAGGCCCCCGCCGCGCCGCGAAGGGGCGGCGGCCACTGAGTTGGGGATTTTCAAGTGGTGGCGACTTTCAGTCGCCATGCTGCGAAGCATCGATTGAATGTTCACGCCACGCGAAGAAGATCCACCTCAGTCGCTTCAAGTCACCCAACCCCCTGACCCCATACGGAAAACCCAGGACGAGGGGCCCCGGTTCACTCGCCGGTCGGCTCAAGCTGGCCGCGCGGAGCACTTTCATGGCGGATTTTGGGCATGGGTGCAAGCGTTTGTTGCCTTTGCATGAATTGGCAATTAACCTTGTAGCTAAGGCGAGAAGCGTTTGCGGAATATGCGTTCGCTTTTTTCGATCAACACACAGCTTATCAGTACATCTTTTGACCCAGGGCAACGCCGATGCAACTTCATCGCTTCTTTTGCAAAATGACTGTTTTTGCAGTTGTTCTCTTCGTGGGTGGCGCCGACTTGTTTGCCCAGGGAACAACGGGCGGTACGACTGGTGGAACCACGGGCGGAACGACAACCGGCACGACCAACGGAACCGTCGGCGCGGCCGGGGTTGAGATCGATCCGCAAGGTGTTCTACGAGTTATGCAGCAGAATCCGATGCTGAATATGCAACGGTTACAAGCGGCCAAACAAGCGCTGCCACGCGAATTGGCTCAGCCGAGCAAACTGCGCAAAATCTCGCTAAATCGCCTGGAAGCTCAAGTTGCAAAGAAGATGAAGAGCAAGGGTCCGCTCGACCTCGATATGCTTGCCCTCGCTGGACTTACCCGGCTTGAATATGTTTTCTTCTATCCTGAGTCGGGCGATATCGTTCTAGCGGGACCTGCGGAAGGTTTCGGACGCGATTCGCAGGGTCGGTTGGTCGGAGTCGATTCTGGCAAGCCATGTATTCTTCTCGAAGACCTTGCCGTTGCGATGCGAGCTTTCCCGCCGAAGGGTGATACTTCGAACTTGATTCGTGTTTCCATCGATCCGACCAAAGAAGGTTTGGCTCGCATGCAAGAAACGCTCAAGCAAATCGGATCGACTTACCAGCCAAGCCAGGTGCCGATGATTGTTAACGCGTTGCGTCAAAGTCTCGGCATGAACGAAGTCACGCTCGAAGGCGTACCACGCACAACTCACTTTGCACACGTTCTGACCGAAGCCGACTATCGCATGAAACTGATCGGTATCGGCCTCGAAGCACCACCAGTTCCGATGACGACTTACATCCAGAAACTCGGTTCGTCGGTTGTTCCGAACAACGCACTGATTCGCTGGTTCTTTGTTCCAGACTATAACTCAGTCGCTTGCACCGAAGACGGACATGCGATGCAGTTGGTCGGACAAGGGTTGAAACTGATCGGCGAAGATGAGCAGGTTAATCGCGACGGTTCACGCAAGGCTCGCGGCGGTTCGATGAATCCAGCTAGCAAGGCGTTCACGACCGACTTTACGAAGAAATTTGAAGCCATCGCAGCTCAGAGCCCGATTTACGGCCAGCTTCGCAACTTGGTCGATCTGAGTATCGCTTGTGCGTTCATTCAAGATCGCAAACTGTACGATCAAGCGAACTGGGATCAAGGTGTACTCGGACACGAAGATCGGTTCCCAGTTGAAACGTTGCCCGCACCGCGCCAAGTTGAAACAGCGATCAACGCCGTTATCAAAGGAACGCGCTTGATCACTCCAATCGGTGGCGGCGTCGAAATCCAAGCTCGCAAGGCATTGAACTCCGATAACATTCTGCCAGACGAAGGCGGCGCGATCGCCAAGCAGCACGATGCGTTGTCGCTGGAAAACCTGTCCGCCGATCAATGGTGGTGGGACTGATTTCAGCCCGTTAACGAGCTTGCAAACAAACATGGCCCGTCATCGCGACGGGCCATTTTTCTTTACATTCCCAACAATCTTCACCTTCCCAGCAATCTTCACCCTCCCAGCGAAGCGCCCGGGAGGGTCGGCAACCGAGCTTCAGCGAGATGAGGGTTGCTCGAGTGCCGGGCAGGGTTGCTCGAGTGCGAGTAACGGTAAGCGTCGCCAGATATACTTGGTTGCCTTGAAGCCATACGTACGCCCCTCCCCAGCCACGCTGGCGCGGGCTGACCCTCCCCAAACTGCGGAGGTCGTCCAGCTTTTAAGTTGTTTTATTGCTGGGGTTTGTGGCTTTCCTTTCGATTCTATCAAGCCTCAGTAGGTTTTGTGCAACGACTAGCAAGCCGGTTTCTGCGCGAGCGCGAGCTAG